>NZ_QNRV01000026.1 GCF_003315195.1 Sutterella wadsworthensis | reverse complement strand
GTTTTTATTAAATAAAAACAATGGATTAGGAAGAATAAATAGGCCGACTTTGCGTCAGATCAGGACCTCCCGGAGCTAGTCTCCGGGAGTTTGGGATTAATGCCAAGGCACTCAACCACTGGCTGAAACAGACCGGCCCAACGATGGATTGGCTTGCCGATCACAATATCCACTTCGAAGCGGTGAAGACGGCTTTTATTGATGGTACGCGTACTTGGCACATGTATAAAGGCGGCCATGGCACTGTACTGATTCAAGAATTCACGAAGCAGATTAAGGAAAAAGGCGGGCAAATACTGACTTCAACCCCCGCAACTGAGCTCATTATCGATAACGGCATCATTAAAGGCGTTCGTGCACGTACAGCTGACGGAAGCACACTGACGATTAATGCCTCCGCAACGATCATTGCCACCGGCGGGTTTTCCGGCAATAAGGAAATGGTGCAGAAATATTTGCCTTACGCCGGCTATGAAAGTGCCGGATCACCAGGACGCACCGGCGACGGCGTCAAGATGCTCGAGAGCGCTGGTGCAAAGCTCGTCAACATGAATGTATGCATGCAGGCTGGTCTGTGGCTCAAAGATGTTCCGACAGATTTGCAGTTCGGCAAGGACGGAGTGACCAATGCTCATTATGTACGATTGCTTGCAGCGCTCTTCCAGCCGTACCTCAAAACATCATTGCGCGGAGATCGAGTTGCTGCTGAAACGCTTCCGCTGGAATACATCTCCAATGCTTATGAAGAAGTCGGAGGAGAAGGCTTTGCGGTTTTTGACAATGCCACTCGGGAAGAGATGATTAATGAGGGACTGGTGCGCGGCTATTTCGGCATGGTGACTCCAGGAACGAAATTCTCGAATTTTGATGAGCTTTTCGCTCGGGGCGAAAAAGACGGGTTCTGTTTTAAGGCAGCTACGCTCGAAGAGCTTGCTGCGAAGACTGGCATGGATCCTCAACGCCTCACGGCTACAGCTTCGCGCATGAACGAACTGGTAAAACTCGGAAAGGACGAGGACTTTTATAAAGATGCGCAGTGGCTGCGTGAAGTCAAGACAGGACCTTTCTACGCCATTAAAGGCAGTCTTCGTATGTATGCCACGACGGGCGGTGCAAGTGTTAATGAGAACTTTCAGCCGCTCAATGCGGATGGTGAGCCGATCCCAGGCATCTATGCCATTGGTCAGGATGCAGGGGGACTTTATTCCGACTCATACGATATGCACATTGCTGAAGGCACAGCTTCATCGTGGGCCATTAACGGCGGAAAACTCGCTGTTGAGCATTTCGTGAAGACGCGCAAATAAATCAATAAGGCGTGCTCCGGCGCCCCTTAGCAGTCTTTATGGACAAGCGGTTGGTTGGATCGTTTCCAATCAGCCGCTTTTGCAGTTATTGTGAGGTGATGACCCCACGCTTTGCTGAGCAAGGTCACCAAAGCACTTTTTTGTGAATACATATCTCAGATTTTCCGTTGTTATGTCTTCCCTTAACTTGCTGCCGGTTTGTCCTTGGTTTGTACCGGCCGCACCAGCATCACTGCGGCTCGGTGTGGAAGCACTTCGTTCTGAGATCGAACTTTATGCGCCGCGGCAAATCGTTCAACGCGAAGAGGAACCGTACTCTGAAATTCGGGTAGTGCACTCGGGGCTCTTGAGTCAAGCGGTTATTAATCGTCGTCTCTCTAAGCCTCTGGCTATGAATCTTTATGCCGAAGGTTCCATGATGGGATTTTTAAATCTTTTCACTGGAGTGCAGGCTCCGCGGCTTGTGACGTGTGAAAAGCGTGCAAAAGCGACCGTCGTCAATCGACAGCTGGTTTTGGTTGCTGTGAAAACGAATTCGCAGTTTCTTTTGGAATTTTCTGCGTACTGTGAGATTGCTGCCAAATCTGAATTGATAGGCATGGAGGCACTTTTTTCTCTTCCTCTTGAAGAGCGGCTGCAGCTTTTTTATGCTGCGGCGCTTCTGCGAAGCGGCGCTCATCCGCTGGAGAGCTCTGCAGAATATTTGAGAATGCCCTATCCAATCACACGCGCTGCACTCGAGCGGGTGATTTATGTTTCACGAGCCAGTCTTGATCGACTGCTCGCAGCGGCTTCAAAGTCCGGAATGATTTTGCTTCAAGGCGGAGAGAGATTTGTTCGCCGACGCGATATAGCCGCCATGACGGAATGGATACTTGAACGGTGATCCATCATCATTCTGGGTGAAAACACCATCGGAAGATGTTCCTAAGCGATTGAATATAGGCCTTAAGACAAGCTCCTCAGTCTGCCTGCGAAGCAACAACAAGCTTTCAAAAGTTGTCTGTCAAGATCTTTTCCTCATCGCGGGCATGCTGCTTGCTTGTTCAATAATCAACTGCATACAGCTCGAGCCAGCTGCTTTCCGGCTGGTCGACCGGTGCAATGTCCTATGCGTAAGGAAAAGATCATGGCTATTCAACGACGCCGCATGCTTACTGCCGCTCTGGGCGGTGCTTTCTCTGCTTCTCTGCTGACGGCTGGCCGTGTCGATGCGGCGCCGGCGCCGGTCTTTGAGAAGCCCACAGCAGACAATCCCATCATCGCCTGCTACAACGAAAATCCGTTGGGACTTTCCGCCGCGGCTCGCAAAGCCGTGGCAGATTCGGCTGCGGTCGCCAATCGATATCCCTTTGTGCGTTGCGAAGTGCTTCGCAAGGCCTGTGCACAGCTGATAGGCGGCAAGCCCGAAGAAATCGTGCTGTCGCAGGGGTCCGCTGAAGCCATCCGTGCTTCGGTTGAAGCTCATAATGGTCCGGGGGCCAGTCTTGTAACGGCAGAACTGACCTACAGCGACGGCCAAATGGCTGCTGTGCGCAACAATATTCCCGTCATCAAGGTCAAGATGGGACCGAATTGGTCGATGGATATTCCTGCGATGAAGGCCGCGGCCGCTGAAGCGGCAAAGAAGGGAATAGCTATTGTCTACTTCGTGAATCCGAACAATCCGACCTCCACGATTGCGGATACCAACGCACTTTTTGACTGGATTCGCGGCAAGCCCGCCAATACCGTTTTCATCCTTGACGAGGCCTATGCCGAATTTGTGGAGGATAAGTCTTACCGCTCAGCTGCCGAACTTGTTCGCGAAGGTCTCGACAACGTCATTGTGCTGAAAACCTTCTCCAAGATTTTTGCGATGGCGGGCCTCCGTCTCGGCTTTGCCTATGCAGCGCCCGAGCGTGTGAAGAAGGTGCATGACCACATTGCTTACGATTTCTTCCAGAATACGCCGGCCATTGAAGCGGCTTTGGCTGAAGTGAACGATAAGGCGTTTCTCAAACAGTCGCTCGAAGAAACGCTTGAGAGCCGCCGCATCATGGAAGAGGTGCTCAAGGAACTTCAGCTCGAATACTTGCCGAGTCAGACCAACTTCGTTTTCTTCAATCTCAAAAAGCCTCTGAAAGTTTTTGCCGATGCAATGAAGGCCGAGCACATCATGGTCGGCCGTCCCTTCCCGCCGGCTACGACATGGTGCCGCATTTCATACGTTCGTCCGGCAGAGATGAAGTACGTGGCTGATGTGATGCGTGCGCTTCGCACAAAAGGCGTCATTTGATCGGAAGTATATGAGCGGCAGACTTTCTGCCGCTTTAGAGACTCCTTAATATGGAGTACTGCTGAGGCCCGAAAGCATAAGGCTGCGTCTTTGCTTTCGGGTTTTTCATTGTGTTTTCTGGTTTTTATCCCGAGTGAATGCCATGCAGGCCATACCTTTTGATCCTCTTGATTATCCTCATCCATCCCGCCGCACGGTGGTCTATGCCCGAAACGGCATGACTTGTGCGGGGAATCCTACGGCTGCGTCGGTTGGTCTGCAGGTGCTTTTGAAGGGCGGGAACGCCGTCGACGCCGCGGTGGCGATGGCTGCGGTCATGCCGCTCGCGGAGCCTACCGGCAACGGTTTGGGGTCCGACGCCTTCGTGATGGTATGGAAGGACGGCAAGCTTTATGGTCTCAATGGTTCGGGTCCTTCACCTAAAGCAGCTTCGATTGAGGCTCTCCGAGCCAAAGGATGTGAAAAGATTCCGGCATACGGCGTTCTTGCTTCAGATGTCCCGGGAGCCGTTGGTGCTTGGGCTGCTGTGCATGAACGTTTCGGTCAGCTGAAGTTTGCTGATGTGCTCGCTCCTGCCATTGAATATGCAGAAAACGGGTTCCCCGTTTCGCCGACGGTAGCCGATCTTTGGGGGCGTGCCGTCAAACTCTACTCGGGAATGCGCAGCGATGCGCAGTTTGAGCCATGGTTTACGCACTTTGCGCCGCAAAACCGAGCACCAGAACCCGGTGAAAGCTTCCGTTCTCCTGATATTGCTGCGACGCTGAAACGCATCGCAGAAACGAAGGGCGAGGCTTTTTACCGCGGTGAGATAGCCGAGAAGATCGCCGCATTTTTTGCTGCTAACGGGGGCTTACTGACTGCAGACGACTTGGCAGCATGGCGGCCGGAGTGGGTGGAGCCTTTGAGTGTCAACTACCGGGGCTACGATGTTTGGGAGATGCCGCCCAATGGTCACGGCATTACTGTGCTGATGGCTTTAAAGACGCTCTCGGGCATGCAGCTCGGCGCGCCGCTTACAGCAGAGACGATGCACCAGCAGATTGAAGCGATGAAGCTCGCAATGAGCGATACGGCTGAGCATGTCACAGAACCTTCTGCCATGCGCGTGACGACCGACGAACTGCTTTCGGACGCGTATGCCGCAAAGCGCCGCGCTTTAATCGGTGAGCAGGCTTTGCTGCCTAAAGCCGGCGACCCGCGCGGCAGTTCCACGGTTTATTTCTGTACGGCCGATCGCGACGGCATGATGGTTTCCTTCATTCAGAGCAACTATCGTGGTTTCGGCTCAGGCATTGTCATTCCGGGAACCGGCATTTCGATGAACGATCGTATGGAAAACTTCCGTTTTGATCCGGCCCACGCCAATTGTCTTGAGGGAGGCAAACGTCCGTATCACACGATCATTCCGGGTTTCCTCTCCAAAGAGGGCAAAGCCGTCGGACCATTTGGCATCATGGGCGGCTTCATGCAGCCTCAGGCTCATGTGCAGGTTGTGGAAAATCTGATTGATTGGCATCTTAATCCGCAGCAGGCACTGGATTCCCCGCGTTGGCAGTGGATTGGCGGCAAAAAGATCGATATCGAAGCCGATGTACCGCCCGCTGAAGTGCTTAAGCTCATTCGCCGCGGGCATGAAGTTACCGTAAAAGCAGATCTCACAGCGATGGGACGCGGACAGATGATTCTTCGGGCGCCCGACGGCACGCTTTGCGGCGCGACGGAAAAACGATCTGACGGTCAAATCATGTCTTATTGATGTGCGTGACTGGTGCGAACCGCACTGCAGCGGTGCGGTTCGCACAGGCATGTATTTGCGGTTTTTGTTTTTTCACTCTCTATTGACGATTGAGGGGTTGCTTTTTCGGCACTGTTTTTGCTTGCCATCACTCTGGAAAAGAGGGTTTATCGGCTGATCTTCGACTTTAGTCAGCGGGGCGGCCGAGATGACGTCTGGAGGATGACATGATGTTTGTGAGTGAATTCATAACAGATGCTCCAAGCGCGATGCCGGCAGAAGAATCTGTGCTGCCGCTTGAACCAATCAAGGTAGACGAAGTGGTCCGCCGCATTGCGGTCGGCATTGTTTTCACCATCGGTGTCGGCGCAGTGCTCACGATTGCCGCAGCTTTCGCAATGAGACTCTAAAGATGGAAGCCGCGGCCGCATCAGTTCGCTCTTTGGGCGCAATGCTCCTCACGCAAAGCGCCCAAACAGCATGAAGACGGGCCGCGCATTCCTCATAAAGACTCACGCATCAAACGTTTCGTCCTTCAAGTCATGATCAACCATGGCGGCAACACAGCTGTCGGACCACACGTTGAGAGCAGTTTCAATGGCGTCGACCACTGCGTAGAAGGGCAGAATCACGCCCATAAGCAGAATCGGCACATTCATGCCCGCAAGGAGCGAGGCTGAGAGAAAAAAGCACCCCATGGGCACGCCGGCATTGCCGACGGCGGCCAGCGTGGAGATGAGAATCCAGACGATGAGTGTGCCAAGCGTGATGTCAGCGCCCGCATTCTGCATGAGATAAACGACCGTCAGCAAAATAAAGGCTGCGCAGCCATTCATATTGATTGTTGTACAGATCGGGAGCACAAATCGAGAGACGGGGCGGCGCACGCCAAGGCGATTTTCTGCCGAGGCCATGGTGACGGGAAGCGTTCCGGCCGAAGACTTTGAGAAGAAGGCAACGGTGAGGGCCGGCAGCATGGCTTTAGCGACTTTGAGCGGATTGAGGCCGCGAGCCAGCAGCACGAGCGGGAGAATCACCAGCATCTGCACAAAATTCGCCGTGAGAACGGCAGCAAAGTAAACGCCAAGTCCGCCAAGCTCTACGCCGGATGCAAGGTCAGCAGCCAGCACGGAGAAAAATCCGAATATGCCGATCGGCAGTACCTTGATGATCCAGCTCACAATGCGAAAGAGGACTTCCTGCAGGCCGGCGAAAAGACTGACCAAGGTTTCCTGTGCCTTGGAGGGCTTCATTTGGGCAAGCGCAATGCCGACAGCAGCAGAAATGAGGAGCACCGAGAGGACATTCGCGGAGAGGAACGGTGCCAGGATGTTGTCCGGAATCACCGATTCGATGTACTTCAGATAACCCGCGCCGCCTGCATTAGCAACGCTCGAAAGCGGTGCTGCGGCAGCACCGGAAATCGATGCGGAGACGTTTTCCGGTGAAAAGACTTCGTAGAGCAGAGCGGCGAGCGTTGCCGCCAAAATCGTCGTGAAGAGCGTGTAAAAGATCGTGTGCCGGAAGATGCGGCCTGAACTGCGCGATTTAGAGATGGATGAGAGGGTTGAGATGATGGATACGGCAATGATCGGAATCGCAACGAACTTGAAAAGCCGGATAAACATCGTGGCGATGAAGTCTGCAAAGGACTGCGTCGCCGACGATCCCCAGATGCCGTTCACAATACCGAGAACGATGGCGATGAGGTAGAAAATGGCGAGCATTCGGCCGCTGATGCCGGATTGCTGCGACTTCGCTGCCAAGGCTTCAGAGGTGGGAGCGTCGTTATTGGGTGTGGTGGACATGAATGAATTCCTATGCGGCGGCGCTCGCTGCGGAGCGCCGGAATATGCTGCATGGATTATTTCATTGAGCCGTTCTGTTTGCAGTCAGGAGATGTTCGACACCGCAATATGGGAGCGCTCGGGCTGCATTGCAGATCGTGCAGGTGGGGTCACCCGCCGTTGGTTTCTGTTTCCGTATTGTTGGCGTCAAGCTGCGGATCGGCCGATGCCTGCTGATGGGACGTCTGGGCCGGTGTCTCGGCGCGTTGAACGGTCGGAGCAGTTTGGGATGGCGCAAGTGCTTCTGCCGCTGCATTTTTGCCGGCGAGACGGCCGAAAACGATGGCGCCGATAAGACCAAAATTGACAAAGCGAACGCGGCCGTAAATACCGCCGACAGTGTCGCCCGCAGCGAAAATCTTTGGAATGACTCGCCCCTGGCGGTCAAGGACATGTGCATTTGCATCCACACGAATGCCGCCCAAAGACCCATGAATGGCCGGGCGGATGCGAATAGCAAAATAGGGCGGCGTAACGAATTTAGTGGCCGGAAGCGGGCGGGCAAACGGGCCGCTGGTAGCGCCGGTAATGCGGCAGTATTCCAGTGTTTCGCCCAAATCGGAGAGGTCAATATTTAAGGAATCGGCCAAACGGGCAATGGAGTATTCGCGGGTAATGCTGGCCGTTGCCGTGAGACGTTCAAAAAGAACGCTGTCAAAATGAGAAGAATCGCCAATCAGCCATGCCCAGCCGCCAGGCTGAGCTAGAACGGCGCGCGCGACATTTTCAGGAACGTCGAGTTCATTGGTAAAGCGCTTGCCCTTGCTGTTGACTAGAATTGCACCGGCCTTGCGCAGCGGTTTGGAAATAAGCGTGCCGGTAAGCGCATGCGTTGTGGGATGAAGCATGACGGCGTCACGGTCGACGATCGCTGCGCCGAGATTTTCAGCAAGCCAAATACCGTCGCCTGTAGCGCCGGCAACATTGGTGGTGAGCAGCTGCGGACAGTTCGGACAGTTGCGGCGGACAACGTCAAGACTGCCCGCATAACCGCCTGTCGCAAGGATGACCGTTTTAGCATGCACTTTGACGCGGCGGCCGGACATCGTCAGCGCTTCGAGATCAATGTGCATGCTCGGTTCTTGGGTGAGCTGCACCACTCGAGCGTTGGTGATGACGGGAACCCCCGCGACCTCTGCCCGAGCCAGCAGCTCACCGATCACTTCGCTTCCGAGAGAAAGCCCTTCTTTAGCGCGGTATTCACGCACGTGGCGGGAGCCCGGACGTGTCTCTGATGTTTCAAGGTCACAGCCAATCGATTGAAGCCACTGCACGGCGGCGAGGGAATCGTCGATAAGTTCTTCGTCAAGCTCGGCATTGATGGTGCGGCCGCGGCGGCGCATCTCGGCAAGCAAGGCATGTTTTTCGGCCAGGATCTCGCGCTTGGCATCATCAGACCATTGCTTGCCGCGCTGGTCGTCCACAGCGGTTAGGGCATCTTCGGCGAGAATGCTGTTGCCGCCCACCATGCGCATCTTCTCGAGCACCAGCACTCGAGCGCCTGTCTGAGCGGCGGTCACTGCAGCAGTCAAACCGGCTGCGCCAGCTCCCACTACGGCCACATCGCAGTAAAAAGGGCAAAAGCCCGTTGAATCTGCGTCGGCAGTGGCGTCGGCCCGCACTTCGCGCGGCAGCAAAACCGCAGCGGATGCGGTGCCTGCAGCCGTTGCCAACAGCATTGAGCGAATAAGCAATGAGCGACGAGTGGACATCAGGCAATGAAGCATAAGGTTTAGGCGTAGGGAAGCGGTCTTATTTATGCGTTATTCAGAAACGGTAGAGCCCATCTTTGTGAATAGACTACGCTCTTTCCTGAAGGGGAAAACCCTGATTTAATCAAAGAATAGCAAATTGCGGATTCGCCTTCCATTCAGGGAAAACAGGCTTGAGCTTGCTCCACCTTGAAGCGGCAAGGAAAACGGGCCGAAAGCGAAAATTCGAATCAGAGACTGTGTTTTCATCGCCACACACATTTATTGATTTGAATCAATTTAGGTAAAGCAGTTATGCGGGTGCGGCTTGGTCTCGCTATTCACATATGGAATAGCACCCGCCCATTCTGCCAGTGGGCAATGCACTGCCAAATTAATCCCATATGTACCCATATAGAGATATTGAGGAGTAGATAGAAAGGCCGCGGTATACATTAACCATTCGACCGAAATGCTTCTGCGAGAGGCTAATAGCTCTTGAGTGCGGGCTTGTGGAGAATCGCTTCAATGAGGTTTGGAACAGGTTGACCCCTGAGGGTGACCCACTCCGATCCCCATTCATAAAAGACCCTCCGGCCTGCTCTTTTTTGAGGCAGCACCCGGCATACAACGAACTCCCCCCAGGAGAACTCAATGGAACTTTCTCGCAGAAGCTTCCTCAAGCGCGGCCTGATTCTCGGTACGACTCCGGTCGCTGCTGGTCTGGCCAGTACTGCAGCAATGGCTGCGTCAAGCACCAAAAAGCCCTATAAGCTCGCGAATGTGCAGGAATATTTCAATATTTGCTGCTACTGTGCCGGCGGCTGCGGCACGATCGTGTCAAACCGCAATGGCGAACTTATCAATATTGAGGGCGACCCGGATCATCCGGTCAATCTCGGCGGCTTGTGCCCGAAAGGCGCAACGCTGTGGGGGCTGCGTCAGGTGGTGACGCCGGACCGCAAGGTCAAGCCCAACCCTAACCGTTTCCTCTATCCGATGGTGCGCCGTCCTGGCTCCAAGGAGTGGGAGCGCATCAGCTGGGATGAAGCTTTTGACGGGATTGCTCGCCACGTCAAGAAGACCCGCGATGAAACCTTTGTACAGACCGAAGACGGCTACACCGTTAATCGCACTGAAGGCTTCGCGTTTCTTGGCGGTTCTCAGATCAACAATGAAGAATGCTGGCTGCTGCAGAAGTTCTGCCGTACGCTCGGCTCTATTGCGATTGACAACCAGACGCGTGTTTGCCACTCGTCAACGGTTGCGGGTCTTGGACCGTCGTTTGGACGCGGCTCAATGACGTCTCATTGGTGCGACTTTGCCAATGCAGATGTGATTCTCACGGCAGGTTCGAACAACGTTGAAAACCATCCGCTTTCCTCACGCTGGGTTCAGCGTGCTCAGGATAAGGGCGCCACTTGGATCGTGATCGATCCGCGCTTTACTCGTTCGGCCAAGAACGCTGATATCTACGGCCGCATCCGTCCGGGCACCGACATCGCCTTCTGGGGCGGGCTTATCAGCTACATCATCAACAATAAGCTCTATCAGGAAGAGTACGTTCTCAACTACACGAACGCGGCCTGCATTCTGACGAAGGACTATGACTTTGATCCGAAGACAGGACTCTTTACGGGTTTCGATGAAGCATCAAAGAGCTACTCGGCTGAGTCGTGGGGCTACGATGTTGAACGCTTCGAACAGTGGGATACGACGCCGACGGGCAAGTACGCCTGGGTGAAAAAGCCCGGCACGCCGAACTTTGTGCCGCCGGAATTGGAAATTCTCAAGCGCGATATGACGCTTGAAAATCCGCTCTGCGTGCTCAACGTCATGAAGCGCCACTATGACCGCTACACGCCCGAAATGGTCGCCAAGGTGACGGGCATGGATCCGGACGTGATGATGAAGATCTGGCAGGTGTACGCCGGTACGGGCAAGCCCGGCAAGGCCGGTGCGCTCCTCTATGCGCTTGGTCAGACGCAGCACACTTACGGCGGTCAGAACTGCCGTGCGATGTCGATCGTCCAGCTTCTGCTCGGCAACATCGGTGTTCCCGGCGGCGGCTTGAACGCCATGCGCGGCGAACCGAACGTGCAGGGTGCGACCGACGTTGCCTGCACGGTGCCCGATCTTCCGGGCTACCTCAAGTGGCCGACTGCCAAGAAGCATCGTCATCTTGCCGATTATCTCCACGCAGAAACCTACGCCGACGGCTACTACTCGAATAAGCCTAAGTTCATGGTTTCGTTCCTCAAGGAGTTCTTCGGCGAAAACGCGACAGTGGAAAACGACTACGGCTATGAAATGCTGCCGAAGATCGGTCCGCGTCTCCCGGCTTCCGCTTGGACGACGATGGGCACTTTCCATATGATGCGTGACGGCCGCATTAAGGGCTACTTTGCCTGGGGCATGAATCCTGCGCATTCAACGCCGAATGCCAAGTTTGCCCGCAATGCGATGGCTAATCTGGATTGGCTCGTCTGTGCTGACTGGTTCCCGACGGAAACCGCTACCTTCTGGAAGGCCCCGGACATGGATCCCGCCAAGATCCAGACGGAGGTGTACTTCCTCCCGGCTGCGCTGATTTACGAAAAGATCGGTTCGATCTCTAATTCCGGCCGTTGGGTGCAGTGGCGTCAGCAGGGCGTGCTGCCGCCGGGTGAAGCCAAGTCTGACTTTGAAATCATTGAGGTACTCTTTGACCGCATCCGTTCGCTCTACCAGAAGGAAGGCGGCGTCTATCCGGATCCGATCCTCAAAGCCAACATGGACTATAAGGTCGACGGCAAGTACGACCTGCGCGCTGTGTGCTGGGCGATCAACGGCTACACGGTCCAGGACGGCAAGCTCCTGCCGGGCTACGCTCAGCTTCAGGCTGACGGTTCGACTGCCTGCGGCATGTGGATCTACTCGGGCTACTACAACAACGAAGCCGACAAGCTCGATCCGATGAAGCAGCCGACGGCCCGCCGCTCTAAGGAAGATCCGTCCGGCATGGGGCTCTTCTCGGGCTGGTCCTTCGCGTGGCCTGCCAACCGCCGCGTGCTCTACAACCGCGCTTCCTGCGATATGAAGGGCCGTCCGTGGAATCCGGAAAAGGTTTTCGTCGAATGGAAGGGCGACAAGTGGCTTCAGTATGACGTGGGCGACTTTGTTACTGCCAATCCGCCCGACAATAAGGCCTTCTTCATGACGTGGGAGCAGAACGCTCGGCTCTTCTCCTATGCCATGGCCGACGGTCCGATGCCCGAACACTATGAGCCGTTTGAATCACCGACGAAGAATCTGCTCAACGACAGCGTTCAGGCTCCCTGTGCACTTTTCACGGAGGACAAGGACAACCGCCGCGGCACGACGCAGGACTACCCCTATGTCTGCACGACCTACTCGGTTACCGAGCAGTGGCAGACCGGTGCGCAGACCCGATCGATTCCCTGGCTCAATGAGCTCATCAGCTGCAACTTTATTGAACTTTCCGAAGAACTCGCTAAGGAAAAAGGCATCAAGAACGGCGATACGGTCCGTGTGTGGAACAACCGCGGTTCGGTCAAGGTTCGGGCAATGGTCACGATTCGCATGCAGCCCATGCAGATCAACGGCAAGCTCACGCACGTGGTCGGCATGCCGCACCACTTCTCGTGGGCGGGTTCCTTTGCCACCGGCGACAACGTCAACGATCTGACCCCGAATGTGGGCGATCCGGTGAGCTTCATTCCCGAATACAAGGCCTTCCTTGTCAACATTGAGAAGGCTGCCTGAAGCACCGGCGACCATAAATCCAGGAGACAAATAAATGGCTGATAACAAAGAAGTCGCTATGCTGTTCGACTCCTCGCACTGCACTGGCTGCCGCGGCTGCCAGGTGGCGTGCAAGCAGTGGAATGTGCTGCCGGCAAGTCTTGAACTCAACGCCAATGAGAAGAACTTCAACGGTACCTATCAGGGCCCGCTGGATCTCAACGGCGACACCCGTCTCATCATGACTTTTGATGAGAAGCCTTCGGGCGACAAGTTCCATCCGGTGAACTGGTCCATTGGTCGGCGTTCCTGCTACCACTGCACGGATGCGGGCTGCGTGAAAGCCTGCTCGTCCGGCGCGCTCAGCAAGGATGAGCGCGGCGTAGTGAAGCTCGACACCGATAAGTGCAACGGCTGCACGTTCTGTCAGGCGGCCTGCCCGTTCGACGTGCCGCGTTTCCGCCCGATGGACGGCCGTATCGACAAGTGCACGCTCTGCATTGATCGTCTCGACAACGGTGGCATTCCTGCCTGCGTCAAGACCTGCCAGCCTGAAGCGCTGCGCTTCGGGCCGCGTGAAGAGATGCTCAAGAAGGCTCACGAACGTGTGGAGTTCCTCAAGAAGAAGGGCTTCACGAAGGCGGAGGTCTATGGTGAAAATGAATGCGGCGGCTTGCACGTGATTCACGTCTGCGCTTACGGTCATGAAGCCTATGGCCTGCCGACGGATCCGAAGCCCAAAGCAGTGCTCAACGGCATTGACATCATCAAGCCGGTTACCGCTGTGGGTACGGCCGCCGTCATCGGTGCCTTGGCCGTCTCGTTCCTCGCCAATCTCGGCTACCGCCGCAAGGAGGTCACCCTTGAGGAAGCGAAAGCACATTGGACGCCCGAACAGCGCGCCCTCGCGGAGCGGGAAGCCCGCGAAGCGCTCAAAAAGGTTCAATCCGGCAAAGACGCCCATTAAGGAGACATCATGACTCGCTACATTCAGCGCCATTCGCTCTTGACGCGCGTCACGCACGGCGTCGCGGCGATCACCTGCATCCTGCTTGCCGTTACGGGCCTCTTCGTGTTCTGGCCCGAGCTCGGCGGCTCGATTATGGGGGGAGAGTTCACCTATTGGATGCGCATGCTTCACCGCGTGTTCGCGATCCCGTTCATTCTTGTTCCGCTCTATGCGGTGTTTAAATCCCCGAAGGGAGCTGCACACCTCTTTAAGGAAGATATTTTCGGCAAGTGGGACAAGGACGACTACAAGTGGGCGATGCTCTTTCCGTTCTATCTCTTTGCACCGTCAAAAATCCATATGCCTCCGCAGCACCATGTCAAATCGGCGCAGCGTCTGGCTGACGGCGCATTGGTGTTCTTCTGCATCATCATGGCGCTTACCGGTTTGGTGCTGTGGCTCAATACGGGCCTGCTCCCTAACGGCGGCATGAAGGTTGCGTTCAGCGATGAGGTCCTCCTCTGGGCCCGTATGCTCCACGATATCTTCTTCTGCCTCACGGTGATCGTCGGCATTGCACACATCTATCTCGGTGCGGGTATTTTCCAGCCCTACCGCGGCACTGCCCGAATCATGTTCGGCGACGGCAAGGTGAGTGAATCGGACGCCCTCTACCACTGGGGTTACTGGGCCAACGAAGAGCTCACCACCGGCAAGAACGTGACGATTGAAAAGAGAGCGGAGTAAACGCGCTCTTGATGAGAACTCAAAAGTGCATTCCAGTTCCCCCTCGGCCCTGGTTCGAGGGGGAGAGAAGTGAAGAGTGCTTCGAGTTGTTTATAGACCACTGATTCCGAGCCGTCTTGAAAAGCTTTCCATAGTCTTCTCGAGACGGCTGCGGAGTCCGTAAAAGTCTGCGGCGGCAGCAAAGAACCTTCCTGCAAACAGGGTTGGATCAAATCCTGATCTGGAAATGCCTGCAAAAAGTTTCTATTCGGCATGAAGCCGCATACTCTTGCGCAATGACAAAAATTGTTCTGTAACGCGCAAAGACCCCCGAAGAAAAAAGAAGGAATTGAAATCCATGAACCCGAAGTCGATCGAACGCGCTCTTGACCGCTACCGCGCTTTTAAGGATGAAGACGTCCGACGCCGCCTCGCCATTTTCGGTCCGCTCATTCTGGAAGCGGCCGCGATCAGCAACGAGCTCGACGATGAGGATGTCGTGGTCGAGCGCGAACCCACGGCCGACGAAACGATCGCAGCGAGCAAGCCCAACGGCACGCCGCTTCTGCGTGCAGGTTTTGTGCGCATCAATGCAGATTCTTTCTGCCGCTGCGCCAAGCATCTCGGGTCGGTACTGCTCAAGAGCCTCGAATTAGACGAAAAACTCGGCAGCGCAGCACAGCATTTTGACTTCGCGCCTTACTGTACCGAAGCGCTTGTTCGCACGGCCAGTGAAAATCCGCACGGTTATCTGGAAGCGGTGGTTAAGCTTTGGGATTCTGGCGATGCAGATGAGGCACTCCTCGATATTTTCGTTTTGCCCGTCCTCGGCGAAACGCTGCGTGCCTATCTCACGCGCTTTGCAGAAAAGGCTTCCGGACTGCTTGAACGCTCGGAAGAGCAAAAGCCCTCTTATAGCCGCACCAATACTTGCTTTTGCTGCGGATCGGAGCCCGATATCGCTGCGGTCGTTGAAACGACGCTTCGCGGCAACGTCAAGAAACTCTTCTGCAGCACCTGCGGCGCCTCGTGGCTTTATGAACGCATTCGCTGTGTTCGCTGCGGCAACGACGTTGTTTCAGAGCTGACCTATATCAGCGACGAAGCTGATGATATGCACCGTATGCATGTCTGCTCGAAGTGCGGCGGCGCCATGCCGACGCTTTTCGCGATGGGCGATGAACTGACCTTCAGCGCCGATATTGAAGCGATTGTGCTGACTGGTCTTGAAGAGGCTTACGATGCCGCCGTTCGGGAAGGTACAGTGCCTAAACCCATTCTGAAGCCTGTCGATTCGACCCAGGTGGGCCGCGCTCCAGGGCGGCAAAATTAACCCCCTTAGAGCTGAGCAAAGACATCTTCCAACCATCGTTCACAGGATTCATGTGAGATGACGAAAATGATTCCGACAGACAATGCTGCTTTTCTGAACGCCTTCGGCATGATTGTCGGCGGTGATACGGGGCTCAACGCCAGCGCTCGCCGCGTTGAAATCGTGCGCATTGCTCAGTCGACCTCGGGTTCGGATGTGGACTACGTTGCTGAGGAAGTGCCTATTGCACTGGTCTACAACGGCATTTCGCATGCGGTGATGATGGCAACGCCCGCCCAGCTCGAAGAGTTTGGCATCGGCTTCTCTCTGGCCGAAGGGATTGTTGCCGATCTTTCTGAAATCTACGGGATTGAAGTGACCGAGGGCTGCCGCGGCGGCAAGAACATTGAACTGACGATCGCCTCGGAAAACTTCTGGAAGCTTAAGGAGTACCGGCGTTCGATGACCGGGCGAACGGGCTGCGGCATCTGCGGCGTGGAGTCTTTAGAGGGCGCGGTTCGTCCGACGCCTCGTGTTCCCTTTACACAGACTTTTGACCTTCAGCACTATGAAAGAGCGCTCAACTACCTCCACGAGATCGAGGAGCTTGGCCGACTCACGGGTGCGACGCACGCTGCCGCTTGGGTGAATGTCGACGGATCGCTTGCGGGCGGCGCCGAAGATGTCGGCCGTCATGTGGCGCTCGATAAACTTCTGGGACTGCGTGCCAAGCAGGGCTGGACCGAAGGGGCGCTGGTGATCAGCTCCCGCGCCTCCTACGAGATGGTACAGAAGGCCGCGATGACGGGCGTCGAAATCATCTTCGCAGTATCGGCGCCGACGGCACTCGCCATCGAGGTCGCTCAAAAGGCCGGGATTACGCTTGCAGCTTTCTGCCGACGCGGACGAGCCAATGTCTATACGCATCCTGAACGGCTCATTGGATTGGGCGAACAAGCTTGATTCAGCACGAGGGGCTTCAAGCATCATTAGACGGGGCGGCATACGAAAGAGATGTCGCCTTTTTTATGTTGACTCAGCAAAAACACCGGCTGGAGCCGCGCCTGCTTATTTCAGTCGGGCAGCGACGCAGGATGTGAGTACTATGCGTTTATGGAATGAACCCAGTACTTACACAAGAGTTGATACATGCCTTCATCCGTAGATGCACCTGTCGAGAAACGACGAGCCGTGCGTATTTTTCATACCTCAGACTGGCACCTGGGGCGGCAAACTGCAGATGTGGATCGAACGGAAGATTTCCGTTCGTTTCTGACGTGGCTGCTCGGTCAGATCAGCGAGCGTCGTCCGGATGTACTCCTCATCGCCGGCGACATCTTTGATACGACGATGCCGTCCTCGGACGCTCAGCGTCTTTACTATGATTTTCTGACGAAGGCTTCGCAGACAGCGCTTCGTGCGGTTGTAGTAACGGCAGGCAATCATGATTCCCTGCGTTTTTTGCGGGCGCCTGAAGTTTTGCTTTCCACGATCCGTACGATTGTTGCCGGGAATACGCCGGAAACGGAGGCGGTTGTCATCCGGGATGCCGCGGGAGTCCCCATGCTGGGGATTGCGGCGGTGCCCTATCTGCGCGAAGGGGATGTGCGGCTCTCCGGGGTTTCAGATTCCGAAACGGACCGCCGCCGCGCATGGGAGAACGGGGTGCGGGCTCATTACGATGCCGTGCACCAAAAGCTCGTTGAATGGGTTGGTCCTGAAGTGCCGTTGGTCGCTATGGGTCACCTCTTCGTAGCCGGCAGTTCCGTGGGCGGGGCGGCAGAAAGCGTTTCAGCTTCGTCCGATGAGGCAGATGCTTCGGTATATGTAGGGTCACTTCGCAATGTTTCTGCGGCCGCTTTTGGCGAAGGCTGGCGGTACATCGCGCTGGGGCATATTCATCGCCCGCAGGCGGCGGCGGGGTCAAACGGCACCGCGTGGTACTGCGGTTCGCCGTTGATGCTCGACTTTGGCGCGATTTCTGACAAGCAGCAGATTCTGGAGGTGGTCATCACGGACCATGGCGTTGAGAAGCATGCCATTCATGTACCGCAGCCGCGCATTCTCACTCGTATTTCCGGCACGCTCGAAGCGCTTCAGCTGCGTTTGCTGGAAGTGGGCCGTGAGGCGCCAGGCGCCGTTGTCGAGGTGTTTTTTACGGGCGCGGCAACGGATGCGAACACGGTCGTGCAAACACTTCAGCGATCGGCTGAACATGCCGGCGTGCATCTGGCTGCTGTGCGCATCGGCACTCCGGAAGGTCTCAGAGGCTGGGACATGCCCGAAAGGCGGCTCGATGACATTACGCCCGAAGAAGTTTTCCGGTCGGTTTTAGAAAGAAGCGGCGCGGACGACATCGTTCGGGAAGAGTTGGAGCCCCTCTTTGCCGAAGCGCTGGAGGCCGGCCGTGAGCTCATGCGTGAGGCAGACGCCCGCCGCGCAGAAATTGTGTCGGATCTGGCCGGCCGAGGCGCTCATCAAGACAACGAAATCGATGCAAAGGAGACCGGTCATGCGGCTCTTGAAACTCAGAATTGAAAATATCAATTCGCTCGCCGGCCGCTATGAGATCGATTTCACAAATCGCGACTATGTTGAAAGCGGCATCTTCGCGATTGTCGGCCCCACCGGAAGCGGAAAGACGACGATTTTGGATGCTGTCACACTGGCGCTTTTTGGCAAAACGCCACGCATGGAGACCAGAACGTCGACCTCGAAGAAAACCGATCGCGGCTGTATGGTTCTGACCGAAGGCCGCAAACAATGCTCAGCGTCTGTTGTCTTCGAATCCATGGGAAAGTTCTGGCGGTCGCGCTGGAGCGTTAGGCTTAAGCGCACGGGCGAGCCGCGTGATGCTCAAGTGGAATTGGTGCGTTTGCCCGATGGCAGTGCGGAAACGGGGGAAATTGTTGCAGAGCAGAAACTCGCTTGGAACGCAAAAGTGCCTGAAGTGCTCGGGATGGACTATGAAACCTTCACGCGCAGCGCGCTTCTCGCTCAGGGTGCTTTTACGGAGCTTTTGCGTGCCCAGGTCGATGATCGTGCGGCGATTCTTGAAAAAATCACCGGCACAAAGCTTTACAGCACAATTGGCCAATGGGTGTTTGAGCGCTGCCGCGATGAGAACAATAAGGTCAAGCGCCTTTTGGTTCATCTTGAAGGGGCGGAAATGCTCGCTGAGGATGCCCGCAAGGCCTTGGAAACCGCCCTCGAAACGACTGCAGACGAAGCCAAGCATGTTCGACTTCGCCGCAGTGAACTCGAAGCGGATCTCCGCTGGATACGTCAGGCAACAGCCGCCCGCGTACGTCTGAAGGACGCTGAGCAGTCATTCGTTCAGGCCGAAAAAGCGGCGCAGGCGTCTCAAGCATTGAAGCGTGAAGCCGCTGCCGCTCGCTCGGCTGTGGAGCCTCTTGCGGAACGCCGACGTATGCTCGACTGCGCAGCCTCCGCTGAAGCGCATCGCCGGGAAGCAGCGCAATATGAGGCGGCTCAAGTGCAGGCGCAGGCGCATCAAGCGCAGGCTCAGGCAGCCGCTGACGCAGCACGGCAGGCTGCATTGCAGGCTGCCGAGGATGAGGCGAAAACGATTCCTGAGCTCGAGCAGATGGAAGAAAAGGACAAATGTCTGGCTATTGCGGACGCAGAAGCCCAAGCGAGCAGTGCGGCGCTTGCGGATGCCCAGGCGCGCAGTTTGCGGGCGGATGCCGAGGTGCAAAAGTGCGCAGCAGCGCTGAAGTCTGCAGAAGATGAGCGCCGCAGAGCACTGGGTGCGCTGGAGATGCTTCAGGGCGATCGTGAGCTTGCGGAGCATCTGCCGGCGGCCGCGGCCGCAGCAGAGGCTTATGCCGACGCCAAAAAAAATAGTCTGAATGCAAAGTCCGCCGCCGCGCTTGGTGAAAAGAAAATCGCTGCTGACAAAGTGAAAGCGGATGAAGCTCACGATGCTGCAGTCAAAGCACAAGCCGTAATGGAAGCGGCTGCCCAGCGGCTTCAAGATGCGCAGCGTCTTCAGGCTGCGGTTTATCAAGATGGATCGCTTGAGGCCAAACTCGTTGAAATGCGCCGATTTACCGGTCGAGCATGGGCGGCGCAGTGGTTCCTCGAATGCGGCGAACTGTTGGCCCTTTTGTCTGATATATCTCCTGGAGACAAGGCATCACGCATGCGCGAAGTGCTCACTCAGCGTATTGCGGCACTGCACAGTGCCTATCCGCAGGATTTTGCAGAGGCATTGACGCCGCAAAGGGCTGCCGGCTTCAATGCGGTGCTCGACGCCATTGAAGCATGGTCGAAAAATGCCGAAGCGGCGGATAAAGGGCTGGCGCTCGTGCGTGCAGAAGAGGTCAAGGCAGTGAACGCCTTTCATGAAGCTCAGGCGGCAGACGTTCGTGTGTCGGCTCGCCTTCGGGCCGCTCAGGAGAGTCTCGAGCAGCTTCAGGCACAGCAGCGCGAGAGCGGCGAGCGTTTGCAGGTACGGCGTGATGCTTTTCTGCTTGCCGCGAAACATTGTTTCGCTACCGACACCGATTTAAAGGCGGTGCTCGCCGAGCCGCAGTCTTTCCTTAATGAGGCCGAGGCACGCCGCCAGCGTTATGCGGCTGCGGATGCCTCTGCTCAAAAAGCGCAAGAAAAGTTAACTGCGGCCTCAGCGGCAGCAAATGCAGCGGCTGCACAGAAACGCGGCGCTGATGAAGCGCAGGCTGCCGCGAGTGAGCGTGCGCAAGCGGCGCATCAGGCCGCTCAGGATGTCCGCAAAGATCGTGAAAACAAGTTTGGCCAGCGTTCAGCACAGGCTGAACGCCGCGAGCTCGCTCACCGAGTGCGGTCGTCGCGCGAAAAAGAGCGTAATGCCGCACAGGCAAGTGCCCAGGCGGCGCAACACCTGAAGACGATCGAGGCAACGCTATCGGCAGAAAAAAAGGCGGCGCAAGAGTTTGCACAGAAAACGGAAGATGCCAAGGCGCGGTTCAGCGAGCTTCTGGCAAACGCAGCGTTTGCCGATGAAGCCGCGCTGCTCGCGGCCGAACGCGATCCCGCCCGAATTAAGGAGCTCGAACAAACCGCAGAGGCTGCCGGTCAGGCCTATGCTGCGGCCGAGTCGAACCGAGCGACGGCTCAAAGAGACCTGGAAGCGCTTTTGCAAACGCCTCACCGTGACGTTCAAGAGGCAGAAGCGGCCGCGGAACTGGCCCAAACCGACGAGAGGGCCAGTGAGGCAGAGCGTCGTCTCGGCAGCCTTCGCCAGCAGCTCGAAGCCGATGATGCTGTTCGCCGGAAAGCCGCCCTGATTGAGGCTGAGCTTAAGAGCGCCCGCACTTCAGCCGACAAATGGGCAAAGCTTTCAGGGCTGATCGGCAGTGCGGACGGCAAAACCTTCCGTCTGGCTGCTCAGAGCCTCACCTTTGCGCTTTTGCTGCATGAAGCCAATGTGATTCTCTCGCGTATGCAAAGCCGTTATCAGCTGATTCCGGCCGGTTCTCAAAAACTCGATCTTGCAGTCCGAGACTTGGAACTCGCGGGGCTCGAGCGCACCTCCTTTAATTTGTCGGGAGGTGAGACGTTCTTGGTTTCGCTTGCTTTGGCGCTTGCCCTTTCGCGCGTGAGTTCAAGCCGTATGCAGGTCGATACGCTCTTTTTAGATGAAGGCTTCGGCACGCTCGATCCCGATACGCTCGAAAAAGCTTTGAATGCCTTAGAGATGCTCCAGCAAAAGACTGGGAAGCTCATCGGCATCATCAGCCATGTGCGAGCAGTGCGCGAGCGCGTAGGGGTGCATATTGTGGTGAAACCCCGAGGCACATCCGGAGAAAGTGAAGTGTCTGGGTCTGGCGTTCGTTTTGAAGCTCAGCCAGCTGCATAAATGGAGCGGCGCTCCTGATTGTTGATTCGGGAGCGCCAATATTCCCCTGAGAACCTTGGGCTTCAGGGAGGGTTTTTGACAGGCTGTTGCCGTCGGGCAGCAAAAACTTAATGTCGCTTTTCTTCGCCGATCAGATGCGTACTGTCGAATTCCCGCTGGTTGCGATGATGCTTCAGAATCACCAGCGCCATGGAAACCATCACGAAGCTGCCGAAAGTGAGCATCGTGGCGGGAACGGACAAGTCAAATTTGATGAGCAGAGAATAGACGCCCAGCATGGTGAGAATGGAGAGGTTCTCATTAAAGTTCTGCACGGCAATGGAACGGCCGGCACTCATCAGTACATGGCCGCGATGCTGTAAAAGCGCATTCATCGGCACGACGAAGAACCCCGCGCAGATGCCGACTGCAATCATGCCGATGCTGGCAATGATGACGGCCCATGAGAGACTGTGACCGAAAATCTCGATGCCGCCCGCCGGTGCGTCGGCACGAGTAAAAAAGGCCATGCACATGACGAGTGCTCCCATGATGATGCCCATCGGCAGCACGGAGAGCGACTTCACGAGCGGCACTCGGGCGGCCGCAAGCACTGCGCCGACGGCAATGCCGAGACTGACCACGGCCTGCATGACGGCGCCCTCCGAGAGGGTCATGCCGAGTGCATGATCGCACCACTTGAGAACGAGGAACTGCAGGACTGCGCCTGCGCCCCAGAAAAGCGTCGTGACGGAAAGTGAGATTTGCCCAAGACGGTCGTGCCAAAGCAGCCGGCAGCTTGTCATGAAGCCGCGGATTGAATCAATCGGATCAAATTTCTGCTTGGGGTAACGTGCTCCGGTATCCGGGATCGCCAGATTGACGATGGAGGCGGCTACATAAACGAAGGTAATGGCAAAAATCGCCGCTTCGGCAAACGACGTGAGGCCGATGGCATTGAGGTGAAACAGAGAAAGAATCGGGGAAGCGATTTCAGGCTTAATCAGCACGCCGCCCAGTACGACGCCGAGAATGATGGATCCGACCGTGAGCCCTTCAATCCAGCCATTGGCGATGACCAGTTTTTCGGCAGGAAGCAGTTCCGTGAGAATGCCGTATTTGGCGGGGGAATAGGCGGCAGCGCCAATGCCGACAATAGCGTAGGCGAGCAGCGGATGGCCGCCGAAAAGCATCAGCAGACAGCCGACGGCTTTGAGAAAGTTCGTGAGGAACATGACTCGGCCCTTGGGCATCGAGTCAGCAAAGATGCCCACCCAGGCTGCCAGAAGGACGTAGCTCACGACGAAGAATAGTTTGAGGAGCGGCGTCTGCCATTCTGGGGCGCCCAGACTCGCAAGGAGCGCAATGGCGGCGATGAGGAGTGCGTTATCTGCCAGAGACGACAGAAACTGCGCCGCCATAATGGTGTAAAAGCCGCGTTTCAACCTGTTCTCCTTATGCCTGAAACTGGGCGGCCGTCCGCGCTTGAGCGAAGACGGCGCATTGGGAAACTGCAATTTTAGCCAAGTGAAAGAGGACGACTGCAATGCAGTGCGCAAAATATACTTCCTTGAGCAGGGAGAAACACAGATGCGGATTCCGCAACACTCCGTTGCAGGCCGGCGACGCATGTATTCCCGGATGATGAGAAAATGTCAAATTCTGCGCGCGGCGCCTCTCTTTGACCTTCATTGAGTCGCAGACAGGACTTTTCAGAAAAACGGCTGCGTGCTCTTCAGACAAGCTAATCGGGGAGAAACTGCGCAGATGCCGCGTCCCATATCCGCAGAAATTGATCTTGAAGCGCTTCGCCATAATCTCGGCGTCATGCGTTCGAAAGCCGCAGGCCGGGCGCTCTGGGCGGTAGTGAAGGCCAATGCATACGGTCACGGTCTCGACAATGCGGTGACAGCTTTTGCCGATGCAGACGGCTTGGCTACGATCGATCTTTGCGATGCTGAAATTGTCCGCCGCTGCGGCTGGCACAAGCGGATTTTGCTGCTTGAAGGTTTTTTCGATGCCGCAGACATTGAACCCCTGCAGACGCTCAAAGTTGAGACGGTGGTGCATTCACCTTGGCAAATCGCCATCCTTCGTGCTGCCAAGCCTAAGGATGTCCGTGTGCATGTCAAAGTCAACAGCGGCATGAACCGCCTGGGTTTCCGTCCCGCCGAAGCGCCTGCTGCTGCAGCTCAGCTGGCCGCGATTCCCGGTGTCCGCGTCATGGATTATGTGACTCATTTCGCCAATGCCGAACAGTCTGCCGTGCATGCGCCCGTGACGGTGGCCGACCAGCTTGCGGCCATGGGTGGTCTGGCGCGGGAGCAGGCCTGTCTGGCCAATACCGGTGCCATTTTGTTTCACCCAGAAGTTCAGGGACAGGCTGTTCGAGCCGGTGTTGCACTTTACGGCGTCTCTCCGGACGAAGCGGTGACCTCAGAGGCGCTCAGCCTTATTCCCGCCATGACGCTCGGCGCTGAAATCATCGCTCTCCAGCAAGTCCGCCCCGGCGAATCCGTGGGCTACGGTTCCCGCTGGACGGCGCAGCGGCCCTCACGGATTGCCGTAGTTGCCTGCGGGTACGCAGACGGGTATCCGCGTTCGATGCCCGACGGCGCGCCGGTTTGGGTGGAAGACTCTCAGGCGCCGCTTGCCGGAGCTGTTTCGATGGATATGCTTACCATTGACGTTACCGATATCCCGGAAGCTGATGTGGGTTCGAAGGTAGAGCTTTGGGGGCGGCATATCGCCGTGAATGATCTTGCCCGACGGTGCGGCACGATCGGCTACGAACTTCTCTGTGCGCTCGCCCGACGAGTGCCGCTTGTATTGAAAGGCTGACCGCATGGCCAAAAAGGACCGTATCGAATTTGTCTGCTCCGAGTGCGGCGGCACCACGGCCAAATGGATGGGACAGTGTCCGCATTGCAAGGCGTGGAATACATTGAAGGAATTCAGAGTGGCCACTGGCGCCGCGGCCCGCTACGGTGCGGATTCACGCTCCGGCCGCGGCTTCGTCGATACGACGGGCGCTCTGCAGGATCTTTCCGATGTGGCAGCAGAGGATGCTCCGCGCATCGTTACGGGGCTCTCCGAATTCGACCGCGTCATGGGCGGCGGTCTTGTCAAGGGCGGCGTTTCTCTGATTGGCGGCGATCCGGGCATCGGCAAGTCGACGCTTCTGCTGCAGGTGATGGCTCGCCTGGCGGCTGCGGGGCTCAGCTGCATTTACGTTTCCGGTGAAGAGAGTGCCGCGCAGATTGCGCTTCGCGCTCAGCGGCTGCAGCTGCCGACGGCGGGTCTCAAGCTGATGAGTGAAATTGAGCTTGAGCACATCGAAGCGGTCATCAATGAAAAACGCCCGGAATTCGTCGTCATAGATTCGATTCAAACACTTTTTTCCGGCGCGCTCGACAGCGCTCCGGGCTCCGTGTCGCAAGTGCGCGAATGCGCTGCCAGACTTACCCGTGCGGCCAAGACTTCCGGCGCTTCGCTCTTTTTTGTGGGGCACGTCACCAAAGAAGGCTCGCTCGCTGGGCCGCGAGTGCTCGAACACATCGTGGATACGGTGCTTTATTTTGAGGGCGATACGCATTCGAACTTTCGACTCGTCAGAGCCTTCAAAAATCGATTTGGCGCGGTCAACGAACTTGGCGTCTTTGCCATGACTGATCATGGTCTGCGCGGCGTGACGAATCCATCCGCTATTTTCCTCTCTGAATACAAATCGAACGTTCCGGGATCCACCGTTCTCGTCACTCAGGAAGGTACGCGGCCGCTTTTGGTCGAAGTGCAGGCGCTCGTCGATGAGACGCATCTGCCCGCTCCCAGACGCCTTGCTGTCGGCTTTGACGGGCAGCGTCTGGCAATGCTCTTAGCTGTGCTGCATCGACACGCTGGCGTTGCACTTTTTGACCAAGATGTATTTGTCAATGCTGTGGGCGGCGTGAAAATCTCGGAGACGGCAGCGGACTTGGCCATTCTGGCGGCTATCTGCTCGAGCTGGCGGAATCGGCCGCTCGAACGCGGGCTTGTCGTTTTCGGCGAGGTGGGTTTGGCCGGTGAAATTCGTCCTGCTGCTCGAGGTCAGGAGCGTCTGCGTGAGGCTGCTAAGCTCGGCTTCTCTAAAGCACTGATCCCTCGTGCGAATATGCCTCGGCAGCCTGTTGAAGGACTGGAAATTATTCCGGTAGATCGACTGTCAGACGCGCTCGAGGGGGTGCTTGGCGGATAAATTAGAAATCGGCATTTGTTTTCAGATTCGAGCAGGGACTGAACAATATAAAGATTTCAAAGTTTGGCAGATACTTCATAAAGCAAAATAACTATCAGCGATTGGTTCCCGATACCATAAAATAAAGCAGCTTTCATTTTTTCGGATGTGCTGCTCCCCGCAACTGCAGCACATCCTGATAACAGGATTAAATAGATATGTCCACGCTTACGAAGCTTTTGCCGGCCAACGCCGCTCCCGCTCAGACCCTGCTTGACAAGGCTCATGCACTGCCGCTCACATCCGCTCAGCGTGCAGAGCTTCCTCAGGTCATTCATACGCCGGAAGGCGAAGTTGAACTTGGCGTTCCTGCCGATCAGCTTCGTCCGGTTGAAGTCAATGATGTATTCGTTGATGAAAAAGGCGGCTTCTGGGCAGTTCGTCCGGCAGTTGAAAAGGTGCTCAACGTGACGGGCGACGTGAATGTGCTGCGTGAAGCTGCTGGTGCGCTGGTTAACCGCGGCGTTCGTATTGCGCAGATCGAAGAGGGTTTTGCTGTTCTGCCGCTGCCCAATCTGGCCAAGATGCTTCAGATGGTAGGACTTGAGGTCACGGAAGCTGAATCGCCCTTTGACCCGATCCAGTTCAAGGCTGCGCATGGCGGCTGCGGCTGTCATGACGATGAAGATTCCTGCGGCTGCGGTCATCACCACCACGATCATGACGGCGAATGCTGCTGCGGCGGACACGGCCATGAGCACAAGCACGGCGAAGGCGAGTGCTGCTGCGGTCACGACCATCATGAGCACGATCATGAGGAAGGTGAATGCTGCTGCGGCGGACACGGCCATGAGCACAAGCACGGCGAAGGCGAGTGCTGCTGCGGTCACGACCATCATGAGCACGATCATGAGGAAGGTGAATGCTGCTGCGGCGGACACGGCCATGAGCATAAGCACGGCGAAGGCGAGTGCTGCTGCGGTCACGATCATCATGAGCACGATCATAAGGAAGGCGAATGCTGCTGCGGTGGGCACGGCCATGAGCATAAGCACGGCGAAGGCGAAGGCTGCTGCGGCCATCATCACGAGAGCAACGAGGAAAAGAAGCAGGACGGCTGCGGCTGCGGTTGCGGCGGCAAGCACTAAGCTTTCTTTAGTGCTCGGTCAGCTGCGGCGGAAAAAAATATTCGCCGCAGTCTGAGTTCACAAAAGGCGGCGTCTGCGGGTGCCGCCTTTTTTACTGCCGTTATCTCTTGACGGCCTAAATGATTGCCCGAAACCATATGCAGCGACCAAATATAGACACCGATGCACTTTTTCTCTTTTCTGCTATTTTCCGAACGGGATCTTTAACGAAGGCTGCACAGGAATGCGCTATGTCGGTCGGCGGCGCCAGCCGCACGCTTGCCAAGCTGCGTGAGCTCCTCGATGACGATCTTTTTCTTCGAACTAATCGAGGTTTGGTTCCCACGCCGCGAGCTCGTGAACTCAATGGCGGTGTTTCTGAACTTCTTGTTAATTACGGCCGGCTTTTTGAGAAGGAAGTTTTCCGGCCAAGTGATGTGCGTCGAATTTTTCGAATTCTATGCGTAGATAATGCGATTTTCACTTTTCTGACGCCATCCGTTTCTGCACTGCTTGAAAAGGCGCCTTCAATTGGTGTTGAATTTCGCCCTATTCGAGCTGATTTTGGAAGATTGCTTTCGTCGGGAGAGGCCGATTTTGCAATCTTTCCGTTTGTTCCGTCAGATCCAAATTTACATAGCCTTCGGCTTGCTGATGACGTTTTTGTTCTGGTCTGCGGAAGGCACCATCCATTGGTAAAACTCGCTCAAGAGCGGACATTGACTCGAAAAGACTTCAAGGCTTATCGACAGATTCGGGTGATGACTGGTCCGCTGAACGATTTAGATGATCCATGGTTTGATGCTGAAGCCGATATTCCGTTGATGGCGGAAAATATCGCCGTTTGGTCCCCGTTCTTTATTCCCATTGCACAGATTCTTTGTCAGACCAATCTTTGGGGAGCGGTGCCATTGCAGCTCGCCGTTCAGCTTCAAAAATTAATGCCTGATCTCATAATTTTGGGGAGACCCAAAAATGCAGTTGTCTACGGGCCGACACTCATCTGGCACAACCGAACCCATCAGGATCCGGCATCTGTCTGGGTGCGCTCGGTGATCGTGAGTGCACCCAAGACCTTGGCGGATGTGAATTCCATTCATTTTATTGAGGACTGACAGTTTTCTCTTTTTGAAGAAAGCGATCTTCGAGATCCGCAACACAATCCTGCGCAAGCCCCGATTTAGTTATTTCGGCTAAGTCTTCATACTGAGTTTCGTCGCGTTCCGCTTGAAACGGAACGATTTCAACGATGCAGTTTCTTTTGTTTCTGCACTCGCTAAAAGGAGATTTTGTAATGAAGATGAAGTGGATCGCTCTGGCCGTCGCTGCTGCCATCCCTGCCGCCGCTATGGCGATCGGCGGGGCCTCTGGTCCGAAGATCGATTATGAGGTGCAAGGCCACATCGGAGAAGTGATGGGCAATCCCTATGGCATTGCGCCGCTCACTGCTGTGATTCGTGACGGCGGTTACACGCTCGCGGATGTGACGGTGCACATTGTGCCTAAGCAGGGCGGACAAAAGATCAGCTACAAGGTCTCACGCTCACAGCTTCTCACGCACGGCGGCGTTCCTGTCTTCGGGCTGTATCCGGACTATCTCAACACCATTCGTGTTGATTACACGAGAATTGACACGACGGGCAAAAAGGAAAAGTTTTCAGACGAATATAAGCTCTATGCGCCTCCTGTTTACTTTGAGCCTGCAGGAAACACCATGGAGCGCATGATGCCGTTTGAGGCAGAAGTGAAGAAGGCCGATCCGGAATTCTCTGACCGCCTCTACTTCGTCAACAACTTTGGTCAGAAATCCAGCATCGGCACTCGTGCAGTTTGGAACAATCCGACCGGCGGCGCACTCGAATGGAATTACTGGCCGCAGAACACCGTTATTGATACCAAGGGTGAAGTTCGTTGGTTCATGTTCGCCAACCCGATCTATGACCTCAATTCACTTTATTCTGCGGGCGTCATGATGGGCTTCAAGCAGAATGCTGATGGTCTGCTCACCTGGGGCTTTGGCCAGCGCTACGTGAAGTACGACATTTTGGGACGCGAGGTCTTCAATCGCCGTCTTCCGATGCGCTACGGTGACTTCTCGCATTCCATGGACGATGCGGACAACGGGCACTATTTCCTGCGTGTCTCGAGCTCCAATTGGAAGCGCGCTGACGGCAAGAACGTACGCACAGTGCGCGATGTGATTGCTGAGGTCGATCAGAACGGCAATGTGGTAGACGAATGGCGTTTGGCTGAAATTCTTGATCCGTACCGCGACAACGTAATGAAGGTCTTGGATCAGGGCGCTGTCTGTCTCAATATTGATGCTTCACAGGCCGGCAAGACGCTCACGGCGGAGGAAATCGCCAAGCTGGATGCTTCCGATAAATTCGGTGACATCGTCGGTACGGGCCCTGGCCGCAACTGGGCACACGTCAATTCAGTCGACTACGATCCTGAAGATGATTCGATCATTATCAGCTCTCGGCACCAGTCCGCCATTATTAAGATTGGCCGTGACAAAAAGGTGAAATGGATTCTCTCCTCTCCGGAAGGCTGGAAAAAAGGCTGGGCAGAGAAGGTGCTGACGCCGATCGATGCCAACGGCGGCAAGATCAAGTGCAGCGGCAGCAAGTGCGAGGGCGAGTTTGACTGGACCTGGACTCAGCACACCGCCTTTAAGATTGATGAGAAGAGCAAGGGCGACATTATTTATGTCTCGGCTTTTGACAACGGCGATGCACGCGGCATGGAACAGCCGCCGCTGCCCGAGATGAAGTATTCGCGTTCTGTGGTCTACAAAATCGATCAGAAGAAGATGACTGTTGAACAGATCTGGGCATACGGCAAGGAGCGCGGTCACGACTGGTACAGCCCGGTAACTTCGCTCACGGAATATCAGGCTGACAAGAATTCCATCTTCGTCTATTCCGCCACGGCCGGAGCAAGCTTTGACATGGCGAGCGGCGCATTCACCTCCGCGCCGAATCCCTATATTGAAGAGTTCAAGTGGGGGGCAAAAGAACCTTCAGTTGAGATTCAGCTGAAGAACTGCACGGGCTATCAGGCTTGGCCGTTCTCAGTGGAAAAAGCCCTTTCTCAGGAAGTGAAGTAACAGTGTCTCTTTGCTGAGGCATGATTAATCGAAGACCGGTGCAATGAATTTTGCGCCGGTCTTCGTTTGGGTAAGCCCGGTATGGGCCTGATTCTGGGAGAATGCCCGGTCGGTGAGGAAGTTCAAGGCCTGATGCTCGTCACTCGACATCTGGTGAGAACCCTGATCTGCCCAATGAAGGGCCAAAAGACACTGTCAAAAAGGCCTAGCCGCGGCCAGTAAAGCAAAACTCAAAAAGCTACGAGCGATGGCGGCTGAAACGCGTTGCGGCACAAGTTGCGAAGAGCATGAAAGACTCAACTTGCCAGGATTTCTGAGCAAATTGCGCTTAGATGAGACATGAATGCTTTAGTGTCAACGAAATAATTAGGATACGCTGTCCGCAAATCCTTCAGGTCGCCAGCTGCGGCGAGAACGACGTCGACGGATGGATTATCCTTTTCAGTTCGCTCCATGAGCATGTACATCTGTTCAGCAAGTGGGGCCTGATCCGAGGCAAACGGAATGAAAGATGATGTTTTCTGTTCCGTATTGAGAATCAGCAAGTAGTATCCATTTTTTGCCTTATTTTCCACGCCGGAGGTAGCTTTTATCACGGTGGTGAAAGCAGATAGCTTGTCAAATATCCCTAGCCGACTTTCAAGATCTTGGAACTCCTGCGCAATCACTTTTGGTGCTTTGTCGCGTAATGAAGCGACAATTGGTTCTCGTTCTTTGATGGAGAATAAAGCGCTGCAAAGCTTGAAGAATTGTTTGAAATCTTCGTCGCCTGCACCTGTCTTGAAAGACGATTTCTCTATGACTCCAAGGGTTTCAACTGCAGTAGCCCAGTAGTGCTGAAACTTTGTACGGATCTGGACTTCAATTTGTATACCTTCCAGTTCCTCATGTTGGATAGTGCTGTACTTGAAGACCTGATGAATCCCGCGATATCCATCCGGCTTTGGCTCTGTAATGTAGTCTTTGGGCGGCATTACAGGACGGTGTTTGTGTCGTCCTTTTATCAGGGATTCGTGAATAAAACGAACTTCTCTGACATTATTGACGACAGCGCGAATACCGCCAATGTCCTGCATACGATCGAGTTGCATGCCGGGGAAGCGCTTCAGTTTTGCGACGATGGATGGTGTTCGCTTCAGTCTTTGTGCAACGATCGCAGATTTAATTCCGAGTGATGAGATTTTCTTTCTAATGAGCGCCTGAAATGTATTGATTGGCCTGTAGTACAAAGCTCGCCAGGAAGACAGAATTTCCAATGCTTCAGCTGTCTCAGCTTCAGATAAATCAGAGTTACGAAGAGCCTCGCCGGCTTTCCTCACAGACTTCTTAGAAGGGGTAATCGGCGTGGTTTTGATCATGATTTTGAGCTGTATGAATAATGTATTTTGGATGGTGTAGAAACGAAGCTCGCTTAGTCTTCTGAAGACGCACTTTAAAGTGCAGGTTGTTTCATCAGCACGAAGAGGTACTTTCTGCGAACACCATTTACCAATCTTCACTCTAGCATCTTGTTATGACTAGGAAAAGGATGAGGCCGTATTAAAGGTGCAGTTGAGACGGTTGAGCGAAGGAGTGGCGTTTCATGATCGCCAGGTCGACGGGTTCGTGACAAGGAACATCAAGTCGGGCAAGCTGAACTCCGCATTGAAAAAAAAGTTCGCAGTCGCTTTCTGAGGGCAGGCTCCGCAGTCATTCAGGCTTCAGTAACGATCCCGTTGAATACGCAATAGCAAGTGAACGCTATGGTTTTAACTGACTGTTTGAATTCTGCGGGAGGGCTGCAGTAGGCCCTGGAGTAGCACCAGATGACGGAATGTGTGACGTTGGGCTTGAGCGGGTCTGATGCGCAAATTGACGCCCTTGTAGTCTTCGTTTTTTTCATGCAGCCAAACCCACCGCCGTCGTAAATGTGTCGTAAAGACGCTGTAAAAACGGCTTGATTTGTGGATACAGAGGGGGCTGCATGCTATATGCAGTGCATATAGCATCTAGAGACAACACTCGGTTTGCCATGTGGTGCGCGAGGCCGGACTCGAACCGGCACGCCGTGAAGCGTCAGGACCTAAACCTGGTGCGTCTACCAATTTCGCCACTCGCGCACTGTGGCGTGCATTGTACAGAAGAGCACGCCGAAGTGCGGGTGCTATTCGTTTTCCAAATCGCTGCGGACAGCTTCGGCCAGTGCGCGGCGGGCAGTGTTGTATTCTCCCCACGTAATTTTCCCTGACAGCAGATCTTCCTGAAGGGTATTGATCTGCGGGTCGCGCAGCCGCTGAGAAAGCTCAGCGCGGGCGGCGAGCGCTGGATCTTGGGTCTCTCGCATGATCCGGCGGGTTTCTTCATTGAGTTCGTGAGTGAAAGCGAAGACGGCTTCGGCGGCACGTTTTTGCGCAGCGGTAATGCGGGTGGAGTCTTTGGTCATTTCGTCTGTAATGCCTGAAGGCAGACAGGCGGTTTTCCTGTAGTACGGCTGATTGTCCTGAGCCACACAGGCCGCTCGCATGCGCTGGACGACGACTTCAATGCGTTCGCGGTAGCTTTGCGGTTCCGCTTCATCCTCTTGCTGATGAATTGGCCGGACCGTTTCAGTCGATGTTCCTGAGGCGCTGCGCTGCGGCGCGAGTGTTGTCGAGCATCCGACAAGAGAAGTGACAAGGACGACAAAGAGAGCGGCAGTCTTGTAGTTCATGGGTGGACAGACAGATAAATGGGACAGGAGACTTTCAATGCAGCGCAAGAAGGCGTTAGTTATAATGCAAGGCTTCTCATTTGGTAGGTTTTTTTTGGTTGCTGCAGATTACCGGCGATCAAAATTCCCCTGATGAGGGACAGATTTTCCGAACCGTTCGGCTGAGCTTTTTAGCCGAACGGTCTTTATTCACACATCGAGCCGCGCCGGCACCAGAAGTAGTTTTTTAGGTGCAAAACGGATCGAAATTACATAAAGATCAAAGCGATGACTGAAGAAAAGACTGAACAGGCCGTCGAACAGGCTGCTGCTCCTGAAACCAAGAAGGAAGAGGCCCCGGCCGTGTCGCTCGAGCGTACGCTTGAGCTCTCCGTTCCGTCCGCTCAGGTCCGCGAGCTTGCTCAGAAGCATCTGCGCGGCTACGCCAAGGATGCCCGTATGCCCGGCTTCCGCAAGGGCCATGTTCCGATGAAGCAGGTCGAAGCCATGTACGGCATGCGCGCCTTTGACGAGGCCCTCAACGAACTCGTCGGTCAGGCCTGGTCGAAGGCTGCTCAGGCCTCCGGTCTGCAGATCGCCGGTGCACCGAAGGTTGAAGCTGTCGAAGGCGCCAATGGCGATGAGGAAACGATGCGCTTCACGGCTAAGTTTGAAGTTTTCCCTGAAATCACATATCCTGATTTCAAGGCGCTGAACCTCAAGCGTTACACCTCCACGGTTGATGATGCTGCTGTCGAAGAAACGATCAACGTCATGCGCAAGCAGCGCGTCACCTACACTGAAGCCGCTGCTGATCGCGCTGCCCAGAAGGACGACCGCGTTACGGTGAACTTCACCGGCACGAAGGAAGGCATTGAATTCCCGGGCGGCAAGGCTGAAGGCTTCCAGTTCGTCATCGGCAGCGGCCGTATGCTCGCCGAGTTCGATGCGGCGGTTGCCGGCATGAAGGCTGGTGAATCGAAGACGTTCGATCTCACCTTCCCGAAGGAATATGGTCCCGCTGATCTGAACGGCGCCACCGTCCAGTTCCTCGTTGAAGTGACCAAGGTTGAAGAACCGCACTTCCCGACGATCGACGACGAATTCGCTCAGTCCCTCGGTGTGAAGGATGGCGTTGCTGCCATGCGTGCCGACGTCAAGAAGAACCTCGAACGCGAAGTGAGCTATCGTCTTGAACAGCGCACTGCTGCTGAAGTCTTCTCGGCTCTCGACAAGGTGCTTACGTTCCCGGTTCCGGCCGCTGTCGTTGAAGAAGAACGCCGTGCTATGGCTCAGCAGTACGCTCAGGCCATGCGCAGCCGCGGCCTTGAAGCCCCGAAGGATATTCCGGACTCCATGTTCCAGGAACCGGCTGTCAAGAAGGCCCGTGTCGGTCTCTTCATCTCTGAAGTCGTTCAGCGTGAAAAGCTCACGGCCACCGATGAACAGATCACGGCTCGCGCCCAGTCGATCGCTGCTTCTTACGAAAATCCGGCTGAAGTCGTTCAGTACCTCACGACCGACCGTCAGAGCCGCGTGAATGTGGCGATGCAGGTTCAGGAAGAGAACGTCACCAACTGGCTCCTCGGTCAGGCCACCACGGAAGAAGTGCCTGTCGAATTCGACAAGGTGATGAAGGGCGAGTTCTAATCGCACTTTTTTGAAGCGGTTGGAGCACCCATCGGGCACTCCGCCACTTCCGTACTCAAGCGGCATTGCCGCTTGAGGCTGGTGAGGGCGCCTGCGGGCGCCCTTCGGCATTTTTGGCAGGCGTTTAAACGCTGGAAAAATGCGCAATTGTGCGAATTTTTCGTCCTTTCAGCGAATGCCGCCCGCACTGTCATGCATACCGCACGCGGTTCCGCCATAATGTTCGAACGCTATGAGCGGATGAGCAGTCCGTTCAATTTTCAACCGTTTATGCGCGCTGGCTGTGCCGGGCAGACGCTTACGGTTCACAGATTTGATTATTGGTTATGTCATTAGTTCCTATTGTTGTTGAAAGCTCCGGTCGGTCGGAGCGCAGTTTTGACATTTACTCGCGTCTGCTGCGTGACCGCATTATTTTCCTCACGACGGAAGTAAACGATCAAACGGCCTCGCTGATCGTCGCTCAGCTGCTCTTTCTTGAAAGCGAAGATCCTGACAAGGATATTTCGCTTTACATCAACAGCCCGGGCGGCTCGGTTTCTGCCGGCATGTCGATCTTTGATACGATGCGTTTCATTCGCCCGAAGGTGAATACGATCTGCCTCGGCATGGCCGCGTCGATGGGCGCGTTCCTTCTGGCCGCAGGCGAAAAAGGCAAGCGCTATGCACTGCCGCATTCGCGCATCATGATTCATCAGCCTTTGGGCGGTGCAGAAGGTCAGGCGAGCGATGTTGAAATCCGTGCTCGCCAGCTGCTGCTCATCAAGCGTCAGATGAACGAACTGATGGCCGGCTTCACCGGCCGCAGCTATGACGAGCTCGTTCGCGATACAGATCGAGATAATTTCATGAGCGCGCAGGAAGCGCTCGAATACGGTCTCATCGACCGAGTGCTTACGAGCCGCGCGGATCTTTGATTTCCCTTTCCCCATGCTTGAGGCTGGCAGCTGCGCGGCTCGAACTTGTGCGCGGCTGACCTCAGGCAAGAACCTTCCGCATTGCGCTTGACGGCTGATGTCAGGCGCTATGCGGATGAGTTTTCCTTTCGGCCCGAAAGCGCAATGCTTTTCAAGCAATGCTCGGTGCCGGGCAACGAATTTCTTACCAAAAAATGGCAAAACGCTACTGCTCTTTCTGCGGCCGTGATGAGTCGCAGTGCTCCTCCCTTTTTCAGGGCCTGCACGGTGAGCTCCTCTGCGGCGACTGTGTCCGTCTGATGGCGTCCGAACTCACCGGCGCAACGACCGGCGGCAAAACTGCTGAAGAGCCTGCTGCCGAAGCCCCTCAAGCGGCGGCTCCGGCCAAGATTCCTACGCCGCGGGAGCTCTATGAGCTTCTCGACAATTATGTAATTGGTCAGGAACGCGCTAAGCGGACACTGTCGGTGGCGGTATTCAATCATTACAAGCGTTTGAATACGTTGGGTGACAAAAAGCTCAAGGCGCTTGAAGACAAGGTTGAGCTGCAGAAGTCCAATGTGCTGCTGATCGGCCCGACGGGTTCGGGCAAGACGCTTTTGGCTCAGACGCTCGCTCGTGCGCTCGATGTGCCGTTTGCCATTGCGGATGCAACGACCTTGACGGAAGCGGGCTACGTTGGTGAAGACGTTGAGAATATTGTCGCTAAGCTTGTGCAGGCCGCCGGCGGCGACATTGAGCGTGCACAGAAGGGCATCATCTATCTTGACGAAATTGACAAGATTGCCCGCAAGAGCGAGAACCCTTCCATTACCCGCGACGTGTCGGGCGAGGGTGTTCAGCAGGCTCTTCTCAAGCTCGTTGAAGGCACCATTGCGTCCATGCCGGTCAAGGGCGGGCGCAAGAATCCGGGAAAGGCCATGATGGAAGTCGACACTTCCCAGATCCTCTTTATCTGCGGCGGTGCGTTTGACGGAATGGAGCGCATTGTTCGCCACCGCACGGAGAAGAGTGAAATCGGTTTTTCCGGTACGGTCGTCGGCAAAAAGGATCACAACCTCACGGATGTCTTCCGTCAGATTGAAACGGGTGACCTTGTGAAGTACGGTCTGATTCCGGAGTTGGTCGGTCGTCTGCCGGTGATTACGGTTCTTGAAGAACTCAATGAAGAAGCGCTCATTGAGATCCTGACAAAACCGAAAAATGCCATTGTTCGCCAGTATCAAGTGCTTTTTGCCATGGAGGACGTGGATATTGAATTCACGCCCGAAGCCCTTAAAGCCATTGCACATCAGGCGATTGAGCGTAAAACGGGCGCCCGCGGCCTGCGTTCGATTATTGAGGCGCTGCTCCTTGACACGATGTTTGAAATTCCCAGCCGCACGGATGTGGCAAAGGTGATCGTGACTGAAGCGGTTGTCACTGCCAAGGCAAAGCCAGAGTACGTGCTTCGTACTGCAGAACAAATCGAAGCGCTCAAAGCTGAAAAGGCGGCTGCTCAAGCAGCTCCGCAATCGTCGCAAGTCTGATGGAGGCGGCGCTCCAATCAAGCAATTGGTTCTACCCCACTTGGCACGGGTTGAAAATTGCGCGGAGCGTCCCCATATAGACTTCAACAATCATCTTTTATGGGGTTATTGCTTTGAACGATAACAAGACTCCCAACAACGAAGCGACTGCCGCTGCGGCGGGTCCGCTTCCGGTGATCCCCCTGCGCGACATGGTGGTGATCCCGAATTCCATGACGACGGTCTTCATGGGCCGTCAGATCTCGGTGCTCGCCGCCGAGGCTGCTATGCGTGTGCATTCTGGGCGCGTCATTCTGCTCACCCAGCGTGAAAAGAGCATTGATTCGCCGAAGCCCGAAGATTTCTGGGATGTCGGTGTACTCGGCGAAGTGGATCAGCTGCTGCGTCTTCCCGATGGTTCAGTGAAGGCGCTTGTACACGGAACGCAGCGCTGCCGCGTGACGAGCTGGACCGATGCATCTGGGTTCTACAAAGCCACCGCGGAAGAACTGCCGACAGAAGAAGTGTCGGAAGATCTTGCGGCCTATCAGCGCACCCTCAATCGTCAGCTTCTCGACTATGCGCAAAACGTCAAGAAGCTCACGCCCGAACACCTCCGTCCCGTAACGGAGGAAACGGATCCGGTGCGCGCCTGTGATGTGGCTGCGTCTTTCATTCCGCTGACCACAGCTGAACGTCTTGACTTTCTGCGTGCTTCCAATCCGGTGCGCCGCTATGAAATTCTCATCGGCGTGCTCGACCGTGAACTCGAAAGCGGTCAGGTTGAAAAACGCATCCAGATGCGTGTCAAGGGCCAGATGGAGAAGAACCAGCGCGAGTACTACTTGAATGAGCAGATGAAGGCCATCAAGAAAGAACTCGGTCTGGACCCGGAAACTGCAGAAGCCGAAGAGGAAGAGGCCAAACTGGAGCGTCAGGTGCGCGATGCGCAGATGCCTAAGGAAGCCGAAGAAGCTGCGCTTACGGAAATCAAGCGCTTGAAAACGATGCCGCCGTCGTCCTCAGAAGCGAGCGTCGTGCGCAGCTACGTCGAGACGCTTCTCGAACTGCCCTGGAAGAAGAAGAGCCGCGTCAACCGCGACATCGAACGGGCTCGCCGTGTCCTCGATGAGGATCATTGGGGACTCGAAAAGGTGAAGGAGCGCATTCTTGAATATCTCGCCGTGCAAAAGCGCGTGGGCAAGGTCAAGTCGCCGATTCTCTGCCTCGTAGGCGGTCCGGGCGTCGGCAAAACTTCGCTTGGGCGCTCGATTGCCCGGGCGACGAATCGCGAATACGTACGCATGGCCTTGGGCGGCGTTTCCGATGAAGCGGAAATCCGCGGTCATCGCCGTACTTACGTGGGCGCGATGCCGGGGCAGGTCATTAAGCACATGATCAAGGCTAAGGTTAAGAATCCGCTTTTCCTCTTGGACGAGATTGACAAGATCGGCGCCAATCACCGCGGTGATCCGGCAGCAGCGCTGCTTGAAGTGCTGGATCCGGAGCAGAACAACGCCTTTGAAGACCACTACGTTGAGACGCCGTTCGACTTGTCGGACGTGCTCTTCGTGGCGACCTCCAACAGCTATGACATTCCGCCGGCACTGCTTGACCGTATGGAGGTGATTTCGCTTTCGGGCTATACCGAAGACGAAAAGGTGCACATCACGATGCGTCATCTCATTCCTAAGCAGATGCGCGTCAACGGCGTGAAGGAAAACGAAGTGGTGGTGGAAGAAAGCGCGGTGCGCGACATCATCCGCTACTACACGCGTGAAGCGGGTGTACGCTCGCTCGAACGTGCTGTCGGCAAGATTCTGCGCAAGATCGTTCTGACGGAACTCGAGGCGCCCAAGGACAAGCGTCCCACGGAGCTTCCGATCCGCGTCACGGCCGAAACGCTTGAGAAGTACCTCGGTGTGCGGCGCTTCAGCATTACGTCGGCTCAGCGTGAACCGCAGGTCGGCATTGTCAACGGTCTTTCGTGGTCCGAAGTGGGCGGCGACATTCTGATGATTGAAGCCGTGGCTTTCCCGGGCAAGGGGCAGGTGCTTCGCACCGGTATGTTGGGCGACGTGATGAAGGAAAGTGTGGAAGCGGCCCGCAGTGTGGTGCGTGCGCGTGCCAAACAGCTGGGTCTTAAGTCTGACATCTTTGCCAATACCGACTGGCACATCCACTTCCCCGAAGGTGCTATTCCGAAGGATGGTCCGAGTGCGGGTGCGGCTATCGTTACAGCGATGACCTCTGCGCTTACCGGCATTCCGGTCAGAAGCGACTTGGCGATGACGGGTGAAATCACCCTTCGCGGTGAAGTGCTTCCGATCGGCGGTCTGAAAGAAAAACTGCTCGCGGCTCAGCGAGGCGGTGTGAAAACCGTCTTGATCCCGCAAGAGAACATGAAGGACCTCACCGAGATCAAGGAAGACGCTCTGAAGGGGCTCGAGATTGTGCCGGTGAAGCACATTGAGGAAGTGCTTGCTCGCGCACTCGTGCGGCAGCCGACTCCTCTCACGGATGATGCCGAGGCAACGCTCATGCCGCCGAAGATGTCGTCAGCGCCGAATACGCCGGCTGCTCAGCCTTCCGCGTAATTTGATGCTGATCTGCTAAGACAGCAGTGTGAAAAGAATGGGCGGCGGCGAGCAAAATTCGCCGCCGCTTGCTACAATCCGCTCTCCTTCGAGTTTGACGCTCGAAGTTTCAAAGTCCGATGGATCCTTAGCTCAGTTGGTAGAGCAACGCCTTTACACGGCGTGGGTCGGGGGTTCGAGTCCCTCAGGATCCACCATCACTCATCTTTCGGACTTTAAGCAGGAATCCCGAATCGCAGTTGGCGGTCCGGGATTTTTCGTTATGCGCAGGTTGCTGAGCGGTCTACCTCAGTGATGCTGAGCCGCTTTGATCACGTGTATGCGTCATGTAGACGTGAATTTGAGGTGGTTTTTCGATATTCCTCTTGACAGGTTTTGTGAAGTCTGTAAAATCCCAATTCTTCTCCGAAACGGAGAAGGCGCTCTCCGAGAGAAAACGGAGTGGTAGTTCAGTTGGTTAGAATATCGGCCTGTCACGCCGAGGGTCGCGGGTTCGAGTCCCGTCCACTCCGCCAAACCTCCAAGAGAGCACTGATAGAAAAGCCGGTAACGGCTTTTTTATTGCCCTGGATTCCGGGTTTAAGGAGTCCACTGGGAGATGCATCCCGGGACGCAAGAGATGATGACGCCGGAAGGCTTGCAAATTCTCTTTCGCTCCGTATAATGCACCTTCTAGGCTGAAAAACAGCAGCATCTCTGATGCGGAGTGGTAGTTCAGTTGGTTAGAATATCGGCCTGTCACGCCGAGGGTCGCGGGTTCGAGTCCCGTCCACTCCGCCAACAGTTTTTCTGCAGTAATTTGATCGCGTCAAATTCTGTTTCCAGCCAAAAATGCGCGAAAGCGCGGAGTGGTAGTTCAGTTGGTTAGAATATCGGCCTGTCACGCCGAGGGTCGCGGGTTCGAGTCCCGTCCACTCCGCCAAAGATTTCTTGAAAAAGGCGAGCCGTGAGGTTTCGCCTTTTTTGTTATCTGCGTCCCGGCAAAAGAACATTTCCAACTGGCATGCTCGCCGTTTCTTCGCTTTCTTCAATGATGCGCAGAAGCGGCCCTTAGACAAGGATCCCTTATGCTGCAGGCATTCCGCGAACACAAGCGTTGGCTGATGGTCATCGCAATGGTGTTCATTATTCCGAGCTTTGTGGTTACCGGCATTTATTCGTACAACCGCATGACTCAGAGTGACAACTCGATCGTCAAAGTGGGCGAGGTGTCGATTACGCCTGAAAATTTTGATTTGGCCAAGCGCCAGCAGCTTGAACGCCTGCGTCAGCAGATGGGTGAGAGCTTTCACGCCAGCCTGCTCGATACGCCTCAGGCTCGTGAAGACCTGCTTCGCATGTTGATGGATGAGGCTGCGATCAATCAGGTGGTGGCCAAGAACCACATTTCCGTCAGTGAAGCACAGGCTGTGGCCCTCATTAAGAACGCTGATGCGCTCAAGGTTGACGGCAAGTTCTCTGCCGAGCGCTATGAACAGTTCCTGCGTTCTCAGGGCAAGAGCGACCAGCAGTTCGTGATGGAGATTCGCAACGATCTCGCTAAGGAAGCGGTGGTTTCCGGCGTGAGTGCGACCTATCCGGTCCCCAAGGCGCTTACGGAGCAGTTCTACGAGATCCTCACCGAAGAGCGCAGCGTTCGCACGCTGGTTCTGCCTGCGGATGACTACCTTGACAAGGTTGCCGTTACGGACGAAGAGATCAAAGCCTACTACAACGCTCACCTGAAGGATTTCCTTTCGCCCGAGCACATCAAGGCGCAGTACGTTGTCTTTTCGCCTGACGCTTTCAGCAATCAGAAGGCCAGTCTGGACGACCTCAAGACCTTTTACGAACAAAATAAGCAGCGCTGGACCGTTCCTGAAGAGCGCCGCGCAAGTCATATTCTGATCGAGTTCGGCGATGACAAGGAAGCTGCCCGCAAGAAGGCTGAAGAACTTGCCAATGAAGTGAAGGCTGATCCTTCTAAGTTTGCTGAACTGGCCAAGGCCAATTCCGTTGACACGGGCAGCGCAGAACAGGGCGGTGATCTGTCCTTCTTCGGCCGCGGCGTCATGACGAAGGCTTTTGAAGATGCGGTGTTTAACGCCAAGAAGGGCGATATTGTCGGCCCGATTGAAACGGAATTCGGCTGGCATGTGATCTACGTGACCGACATTCATCCGGCTGCAGTTGAACCTTTCGAAGACGTGAAGAGCGAGATCGAGCGCGAGTATGCGCAGCAGCAGGCGATTCGCGAGTTCTCCACCCATGCCGATGAATTCACGAACCTGGTTTATGAGCAGTCCGATACGCTCGAACCGGCTGCAGCGAAGTTCGGTCTTAAGGTTGAGACGGCTGATTTCGTCACCCGCAACGGCGTGACGGATCCGGAACTCAGTCAGATCATTACCGATCATGTGGCTGAATCGCTGTTCGGCACAGAAGCCTTGAAGGAAAAGCGCAATACGAGCGCGATTGAGGTTTCGGGAAATCGTTTGGTTTCTGCTCGTGTCGTGGAATACTTCCCGGAAGCTGAACGCCCGCTCGACGAAGTGAAGGGGCTCATTACCGATGCGCTCAAGCGTCAAAAGGCTGGTGCCATGGCGATTGAAGCCGGTCAGGCCAAGCTCGCTTCGGTGCAGCAGGCTAAGAGTGTTGACGGCTTCGGCGACGAGATGTGGATTTCGCGCCGCGCGCCGCAGAATCAGGAAGTGACTGTGGTGAATGCTGCCCTTGCACTCCCGACGGCGAAGCTTCCGAGCTACACCAATGCTGTGCTCGCTGACGGCTCCTACGTTGTCATTTACGTGAAGGAAGCCAAGAAGCATGAAGCTAAGCCCGAGGACCTCGCCGGCATCACCCGTGAACTTTCCTCCGTTTATGGTGAATCCGATCGCCGCGGGTACCTCGATGCACTCGAACATTCGCTCGGTGTTGAAGTGCAGCGCCCCGATTTTGTGAAGGGTGAAGCAAAGCAGACTGAGGAATAATCAGCGCCGCGGGTTCATAGTCGGCAGCAGCTGCAATGCCCTCTGCGCCGACGTGAACCGGTCAAACTTGAACTACGGGATGCCTGCTCACTAAAACAAGGGCAGTTCCGTCAATATCTTTATCAAGCCCGTGATCTTATTTGAAAAAATAGGCCACGGGCTTTCGTTTTTGTGTTAACATGCTCTATAACCATAATGTGCAGAGCATAAAGATGGAAAATTCTCCAAAAAGCGGCTTC
>NZ_QNRV01000025.1 GCF_003315195.1 Sutterella wadsworthensis | reverse complement strand
GAGTCTTCATCCTTGAACTTCTTGTGGAAGCGCGGGAACTGGGAGCGTCCCTCAAAGAAGTTGACCATTGCCGTCATGAGGTCCTTCATGCCCTGTTGAAGCACCTGACTGTGGCACTCGCCGAGCCAAGGGAACTTCTCCTTCCATTCCGGCAGAAGGGCGCAGAGTTTCGGATAGCTCACCCTGAAAGTCTGATCCTTTTCACGCTGCTCCTTATTCCAGTCCAGCCCCTTGTTGTAGACGAAGCGCACGCAGCCGCAGGCTTTGGCAAGACTGCGGCGAGTCGCGCCATCGGGCTTGAGCTTGAAAATGAAGGATTTATGTCGGATCATGTGCTTTATTTTACTTTGGTTTGCATCATGACACCGGATCTGCGACGTGGAAGACACTGTATTTTCGCACTCAATGTTCATTTGGTCTTTCTGACGAAATACCGCCGCTCCATCTTCACGGATGAGCACCTGATGACCATAAGGGCGTCCGCCGAGAAGGTGTGCGGCGATTTCGGGGCCAGTCTGCGGGAGTTCAACGGAGAGCGCAATCATGTTCACCTCTTGGTGAGCTACCCGCCGAAGGTGTCCATATCCTCCCTCGTCAACAGCCTTAAGGGCGTGACGAGCCGGATATTAAGGAACAGGTTCCCCGAACTTGAAACTTCCTGCTGCAAGGGGAAGCTGTGGTCGCCGTCCTACTTCGCGGCGAGCTGCGGTGGAGCCCCGCTCGAAAAGCTCAAGGCCTATATCGAAAGCCAGAATCGGCCTGATTGAGTCCGTTTGCACTTGCGCGCGTCGCCTTATATCCCCGTCATGAATGACGGGGCTTTACGGCTCGTTTTGGTAAGGCTGTTTCTTCACCAGTTAACGGTTGACAAAGGGCTGCCGTTCCGTCCTACGATCGATCCTTTTTTTTAATGAAGCAAATCTTCGGTATTTGGAGCGCGCCATCGCCGAAGCCAAGGCCGGGAAAAACATTGAACAACATCAGCTTTTGGATTTTTAACCATGTTGCTGGTTAGGGTATTCCAAGGGTTGGGAAGATTATTTGCAATGGCAGCAGAAGAACAAAAAAGTAGTTCGTCGCATCAATACGCTTGTCAACGGTCAGGTAAGTTGCCCTCTGAGCGGACAAATCTTGACCCCTACAGTTATGCCTCTCTGGTTTTAATTTCTTTGTAGCTTGTAGGTTATTGGTTAAGCAATTTTTTAGATTGTGTTCTTTCAGCCTTTAGCTGTCGGCTGCATTATGAGGCTTGAGCTTGATATATCGGCCTAACATGGCCTTGCATCGTCATTCTAAAAACGTATGATTCGAGGGACTCGGATGCTGCAAAATCAGGTACGGTGCGTGCATCCGGGATCAGCTGCGCTTGACGGGCATGTGCTGGCGCGATAAGTTTTCATGCTTAACTAACGATGCTGGCGACAACGGAACGCTTGCCCCTTCTTTTTATCGGTCTGTCAATAAGCGGCTAGTGCTGCGGCCGACATTCCTTCTGGACGCTTCATGGACGAGGAAAGCCTCTTTCGCGACATTCACAACCACCTGATCCATCAGGCACAGGAAGGCGGCAAGATGGATACGGAAATGAAGCTCGCCGAACGGTTCAACGTTTCCCGCTACCGCGTGCGTCGGGTGCTCGACATTCTCACGCGGATGGGGATCATCCACCGTGCGCAGAAACGCGGACTCACCGTGCTTGATCCTGAGCCCGAGAAGCTTTCCAAAAACATCGGCTCTCAGCTGACTGTGAGCGGCTTCAACGCTATGGAAGATCTTGAAGCCCGCATGCTCATCGAACATGCCGTGCTCGAGCTCGCCGTCAAACGACTCACGCCGATGACGGCCGGCCGCCTGACGGAGAAGGTCGGTCAGCTCGAACGCGTGATGATCTCGGGCGCCGCGGTGATTGAAATTCACCAGTCTTTTCGCCTCGAATTGATTTCGGGCTGCGGCAACCGCGTGCTGCAGGTCTTTGCCGAGTCACTGCTTACGGAATGCCTGCGGCTTTTGCGGGAAACAGGGGAAAGCCTGCCGTCGGATTATCTTTCGGATTTAATTACCGGAGACCGGCGTCTTCTGGACGCCATTAAACAGGGCAGCATGGACGAGGCCTGCGAGGCGCTCAATACCGTGATTCAGCTGGAAGTAGCCGGTGCCGCTGACGACCTGAGGCGCGGCGAAGCAGCGGCAGGCTCGATGGATAAAAAAGCATAGAGCCGCGCGTTTTGCCGCGGTGCGGCCCATCGGCCGGCGAATGGCTATCTGCCGGCCGAGAGCTTTTAATGGCGCACGTTAGGCGCGGAACACTTCCCTGTGCGCAGGCGTGCGTCCCAAAATTTCCGCCACTTCAGCGCGGACATCGGTCACCTCAATAAGGCTCAGCAGGCGTTCGGCCAGTGCGTCGACATCTGCGGGCGAGAGCACCATGCCGACCACCGAGCGGAACTTTTTAAGGAGTGCCTCGTCCGTGACGGGATTAACAGGACTGCCAAGCGGCATGGGAACGCGCGTTTCAAACGCTCGCCCGTCCTTCAAGGTGACTTGAACGATCGGTTCGTCGTCGTCCTTTTGACGCTTGTCGACTTCGAATCGGATCTTCGCCATCGTTTCAGCAATGCAGGGATCTTCACGCTTTTCGCGCGTGAAGGAGGCAAGACTGGCCGAGCCGAAAACCAGATCGGCGGCCACGCTGTAGGGGATCGAGAGCTGCGCGGCATTCATCGGATGAATGGCCGTGCCTCCGCACATGCCGTAGACGAACGGGTTGATGATGATGAGAATTTCAGCAATCTCGTCAGCCTTGAAGCCATATTTGGCCATGAGATTGTCGACGGCATCGATCGAAGAATGGGTCGAGCGGCAGGAGGCGTGCGGCTTGATGGACACTCGGGCGAGTTTCCAGTTTTTGCCTAAGTCACGCAGCCAGGCGTCCGGATCCGATGACGTCGGAGCGTAGGAGTGGTTGAAGCCGCCCCAGACCTCTTCGAAGGTTTGAGCCGGCCCCGTGAAGCCCTGACGAGCCAGCAGCGCGCTCATGAGACCGCCCTGAGCGGCATGGCCCGCATGCAGGCGCTTATTCTGAGCGCCGTCATGAACGCAGGCCCAGAGGCCGCCTGAGTAGGCGCTGGCAATGCCGAGCGCGTGACGCGTCTGGAGCGCATTCAGTCCGAGAATCTTGGCCGCGGCCGCAGCTGCCCCGAAGGGGCCGCAGGTACCCGTGGAATGAAAACCCGCACCGTTGTGGGGTTCGTAAGCGCCGCAGGCTTCGAGCGCTCTGCGGGCGATGTCGTAGCCGAGCACCACGGCGGTAATGAATTCTTTGCCGGAAACAGGGCGCCCGGCAAGTTCGAGTGCAGCGACGGCTGCCGGTACAACCACTGCGCCGGAATGGTCACATCCGCCTGTGTCGTCAAGTTCAAAAGCATGAGAGGCAGTGCCGTTGACGAGGGCGGCATTGAGCGGGGTCATTTTTTCGCCGCGTCCCCAAAGCGGAGCGGCGCCGCTGCCTTCCCCAGCGGCATGAAGCGTCTGCGTGAGGATCGTCGTTTCCGGTGCAATGGCGCCGGCCGTGCCGGCTCCGATGGAATCGAGGATGTGGCGGACGGCCTTTTGCGCGATGGCTTCAGGAAGATCGTCAAAGGTGGTACGAACGACGAAGCGCGCCAATTCGGCGCATTTGGTTTGATCAGCGGGAATGAGTTTTTCCTGACTCATGGTGGTTCCTTTGGATGGTGCGAGCTGTGAATTGAATCCTAAGCCGAAATGAAGCCCTTTGTTGCTCTCTGAGCAGCGTAAAGGCGAGACAGTCAGCTTTGAGCCTCATCAATATTATGACAACATTATCTTTTATATTGTCGACAATATATAGAAAATGTCGCTCATGACGATGATGTTGTCGATGACGACATCAATGAAACCACCACCAAAATGGAGAGAGATTCATGAGCAGCCAAGAGAGCAAGAGCCGCAGCGGTCGTTTTGACCTGCCGGCCAACGAACTGGTTGAAAAGTTCAATGCGACGATTCCGTTCGAGCAGCGTGTGTGCCCGTTTGACATCAAGGATTCGCAAACGCATGCCGCGATGCTTGCGCGTCAGGGCATTATTTCCGAAGCGGATGCGCAGGCCATCTGCCGAGGGCTTGACCAAGTTGCCGAAGAAATCCGCTCGGGCAAGTTTGTCTTCACCGTCAAGGACGAAGACATCCATATGGCGATTGAAAAGCGCATGACCGAAATCGTCGGACCAGCGGGCGGGCGGCTCCACACCGGCCGCAGCCGCAATGACCAGACGACGACCTCTACGAAGATGTATCTGCGTCATGTGATCCGCGAGGTCCAGGAGGCCATCCGCGGACTGCAGGCAGAGTGTGTCGCGGTGGCGCGCGCCAATGCCGATGTGATCATGCCGGGCTTCACGCACATGCAGACGGGCCAACCGATTCTCTTCGCACACTGGATGATGGCGTTCTTCTGGATGCTTGAGCGCGATTTCACGCGTTTTGGCGACCTCTATAAGCGCATGGGACGCTGTCCCTTGGGATCTGCGGCGCTCGCCGGCACGGATTTCCCGATTGACCGCGACTTTACGGCCAAAGCGCTCGGCTTTGATGGGCCGACCGAAAATTCGATCGACAGCGTTTCCGATCGTGACCACATGGTCGAATTCAATGCCGCAGCGGCAATGTGCTACATGCACCTGAGCCGCCTGTGCGAAGAGCTCGTCACATTCTCGTCGCAGGAATTCAAATTTATTGAACTCTCCGACGACTTCTGCACGGGTTCCTCCATCATGCCGCAGAAGAAGAATCCGGACATTGCCGAAAAGATTCGCGGCAAGACCGGCCGCATGTACGGCAATCTCATGGCGATGCTCACCATCATGAAGGGCATTCCGCTCGCCTACAACACAGACTTGTCCGAAGACAAGGAACAGGTTTTTGATTCGATCGACACGCTGCTCGACAGTCTCGCCATCGTGACGCCGATGATCGCCAAGATGAAAGTGAACGCAGAGCGGACGCGCCGCGCAGCGGACATGGGCTATGCCAATGCGACGGACCTTGCTGACTACCTCGCCAAGAAAGGCATCCCCTTCCGTGAAGCGCACCACATCGTGGGGTCGATGGTGAACTACGCCATCAAGCACAACAAGCGCCTCGACGACTTCACTATGGACGAATACCGTCAGTTCTCCGACAAGATTGAGGAGGATATCCGTGAGGAAATCTCGCTCGAAACCTGTGTGAAAGCACGCCGGTCATTCGGCGGCACGGCGCCCGAACGCGTCCGTGAGCAGCTCGAACACGCCGATAAGGTTCTCTCTGAGGAAGCCAAAGCCCTCCAGGCTTAATGAGCCCCGCCTTTTGGGCGGCTCCATTCCCTCCCTCTTGGGTGCGGTCGTACGTCTTCCTCACAGCGTCGTCGGCCGCACCCGTCTTTCTTTGAGCTTTCAGCATTGATCTGGGCTGCAGATGCTGCAGCCCGGCAGGACTTTTTCGTCTCGAAAAGTCTGGAGATACATCATGGAAACCGATCTTAATTTTTGGCTGCAGCTTTTCACTGTTGCCTTCTGCATCGGCCTCGGCGGCCGATACGGCGGCGTTGGTCTCGGCGCCGCCGGCGGCCTCGGCGTCTGCATTCTGGTGCTTTTCTTCGGCCTCAAGCCGAGTTCTCCGCCCGTTTCAACCATTCTCATTATTGTGGCCGTCATCGCCTGCACATCGATTCTGCAGGGGGCCGGCGGTCTGGACTGGATGGTGAAGATTGCCGAGCGGATGCTGCGGCGGTGGCCCAAAGCCATTACGTTCGTCGCGCCTTTTGTCTGTTCCTTCTTCGTGATCTTTGTGGGGACGGCCTACGTGGCTTTTGCGGTCTACCCGGTGGTGGCAGAAGTGGCCACTCAGGCCCGCGTGCGTCCCGAGCGTCCGATTGCGGCTTCGGTTATCTCTGCGGGCATTGCCGTGGTGGCTTCGCCGATGAGCGCCGCAACTGCAGCGCTGGTGGCGTCGCTTTCGCCCTACAACGTGTCGCTTCTTGACATCCTGATGATTTCGGTGCCGGCCTTCATCATTGCCACTGCTGCAACCTGCCTTTCGGTTTATTGGCGCGGCACGGAGCTCGAAGATGATCCCGAATTCAAGCGCCGCGTTGCCGAGGGCGACTTTGAGGATCTAGTTCTCTCGCGCACGGACGACAAAAATGCGAAATCATCGGGCCTCAATAAGGTGCGTCTCTCGGTCGCCATTTTCGCGATGGGTGTGGCGGTTGTGCTGCTCCTGGGCTTTTTCAAAGGGCTTTTGCCGACATGGACGACGCCTGACGGCCGCACCAGCACGCTGCCGATCCCGTCGCTTATTCAGATGGTGATGCTCGCCTGCGGCCTCTTCATCATCGTGGCCTGTAAGATTCCGCCGCACAAATTCGCCGACGGCTCGGTTTTCCGCGCCGGCCTCATCGGCGTTGTAGGTGTTTTCGGCATCTCCTGGCTGACAGGGACGTTCTTTGACGGCTATCACGACCAGTTTGTGTCGCTCTTTAAGACCATGGCTGAATCGACGCCGCTCCTCTTCGGACTTGTGCTCTTTTTCTTCTCAGCGGTGATTCTCAGCCCGTCGGCAACCGTGGTGGCGCTCATGCCGCTCGGCGCAGCCATCGGCATCCCGCCGCTCCTTTTGGTGGCGCTTTATCCGGCAACGTGCGGAGATTTCCTCATTCCGGGCGGCGCACAGATCGGCTGCTGTTCGTTCGACCGTACGGGCACGACGCATTTGGGCAGCTGGGTGCTCAACCACTCCTATCTCCTGCCGGGATGCGTGCATGTGATCACGGGCGTGGCTGCCGGCTATGCCATCTACTGCATGCTCTAGGTACTGCAAAAGCGGTGGTAGGACTAGTTCTTCCCCATTGAGATCTTCTAAAATTACCGCCGCTAAAGGTGCCGAAAGCCTGCCGCAGAGGCAGTTTCCGGCACCTTTAGCTCGCACAAATACCACCAATTATCAAAAGCATCATGGAAATGGATCTCTCTATTTGGCTTCAGCTGGCCGTCGTGCTTGTCTGTGTGGCCGTAGGCGGCCGCTTGGGCGGCGTCGGCCTCGGCGCAGCAGGCGGTCTCGGCGTCTGTATTCTTGTTTTGGGCATGGGCATTCAGCCGGGGTCTCCTCCGACCAGCGTCCTGCTCATTATTACGGCAGTGATTGCCTGCACGTCTGTTCTGCAGGGTTCGGGCGGTCTGGATCTGCTGGTGCGATGGGCCGAGAAGCTCCTTCGCAAGTGGCCGCGAGCCATTACGTTCGCCGGCCCCTTCGTCTGCTCCTTTTTCGTGATGCTGGTGGGAACGGCCTATGTGGCCTTCGCCGTCTATCCGGTGGTGGCCGAAGTGGCTGCCTCGGCCAAGGTTCGTCCTGAACGTGCTGTGTCGGCCTCAGTGATCTGCGCGGGCATCGGCGTGATGGCTTCGCCCATGTCCGCGGCCATGGCCGCTATGGTGGGCATCATGGCGACCCAAGGCGTGGCCTTCTGGCAGATTCTGGCGGTGACCGTCCCAACCTTCCTCCTTACGATCTGTGTGACGGCACTTTCCGTTTTCTGGCGCGGCGCTGAACTCGAGGATGATCCTGAATTCAAGCGTCGTCTGGCCAACGGTGACTACCAGTGGCTCGCTGGGGTAACCGAAGGCGAAAAGAAGTTCGAAGAGAAGCCCTTCGCCCGCCGGGCAGTGGCCATTTTCCTCATCGGCATCCTTGTTTCGATCTGCGTGGGTTCCATTCCGGGTCTTCGCCCGGCATGGGAAGCCGCCGGCAAGGTTTCACAGCTTTCGATCCCGTCGCTCATTCAGATGGTGATGCTGGCTACGGCTTTCTTCATCATCATGCTTTGCCGCGTGCCGCCAGAAAAGTTTGCTTCCGGTTCGGTCTTCCGCTCGGGTCTGATCGGCGTTGTCGGCGTCTTCGGTATTGCCTGGTGTACGGGGACGTTCTTTGATCTGCACACGAAGCTGCTCGCTGATGTCTTCTCGGGCATTGCTCAGAGCGCTCCTTTCGTTTTCTGCGTTGCTGCATTCCTCGCTTCGAGCGTGATCTTTTCGCCGACAGTATCGACGACGATCATGATGCCGCTGGGGCTGAAGTTTGGACTCCCGCCGGAATTCCTGATCGGCACATGGGCCTGCTGCTACGGCGACTTCCTCATTCCGGGAGGGGCGCAGATCGGCTGTACGGCCTTTGACCGTACGGGGACCACTCGCCTCGGCACACTGGTCATCAACCACTCTTATCTGCGTCCAGGCGTCGTCTTCGTCGTAAGCGGCACGCTGATCGGCTGGTGCATCTCGAAGATCGTCTTCTAAAGCAGAACACGCGTCTTCCGTTTTTTTTGAAAGGTCCGCGCCCGACGTGCTCAATCGGGCGGCGGACCTTTTCCTATTTTGCGAGGGCGCTGATGGATTGCCTTAGTTCGACTTGGGCAGGAGGGCTTCGATTAACTCCGCTTCCAGTTGGAGCAGCGTGGCGTCGTCGTGCAGCGCTTCACCGTCAATGAGAAAGACGTCTTCGGCGCGTTCGCCGAGCGTAGCGAGCTTGGCGGTCTGCAGATTCACGCCGTACTTGGCAAGGACTTTGGAGATGGCATAAAGCAGTCCCAAACGGTCGGTGGCGACGATATTGAGGATGAAAGCTTGGCCGGATTCGTCGGGCTGAATTTGCACCGAAGGACGGGTGGGAAAGTGCCGCGAACGGCGGGAAAGCCGACATTTCGGCGCCGGCGGCAAGGGCTTCCCGTTGGTCAGGGCGGCAGCGAAGTCCCGTTCGAGCTTTCTCAGACTGTCGCTCGAAGCGAACTTCCCGAAGGCGTCGTTAGCCACAAAGGTGTCGAGCGCCCAGCCGTGAGAGGTAGTGTGAATGCGCGCATCGACCACGGAGAGGCCCGATTTGCCGAGAAAGGCGACTGCCCGCAGGAAAAGTCCCTTCGTGTCGGGCAGATAGAGCAGCACGATGAGGCTGCCTTCGGCCGTGCCGCGTTTGACTCTGACGACGGGATCGGGGCTGTCCGCACGTTCGGCGAGCATCTCGGCATGCCAGGCGATTTCTTCGGCCGAATGGCGCATGAAGTAGACGAGGTTGAGTTCTTTCCAGAACTTTTCGCGCGTAGCGTCCGTGACGCCGTGCACGAGGGCCGCAGCCCGCGCACGGCGGTCGTCGATAATGCTCGTGACGGACTTCTCGGCTTCGGAGCCGTTGAGCCGCTCAACGGCCGACTTGTAGAGGGTCTCCAAGAGACCGGCTTTCCAGGGCGTCCAGACCTTGGGGGAGGTTGCCCGAATGTCGGCGGTGGTGAGGAGGTAAAGGGCATCGAGGCGCTCTTTGGTGCCGACGAGTTCAACGAAGCGTTCAACCACACTCGGGTCCGAAATATCTTCCTTTTGCGCCACTCGGCTCATGACGAGGTGTTTGAGCACGAGAAAGTGGATGAATTCTCGGTCGGGCTCGGAAAGCCCGAAACGCTTGCAGAATGCATCCGACTTTTCTGCGCCGATCACTTCATGACCGCCGCCCAATCCCTTGCCGATGTCATGGAAAAGGCCCGCGACGATCAGCCGCCACGAATTCGGCAGCGCCGTCATGAGCTCGGTGCAGAGCGGATATTCATGAGCGTGCTCGCTGCGGCGCAGGCGGCAGAGGTTTTTGACCACGAGCAGCGAATGTTGGTCGACCGTATAGATGTGATAAAGGTCGTGCTGCATCTGTCCGACCACGTGACGCCAGGCCGGCAGCATGCGCCCGAGAATGGCCCAGGCATTCATCATCACGAGGGCGTCATCCGCGCCTTTTTCGAGCTTCAGAATCTCGAGAAAGGTTGTTTGGTTTCGCAGGTTGTCGCGGTAGGCGGGGCCGATTTCAGGAGCAGCATGCCAAAGCGCGCGAAGGAGCCGCGTTGAAAACCGCGTGAGTTCGGGGTGCGTAGCAAACACCAGAAAGGTGCGCAAAATGGCATTGGGATCCGTTTCGTAGATATTCTCGGCCACAATGTCCATTTCGTCGCCGCGAGCCAGAAAGGCGGATTCAAGCCGCAGCGGCGTGGCTCTTGATGAGCCGCCGAACAGGCGGTCGGAAATGGTCTGCAGCTGAATAATCGACATCTGCACGACGGATTTGGCGTGCCAGTAGTAGCGCTTCATCAGCGCTTCGGAGGCCCGCATGAGCCCGGTTGCCCGGTAGCCGAGGCGGCTCGCTAATTCCTCCTGAACATCGAAGAGAAGCCGGTCTTCATCGCGTTTGGCAAGCAGATGAAGTTCGATGCGGATCGTTTTCAGGAATTCGTAGCACTGCCGGATGGTGTGCATTTCGCGCTCGGTAATGAGATCCGCGCGGTGCATCGCCTCCACGCTGTCGGCTAAACCGGCGGCTCGAGCGCACCAGAGAAAGACCTGCAGATCGCGAAGGCCGCCCGGAGATTCCTTCAAATTGGGTTCGAGCGCATAGGGCGTATCGTCGAATTTCTGATGCCGGCGCTTCAGTTCGAGCATTTTGTCGCGAAAGAACGCTCGGGCGTCGAGCGCCGCGAAGAAGTCGTCTTTGGCGTCGTAATACAGGCGGGCGCTGCCAAGCAGGAGCCGCGATTCGAGATAGGTTGTGGCAATGGAGACGTCTTTGCCGGCTTCGACAGTGAATTCGGTGCGGGTTCGGACCGCTGCGCCCACCGTGAGTCCGAGCTCCCACAGAGCGGAAAGAAAGGCCGAGAGATGTTCTGCGAGTATCGGATCTTCGCCAGCTTCATCTTCAAGGAGCACCAGCAGATCAATATCGGAATAGGGAAAGAGCTCTCGTCGTCCGAATCCGCCCACTGCTTCGATGGCTAAACGGTCTGTCGGCAGCTCAGCGAGTTCCGCAAGAGACTTCACCGCAGCGTCGAGCAGGGCGGAGTGACTCCTCAGATAGTCGTCCGTGGAGCGATGCTCGCGCCACGCTTGGGCAAGACGCTCTCGGGCGGCTTGAAAAGTGCGCACGACGCCGGCAACAGCATCGGAAGGCAGTTCGTAGGGCATAAGGGCAGGATCGGTGAGAAGCGGTTGGATGCCTAAAGGATAAGAAAAAGGCGGCCGCCGCGCTTCATGCGCTGACGAGCCGCCTTGATCAGGATCTGGCGGAATGCGGCAGACCGCTGAGTTCGTTTAGAGGTTTTCCGGGAGATGCCAGCCCTTCACAAAGGCTGGAGGCGGCAGCGTGCCTTTGCTCACCGTAAGCACGTCGTAGCCCGTTTCAGTCACCAGCACCATATGCTCCCACTGTGCGGAAAGCGAGTGATCCTTGGTGACAACCGTCCAGCCGTCATTGAGCATCGTGACGCCGTAGCGGCCGGCGTTCACCATGGGTTCAACCGTGAAGACCATGCCCGGTTCAAACTTGGGCGTCGGATGGTTGACGGGGAAATGGTTGACGTGGGGTTCTTCATGGAAGCCCTTGCCGATGCCGTGACCGCCGTAGTCGCGCACAACTGAGATGCCGTTGGCGTCGGCGTAAGCCTGGCAGGCACGGCCGATGTCATTGAAGCACCCGCCCGGACGGACGGCGTCGATGCCGGCCCACATGGTGCCGAAGGCCAGATCAACCAGACGCTTGCCGGCGATGGTGGGTTTGCCGACCACGAACATGCGCGAAGTGTCGCCGTGGTAGCCGTTCTTGATGCTGGTGACGTCGATGTTGACAATGTCGCCCGCCTTGAGAATCTTTTTGTCGCTCGGGATCCCGTGGCAAACCACGTGATTGATCGAAATGCAGGAGGTGGCGGGGTAGGGCGTCATGCCCGGAGGGCAGTAGCCGAGACAAGCGGGAATGCAGCCCTGAACGTTGACGGTGTAGTCGTAAGCAAGACGATCGAGTTCGCCCGTGGAAACGCCGGGTTTGACGAAAGGCGTGAGGTAGTCGAGAAGTTCGGCGGCAAGGCGGCCGGCAATCCGCAGACCGGCAATGTCTTCGGGCGTTTTAATGGAAATGGACATGATTGGAAAGCAAACTCCGGCATCAGGCGGCAAACGATTGAAGCTGCCGTATGGGCTGCGGAGAAAATGAATGTGTCGGCAGTCCGCGGCTCTTTATCTGAGAGAGGCGGACGCTTAATGATTTATGTTGATCAGCGCTGCCGCAGGAGACTAAAGCCTGCCGCCGCAGCGTCAATGTTCGCGATTTTACTGCGCTTGAGATTTTTTTCGGCAAAACTAAGGAGCAGCTCATCTATGCCTCAGCACATCCTAATTGAGGCTTTCTAAACTAAAGCTCAACCAGATAGGAAAAATGTTTGCAGCTGCTTTTTCCCCGGCGGCTCGAACACTCCTGCGACACATATTGTTCATAGAGAGGTTTCACCATGAATATCCGTACTGCTCTCTTCGCACTATCGCTTGCTGCTGCTCTCCCGCTCGCCGCACAGGCCGCCTCGGGCGCCGCGCCCCAGGGTTTTGATGCTCCCGCCGCTGCGCAGACTTCGCAGGATAAGGCCCCGCAGGGCTTCGGTCCCACGACGCCGACCACGGTTGAGAATGTGATCAAGAACGGCGCTGATGATGAGTACGTCATCCTTCGCGGACGCTTTACGAGCCACATCAAGAGTGACAAGTATGAGTTCCAGGACGAGGCGGGCGGCGTCATTACCGCCGAACTCGATCACGACCGCAACTGGTCAATGGTTCATCGCGGCAAGCTCATGGAGATCCGCGCCAAGGTTGACCGTGATTGGAACAGCACCAAGCTCGATGTGAAGAGCGCCAAGCCCTTGGAATAAAGGCTCGGAATGAAAAAAGTCGATAAACGGCTTGAATTCCTGTAACTGCGCCCGTAAAATTGCGCGCTTGATTCGGCTCGAGGTGATCTGCTTCGGGCCGGAACATTTCCATAAGCGCCCGGAAGCCTTGGTCGGCCCGGGTATGTACATTGCGCGCGGCCTGCGCCCGAGGTGCCGTTCATTCATCACTAGAAGAAGCGGTTCCTGCAGGTCGTGTCAGACTGACAAACCTTGGAGAAAATTCAAATGGTCAGCATGCGTGAAATGCTCGAAGCGGGTTGCCACTTCGGCCATCAGACTCGTTTCTGGAACCCGAAGATGGCCCAGTACATCTTCGGCTCCCGCAACAAGATTCATATCATCAATCTTGAAAAGACCGTCGTGATGTTCGACGAAGCGGTTAAGTTCGCTCGTCAGCTCGCGAGCCAGGGCGGCCGCATCCTCTTCGTTGACACGAAGCGCGGCGGACGTGAAATCGTTGCTCAGGAAGCGCAGCGCGCCGGCTGCTGCTGGGTTGACCAGCGCTGGCTGGGCGGCACGCTCACGAACTTCAAGACGGTTCGCGGCACGATCAAGCGCCTCAAGGACATGGAAGAGCAGCTCGAAGACGGCACCGCCGCCAAGCTCACGAAGAAGGAAGCGCTTGACTTCCAGCGTCACGTTGAAAAGCTCAACAAGTCGATCGGCGGCATCAAGGATCTCAATGGTCTTCCCGACGCCCTCTTCATCGTTGACGTGGGCTACCACAAGATCGCCGTTCAGGAAGCCAACAAGCTCGGCATTCCCGTGATCGGTGTTGTCGATACGAACGGCTCCCCCGACGGCATCGACTACGTCATCCCGGGCAACGACGACGCCTCGAAGGCCGTCCAGATCTACGCCGCCGGCATTGCCGACGCCGTGATCGCCGGCCGCGCTGACAGCGCCGTCGCCGCCGAAGGCGAAAAGGCCGCTGACGAAGAGTTCGTCGAGGTTGTTGAGGCCGCTCCGGCCGAAGCCCCTGCCGCGGAATAATTCCGCCGCGAGCTTCAAAGAGGAGTGCAGCGGACGCTGAAGACCGTTAGTGGGTTCGATGCGCCGCAGAACACTCCGACATGAGAAAGGGAGCTCGCACAAGAGCTCCCTTTTTTCTTAGAATTCTTTCGATTTTTTTCGTTCTCAATTTTGGAGTAACAGAACATGGCTGCTATTTCCGCCGCCCAGGTGAAGGAATTGCGTCTCAAGACCGACGCCCCGATGATGGAGTGCAAGAAGGCGCTTACGGAAGCCGATGGCGACATGGCCAAGGCTGAAGAAATCCTGCGCGTCAAGCTCGGCAACAAAGCCACGAAGGCTGCCAGCCGCGTGACGGCCGAAGGCGTCGTGGTGGTCTACGTCTCCGACGACAAGAAGCTCGGTGCGATCCTCGAAGTGAACTCCGAAACGGACTTCGTTGCGAAGAACCCCGAGTTCCTGCAGATGGCTCGCGAAGCCGTCAAGCTCGTCGCCGAAAAGAACCCGGCCGACGTCGCTGCGCTCCTCGAGCTCCCGCTCGGTGAAACCACGGTTGAAGGCGTCCGCAAGGCTCTCGTCGGCAAGATCGGCGAAAACATGACGTTCCGCCGCTTCGCCCGCGTCGAAGCTCAGGGCTTCATTGAACAGTATGTCCATGGCTCCCGTATCGGCGTTCTCGTCGACATGGTCGGCGGCAACGAAGAGCTCGCCCACGACATCGCCATGCACATCGCCGCCACCAAGCCGAAGGCTATCGACGAAACCGGCATCGATCACGCCCTGATCGACTCCGAACGCCGCATCGCCATCGAAAAGGCCCGCGAAGCCGGCAAGCCCGAAGCCATGCTCGAACGCATCGCCGAAGGCTCCGTCAAGAAGTTCCTCAAGGAAGTCACGCTCGTCAACCAGCCGTTCGTTAAGGACGACAAGAAGTCTGTGGCTGACCTCCTGAAGGCTGCCGATGCCAAGATCGCCTCCTACGTTCTCTACGTCGTGGGCGAAGGCATCGAAAAGCGTGTTGACGACTTCGCCGCTGAAGTGGCTGCCCAGCAGGCTGCCGCTGCCAAGGCCTAATCGGGCTTGCGCTTTATAGAAACGGATATCGATTCCCGCGCAGCGATTGGCGAAGGCCTGATGAACCGCGCTCGAGAGCGGTTTGGGAAGGGTCTTTAAACGCTAAAGAGGGAATCGCCTCGCGCAGCTCCTTACGGCTCTAAGGGATGGCTGAAAGTCTTTTCTCACCGCATGCACGGGCGTGGAGGATGACGCCAAAACAGCCTTCTTTGAATCTATGAGTGAGCGAAGAGGCTCCGCCAAACAAAGGCCGTCCAGCAATGGGCGGCTTTTGTTCGTTTTGTCGACGGCGTTTTGCTGCTTGGCCTAAAAAGACATATAGGTAAACCTCCTCACCGCGTATAATTTCGCCCAATGTCTGCAGAGCATGCTCTGCGGGTTAATGTGAAGGTGTGAGGAGAACAACAAATGGACGTACAGGCCAAGCCCTGCTACAAGCGCATTCTGCTGAAGCTTTCAGGTGAAGCCCTGATGGGCGAGGACAGCTTCGGCATCAACCGCGCAGTGCTGCAGCACATGATTGAAGAGCTCCGTACGGCGCTGGACCTCGGCGTACAGGTAGGCATCGTGGTGGGCGGCGGCAACATCTTCCGCGGCGTCGCACTCGGCGCTACCGGTATGGACCGCGCCACGGGCGACTACATGGGCATGCTCGCAACTGTGATGAACGCCATGGCGCTGCAGGACTGCTGCCGCAACAACGGCATTGAAGCTCGTGTGCAGTCAGCGCTCAATATTGAACAGGTCGCCGAACCCTATATCCGCGGCAAGGCGCTGCGTCATCTGCGTCTCGGCCGCGTTGTTATTTTCGCCGCCGGCACGGGCAATCCCTTTATGACCACGGACACGACCGCAGCGCTTCGCGGCGCGGAAGTGGGTGCCGACATCGTTCTCAAGGCCACCAAGGTTGACGGCATCTATACGGCTGATCCGAAAAAGGATCCGACAGCCACGATGTATGACGAAATCACCTTCGACGAGGCGCTGCGGAACAATCTCAAGGTGATGGATGCCACTGCTTTCGCGCTCTGCCGCGAACAAGGCCTGCCGATCAAGGTCTTCAACATCAATAAGAAGGGGGCGCTTCGCCGCGTGCTCCTCGGTGAAAAGGAAGGCACGCTCGTTCATTCGTAATAGAGCCTTGCTACAATCCTTAAGCTAAGACATGGGCCGGAGACGATGTTTTCGGCCCATGTTCGCACCAGATTTCAATTTAATGCAGCGCTTTCATCCGCCGGCCTGAACCATTCAGCCGGGGAACAACGCGGTTTCACGGGACGGGGTCACGCCTTCGGGAAGACGAAGTTCACGTCAAGCCGGCGCTGCGGATATCAGGAGAATGATTCATGACTGCTGCCGATGTCATCCAGCAGACCCAGCATAAGATGGGCGTAACTGTTGAGAAGCTTCGCGACGATTTCACGCGTATCCGTACGGGCCGCGCAAGCACGGGTCTGCTCGACAAGATTCGCGTCGACTACTACGGCTGCCCGACGCCCCTCAATCAGGTTGCTCAGGTGGGCGTGGGCGATGCGCATACCCTGACGGTGCAGCCGTGGGAAAAGAACATGGTGAAGGTTTGCGAAAAAGCGATTCGCGATTCGGACCTGGGTCTTAACCCGGCCACTTCGGGCGACACGATTCGCGTGCCGCTGCCTCCGCTTACCGAGGAACGCCGCCGCGAACTCACCAAGGTAGTGAAGGGGTTCGGCGAAGAAGCCAAGGTGGCTGTGCGCAATCTGCGCCGTGACGCCAATACGCAGCTCGAACGTCTGGAGAAGGATAAGGAAATCTCTGAAGACGATCAGCGGCGCTATGAAACCGAAATCCAGAAGCTCACGGATCGCTTTGTGGCTGAAATCGACAAGGTGATCGCCGAGAAAGATAAGGAAATCATGACGGTCTAATGCCGTATGGGACGCCGCAGTCAGCAACGTTCGTCATGACTGTCGGGAAGCCGCAGAGCGCGGGCGATCCAATGCCTAACGCTTTTTGCGGCTTTTCTTTTTTGCGACAAATGAACGCTTCGGAGCGGATGATGAGAAAAACCGCCGAATTCGTGCTGATGGCTGCGATGCCGGTGCTGCTTAATGCTTGTACGGCGGCGAGCGGTACTGCTCCGCTATTGGGCGCAGACCGAGATGCTCACGGCTGCATCGATTCTGCGGAGTACGTCTGGAGTGCGCTTCTTCAAATCTGTGAAAAATGAGGCCGCAGCCCATTAATGCTTGTGTCTACAAGATAAATTCGTTTTCATTTTCGAACGCTGCACGGCGTTTCACCTTGCTAGACTCGATGCCGAAATTTTCCGTTGCCGCATCGGGCACCATCGTTCTTTCAGGCCGCCGCCATGTCTAAAGACATTTCCATCCCCAAGCATGTTGCCGTCATCATGGACGGCAACGGCCGCTGGGCGCAGTCTCGCTGCCTTCCGCGCGTTGAAGGACACCGCAAGGGTGTAGAGGCTCTGGAGCGGGTGGTTGAAACTGCTGCGCAGCGCGGGGTGAAGACTTTGACCGTTTTTGCTTTTTCAAGCGAAAACTGGCGTCGGCCGGCTGCGGAAGTGACTGCGCTCATGAAGCTTTTTGCCCTCGGACTGGAGCGCTGGCGCAAACCTTTGTCAGAGGCCGGCGTTCGTCTGCGCGTAATTGGCGACCGTACGGGCTTTAGCTCTGCGCTCAATGAAACCATTGATGCGGCCGAAGCCGCAACGGCTGCCGGCAGCAAAATGACGCTCGTTATCGCCGCCAATTACGGCGGCCGCTGGGACATGCTGCAGGCTGCTCAGGCCGCTGCAGCCGAGGGTGAGCTCACCATGGAGGGCGTGGAAAAAAGGCTTTGCGCCGCGGAGCTCGGCGAAGTGGATCTGCTCGTGCGCACGGGCGGTGAGCGCCGCATCTCCAACTTCCTTCTTTGGCAGGCGGCTTATGCAGAGTTTTACTTTACCGATACGCTCTGGCCGGATTTTGACGGCGAAGCATTCGACGATGCTCTGGCGTGGTATGTTGGACGCGAACGGCGCTTTGGCATGACGAGCGAGCAATTGAGAAAAGCCGGCTGAAGCGCATTTCAAGCTTGCGAAGGCGGAGTTTCCCGATGAAGTGCTACGTTGTCGATGCTTTTGCAGACCATTTATTTGAAGGCAATCCCGCGGCGGTCTGCGTGTTGGACACCTGGCTATCGGACGAGCTGATGCAGCTGATTGCCGTCGAAAACAACCTTTCGGAAACAGCCTTTGCCGTAAAGAATGCCGGATCTTATGGTCTGCGCTGGTTCACGCCGGGCGGTGAAATTGATCTCTGCGGGCATGCCACGCTGGCAACGGCTTATGTGCTGATGCGCTTTTATGAACCCAATGCCGGCGAAATTTCATTTCAAACGAAAAGCGGCGGTTTGAACGTCAAGCGTTCCGGCGACCGCTTCGAAATGGATTTTCCGGCTTATGCGCTTTCACCCGTTCCTGTCACCGAAGCAATGACGGCTGCGCTCGGCGTTCGGCCGCTTGAGGCTTGGATGGGTCGGGATTTGGTTTGTGTTTTGGCCGATGAGCGTCAGGTCTGCGATGCGGCGCCGAATCCGGAACTGCTCCTCGGGCTCGACGGCCTGCTCACCCACATCACCGCGCGCGGCAGTCAGTATGACTGCGTCAGCCGGAGTTTTGCGCCGAAACTCAATGTTGCCGAAGATCCGGTATGCGGCTCCGGTCACTGTCATATTGTGCCGCTGTGGGCCGATAAGCTCCGCAAGACGGATTTGATTGCGCGGCAGGCTTCAAAGCGCGGCGGAACGCTCTACTGCCGCAGAGTTGGAGACCGGGTCAAACTTGCCGGCAAGGCGGTTCTTTATTCAGAGGCAAATCTGTTTGTCTGATTGGCTGAGCCGACAGCGGTTTTTTCATCTGCTCAGACTGCCTCAAGCAAGGTCCGGATACTTCACGGAGGCTTCTCTTAAGCCAGAATGCGGCAAGCTCAGTCTAAAATGCGAGCCAACGGCTTTGAAGTGCTGCGTCCTGATGAACGGACGTCAGCCGGCATGTCGTTTAGATCCCAACAACAATAATCACCTCCTGCTCCAAAGAGAACATCCATGCTGAAGCTTCGCGTTGCCACTGCAGTTGTACTGCTCCTGATTTTGTGGTTCGCCATCTGGGCCGGTCCGCTGGCTTTTGCCGGGGTGATGGCCATCTGCTTCGGGCTGGTGCTCTATGAGTGGCTCCGTATTGGGAACTTGGGTCCAGTGCCGGCTGCGCTCATTGCAGCGATCGAAATGATTTCGCAGTTTTCGCTCTATTGGGCGCAGGCGCTCCCGAAGATGGACTGGTTCCTCTTCATCGTGAACGGCGGCGTGATGGTGGCCTGGGGCGTGATCTTCTTTGCGGAACTCTTCCACCGCTATAACGGCTTCAAGGTGAACGTGCTCACCTGCCTGACGACGGCGGTGATCTTTGTGCCGTCGGCTTATTTGTCGCTTCTTTGGCTCTATGAAGCCGGCAGCTGGGTATTGGTTTTGTCAGTCTTCCTTATCGTGTGGGGAGCAGACATCTGCGCTTATTTCTGCGGCCGCGCCTGGGGCAAGCATAAGATGTGTCCGGCGATTTCGCCCAACAAGACCTGGGAAGGTGCAATCGGCGCCTACGTGATCGTCATCATTTTCTTCATCCTGACGTGGTGGTTCTGCGACCAGAAGAATGTCTTCACAAACTTCGTCTTTGAGCACGCGGGTTTTGTCTGGGGACTGATTGTGCTCGCCGGTCTGATTGCGCTTTCCATCGCAGGTGATCTGTGGGAATCGATGCTCAAGCGTCTGGCGGGCATCAAGGATTCATCGCACATGCTGCCGGGCCACGGCGGCTTCTTCGACCGCATGGATGCGAGCCTGCCGGTGCTTCCTGCGGCGACCTGGATCATGCTCGCCATTCTTCTTTTCTGACCTGACGGCCGATGACCGAGGGCTATCTCGTTCCCGATCTGCCGTCCGGAGGCTTCTTTCGCGAAGAGGAGACGGTGAAGCGTTCCCGCTTCATCGTCACGGTGGGCCGTGCGGCGTCGCCTGAGGCTGCTCACGCGTTCATTGAAAAGATTCGTGAAGAGCACAGCCAGGCAACCCACAACTGCTGGGCCTTTAATGCCGGCGAACCCGGTTCAACGGCGCAGGTGGGCGCCAGTGACGACGGCGAACCCAAGGGGACGGCCGGCCGGCCGATGCTCACTGCTGTGCTCCATAGCGGCATCGGCGAAGTCGTGGTGGTGGTAACGCGCTACTTCGGCGGCATTTTGCTCGGTACCGGCGGATTGGTCCGTGCTTATCAGGGTTCAGCACAGCTCGGTTTAGAAAAGGTGCCGACCCGGGCTCGAGAAGTCCTCATACGCTGTTTAGTTTCGATGGATACGGCCCATGACGGCATTTTCCAGAATCTCCTTCGAGCGGCTCGAGGACAAATCGTAACGTCGGACTATCGGTTCGATGCATCTTATGAAATCCTCGTTCCGGAGCCCGAAGTGGAGGGACTGGAGTCAGGACTGGCCCGTGCTACGGCGGGTGAAGCGCTTTTTGAGCGGCTTGAGGAAGAAGCGGTTTAAAGCCGCAGAGCCGAGTATTCGGTTGCATTCGTTTGCCGACTCACTCCTTTCGGCGGAGCCTGAATGGAGGCTCAGGAGGATCCAGAGCCGTTAAAATCGGCTCGATTTTCCTATTTGATCAGACTCTTAAGCCTCTAGACGCTACTCATGCGATTTGCCGTCTTTCATCTCATCATGGCCCTTTGGGTTCTGTGGCGGTTCGTGCTGCCGCTGGATCTGCCGCGCCGATTCAAAGCTGCTCTGGCGCTGCTTGTGGTCGTAACCGCATCGTTTTCGACCGTCACCGTCTTTTTCTTCGGCGGCCTGCTTTCTCCGGAGGCGCCTCGCTGGTTTCTCATTGCGGGCAATTCGGGCGAAGCGGTACTGCTTTTCCTCTGCGGCCTGACGGCCGTGCGCGAAGTGCTGATTTTGCTCAGCGTACTGGCCGGACGGTCTGGAGAAAAGATGCATTACGTCGTGCAGAAAGACCGCCGCACCGCGCTTGGCATTGCTGCGGCAGCTGCGGGTTTGGCTGCGGCGGGCGTTTCTGAGGGAGTCAGTGCGCCCGAGGTTCGTCGTCATACCGCCGAAATTGAGAATCTGCCTCCGGCGCTCGAAGGCTTCGAGTTCGTCCAGCTTTCCGACCTTCATGCCTCGGCGCTTCTTACGGAGCCTTGGAGCCGGGCCGTTGTGGAGCGTGTGAATGCACTGCGCCCCAAACTGATTCTGATTACCGGAGACTTCGTTGACGGAACCGTTGAGCGCCGAGAAAGAGATGTGGCGCCCTTTGCGGATCTGCGCGCCGAATACGGCGTCTGGGGATGCGAGGGCAATCATGAGCACTATGGGGACTATGAAGCCTGGATGCGCAAAATCGAGGCGCTCGGCATACGCGTTCTGCGTAATGCCCATACCGTCCTGGAGGTGAAGAACCCAGAAGGCAAATCTGCCCAACTCTGTTTGGCAGGGCTTTGCGACCCGATGGCTGCGCGTTTCGGGCGTGAAATGCCGAATCTGGAAAAAACCTTTGCCGGGGCTCCGGCATCTAGAGAGGCGCTGCGCATTCTGATGGCACATCAGCCGAAATTCTTCCCCAAGTACTGCGCCCAAGCCTCTTTTGCGCTCCAGCTCTCGGGACACACTCACGGCGGGCAGATTTGGGGAATGGATGAGGCTGTGGCGATTATCAACGGCGGCTTCGTGCGGGGCTTTTACCGCCGCAGCGGTGCGCTGATGTATGTGCATCCCGGCACGGGGCTGTGGAACGGCTTTCCGATTCGTTTGGGTGCGGCCTCTGAAATTGCACTCATTCGCCTCACGCGAAAACAGCCCTAAAATCACCCGGCTTTCCGCAGAAGACGGAAAATACGTCTTCCACACAAACTCACAACAAAAAGAAAACGATGCAGACCATTTCGCTTCTTGGCGCTACCGGTTCGATTGGCCGTTCGGCCGTCGACGTCATCCGCCGTCACCCTGAACGCTGGCGTGTGAAAAGCGTTGCCGGCGGCAGCCGCATTCCTGAACTCGTTGAAGCGGTTCGGGCTACCCAGGCGAAGCAGGCTGCTGTCGCTGATCCTGCAAAGCAGGGAGCGCTGCGGGCAGCATTGGATGCGGCGGGCTGCCATGACGTCGAGGCGCTCGCCGGCGCAGATGCCGTTGAAGCGCTCGCTGCGGATCCGGAGACGGATGCCGTACTGCAGGCGATTGTGGGTGCTGCCGGGGTGGCGCCCACCTTTGCGGCTGCTCGTACGGGCAAACGGCTGATGCTTGCCAATAAGGAAAGCGTGGTCTGCGGCGGGGCACTGCTCATGAAGACGGTTGCCGAGTGCGGTGCAGAGCTCTTTCCGGTTGACAGCGAACACAGTGCGGTTTTTCAGTGCCTTGCGGCAGCTGACCCCAATGCGCGCAGCCGCGCAAGGATCATTCTCACCGCTTCGGGCGGCCCGTTTCGCGGGCGAAAGACGCTCGAAGGCATCACGCCTGCCATGGCGGTCAAACATCCGAAATGGAGTATGGGCCGCAAGATCAGTGTTGACAGCGCGACTCTGATGAATAAGGGACTTGAGGTGATTGAAGCCTCGTGGCTCTTTGACTTTCCCGAAGACCGCATTGACGTTGTGGTGCATCCGGAATCGGTGATCCACTCGATGGTGGCCTTTGAGGATGGAGCGGTGATGGCGGAGTTAGGCGACCCGGACATGCGCACGCCCATTGCTGCGGCGCTGTCGTGGCCGCAGCGCGTGAGTTCCGGCGTGGGTGCTCTCGACTTAACGCGTGTCGGGAGGCTCACTTTTGAGGCGCCGGATCTTGAAACATTTCCGCTCCTGGAACTTGCCCGAGAAACACTTCGCCGCCGCGACGGATCCTCTATTGTGATGAATGCGGCCAATGAAGTTGCTGTCGCGGCATTTCTTGATGAAAGAATTTCATTCACGGGCATCATGAAACTGGTTGAAATGACGACAGAACGCTTCAGCGCGCCGGCGCCGCAGTCCGTTGAAGAAATTTTTGCAATTGATGTAGAAGCGCGCACACGTGCCGCTGAAATACTGTCGGTCTCCGAATTCTTTAACTGAGTTTTTTGTTACTTCCTTTTTAGTCGTAGCCAGCCATCCGAATGACGCTTTCTGTACTCCTGAGCCTTGTGGGCTTTCTTCTCACCATCGGCATCGTGGTCATGATTCACGAGGGCGGTCACTATTTGGCCGCCAAGTGGCTCGGCTTCGGTGTCAAGCGCTTTTCAATCGGCATGGGCCGCGTCCTTTGGCGTCGGCGTGCCTGGGATACGGAGTTTGCCGTGTCGCTGCTGCCGATCGGCGGGTATGTGGCCTTTGAAGAGGCTGATGAGCTTCGCGAGCAGGGCCGCGAGCCGACCGGCGTGTTGTTTGATTCAGGGCCGCGCTGGAAAAAGGCGATCGTTGTGACGGCAGGGCCGCTCATGAATTTCGTGCTGGCTGTCATGCTGTTTGCCACCTCGGGTGCTATCGGCGTGCGGGACATTGCGCCTTATGTGGAGCCGGCACCGGCCTCGCAGGCCCAAACGCAGGGGGTGGGCGCGATGGATCTGGTGACGGCGGTCGACGGCCGACGCATCGTGGGCGTCATGGACTTCAATTCCGCGCTTCTCGAGCATACGGGTAAGGCTGATGTGCCGGTAACGTTCTCGCGGGCAAAGACAGGCGAATCCTATGTGCGGCACTTTGATTTGTCAGGTTTGTCGCTCGACGAGGCGGCCAAGACCAATGGGTTTGTGCTGCAGAAACTGGGGTTTCTCCTCGCCGGCCGCGGCGTCACGATTCTCAAGGTTGAGGCTGACGGACCCGCCGCCGCTGCGGGCCTCAAGTCGGGCGACGTCGTTGAAAAGATCAACGGCAGCCGCGCCGACATGCAGGGATTTGCAGCCGCTATCCGAACGTCGCCCGAAAAAACAGTTCAGCTTTCAGTCAATCGTGCCGGAACGCCGGTTGAGATTTCGCTCGTGCCAAAGCGTATCCTCGACGAGAAGACTCAGTCTGCGGTCGGCCGTGCAGAACTGCGGTTCGGACCCGGCATTGAGTTTGTGACCGTTCGTCTCACGCCGCTGCAGTCGCTTGAAACGGCGTTTGACAAGGTGGTGGGGCTCACGCGTTTCCAAGCGGCGGCCGTTGGGGGCATGGCTAAGGGTGAGGTGAGCACCGAGAATCTCTCGGGGCCTGTCGGCATTGCCGGCATGGCCGGCAGCGCACTGACGGCGGGCGTCAGCGCCTTTTTGGAATTTGTGGCGCTTATTTCGATCGCCATCGGCTTCATGAACCTTATTCCGATTCCGGCTTTGGACGGCGGACAGCTCGTCATTTTGGGCATTGAGGGCCTGATGGGACGGAGTCTTGCCAGAGGACTGAAGGAAAAACTCGGTGCCGTCAGCATGGCGCTCCTTCTGCTTCTGGCTGTTTACGTGACTATGAATGATATCGGCCGACTCGGCGGATGAATGGGCCGCGCAAACGGAGAAGCGTTTCGGAGGTTTTCAGCACGCCGCGGCGGCTCGAACGGTCCGTTCCTTGTGCTAACCTTACAACAATTTTTTTCGGGCGCTGCCGGCTGACGCTTTTGTCGTTGATGCGCCCGGGGAGCCGTGCTCCCAAGCGGCCGGATACAGAATTCAGTGTTGAGAGAGAAATCGTCTTGCAGCTCCCCACTATTACCCGCCTGACGGCCGCGCTTGCCGCCGCATTCGTACTTGCCGGCTCTGCTTCGGCGTTCACGATTTCCGACATCCGCGTCGAGGGTCTCACGCGTACGGAGCCCGGTACGGTCTTTTCGCATCTTCCTTTCCGCGCCGGTGATGAATACACGGCCGAAAAGGGTGTCCGCGCCATTCGTTCCCTTTATCAGTCCGGACTTTTCCGCGATGTGTCGCTCACTCAGGACGGCGATGTTGTGGTTGTTCACGTGATGGAGCGTCCGGCCGTAGCAACCATTGAAACGCACGGCATTAAGGCGTTTGACAAGGAAGCGGTCGAAAAGAGTCTTCGTGACGTGGGGCTTGCCGAAGGCCGCATTTTCGACAATGCGACGCTCACCCGCGCCGATCAGGAACTGCGCCGTCAGTACCTCGCCCGAGGCTATTACGGAGCTTCTGTCAAAACGACGGTGACGCCGCTTGAACGCAACCGCGTGCGCATTACTGTCAATGTTGACGAAGGCAGTGCCTCGTCCATTGCTTCGATCCGCATTACCGGCAACCACCTTTACGATTCGGATGATCTGCTCGACCTGATGCAGCTCGGAACGCCGAACTGGTTCTCTTGGTACACCAAGCGCGACCTCTACTCGCGCGAAAAACTCGCCGCCGACCTTGAAACCATCCGCTCGTTCTACATGAATCAGGGCTATCTGGACTTCAAGATCGATTCCGTGCAGGTGTCGGTGGCGCCGGATAAGTCAAACGTTTACATTACGATCAACCTGACGGAAGGTGAAAAGTACACAATCCGCAGCGCTAAGCTTCAGGGCGATCTGCTCGGGCTTGATGATCAGCTCAACGCGCTCGTTACGCTCAAGGCCGGTGAGGTCTACAACGCGCAGGCGGTGAAAGACGTTTCCACCGCGCTGACCGATAAGCTTTCAACGCTCGGTTATGCCTTTGCGTCAGCCAACGCCAATCCGATTTCCAATGCGGAAGACCGTACGGTCGATATCGTTTATACGATCGATCCGGGACGCCGCGCTTATGTCCGCCGCGTGAATATCACCGGCAACAACCGCACGCATGACGAAGTCATCCGCCGTGAAGTCCGTCAGTACGAATCCGCCTGGTTCGACAGCGACAAAGTCAAGCTCTCGCGCGACCGTATTGACCGTCTCGGCTACTTCGAGAGTGTGACTGCAGAACCGAAGCCTGTGCCGGGCACGCGCGATCAGGTCGACCTTGAAGTGAATGTGAAGGAGCGTCCGACAGGCTCCATTTCACTCGGCGCCGGCTACTCCACGTCTGAAGGCATCATTTTGTCGGCAGGCTTCGCGCAGAATAACGTTTTCGGCACCGGCAATTCGGTGTCGGTCGATGTCAATACGTCTAAGTCGCAGCGTACGTATGCGCTTTCCGTGACGGAACCCTATGTGACGCCCGAAGGCATCAGCCGCACTTATGACCTCTATGACCGCAAAGTCGACTTGGAAGAGCTCGACGTTGCCGATGTGAAGTATGAAACCCGCGGTGCGGGCGTGTCTTGGGGCATTCCTTTCACTGAACTGGACCGCGTGTTCCTCGGCACCCGCGTGGAGTCGACGCACGTTGATGCGAATCCCAGATCGCCGCGGCGATATCAAAACTACGTTGAGAAGTTCGGTGATAATCCGGTGAGTGTGGCGCTCACGCTCGGCTGGTCCCGCGACAGCCGCGACAATTCACTCGCGCCGACCCGCGGCGTCTATCAGCGCCTGTCCGGTGAATTAGGGCTCCCCGGTCTTGACATTCAGTACTACAAAGCCACTTACCAGTACCAGCACTACATTCCGCTCTCGCGTACCTGGACTTTGGCTCTTAACGGCGAGGTCGGCTGGGGCGACGTCTACGGCAGTACGGATCAGTTCCCCTTCTTCAAAAACTTCTACGTGGGCGGCATCGGCTCGGTGCGCGGCTATGATTCGGGCACGCTCGGTCCGAAGGATTATTCGGCCAATTCGGACGGCGACAATCTTGGCGGTGACCGCATGATTACCGGCAATATCGAAATCCTTGCTCCGCTCCCGGGCGGCGACCGCACGCTGCGAATCTTCGGCTTCCTGGATGCCGGCTACGCGTGGGGTTACGAAGGTGATCAGCACGGCAACTACGCTCGTCAGAAGATCGACTTTGCTGATCTGCGCTATTCGACGGGCTTCGGCATTGCCTGGATTTCGCCCTTGGGCCCGCTCAAGTTCTCCATTGCATTCCCGCTCAATGACAAGGAAGGCGACGATACTCAGCGCTTCCAATTCCAGATCGGTACGGGTTTCTAAACCGTTCCCGTTCGTCGGCTGACTTTAAGCCTTTTCAGACCGCTGCACCTCTTTTGGAGCTGCAGCGGTTTTGCGTCCTGTTCCGATCAAAAAGGAAGCCTTCCCCCAATAATAGGAGAAGGCTTACAACCTTCCGGCTTTCCTCTCGGAAGGACGCGTCGCCGGGTGCTTAGAGCCCGGCAGACCGCGGCAGAAAATCTTCCCCGCAGGAAAGAATGACGACATTCTATAAACGAATAGCGGCAGGTGAATTCACGTCCTGGGCGAATACAATGTTATACAAAAGAACTAGTCCTTAAGGCACTGATTTACAGGATTTGGACTTTATTGGTACAAACCCTAATTATGCAAACACGGTTGAATCGGCTCTCAGATAAGATGAGGATCGGAAATAGGCAGGATCAAAAGCCATAAGGAAAAGGTCAAAGACGGACGGCGGCCGGGTCGTTTTGTTAATATGACCGATTCCGTTCGAGGCGCCCGATACGGTGCTGAAAACAACAAAAATGATTCGATAAGGAACATCCTCGCCGTGGAACTTCTCAACACGCTCGTCTCTGCCGTCAATAATGTCCTCTGGTCATACGTCCTGATCGTCATGCTGGTGGGATTGGGACTTTGGTTTTCTTTCCGCACAGGTTTTGTGCAGATCCGCCATCTGCGTGAGATGGTGCGTCTTGTTGCGGAGGGCGCAACAGCCAAGACAAAGAAAGGGCATATCTCTACCTTTCAGGCCTTCTGCGTTTCCACGGCGTCGCGTGTCGGCGTGGGCAATATTGCGGGCATTGCCATTGCTGTTGTGGTCGGCGGTCCGGGTGCCGTCTTCTGGATGTGGGTCATAGCGCTCTTAGGCGCGGCAACGGGGTTTGTGGAGTCGACTCTTGCTCAGATCTACAAAGTTCCGCGCCGCGGCGGCGGCTTCGTGGGCGGTCCGGCTTACTACATCGGGAATGCCCTGGGCTCTCGGTGGGGCGCCTGGCTCTTTGCCGTGCTGATATCCGTCACTTACGGCCTCATTTTTAATTCAGTGCAGGCCAACACGATGGCGCTTTCGCTCAAGGCATCTTTCGATGTGGATCCGGCTTGGACGGGGTTAGGCATCGCAGTTCTGACGGGTCTGGTGATTTTCGGCGGCTTGAACCGCATCGCACGAGTGGTGGGATGGATGGTGCCGCTGATGGCAGGGGCTTACCTGCTCCTTGCTGCGGTGGTCACCGTGATGAATATCACGCTCGTTCCGGAAGTTCTGCTCTTGATCGTCAAGAGTGCTTTCGGTGTGGACGCAGTAACCGGGGCGGCCTTCGGCATGGCGCTCATGACGGGTATTAAGCGCGGTCTCTTTTCCAACGAAGCCGGTATGGGTTCCGTGCCTAATGCTGCGGCGACGGCGGATGCGTCCCACCCCGTCAAACAGGGTTTGGTGCAGGCCTTGGGCGTCTTTGTCGACACCATGTTCGTCTGCACGGCCTCGGCCATGATTGTTCTCCTCTCGCCGGATTGGCACGGCGCTCAGCTCACTGGGATCGAACTCACCCAGCATGTACTTACGGGGCAGCTCGGTGCTTGGACCAACACCTTTATGACGGTGATCGTTCTCTTCTTTGCTTTCAGTTCGATCATCGGCAACTACTTTTACGGCGAGGTGAACATGGACTTCATCAGCCGTCGGCCGATAGCCAGCTGGATTTTCCGCGGCTGCGTGCTGGTGATGGTGTATTTCGGCAGCGTCGCGAGTCTCAATATTGTTTGGAATCTGGCCGATCTCTTTATGGCCTTGATGGCGATGCTCAACCTCGCAGCCATCGCTCTCCTTGGCCGCTATGCGTTTGCGGCAATGAAGGACTATTTCAAGCAGCGCTCAGAGGGGGTGGAGAACCCCGAGTTTGATCCGTCTGTGCTGCCGGCCACCCGCGGCATCGTCTGCTGGCCTCGCAAGAAGGATGAAGAAGTGAATTAGTTGGGTGGAAGCATTTCGTAATATTTGCTTCACAACTTTCATGTTTTGCGGCCGTCGAATGTGTTTGCATTCGGCGGCCGCGCGTTTGCACCCCCTCGATTGGGGGAGTCGGGTTAACCCCCGAGACAACACCCTATATACCTATTTATTAGTAAATAGGGACCGCCTATCGTTTCTATATCACTGCGGCAGTAGCTAACAACGGAGTTGAGAGGGGTTCTCAATTAGAACTAGACCTCTCCCATCAGAGGTCTTTAAGGATGCTGTAAGGAAAAATACAATTTCATACGAATAAAAAAAATTCCGCCGAGATGGAAGCTCATCAGACACCCGTTGAAGGGCTGCGGCGGCAGAGCATTCAAATGCTCTGGAAGGAGACCTCTTATGAACACGAAGCCTATGTTGACGGCTGTTGCCGCCGCGCTCTTTTCGCTGGGCGCATGCGTTTCCGCTCAGGCCGCTGATCTGTCGACCTGCACGACCTGCCACTCCAATATCACCAAGGCGCACGCCGGCGCCGCGCACAAGGACATTGCCTGCACGTCCTGCCACTCGGGCGTTGATCAGCACTTGAAGAAGGTGACGGATCGTCCGACGGTCAACATGGATCCGGCTACCTGCGGCGGCTGCCATCAGGCGCAGTACAAGTCCCTCTATAAGGATGACGGCCGTGCTGCTCGTCAGTCGAAGAAGGCGCCTAATGGCCCGGCTCCCGATCCGTTCTTTGACCGCGCGCTCGGCGCCCATGGCTTCACGGTAGAACATGATCTGCCGCGCGCCCATGTTTGGATGGCCATCGACCAGTTCATCGTTGACCGTGCATTCGGCGGCCGCTTCGAACCCAAGGACGGCTGGCTCTATGCCACGCTCGACGGCGGCAAGTCCTACAAGGTTTGGGATGTTCTGAAGGACAACTATCCGGACAACAACGCGCAGAAGGTCCACAAGCCCGGCACCGCGGCCGCTGCCAATGCCGTCTGCTGGTCGTGCAAGTCCACCGACGTCATGATGGACTGGGCCTACCTTGGCGACAAGGTGGAAGGCGCTCAGTTCAGCCGTTCTTCGAATCCGGTTGATGTGGTCCGCAAGGTCAATCACGCCATCAACTGCAACTTCTGCCATGATCCGCATACTGCTCAGCCGCGTGTTGTCCGCGATGCGCTGATCGATGCCGTGACGCGTGACGACAAGTCCGTGCCGAACGTCTACCGCGATGTTGCTGCACATCCGACGAAGCTCGATGTGAAGGATGTGGGCGTTCGCGGCTTCACCCGCAAGGTCGCCTATATGGACAAGGCGGACTCCAACCTCATGTGCGCTCAGTGCCACGTCGAATACATCTGCAACCCGGGCTTTGATGCCAAGACGGGCGCCAAGATCGGCTTCGACAGCCGCCTGACCAACCACTTCCCGTTTGTCAATGCCGACGAGATCGAGCAGTACTACGACAAGATCGGTTTCCGTGACTTCAAGCACAACCTTACGGGCGCAGCGCTCGTGAAGATGCAGCATCCGGACACTGAAACGTACTTCGGCTCTACGCACGACAAGGCCGGCGCTACCTGCGCTACCTGCCATATGCCTAAGGTCAAGGACGAAAAGACCGGCAAGATGTACACGGTTCACTGGGCTACCTCGCCGCGCCACTACATGCAGGAAACCTGCTTGACCTGCCACAAGGACAAGACCGCCGAACAGATGAACAAGGCGATCGATGCCATGAAGGGTCACTATGACGGCAAGGTTCGCGAAGCTGAAGCCCGCATGAACGACATGTTCAATGCCTTCGAACTCGCGATTGCCTCGGGCGTTGATGAAAAGACGCTGGATGAAGCTCGTAAGCTCCACTCCTCAGCTCACATCAATTGGGAATACTGGACGGCCGTCAACGGTGCGTACTTCCACAATCCCGAAGAAGCTCAGCGCAGCCTCGCCAAGAGTGCCAAGGCCGCTTCTGATGCGACCGCTCTGCTCCGCAAGGCCATCGCTGCCAAGGCTTCCGCCAAAGCCGGCAAGTAATAAGGCCTTTGAAGGCTGAGTCAAGTGAGAGTGTCAATTGAAAACGACGCTCTCACTTAGAGAAAGAAAAGCGGCACCGCACCGGTGCCGCTTTTTTTCGCTACAGTAGCGTTTCCACTGATCTTTCCGCCAACACCATGACCTCCACCTGGCTTCTCTACGTTATCTGCGCTTTGATGCTGCTTGCCGCCATCGTTGCGGTGCTCCCAACGGTTCTGCGCGCTAAGAACGATGTGAACGGCGAAGCGCTTGATCGCGAAGCGACCGCTTTGGCCACCAAAGCGCTGCAGGCAGAAAAAGCCAAGCTTGATGCTGACCGCTCACTCGGGCGCATCTCAGAGGCTGAGTACGAGTCGCTTTTAACAGACCTGCGCCGCCGCGTGATTGAGGAGCAAAAGCCCGCTGCGGATCCGACCGGAGCGCCGTCGTCCTCAGCGAATGCCAAGCCCTCGACGCGGCTTTCCCGCGTGCAGCTGGCCGTTTCGGTAGCTGTGCTCATCACCGTCGTTGCGGGGGGCTCCTACGCGTTTCTCGGGTCTCCCGAGATGCTCGAATTAACGAATGCCCAAAAGGTGATGGAGGGCAACGCCTCAGCAGAGCCCATCGAAGCGTATCTGAAGACTGCGCCCAAAGACGGCCGTGCCTGGGTGCTCTTCGCACACAAGAAAATTGAGGCGGGCGACTTCCGTGCTGCGGCACGTGCGCTTCGCACGGCCAGAGAAGTCGAACCGAAGATTGCTCGTGACCGTGACGTGATGCTCGAATACGGCGCTGCAGTGCTCACAGCTCAGGAGTCCGATTGGTATGCCGACGCCAACCGCGTGGTTAAGGAAGCGTACGGACTGATGGCAGATGATCCGCGCGCAGAACGTCTCGCGGTGATGGCGGCTATTGCTGCCGAGGATTGGGCATGGGCCGTTGACGTGGTTCGTGCGATGCTCCCGCGAATTCCGCCCGACAGCGGAGAATATATGCAGGCGCGTGAAACGCTGGTGATGCTTGAGGCGCGTGCCAAGGCGGCGGCTGACCAGAAAAAAACGGAAGTGAAGCCTTAAATCCGGCTCTGCGGCGATTGAGCATCTTCGGGAAGCTCATCGCTGCGGTCAAGTCAACAAAACGGCGCTCTGAGGGAGCGCCGTTTTGTTTTGGGAGGGATTTATAGGAATTCTTAGAGCTCAGCCCAGAAGATCAGAAGCAGTGCCTGACCGGTCAGAATGCGCAGGAACATCGCGAGCGGATAGACCGTTGAGTACGCCACAGCGGAGCTGTTCTTTTCTGAAAGGGTTGCCGCGTAGGCGAGTGCGGGAGGATCAGTGGTAGTGCCGGCCATCATGCCGACGATCGAGAGGTAATTGAGCGAGAAGAACTTGCGTGCAACATAGCCTACGACCAGCAGCGGAAGCATTGTGATGCAGAGGCCAAGCGCCATGTAGGCAAATCCCTCGCCGGAGGCAAACGCCTGCAGGAAGCCGTCGCCGGCGGCAAGCCCCACGCTTGCCAGAAAGAATGCAATGCCGAGTTCGCGGAGCATCAGGCTCGCCGAATTGGTGGTGTAGGTGGCGAGCCGCAGATTCGGTCCGTAACGGCCTAGCAGAATGGCCACGATCAGCGGACCGCCCGCCAAGCCGAGCTTCACCGGCACCGGAATGCCGGGGATGGCAATCGGCAGGACGCCGGCAAGAATGCCCAGTGCGATGCCCACGAAGATCGAGATGATGTTCGGATGGTCGAGTTTGTGCGACTGGTTGCCGACGCGAGCCGTAAAGCGCATGATGGCGCGCTCCGGCCCCACAACGCGCAGGCGGTCGCCGAGCTGCAGATGGATGCTGCGGTAGGGAAAGAGTTCCATGCCGGCGCGGAAAAGGCGCGTAATGTTGAGGCCGTCGTAGTGCGACAGGTGCAGATCGCTGATCTTGAGGCCGTTCACCTTGGGGTCGGTGACGAGCACGGTTTCGGAGTGGATCGGCGAGTGCTGAATCTGCAGGTCAACGCCGAGCGCCTCTTTGCCGAAGAAAGCGACGATGCCGGCCTTGTGTTCGCTCTCCGAGACAATGCGGAGGACGTCGCCCTTAAAGACTTCCGTATCGGGGCCGGGACTGCGGATTGGACCGCCGGGAGACTGAATGCGGGCGCAGACAAACGGACGGTTGATGAACTGACGAATCGACTGAATCGTCTGGCCGTGGAGAAAGTCGTTGACGACTTCAACATAAAAGGAGCTGGGGGCTTCATTTTTGTCCGCCTCGTCGGCTTCCCAGGCTTTGTCTTCTTCGGCGAGATTCACGCGGAAGATGATGCGGATAATGATGGCCGAAACAATGATGCCGACGACGCCGAGCGGATAAGCGCAGGCATAAGCCACCGCAATGTCCGCTCCTTCCCAGCCCATAACGGCGAGCGCCTCCTGCGTGGCGCCTAAGCCAGGGGTGTTGGTGACGGCGCCAAAATGCACGCCGAGCATCGTCGGCAGGTCAATCAGGCCCGCTGTGAGTGCCCAGAGCAAAATCGTCACCAAGATGGAGAGCACAATGGCACCGGCAGCAAGCCCATTGAGGATGATGCCGCCCGACTTAAAACTCGAAAAAAACGAAGGGCCGACCTGCAGGCCGATGAAGAAAATGAAAAGTATCAGACCGAAGTCGCGCAGGAAGGTTAAAACGTGCGGTTCGATCGCCATGCCGAAGTGTCCGGCGGCAAGTCCGACAAAAAGCACAAATGTGACGCCCAGAGAGACGCCGAAGACTTTTATTCTCCCGAGTGCAAGCCCGACGGAGATGACGAGCGCGTACACCAAGACGATGTGCGCGATCGACGTGGGGGAGGTGAGAACGGATTCCATGGTGGCGGGTGCGGCTCAAGTGCTTCGCGAGGGCAAGCCTTGGACGCTTTAGATTTGTGATGAACCCGCACAGTCTAATCCGTTGTAGGTATCTCTTAATGAGGAGTCTGGGGACGCCTCAAAGTTTGAATGTGTCTTTACGCGATTACAGGACCAAAAAGGCGATAGGGCTTGTGCGCCTTATACGTAAACTGTCGGCGGATCGGCATCCGTTTTTTGCTGCACCCACGGCGTTCTCCCCCAAACGCCTTCGGGCGAGAGCAGCGAGTCGAGCGCCTGCTCGGCCTGCCGGAGTCCTTCGGCAGCCTGCTGTTCGCCCACTTCGAGCGTTGTCCAGAAGGTGCCGAGCAGCATTGCGCGGGCGAGCGCTTGTCGGGAAGTCATGCGTAAAAGCAGCTCTCCGGCGATTCGGCGGAAATAGTCAAGCGCTTCTTCGTCGGTGAGCATATCCGCAGCCTGAGCTTTGGTGATCAGCGCTGCACCGAGCGCCAGATCCCAGCCGCGAAGCGCCGTCCAGTCGAGTTTGCCGCGGAAATGGTCAGCCGCCATCCGCTTGCGGCGCATGCGCTCGAGGAGTTCAGTATTTTTAGGCACCACTTCAAAGCCGCTCCAGCCGAGACCGGCTTCGTTGCGCACGAGGTGCTTCACTGACGATGCAGCCATGATGCGGCGGAAATCTGCGCTTGCGCGAGATCCTTCCACCAAAAGCAAGAACCGCTCGTGCAGATCCTCGGCGCTCATGATGTCAAGGTCCGAGGACAATTCATGCAGCAGATCGCCCGCGGAATATTCGGTTGCGGGAATAGCGCCTTCGGCCCAGCCTTCAAAAAGCAGCGGAAATGCCGCGGCCGTGCGCGCAACTTCAGCAAACGGGATCTCTTCCCAAGCAAATTCCCGCGGGGGCTGCGGATCCGGACCGGTATGCGCGGCAAGGGCGGCATCCAGCGCCTTGAGAATGGGCGACATGGCTGCATTGGGTTCGAGAATTTCGAGCGTTTCTTCTTCAAACTGCATGTCTCAGAGTCTCAAGGCAGGAAAATAAAGCGCTTGGGAGCGATGATTTCGGCGGGCAAACGGAGAAGTCAGAGCGATCATCGTCCGCGCGTGCGTCCGCTCTTGCGGTGTTTGTTGTCAAACTTGGCGAAAGCGCCTGAACGTCTTGACGACTGATTGTCGCGGGTAAAACGCTTTTCAGGCAAGCTTCGCTTGCTGGCGCTCCTTTTCTCCGAGCTGCGGCGGCGTTCGTCAGGATGTGTGTCTGCGCTGCGGCCGGCCGCTTCGGCGGGGGGAGCGGTCTTTATCATCGTTCGGGGCGCACGGGCGCGAACGAAGTCGCCTTCGGGCGTGATGGTCATTTCGCAGGGATTGGCCTTGCAGTGGAAATACGCCTTAAAGCGTTCGCCGGCCGAGTTGACCAGAACGAGCGGTTCAGGCCGAAGCAGCGCTCGGGCCGTGGTCTGAAGGATTTCGGGGAACGCCTTGAGCATTTTGGGACAAAGCTTCAGGGAAGCGCGCACGCAGTGCCGGCAGGTCATCAGGTCGGCTTTGGGCGCCGGTTTGATTTCAAAGGCCGGCATGGTTACCCGAGCGCCGTGAACAGCATAAAAGGCTGCAGCCCGATCGTTGGCAGTATTGGCTTTGAAGCCCAGAATACGTTCGGGGTAAGGCGAAGCATCATCCCAGGGAGCTCGGCGGGGTTTTTCGCGTTCCGCTTCCCGAAGCGCTAGCAGGTCGTCTGCAGCGGCGCGACGCAGCTGATTGGCAACGCTTGCCGGCACAAACACATCCAGATCTTCTGGAATGAATATGTTGGCGGCCGCAAAGGGCGTATCGCCCAAACGTGAGAGCTGCGCGCGCAGATTGGCGCGGTTTTTGACCAAATCCGAGGGCGTCTGCAGGTCGAGTGCAACACTTGCAGCGGCGCATCGGACGCCGTCCGAGGCGACCAGATCCAGGCCGTCTTCGTGCGTCGTAAAGATGAGATCAATGGGGATTTTGCGTTCGGCCGTTTTGCCTTCCATCATGCGCAGAAAAGCATGATCTCGATTGCGTTTCAATACTAAGCCCGGACGCAGGCCGTCCATGCGGCGCCGTTCGAGCGTATGGAGCATCCACAGATGGGGGATGGGCTTGCCGGCCTTATTGAGGATGGGTTCCGCACGATTGACCGCAATGCCTCGAATTTCTTCATCGTCGGCCAGGTACGTGAGACCGTCGCCGTTGGCGAAGGTGACGCCTGGGAGGCTTTTGACGATGATGCACCCGGGCAGCACCTCTTCGACCACTGCAGCGGGTTCGCCCGCATGCTTAGGACTTTCAAGTTCGGCGAGCTCGTAAGGCTGGTCGTATTGGCGGCCGTGCACGAAATAGTCCGTCTGCCCGCGGTTGAAAACTTTCTCGGGGGCGGGCTCAAACGTGAAGACGGAGTCGCCCTGCGACGTGCGGGAGAGTTCCGGGCGGCGGGCAATGATTTCGTCGAGCTTGCGGCGGTAGAACGCCGTGACGTTTTTCACGTAAGCCGCACCTTTAAGCCGTCCTTCGATTTTGAAGGAGGAAACGCCCGCATCGATCAAAGCTTCCAGATTCGCACTCTGATCGTTGTCCTTGAGCGAGAGCACGTGCTTGGATTTGGCGAGCTCGGTGCCGGCTTCGGTATAAACATCGTAGGGCAGACGGCAGAGCTGAGAGCATTCGCCGCGGTTGGCCGACCGCCCGGTAAGCGCCTGACTCATCCAGCATTGACCCGAATAGCTCACGCAGAGAGCCCCATGCACGAAGAATTCAATGCGGGCGTGCTGAAGCTTGGCGCGGACGGCGGCAATTTCCGGGAGCGAAAGTTCGCGCGCGAGCACGAGCTGAGAGAACCCGACGGATTCAAGAAACGCTGCTTTTTCGGGCGTTCGAATGTCACACTGCGTTGAGGCATGCAGTTCAATGTCGGGAAGCGGGCCTTCGAGCAGTCCCATGTCTTGAAGAATGAGAACGTCAGCGCCGGCATCGGCGAGCTCGAAGGCTAGTTTGCGCGCAAGCGGGAGCTCCTCATTCGTAAAGAGCGTGTTGAGCGCAAGAAATACCCGAGCGTTGAAGCGGTGGGCATAAGCGGTCAGTCGGGCAATATCGTCGAGTGAATTGCCTGCCGCTGCCCGAGCGCCAAAAGCCGGACCGCCGATATAAACCGCATCGGCGCCGTGATCGATGGCGGCTATGCCGGCATCGGCGTCGCGAGCAGGCGCAAGCAGCTCGAGCGCAGTCGGCGCCGGAGCAGTCCAGATGCCGGCGTGAAGGGTCACTTGGCCGCTCCCTGTGCGATGCGGCCCTTCACGGCACATTTCGGAATGGCCAGATACTCGGCGAGTTCTTTATCGCCTGCGCGGCGGGCAAAGTCTGCCGGCGACTGACCGGTATCCGTACAGTAGTCACGATAGGCGCCCGCCTTCAAAAGCATCGTGACGGCAGCCCGGGAGGGTTTTCTTGCCGCCATGATCAGCGGCGTTACCCCCGACGACGTCTGGATATTCGCAGAGGCTCCCGCCTTCAGCAGCCGTTCAATGAATTCCGTGCGGCCTTCCGTAGCGGCATAGTGCAGCGGCGTCCAGTTGCCGCCGCGCTGAGGATCGGCTCCGGCAGCGATAAGCTCATCAAAGAGCTCATCCTGCCCCTTGAAAACAGCGAGCATCAGCGGGGTTTCGCCGAACTTATTGAGGTCGTTGACATTGAGTCTGCCGCTCTTTAAAAGCGCTTCGGCGACGTCGTAGTTCTCCGCTCGAACGGCATAAGTAAAGCCCGTGTCACCGTTTTCCATGCGGAAGTTGGGTGACAGTCCCTTTTGCAGGAGCTGCTTCAATGTTCTCGTATTTGCGCTGCGGACAGCCTGACGGATGGTCTCAAGCTGAGCCGAAGTCAAAGGGTTTTCCGCTTCATTCTTGGAGGCGATATCGTCCCATCCAAGGCCGGAACTGCCGGCTGCGGATGCCGCAAGAACGGGCTCCGTAAAAAGGGAAGAAGCCGAAGAAGCCAGAAGGAGCGAGCCGCACAGAAGCGTGGCGGCGAATTGTCGAAGAGCCATAGCGCAGACGGATTCACGATAGAAAACGTCCCAAAGGATAACACTAGAACCGGATGACGCTTGGTCATTGGGATTCCAGGTTTCTGTTAAGACTGGTAGCCGCTCACTTGAGCGGCGGTTTGGCCAAACGAAATCCTTTAATGATTTTGGCTGTCCGACATCTTCGGCGACAGCTGCGTATCTGATTCTTCGGATCGCCAGTGGTCCGCAGCATAGGCCCAGAAACTTTCCGCAGTGCGTGAAAGCAGACGGTTTTTCTTTCGCACGAGCCGGTGCCGAGCCAGCCGAACGGGCGAAACGGGGATGAAGACAAAGCCGGGTGTTTCACGAATGGTCCATGAGCCTTCAACGCAGAGCAAATTGCCCAGTCCTGCTTTCACCAGTGTGAGCGCGTTTGTCATAAGGTTGTGGTAGCCCGCAATTTTGAGTGGTTCCGGCCCGCCGTTAAACCATTGATGCAGTGTATCGATGACGATATGCCGCCGAGGCAGAATGAGCGGAAGTTTCACAAGTTCATCTTGCGTGAGCGCGGGAAGCTGGGCTTCTGGGGAATCACTGCGAACCACGACACCCCATCGGTCCACTGAAGAGAGCGGCAAGGAATCGTATTTGGCAGTCTCGACAGGTTCAAGCAGAATGCCGACGTCCAGACGCTCTTCATCGAGACTGCTGCGAATATCGTCGCCATCGGCGCAATAAAGCTCAAATTCCGCTTTCCTGACGCCGGGTGTTGATTGCTGCCACTTCGCGAGGAGCTGTGAAAGTTCCTGCGCAGCAGAAGATTCAACGCAGCCGATCCGGACGATGCCGCCGGTGAAGCCGCCGGCTTCTTTGAGTTCGCGCTGCGTGCGCTCGGCAAGCGAAAGCATTTCTTCCGCACGGACTTGGAACAGTTCGCCTTCATCGGTGAGAACAATGCCGTGGCGAGTACGCTCGAAAAGCTTGCATCCGCAAAAGGACTCGAGGTCCTGAATCTGACGCGTGAGTGCAGGCTGAGAGAGATGAATGAGTTCCGAGGCGCGCGTAATGCTGCCGGTTCGACAGACGGCTTGGAAGGCTTTGAGTTGACGCAGGTTCATCAAGGCGCTCCGAAAAGTGCTGTTTGGCGGTCAGAAAGACATCCCGAAAGAAATGGAGGCCCAGATTTCATCACAAGCTCTGGAAAAGACTCCAAATCTTCCTTGAATGCTAAGGCAAAGCGGCCAAGACAATTCTGGCAATTAACTGCCCGTTTATAGCGTCGTACTGCTGCGGCCGATGCTTGGAGGTCAGGTCATCGCATCACGAGTATTGCCATGCCGAGGCGCGTTCGCATCGTCCTCAAAGAGCGGTTCACGCTCAATTTCACTGCGGAGCAGATGAAAGAACCGCTTCCGGCAGCCCGAAAAACTTCACCGTATTGCAGCAGGTCTGCGCGAGCACTTCGTCAAACTCCAAGTGCTTTGCGAGGGCAATGGCGCGGGCGACTTCCATGCTGTGCCAGGGTTCACAGCGCTTTCCGCGATAGGGCACCGGTGCCATGTAGGGGGCATCGGTTTCGATCATGAGTCTCTCGAGCGGAAGGGCTGCGGCAATGGCGCGCAGCTCGGCATTCTTCTTGAAAGTTAGGTTCCCCGTAAAACTGACATGTCCGCCCGCGTTGACAACGCCTCGAGCGGTTTCAAGTGTTCCGCAGAAGCAGTGCATTACAAAGCCGACTTCGCCGGCATCTTCGCTTTTGAGAATGTCGAGCGCCGCGGCTTCAGCATCACGGGCATGGACGATAAGCGGTTTTTGAGCGCGGCGTGCAGCTTCAATGTGACGGCGAAAGCGATCGCGCTGCCAGTCCAAGGGTTCCTTGCACCAATAAAAATCGAGCCCGGTTTCACCGACCGCTACCATGCCGGGTTCTGAAGCACGTTCGGCGATTTCATCCGCATCGGCTTCGCGGGCATCCGGATATTCCGGATGAACTGCCCAGGCGCCGAAGAGAAAGCCGGGGAAACGATCCAGCAGTGCGCGAAGCGGTTCGATATCCCGGTCTTCGCAGCCGATCGTCACAGCCGCCGTCATGCCGGCATTTTTCATGCGGCCGATAACCGCGTCGAGATCTTGCGCAAATGCGGGATCGGTAAGGTGACAGTGCGAATCAATGAAAGGCGTCATGAGTGTTGCAAGGAAGTCAAACGACATCGTTGGCAGCCAGTTCGCGCGGATTCTCGGGAATGACCTTCAGATTGAGGAGCCCAAAGAGACCATATACGACTGAGAGCACCAAGAGGAACAGGCAGTGCGGAAGAATATCGGCAAAGAGCGCTCCGTCCTGAGCCGCGGCAACGGAGGCACGGATGGCGTGAGTTGACGGAATCAGTTCTGCAAGGGCGGCAACGGCAGGATGAAGGTTGGCCGTTGGCCATACTGCGCCGGAGATGAAGAGTGCGGGGGCTGACATGACCACGGTAACTGGCGCTGTCCAGCAGTTCGAACGGATGAGTGTAACAATCATGAAGCCGAAACCGACGACGGCTGCGGCATAGCACGCCCCGGTCAGAATAACACCCCAGGGTGTTGCCATCGCGCCGTATTGGCCAAACCAGAAGCCGAAGCCTTCCATGTAGAGGAACCAGCCAAAAGCAATCATCCAAAGTCCGAAGGCTATGCCGAGGCCTTCGTTCCAGGGGCGGTCGACGGCATCGCACACAAATTTGCGCCGCGGATGACGCCAGAGCCAGCCGCCGAGCGACATACCGATGCCCATGAGCATAACGGCCTGAAGGATAATCGGGCCGACAGCCGGCACGGTGTAGTTGCCGTAGCCCGAAATTTCGTTGAAGCGGTACTGGAACTGCATCTGCGGCGCAGTATTGGCCGATGCCAAGAGCGAGGCGGGCGGAATGCCCGGCGTCTGCGACGAGGCCTGATCGATTTTGAGTTCTGCGTCGGCTGCTGCGGCAGATACGGCAGCCTGAATAGCGCGAGTCTTCACGGGATATGCAGCGCTGCCCAAAATATGGAGGGTAGTGTTTTCGCCTCGGGCGAGATGCTCGGCATAGCCGTGCGGAATCGTTACCACGACGGTTTGTCCCTTGCTGCGGAAGGTCTCCATTGCCGGACCCGGGTCGCTCGATACGCTTAGGATCGCCGCGGCCGGCGCTGCGTCAATGGCTTCAATCAGTCGGCGCGACGCCGAAGATCCGTCAAGGTCCACGATCTCTACAGGTACATTTTCGATCTGCTGAGTGCTGTAGGGCCAGCCGTAGAACACGAGATAGAAGGCTACAGCGCCGCCGAAGATCGCGATGGTGTCGCGCGAAAGGAAGGCGCTTCGCACTGTCAAGGCAAAACTCTTCCAGAATCCGGTTCGCTGGCCAGAGGCCGCGGGGTGCGCCTCGAGGGACTTCTCGAGCGCCGCGGTCAGATTGGAGCTCATCTGCTCGGTTTTCTTTAAGCGCCGCATTCGGCGCGCAAAGAGCGGTCCGGCAGCCGCAAAGAGAATAATGGGGAAGGCTGCAAGGGTAAGCTGCGTCTGCGCAATGGCGCTCAAGGGGCTGCCGAGCACCCATATCTGCGCCTGTGCCTGCAGGTAATGTGTGAGCGGCAGCAGCGACCCAAAAAGCTGCGCGCCGGGCGTCATCGAGTCAAGAGGGAAGGAAAAACCGGTGAACGGAAAGGTCGGCGCGATAAGGCAGATGCCGGCAGAGAGTGCAATGACCCAGGTGGGTGCAATTGAAACAACCAGCGCGGCGAGCCCGGCCATTGCCAGTATGAGGAGCCAAGAAGCGGTGAGCCAGAAAATGATCGGCCCTTCTGCGCCCCAGCCGGCTGCGCCGGCAAAGGCCGCTACCCATACGGAGGAAGCCGTGCAAAAAACGATGACCCAGGGAAGGAGCTTCCCCGCCAATACGGCTGAGCCCGAACCCTGCGTCAGTTTCATGAATCTGCGGATGCCGCCAGCGCGCCACTCTCGCGAAAGCATTGAAATGAAGGCGAGAAGCGCTCCGAGCGCCAAGACGCCGGGAATAAAGGTGGGCAGCAGATACGCGACGAAATTGAATGCGGGATTGCCTAAAAAGTAGACGTCCGGCGTCGTGATGCGCAGATGACGGCTGTTCTCAGCGAAAGTGCCGCCCTGCGTAGTCGCGTTCACCGCCGCATGTCCGATGGCCAGCGTGGATAGCGCGGTCTTGAAATCCACCTCCAGAAGCGTGCCGACGGCGTACCAGCTCTTATTGAGGTCGATGGAGACTGGAGCGCCCGCCCCGCGGCGGCGGTCAGTCTCAAAATCCTGAGGGATCGTCACGACGGCGAAGACTTTGGAATTCTTCAGCGCACGATCGGCCGAAAGCGAATTTTCGAATTGCTCGAGCTTGATCGACGGCAGGGCGTCAAGGGCTTGAGCAACACTGCGGGAGGCCGCCGACTGATCAAGGTCAACGAGTGCGACGGGCAGCCCTGACAGTGTTCCGGCGTTGAAGGCAAACCAGAGCACTGCGCACCAGAAGAGCGGCGCCAGGATGGCCGTAAGCCATTCCACAGGGTGTGTGAGCACCTGCTGAATTTCAAGCCGAGCGGCGGCAGCAACATGCCGGAACCAAGCAGTCATGGCAAGCGCCTTGAGGTTACTGAAGTTTGTCAAGCTGACTGCGGTCGATGATGACCGTCATGCCGGGACGAAGATCGGGGTTGGGGGCGCTCGGTCTGGCGCGCACTTCAAAGGTGCGCAGGTCGTAGCCCGAAGACTGACGCGTTGCACGCCAGGTGGCATAAGTGCCGCGCGGATTGATCCAATAGACCGAAAAATCCATGTCGGCGCCGAGCGCCGGTATGTTGGCCTTCAGAATGGTGCCGACTCGGATATTTTTCAGTTCATCCTCACGAATATTGAAGACCGCCCAGCTGTCGGCCAGATCGGTCACCAGCACGACGGGAAAGCCAGCAGGAACCACTTCTCCCGCATGCATCACAACGCGGGTGACTTCACCTGAAGCCGGGGTGCGGACTTCCGCTTCGCCGGCAAGCGACGAGGCTTCAGCAACGCCGCCGGCGGCCTGAGCGGCCAGAGCTTCCGCGGCCGTCTTTTCCTGCCGGCGGGCACCATTTTCAAGCGCCGTCACTTTGGCGGCCGCCGCGGCAGCGAGTTCGCTCGACGCTTTCAACTGAGCTGCGGCTTCATCGCGCTTTTGCGTGCTTACGAGACCATCCTTAAAAAGCGCGGCAACGCGGGTGTTGGTGACGCGGGCAAGATGTTCGCCCGCGCGTGCCCGGGCGAGGTCCGCCCGCGCCGCATCGAGCTCTTCGGTTCGCGCGCCTTCCTGAGCCATGTCAGCTTTGGCGGCAGCGGCTTCGTGAAGCGCCTTGGCCTGGGCAACCTTGGCTTCAATTTCGGGCAGCGTGAGACGAGCCACCGCGTCGCCGGCTGCAACCTGGTCGCCTTCCTTGACCGTTACGGCAGCCAGACGGCCGGGCACCTTGGCGGCGACGGAGACGGTGGTCGCATCCATCAGCCCCTGAAGCGGAACGGGAGCCGGGTGCATGGCCTGCCAAATACCCCAGCCGATGAACACGAAGGCGCCCACGAGCACCGCTCCGCCGAAAACTGCTGGAAGGATCGATGATGCTGAAGGACGGGAGTCATGCTTGGGTGCCGGCGCGGCAGGCTGCTGCGATGTAGTCATGGCGAGAGGTGAAAGATTCTGAATAAGGGAGGGCTGCGGCGGCCTCATTTTTCAGGGACGGCCGCATCCAGAAAAAAAGGATCGTTTGATCAGCGCTTCGCAGACGCTTGGGTTTTGTGCATCTGCTGGGCATTCACAAAGTCAGAGCGGCCGAGCGTTGCTTCAAAGTCGGGCATGACGCCTGCAGTGGCGTGAAGCATGGCCCAAGAGACGACAAACTTGTAGGCGGCCGCACGCTGAGCAATTTCTGCGCCCACGAGCTGCGTGCGGGCTTCGCGCAGATCGATTGCGGTTGAAAGGCCTTCGGCAAAGCTCGCTTCGCGCAGCCGCAGGTTTTCTGCAGCCAGCGACATCGTCGAGGTGGTGAGCTCAAATTCCTCTCGTGCCTGAGTGGTGCGCAGGAAAGCGGCTTCAATCGCCTGTGCGAGCGAATTGTCCGCTTCAGCACGGGCGGCTTCCGCCTGCGTCACTTGAGAGCGAGACGCAGCGATGTTGGAAAAACGATCGCGATTGTCCCAGAGCGTGAATTTCACGCCGATGCCGACCATCCAGTCGGGCTCCACAACCGTGAGGTAGTGCTTGACGAGATTCTTCATGCCGAAAGCAAAGACTTGCGGATGGAAGGCCGCTTCGGCTGCGCGGACACCTTCTTCTGCCTGACTGCGTTTGGCGTCAATCTGCATCAAAACGGGCGAATTGAGCCGAGCACGGGACTGCCAGTCGTCGAGTGTGCCGAGGTCGCCCTTCAGAATAAAGAGGGGTGTTGCAAGCTCGGGGAGTTTATTGAGCCGCAGCGACCGCATGAGTTCAGATTCGGCCACGCGCGCGTTGGTTTCGGCGGCGATGAGTTCACGGCGCGCCGCATCGCGGGAGACTTCCACCGACATGCGTTCGATCTTTGAAATCATGCCCTTGACTTCAAAGCGCTTGGCGCGCTGCACTTCTTCTTCTTCGTCGGAAAGCATCTCCCGGCGAAGGTCCTCAACGGAGCGCGCGAGCTGCACGCCCCAATAACGGGCGGCGAGTTCAGCATCCTTTGTTTCAAGCCGCGAGGTCTGTGCGGCTGATGCCTCGCGAACCTTGTGCTCGAGGAGGTTTTGCTGCGCCGTAATGAGCCCGCCCGTATAGATCGGCCAGTTGGCTGAAATCATCGCCCGCGGGCCGCTCAGGTCGTATTCGGTGCTGTAGGAAAGCACGTTTTTGTGCAACATGCCGCTTATGGGTTGGGGAATGTCGAGGTTGAGTTCGATGTCCTTACGTCCTTCAACCTGCATCGCCACGAGATCCACCTTGGGGCCGGAAAGCGCTTTGGCGCTGTCAGCCGCATGGCGAGCGCGCTCTACATCAGCGGCATCTGCGCGAAAGACGTCTGCACGCTCATGGAACTGCTGCCGAGCCTGTGAAAAGCTCATGGCATCGGCGCTGCCTGCGGGCGCAGCCAATACGCCGGTGCAGGTGAGCGCAGAAGATATGAGCAGAACATGTAAGGCGGAAGAACGAAATGCGGGCAGCATGGCGCAGATCTCTAGGCGGTAGTGAAGAAAGGGAAGCGGCACGGACGTGAGTTAGGTAATCCGTATAGCAGTGAGTGTGCCGCATGATACTAGCTTTAGGCGGTGCGGCCATACACACGTTTGATGTCAGCAGCCAAAAAAGCGCTTGTTTGGAATGATCAGCGGCGATGAACACCCAAATAGATCGAAGAGCGGCAGCAGTGTCTGATGAGTGAAGACGGCTCGGTTGCATGACGTTACGGAGTTGAGCCGAGGCACCGTCGAGTCGGTGCTACTATGACCGGCTGTGAGAGGCGGACTGAAGGCACGGGCAACGTGACGTCGGACGGCTCTCCGACAACGAACTACAAAAAGGAAGGTACTCCATGCAGTACTCTAAAGATATTTATACCGAGAATCCGGCGGACCCCGATACCCTCGCCAATCTCGGCCCTTTGGCGCCGCTTGCAGGCACCTGGTACGGCGATCAGGGCGTGGATACGCATCCCGTAGCTGAAGGCACGGAAAGCGAACCCTTTGTCGAAACGCTGACCTTTGAACTGCTTGATCCGCAAAACAGCGGTCCGCAGCAGCTCTACGGTCTGCGTTATCACGTTGCCGTCACGAAGCCGGGCGAACTCACCGCATTTCATGATCAGGTGGGCTACATTCTCTATGAACCCGCTTCCGGCAAGATTTACATGACGCTTGCTATTCCTCGCGCCCAAGTAGCGATGGCCGAAGGGACCGCCAAGCCCGGCGACAAGCAGATCCATCTGCGCGCCGAACGCGGTTCCACGGTGAACGGTATTTGTTCGAATCCGTTCCTGGAAAAGAATTTCCAGACGACATCGTGGGACGTGACCTTCACTTTCAACGATGACGGCACGATCTCTTACGAAGAGGATACGGTGCTGGTGATTCCGGGCGTTCCCAAAGAGTTCCATCACACCGACAAGAACACGCTCAAAATGATTGCAGCGCCTCGTCCCAATCCGATGATGGTGGAAGAGGGTCTGTGCAACCGCAATCCCAAATAATCGATTCGGAAGCGGTCGTACGCTTCCTAAGCTTTCAGTGAAGAGCTGATCGAAAAAGAGAAAACCCGCAGAGTGATTTCTGCGGGTTTTCTGCGCTCAGAGGATAAAGTGATGGTCTGAGGCCGATGTCATTTCGGCCTCAGGCCCGTTCAACGGATTACGGACGATACATGAATTCGTCGACAGCCTTTTCAAGATCAGCCGGACGTTCATTCTGAGCAAGACCGTGCTCGTAGGCGTAGGCGGCAACC
>NZ_QNRV01000024.1 GCF_003315195.1 Sutterella wadsworthensis | reverse complement strand
GTACCGCCGCAGGCAGCGGTGTAGTCAAAGCCCAGAACAGCACCGTAGATGTCGGCTTCATAGCCGGCACCGTTGCCGTAGAGGCGCTTGGCTTCATTGGTCGTGCCGAAGACGTCCACCCAGGGGGTGAAGCCTTCCACACGCTGCGCGGAGGTGCGGTGGCTGACGGCAGCAGTGACCTGATCATTGATGTCGAGCGCCGTCGTGAACGCGCCGCCCAAAGCAGCCATGTTCGTGGCAGCGTGTTCAGCGCTCACGAGCTGAGCATCAAAAGCATCCTGAGCGGCATTAATGAAGTCGCTGTAAGCATCCATTTTGCCGTCGGCAATGATGTCCGCCGGATCGGCGTATGCCAACTGAGCAAACTGAGCTTCAGTTGTGTCAGCCTTGATGACGCCGGCAACAAGTGCCTGCTTATAAATGGACTTCAAGTATGACTTTTCAAGATCATCAAGGCCGAAAATCAGCTTATCAGCGATGATGTTTTTGCCAAATTCAACGTTGTACAGAGACGATTCAAATGAACCGAAGCTGTTCAGCCCAAGATCAGCAACCTCTTCGACCTCGGTTTCATCAACCTGCAGATAAACTTTGCCGTTGGACTGCGCGATCGTCCCATCGGTGGTATAGAAGCGCGTGCCGAAGTCAACGCGGCCTTTATTAGCAAGTCCTACGCCGGTATTGACATAGTAAAGGTCGTTCACCTTGTCATAAACGAGTGAGGACTTATTCACCTGCGCGAGGTTGGCGAGGACGAGCTTCTGAGGAGCCGCAGAAGTGACGTTGTTGCCGAAAGTGATGACGGCTGCCGTTTCAGAGGCTTCGTAGCCGGACTGACCCAGCGCGGCGAGGTCGATTGCGACAGTATTTTCGCCTCCAGCCTGATCTCCGTTCCAGGTGCCGATGGCTTGACTGCCAAACGTTACTCCATCTTTGAAGTTAACAGCCTGCGAGACCCACAGCGTGTTATCAAGATGATGCGCGGACTGGTAGGCCTGTGCTGCGGCTTCATTGGCAGAACCGATAACGAGGAGGCCGCCCTTTTCTTCACCGGCAGAGACGTGAACCTTATCGATCACGACGTTGCCGGTCGTAACCTGCTGACCAACTTCCTTCTGCTGAGCATCGGGAGCCGTACCTTCAAGAACGAGGACGCCGCCTTGGATGTGAGCCTTCGCATTTGCATTATTCGCAACGATAATGTTCTTGCCCGACATGCGACCATAAATCGAGAGGTCATCCGTATCCGTTACTGTGCCGGCAAGCGTCAGATCCTCAGCAAATGTGAAGTCGCCGTTGACAGTCACCGCTTTATTGGCCGTAATCTTCCCGTCAACAACACCCGTGTCGTTCATCTCTTCTTCGCCGAACGTAGTGGCGACATTGAGCGTGACAGGCATGACGTCCGTAACGTCTTTGCCGTTGGCATCCTTCGTGGTAACAGCCGGAAGATAGAAGACCTTGCCGTCCGCATCGCCGCGGAGCGTGAGTGTACCCGGCGTGGTACCGTCGGCATCGATCGTTAAGCTAACGAACTTGGTATCAGGATTCGTATTTGTCTTGAGGGCGATTGAACCCGCTGTGAGATCACTGGTGCCAACGGAAGCAGTCGCGGCCGCCGTATCCGTATAGATTGCAACCGCAGACTTGCCGACATAACCAATCCCAACGGCATCAGCGAATTTCGCAACCGTGTCGTTGCCGCTCGAATCTTTAGCACCCACGAGGAGGCCATTGACGAATTCGAAATGGCTTGACGAGTGGCTTGCAGCAAGTTTGTCGTACTGAACCTTCGTGTAGTTGAAGGCGGCGTCATTGAGACGGTACGTCTGGCTCGACTGAGCGGCTGTAGTGAGATTGTCCTTGAGCGCACCGATCGCTTCAATACCGGTCTTATTCTCAACCGCTTTGAAGAGCTGATCAGACGTGGTCACGTAATACCCGTTACCGAGTTCGACCTTGCCGGCATCATTGGCCGTTGAAGCAGTCTTTCCGGCAATTGTCAGGGTTGAAAATTCAACCTCGCCAGCCAGATTGAGCGTACCGTTGTTAGCTACAGCGATCGAGTCGGCACCCAGATAGCTATCAGAAACAGTACCCGTAACTGTCATCGTGCCGGCAACATTAACCGTGCCAACGTCAGAGTCGGAATTGGTTAGCGTCAGCGTACCTTGCTTGCCGACAGTGATGGCATCAGCCGTGATGTTCGTGCTGGTGAAGGTGGCTGCAGCCGGCGTATTGGCCGCGGCAGCACCCGTGACGTCAAGCGTCGTAGCCGCGAACTGAGACTGGTTAACAGTCAACGTACCAAAAGCGCCGACAGCAACTGTTCCAGCCGAGGTCTTCCCGCCAGTAAGTGTTAAAGTGCTGCCCGTATTGGCGGCGTTGCCCTTCACTGTGATGGCATCCGTGACCTTCAGCGTGGCGTCAGAGGCTGTGAACGACGTAGCTGCAGCTGCCACGCCCGTAGCCAGACTGGAATTGTCGATCACGAGATTCGTGAGTGTGGCTTTACCGGTCAGGTCATTAGCGCTCTGAGCCGTAGTTTTGCCGTTTAGGACATTCAGGGTCGTGGCTTCAGTAGTGCCGCCGAGAGCAACGGTGCTGCCGCTCTCGAGATTGATCGTAGTGGCCTTCACCAAACCTGTTCCGCTCGACGTGAGCGATCCGCTACCCTTGACGTCGAGGGTTTCGGCAGAAAGAACGCCCTTATTGTCAACAGTCACAGACCCAATGAACTTCGTGTCCTGCTTATAGTCAGTGTTATCGGCATTAGAGACGAGAACATTCTTGCCGGCGACTTCTGCGTTGCTGATAGTGGTAGCACCTTCGTAGATCGTCGTGCCTTCCTGAGCAGCAATATCGCTGTTGATTTGAATCGTTTGGGCCTTGAATGTCAGCTGACCAGCATTGTTGAGCGCAATGTTGTCAAGCTTAAGGGTGGTGTTCGCCAAATTTGCTGTGCTGTCAAAACCAATTTCAGCTTTGACATCTTTGGCCACATTCAAAGCTACGGCGTGGGCTGGTTCCGTGATGATGTCGCCGGTCTTTTTTTCAACAGCACCAAACGTAAAGGTTGCCTGACGCCCCAGCAGCTGAACAGTCTTCTCAGAATCAGTTTCGGCCTTGAAGTTCACGACGAGATCGCCATCGGCACCCAGCTTGTATTCATCAGTGACCTTGGCGTTGCCGAGTTTCAGGACCCCATCCTTTGTCTTCGTTGCGGCCAGACTGATGGTGCCCGTATCCTTGACATTAACAGCGCCCTCAATCGATTTAGAATGGCCTTCTACAACTAACTCGCCTTGGTTAAGGGTGAGCATGCCCGTCCAACCGAAGATATCGGTGCCGTTCTTCCAAGTCGTGCGATCGGTCGTTCCTTCAGTGACCTTAGGGTCAATGATTGTTTTGGCCTCGTCAGCAACTTTCATGTCGGCAGCATCGCCGCCGGTAATGGTCAGCGTTGTGCCGTTGAGGGTGAGATTCGTGACTGTATTTTCAACAGCCATCGCTGTGCCGGCGACGAGAGACGCTACAGCAGCTACGATAACCGTCTTCACGGCCTTGCCCTGATAGGAGGAGGCCTTTTCGCTTGTGACTACGACGCCGCGTGTGAGCGACTTAGCCACCTTAAATGTACGATTCATTATTTAATTACTCCAAGAGTGTTCTTACATCTCGATTACCCGCCGTTTGCGGGCAGCGAGGCAGTGCAAACAGCACTTAGAGCAGTCTATGAAGCGTCATGAAAACGTATGGGGGGGGGTAACCCTATGTTTTGCAGTCATTTACATGGATAATTTCCGATGTAACTAACGGATAAACATTCGTGGTAGAAACCCTTATTTTCCCCTTTGTTGTAAATTAACGACGCAGATAAACGCCGCCCGAAAACACACCCAAGGCATGCATGTCCGATTCTCGTCAATGCCCCAACGTTTCGAGCAAGACGAAAACACAAGGACGGTTTCGTTCCTCCGTTCCCTATGCGCCGCGCTGATCAGCTTCAGGGTTTACTCGTCGAGTTACTGCGCAGCACAATGTCGCATCACCCGCGGCGCAAAATTGAAATTCTCGGTGAGGTGATGCATGCTGGGGGTCAGTCAGATTAGGCTGTGTATTCGTCAGGATCTGCCTGAGCTGCAGCCGCGGCTTCAGCGACCGGCGAGACGTTGTAGTTCATGCATTTTTGTCGGATCTTTGCCTTCCTGCACGGCGAACCGCCATGTTTTGCGGATACGGTGCAGCTATGCAGCTGCGGTAAAGTCGCTCAGCCAGATACGCACGTCCATCCCGGTGAGTCTGCCAATCTGCACCAGAGAATACACATCCATCATGGCTTCAGCTTCGCCGTCGGCCAATCGGCAAAGTGATGATTCGAACGGCAAATGGAATCGGAGGCTGTTGATGATTCCCAGATTTGTTTAAAGTGCCGGTCCAGTTTCGAATGCGCTTGGGGCTAACCAGAGCCGTTTCGCCGCATGAAGCTGGCAATAACTTCCGCTTTGCTTGATCGGAGGATGGGCCTGCTCGAAGATACGTTCGTAAAACGCGGGAACGCTCAGACCGGAATGGTCCCGCCCGCAGACCTCATAGGCCCAGTTGAACGGGCGTGACAGTGTGTTCGTTTCAGCGACTCCTTGGGCGGTGAGCGTCTCCGCAGTCTCCTTACTGCGGCCGCGTTCGTCCTTGACGCATTGGGACGTTTGCTTCAGAACCACTGCTTACCATCTTTTCAACGCGCCTCTCCTTTAATCCTTCCGTGATTTGTTTTCCTGAAAGGAACCACATCCCTAAAAAAGGAACCCCCGCAGCCTCTTTGAGGAGGTGCGGGGATCGTCATCGGGCGCTCGAAGCCTAAATACGCTTCATAAACGCCTCGATGCTGCAGCTAGAGCGAACTTCGAGAGATCAGAACGTATAGTTGAGACCAACTCTGGCACCTACTGCGGTAGTGCCGTACGATCCGGCACCCGCCTGAATGTCGGCGGAGAGCTGCAGATTATCTCTCACTGCACGCAGGCCAAAGTCGCCCTGAACCGGGTTCGTATCAATCACGTCGGTTTCATGCGAATAAATCGAGATGGATTTGTCGCCGAAGGTTGGTACATAAGCCACTCTGGCGCGGGGCGCAATCGTCCAGCCGCCAATCGTCCCTTCGAATCCCGAGAAGGTGACCGAAAGCGGAATCTGCGTGAAGGTTTGATCTTGGTCGGAGACACGAACTTCACCGATTGACATTGAATCGGTTTCCAGCCGCGAGACACGCACGCCAATGCTCGGAATAACCTCAAGTGCGCCTAAAGCGAAGGTGTGCTGAGCGCGCAGACCGACCGAATAAATCTTCGCATCCACTTTCTGATTCAGTGCAGTCTGCGAAGCCGTGATGTCATTTTCCGAAGCCGTATAAGCCAGTTCACCAACAAGTTTGCAGGCGCCGCCATTAAAGGATTTCGTTCCGTAAAGTGCTACGCCCCAGGTGTCAATCTCATTGTGGATCCCTGCAACCGGACTCCTGAGTGTGCCCGTGCCGTACTGCACAGCAACGCCTGCGCTCCAGGTGTCGGCAACAGCAAAATCAGCACCGAACACAGCATAGCCCATGTCAGCCTTAAATTCGCCGCCGCTCTTTAGATCATCAGACTTGTACTGCTCACCCGAAACATCAACCCAGAGGTTAAGCGGATTCGTCAGCACAGTATCCATTGCAGTATGGTTCGCGACAGCCTCGGCGATCTTAAAGTCTGCACGCCGCGTCATTGCCTGAATACCCAGTGACGAAACCGCCTCGAGGCCGGAAGAAGCATCAAGCGTATTGACGAGCTGTCTGCCGCTCTCATCCACATGAGCGGTGATGAAGGGATTGTCCGTGAGAACTTGACCCTTAAAGTCGACTGTCCCGTTTTCGTTCGTAAGCTGCACGGTCCCTTCGGCAGCATTGGCAACACCGAGGAAGGCTTTTTCAGCAACAACGAGATTGCCCTCGACTACCGAAGAATCGGCAAACTTCTGCTGATCGATAATCAGCATGCCTTGCGCAGCGACTGTCACCTGATTTGCGACCCTGACAGGTGCATCCGCCTTATTGGTAAGGTTGCCGTCGATCAGGATGGAACCGCTGTTGAGCCGGATCGTTTCTGCGGCATAAAGAGCGGCCGTTACGTCGTCCTTCCAAGCAATGTTCTGAGCAACAGCAATTCGGTTGAACGCGGCATCAGCGTCGCCTGCATTCGCGCCAATGACCGTCATCGAATTACGGGCAGAAACCTCGTATCCGGCAAATCCTGCATTAGGGATCGACATGACCACATGAGAAGCTGCGCTCACGGGATTCACGCCATCCTTCCACTCAGGGTCGACAAAAATCATGCCGGTGAAACCTGAAAGATCCTTCAGTACCACCGTCCCGGCGAGTGCGTCAGAGCCTACCGCAATTGTGCCCGCGCCCTGCGCCTTTTCCACGGTAAATACCTTGGAGCCGTGAACGAGAAGCGTACCCGACTCGTTCACATCTACTGTTCCCGAGAGAATACCGCCCTGAGATACTGCACCGCCCAACTCAACCGTCGAATTTGCCTTCACCACGACCTGCAGTGGTTCATCGCCGGAGTGCTTAACTACTGGTGCATCCGCAGAGCTGCCGGTTAGGTTGAGGGTTTTTCCGCCGTCTACAGTCACAGTATTGCCAGTCCCAAGATCGACCGCGGCGACCGAGAGACTTTCTGCGCGATAAGCAACTCCGGTTGGTTCCTCGCCGCCGATCTGCAAATTCTTGTTTTGCGACTGAACAGTAACCGAATTAAGTGTGACGTTCGGGCCGACGTTCGTGAGGTCGTCAAGCGTAACAGTGTCTTTCGACTCTATCCCCTCCTGATCTTTGGCGATCAGCGAGCCAAGCATGACCACATGCCCATTCGTAATGAGCTTCGATGCACTTTCGGCATAGGCAAGGTTGTATAGATCGTCGGTGAGCGCGAGTGCACCGTTCTTTTCGAATGTGACGCCCTGCAGCTTCAGAGTACCCGCATCCGTGGCTGTCGCTTCAGTATCGAGCGCTTTGGTAAATACTTGATCTGTAGAAGTTTCAAGCGTGCCGCCTGCTTTGACAAGAATTGAGCCGCCAATTTTGTTGCCGCTAACGTCCTGATTACCGCTTTTTTCAGCCGAATCGATCGTAAAACTCTTCAGTGCAAGCGTAGCGCCGTTCTCAACATTGACGGCATTTTTCAGTGCCCACGCCGAATTGACGGTCATCTTGCCGTTCTGAACTTCGACCGTACCGTAATATTTATTGAAAGAGCTGTTGACAACCAGTTCGCCTTCGCCCGTCTTCGCAACCTTAGCGTGCTTGCCGCTGTTGGTGCTTGTCTTTGTGTTAGGAATGGATGACGCGATGCTGTCGGTATCGTCTGTCGTTACCTGACTGCCGATCGTGAGGGTTGCGCCGGCATCCACCTTAAATGTAGCTTCGGAACCGCGGTCGAGAAAAAGGAACCCGCCCGCCTGCACAGAAGGCACATGGTAGCCCCATGTATCAATTTGAGTGCCGCTGCTGTCCGAAGATACCGTATTGCCGGAATACGTCATGTCCTTCGTGATGTGAAATTCCACATCGGACGCCTGAGCCACTCCCGTTGCATTGCCGGTCGAATAGTCAACGAGCAAAGCGCCGCCGTACGCTACGCCGCCGGTACTCGTATCTGTCTTGCGCGCAACTGCCGTGTTGTCCTTGAATACGACGTCTTCAAATACCGTACCGGGATTGCCTTTCAGCATGATGGCACCACCGATGGCACCACCTCGAATTGGATCATCCCCTGTTGGCTGATATCCGGTTGATACAGCGGTATTAGAGGAATATTCGCCCCCTACTTGCTTGAAAGGCGTTCCGTAGTTATAAACAGCGCCGCCCGCAACATCGTCTCCTTCGACCTTGTTGCCGCTGAAAGTGCTGTTCACAAACGATAGTTCACCCGTCGCATCGCCCATAATCACTGCACCGCCGATGGTACCGGTTTGATTGCTGATGTTGACGTAGCCTTTAATGACTGTCCCGGAAAGTTTGCCCTTGTTCTTATCCGCATCACTTACATTCTGAACAATAATACGACCGTCAATGACGGCACCTTCTGCAACGTCAATGGTGGTATTAGTAGCCGCCTGCACCAGAATCATGCCCGTGGTCGCTGACTTTTCTCCGAGCAGGATCTGATTTTGATCGGGGGTTTGGGATACAGATCCGTTCACAACGATAGCGGTGCCGCCTTTTGCATTAATCACGCCGTTGTTCTGAACGGTGCCGTTGCTGTAAGGGAGGCCTATGCCGTATCCATTTTCTACGGTAATGGTTCCATTGTTGATAAGCGTATTCCGCCCATCTTGAGGGACAGTTTCGCCTGTCTGCATGCCATAGCTGCTGCTGTCAGTAACAACGATCGATTCCGTGTTGGTCGCTGTTTGGCCGTTGTTCGCTGTCAAACCTTGAGCCGAAGCAGTTCCGGCCACCATACACAAAAGAGCTGATGCAACGGCTGTTGTTATTTTGGATTGAGAATACATGAGAGATACTCCTGTTGTTACTTCATGTTTTCTCAGAGATTACACATACCTTTCTTTGTATACTTATAAATCTGTGCCCCCCCCCCCCCGATCAACCATAAACGCCTCTCGCACAGAGGTATACATATTGGAAGTGGAATCCCTTACTCTATTGCAAAGAAGCAACACATCATTGATGGTCGTATCGCTTCATTAAGCCGCGAACCAGACTGCACAAACAAACATCAGCCAGTCATGCTGCCGAACGCGGACAGCAAGGGGACAGTTATTCAAATGAAAGAAATGGCCCCCGCAATCAGCTTGAGCCGCAATACTTTAGCTTCGCACGGTCTGAGTTTCCGGCACGCCCTTGGCATCCACCTGCGCGGTCATTTGAGTGCGCAGGGAGAGTTTCCACTCTGCAACTTTCCAGCCGTTTTTGCGGGCTGCGGATTCGAGCACTGCGTCCGGATTGACACAAACGGTATAGCCCGCGCGTTCAGCGAGCGGCAGGTCATTTCTGCTGTCGGTAAAGAAAAGTACATCTTCAAAACCGATGCCGGCTTCGGCGAGCCGTTCAGAAAGTCTCTCAACCTTCCCTTCCTGAAAAGTCGGAATGCCGACAATTTCGCCGGTACAGAATCCGTCTTTAAACGCCAGCTCAATCCCCATCGCATCGGTAAGTCCAAAGAGCTTGGCAATCGGCTTCACAATGAAGGCTGCCGAGGCCGAGAGCACACAGGCTGGAATATTGGCCTGCAGTGCGTTCTTCGCCCATTTTTTGCCGTCAGGGAAAATCAGCGGCGCAATTTTCTTTTTGGCAAACTCCTGAGCCAATGCATGGAGTTTTTCCTCCGGAATGCTGCGGAACGCTCCGGCATGTTTTCTGCAGAAATCGCGGATGTCCAGTACGCCTTTGGCGTAGCTTTTCACCATATCGCGGTCGTACTGACGCCAGATGGGATCAGTGACGATCTTTTTTTCATAAAGAAATTCCGTCCATAGGATCGTTGCGTCGCACGCGATCAGCGTGTGGTCGAGATCAAAGACCACGAGCTTCGGGGGCCGGGACGTACCCGGAAGCATCAGCGGAAAAGCGGCCATGGCAGTTAATTCAGTTTAAAAAGACTTCTAAAGCGGACGGATGAGGCATGGATAGTGAGAGTCATTGTGCAGAATTCATGCCCAATCAGCAAAGCTCATTTTGCCAATCGATCCGAGGGAAGTTGATGCAGGTCTATCTGACGGCAGAATTCATCCTTTTGAAACACGCTTCATGGCTCGGGATGGGCAATGAAAACGGGACGCAGCAGCCGGAAAGCTATTGCGTCCCATTTTTTCTGAAGTCGGCTGACGGTTCTAATCATCAAGTCGATTCAATTCAATTGAGCGAAGTGCGGTCAGCCGCAATGCCGGAAATTACTGATCACCCCAGACTTCGTCGGCAATTTCACGCACCAGGCGAACCTTCGCCCACTGCTCATCTTCGGTCATGATATTGCCTTCTTCCGTGGAGGAGAAGCCGCACTGGGGCGAGAGGCAAAGCTGATTGAGCGGCACATATTTCGTCGCTTCTTCAATGCGGGCTTTGACGGCGTCCTTGTCTTCAAGTTCAGGGAACTTGCTGGTGATGAGACCAAGCACGACGGTCTGGTTCTTGATGAAGCGCAGCGGCTCGAACGAACCCGAACGGTCGCTGTCGTACTCAAGGAAGAACCCGTCCACATTGCAGTGCGAGAAGAGAATGTCGGCCACGGGTTCGTAGCCGCCCGACGAGAACCAGGTCGAGCGGAAGTTGCCGCGGCAGATATGCATCGTGACGGTGAGATCTGCGGGCTTATTGGCCAGGATCTTGTTGATCACTTCAACGTAGCGCTTGGCCACCCAATCGACGTCAATCCCGCGTGCGGCGTAGGCTCCGCGCTTTTCGACCGAGCAGAATTCACCCCAGCTCGTGTCGTCAAACTGCAGATAGCGGCAGCCGCGTTCATAAAGCGCGAGCATGGCGTCCGTCCACGTCTGTGCAAGATCGTCAAAAAGCGCATCGGGATGCTCAGCATAAAACGGGATGGGCTTATAGGTCTCACAGCGCACCGCACAGATGAGGTGCAGCATCGAGGGCGACGGGATCGTGTACTTGATGGGTGTGTCGCCGGCAATCGCCTTCAGACGGTCATAGGCTTCCAAGAACGGATGATCCTTGGGGAAACGGATGCGGTCTTCGATCACCACCGTTTCGGCCTTGGGCTGGAAGCCTTCAAAATGCACCGACCAGTGATCGGCCTTCACATGATGCAGACCGGAAAGACCGGCGAGAAAGTCCAGATGCCAGAAGGAGCGGCGGAATTCGCCGTCGGTCACGGCCTTGAGGCCGTTCTTCACTTCCTTTTCAACGAGATCCTTGATGAGACGGTCTTCGAGCGCGGTGAGAGAAGCACGATCGAGCTTCCCGGCCTGAAAAGCGTGACGCGCGTCGAGCAGTTCCTTGGGGCGCAGAAAGCTGCCGACGACATCAGCACGATACGGGGGATTGACTTGGGACATTTTTCTTCTCCGGCATTGGGACGGATCCGCACTCAGCAAAGCACCCTGCTTCGCGGCATGGGGCGGACATCCTGTAGTAATTTGGTGAATGAATTATGACCTGCCTGTATTCGATTTGGTCACCCTAAACGCGTCTCTCGGACGTAATACCGCAAGCTTCGGCGCAATTGCTGCGGCACGAATTCACCGAGGGAGGCGATGCCACCGCGCAGCCATATGCCTCATGGCCAAGCCAAAGAGCACTGGGATCACCCAAAAGCACCACTCGGAAACGACCGTCGGAAGCAGTGCTGCGACAGAGCTCACGATGAAGAGTCCGCCCGGCACAAACCCAAGACCCGCAAAGAGACTCGGCCGCCCGCCCGTCATGCGGTGGTGCGCAATTCTGCGCTCGAGCATGCCGTCGGCAAATAGCGCAATAAGAAAGACCCCCGAAAGGAGGAAGTAGACCGCCATTCTGGCCGTCCGCCGGATGGCGAGCAGCCCCATGAGCCGAAGATTTTCGATATAGGGCGACGCTGCCGCTCTCGATAAGCTCGTCCGAATCGGATCTGCCGCTCGTCTCGAATCGTTGCCTGACCACCCTGGGAGCCGCGTATGAGCTCCCTTGCCGAGCGTCGTCGGAAATAAGCCCTGGGTTCCGGATGCCCATACGGCGCGCAGCGCATCCTCTGTCCATTGAGCCGCGAGAGATGCCCTCCCGTCCAAAACCTGCGCGGCGCCATAAGCATCAGCATAAATCACCCGAATGAGCCGCTCGGGCGAAGTCCCGGCGGCGCCAAACCCGGCGGTGAGGAGCATAGCGGCTGTCCATAATCCTAAAAAGGCTCTCATTTCAGGCTCTCTCCTTTTTCACCATTGAAGTGACGTCCGAGTGCCGCCGACCGCTCTTCAGGCACTTCACGCGAGCCTCAAGGAACGCTCGCAAACGCCCGATGGGCGCAGGGACTTTCGGCACCGGCGCATACAGATGGAGGCCTTCGAGCGCGGGATCGAGAATCGGCATGCGCCCTTTCCAAAGCCGGCCGCCCGAGAGCGACGCAAAAAATTCGAGGTTAGGCAATTGGCCTAGGGCTTCGAGCGGCACGACGGAATCGCGTCGGCCGCTGAGACTCGATGATGCGGCCGCACGGAAAGCGGGGAGCGCACTCGCGCCGGCCGTTGTCGTCACCGAGGCCGCTGTCTCCCAAATCGTCGTCCGGCCGAAAACTTCGGCAATAAACTTTTGCGTCGCTTCATCCTTCGTGCGAAGCGCAATGAGATTATTTAAATTGCCAAGCGCCATGCGTGCCTGCGCCGCAGAACCTAAGCGCGCTTCCAGATCGCTGATGGTCTGCATGGCGCAGACGCACTGAAAGCCCGCCTCCATGCCTTTATTGAGAATTTCAATCAGGGGCGGATTGATGACGTTGGCGGTTTCATCCACAAAAAGACTCGTCCGCACAGCCTCCTGACCGCTTGCTTCCGTGTTGTAGCGCCGCCCGGCTGCACCCGAAAGGTCTGAAAGCAAGAGCGCCCCTAGGGCCGAAGCCGTTTCGGCGTCGGGCAGCGCATCGAGCCCCAGATAGAGGACGCCCTGCATGCTGATCACGTCTTCGAGCGAAACGATGGGCCGCGAATCGTCGGTTTTGCCCGAGAGATCAAATTCCGGCGAGAGACTTTCGCCCAATGCTCCGGCTGTGAGCATGGAAAGTGCCGGGAGAAGCGACGCAGTGATCTTCACATAATGCTCCCTGCTGTGGCGATAAACGGAGAGAAGCCCTTCGACCGCCGCTTCGGGCGTCCCGGGGCAGTATTTCGTTCCTGGGGAACCTGCTGTGCGCTCCCAAAGCAAAGCCATGGCTGCGAGCTCCGTCCCGCCGCCCGCCCCCATCGGCACTCGGATCTCCCGCGACTGCTGCAGGATGAGTGCCTCGAGGCGCTCTTCCCAAAAGGGGACGTGCTTAGCCAAATCCTTGCGGAGCGCCGCCTCGAGGAGCTCCTCAATGCCGCGCTCAAGTGCCGCACGAAAGCGCCGCAAGGTCGGCGGCTGTCCCACAAAGAGCATGCCTTCGGTCATGACAAAGACCGCACGCCAGGCAAATGCGGTAAAAGCACCGTCCCCGCGAGGGAGCACTGCGCAAATGCGGCTCGCGATTTCAGTGCTGCGGGTGTAGCTCCCCAGAGGGTTGAGCCGCACGCCGCGCTTCGGGAATGCCGGACGAAATTCGAGCGGCTCGGGCCGACCGGCGGCACGGCAAGCCCCGATAACGGCGCTTCGGAGGCGTTTGCTCGATTTGGGATCAATGACAATGACCGCGTCGCCGCGCAGAATCGCTTGACTAACGAGGTTCGTGAGCACGACGCCTTTTCCCGTCTGCGTTGTGCCGACGAGAAGCGTTCCGCCTCCTAAGCTCGAGAGCGGCCGAATAATGCCGGGCTCTTCTTCAATTCGTCCGCGCTGCCAGGGCGGACAGACCGGCGACGGCCCGACACCGTGCAAAACGGGAATCCCGGGCGAAGCGTCAGATAGCCCGGGGTGCTGAGCAAACCAATGACGCCAGCGTTCCGGCAGAAGCATGCTTTTCCAGTCAATGCGCGTTAATTCATACAATCGCTGCGCTTCAACCGGTGTCCAGCGAAACCCGAGTCCAAACCAAACCGATTGAACAGGCGCTTCGGCCGGCGCATGAAAGAGCGTTCCCGGGTCTGCTCCTATCAGACGAATCGCTGCTGCCCTCGTCATGCCCGTCTGACGAATGGCCGACCGGGGTTCATCGGGCGAGAGCCTAGGCGTCTCGAAACTTCGCATCACGAGCGCCAGATCGGCAAAGCTCATGAAGGCCGGCGCATGCCCGGAGAGCCGCGAGCGTTCTTGCCAAATACGCTGCGCCTCCGTGATCCGCTTGAGCGCCAGTCCTGCCGGGATGCCGCCCAATACCAGTGCGGGCATGCCGGAAAGCACTCCGCAGCTCCAAAGTCCCAATGCAAAGGCCGAAGCGGTCATGTGCCACAGAACGGGGCCCACTTCCCAAGCGGGCCGCCAGAGCGCCAAACAGTCCGCAGAAGCTTCCGACGCCGGCCTGAAAGACTTGGCGAGCGGCCGTCTTCTTTTCAGTAAATCCATAACATTAGTCATCGCTCACATTCCAATCCATTGCGCCTCAGCGCCCTGCGCCGCAAGGCGCCGGCGTGATTCGCCCTCGATCCGCTGAGTGCCCCCGGCAGGATTGCGGCGAACGAGCGTGAGGGCGGCGGGGTTCAAAAGAAGGCCGGCCTCCACTAAGCCGTTCTTATCCGCGCGGTGCCAAATCCAAGGGGCAAGCCCCGTATTCGCACCGGTGCGGCGCAACAAAAGCGCTGAAGCCGAGAGGAACGCCCGCAGGCGTTCAAAGGAATCTTCAAAAGCGCTTTCCGGGAGAAACACGCCGGGGGGATTGAGCGTCGTGATTTCGGAAGTGAGTGCGCCCGAGTCTTTCAAGTGTTCCAACGCAGCCGAAACTGCATCGCCCGCCAAACCCGCCTCGGCGCCCAGCCCAAAGATCCACTCGCAGTCGTCGAGCTGCGGCATCGGCATCTGAGGCTCTTCCATCACCCGAAGCTTCGGCTGTGAGTGCTCTGAATCGAAGGCATCGTCATCTGCATCCGTTCCGTCGGCCTGCTCGAAGCAAAAGAGCGCGCAGCCTTCTTCGTGCTCGGTGTTTTTGGGTGGTTTAGCTGCCGATACTTCTGGGCGCGGTATGAAACCGGCTGGATTCACCGCCATATGCCGCCCTCGGGCGCCGTCCGGACCCAGTGCCCGGGCAATGGGCTGAGCCGCTTTGGCCAGCCGCATTAAACGAACGTCTAGAGCTGCCCAGAGTTCATTCGCGGTCCGCGCGCTGTCTGCGCCGCTCCCCGAAATCTCGGATTCAGGGGACTCTGAAAGTGCCTTCACCGCTCTCGCCCTATTCTGATGCTGCTCGGGACTTAAGCGAGACTGTGCAGCTGCTGTGAGAAAGGCGGCCTCGAGTTCACGCGAAGACCTTAAAGGAAGAGCCGCCGGTTTGTTCGGGAGCTTAAGTTTCTGCGGCTTTATCGGCAGAGATGCCGAAAGCCCAAGCACCTCTGCAGCCGCAAAGAGCGCTGCCGCCCGCAGAAACTGCTCTTCTCTTTCGTCCTGTTGGTGACCGTTAAGCAGTAAAAACGGTTCGGCAGCGGGATAAATGTCGACCGCGGTCTCCGCCAAGAGCCGTCCGCCCAGAGGCCATTCAAGCCACCAGCCGTCAGCCGCCCACCATAAACGCGGTTTTCGATGCGCTTCGGCTGAAGCGGATTCATCCGGTTTCTCCGCTGAATCGTCTGTCGACTCCTCTGGTGACGCCCGCCTCTGTCGAACGGCAAATCCTTTTGGGCTTCCCTCATCCGCCGCGGCATCGACGGGAAGCACCTCACCTTCGGCGACCCTTTGGGTGAAAGCTTTGGAGAAAAGCGTTCGGCCTTCGACGGACGATGCCATGCGAAAAATCTCGCTCGGGAGCTTCGGCGCACCGCCAACGAGTCTTCGGCGGCGAGCATCAATCAAAATGCGGGCGAGGAGCCGCCCTTCGTCACTGCACGCCGGCAATCCCAACAGTTCTTGGTCGAGCGCCGCTTCCCAGCGCCGGTCAAAATTCGTTTCGGTTACCGCATTCCATAGCGTCTCTGAGGCCCTTGACCTCGAACCCGCTCTCTGGACACGCGCAAGGATGCTCCACAACGCCCGCCTTTTCGTTTCGCTTTTGAGACGTGTGGTGCTGAGGTCAAAGGTCTGCGCAGAGAGCTCTTCGGCGCATCTCCCTCGTACGATTCGGCCGCTCCGCACGCTGCGGAGCACGAATTCAGCCAAAAACTCCGTTTCGGGGGCCCAGCACTCCAACGGTTCCCAGCGGTCTGCTCGTCCTTGGCCGGCTTCCACTGTGATCTCGGTTATCGGTTCCCAGGCAGCAGCCAGCGCGCCCAAAAAGACCGTCCGCCTGCGCGCCTGGCGCAGCACATCGATTTCGACGGGATTGAGTCCGGCCGGCTGCGGCAGAGCAGCTGCGGCAGCTGATGCGTCCCCCATCAATGCCAATCCGCAGGCAAGGAGGCTTTGGCCGAACGCTTCATTTGCCCAAACCGCACAGTCGGCCGCAAAGGCCGTGAGCACCGAAGCGCCCCAGGCATTGAAGTCCGCTCGGCCGAGCGATGCTTCAATGCGGGCCAAGGCTTCTGGATGACGGCGTAAAGCGGTGAGCGGATTGGCCGGACGGCATCGCAGCAGGATTTCGCCGAAAAGTCCGCCTGCACTCCGCCAATCCCTGGCTGACTCATAGGCCGCTGATGACTGCGGCATTAAGCCGGGCTTGAGGCGATTGTTTACCGTGCAGAAATGCGGAATATGAATGGACATCGTGACGGGAGTGATTTGGAGAAAAGAAATGGAGAAAAAGCCCGAAGCTTGGGGCTTACATAAAAAAAGCCCCGCCGAATGCCTCGTCATCGGGTCCAAAGGACCGAAAACGGGAGGCATCCGAACGGGGTGCGATGAAGCTAAATGTCAGAGAGGGTCGCCTGAAAGCGCTGTCAGTCCTCATCAAGGATGGCGGCGCCGCCAGTCGCGAAGCACATCTAAGAGCGCGAGCGGAATTTCCGCGGCGTTTCTCACTACACGTGTTTCCTTTTCGAAGAGCCGGCGGCCGGGTACGGTCTGATGCAGATTTAAGAGCACCGCCGCCGTTTCAATGCCGGCGAGCTTTAAAGCTGCTTCCTCCGCTCGGCAGTCGTCCGCGGCAAAAACCCCATCGGTAAAGAGGATGAGGAGTTTTGTCGGTTCAGGACGGTGCCCGAGCGAAAAGAGCGACCAGAGGAGCGTTTGAGTGATTGGCGTCGGTCCCCTGGAAGGAATCGAAGCGAGCACCCTGCGTGAGCCGCCCGGGGGCGTCTCCCACTCGGAAGCGAGCATCGGGCCTCGGCCGGCGGCGTCCGGAAAGACGGCCGTGCGGCAGTGAATGCCTGGTGTTCGCTTTAAAGCTTCTTCGAGCCGGACTGCCGCCGTCCGCACGATCGCGCCGCCCTCGACCCCCACTGATCCCGAAAGATCGATGAGGATTTGCATAGCGGCGTCGCAGGCAGGCGCCCGGCCTTCCCGCAGGAAGATTCGGTCGTCGCCGCAGACGGCGCGCTCCAAGAGATCATCGTCCGCGTCCCAGCCCGAAGCTGCGCCGCTCATTGGCACCGGCACGCGTCGGCGTAGCGCCTCGGCGTACTGCAATCCAAGATCTGACGTTTTGGGCCAAACATTGGCGAAAGCACGCCGAGCCGTCTCGATTTCTGCGAACAAATACCCTCGAAGGATGTGAGAAGACGAACTGACGCCGTCCATCGAACCGGCATTCGCTAATGAGGCCTGTTCGCAGTCTCGCGCGAAAGCTTCGGCATAGCGCTCCTCAGCCGCCGTCGGATCAAATTCCTCTTCGGACTTTGCCGTGATGGCCGAGAGGAGCTCTTCGAGCCCCGCTTCAGCATCGCAGGACGATGCCCTCGGGTTAAGCGATGCCTCCCCTTCGGGCGAACTGCCCGACGCTGGGACCCACCCCGTCGGATCCAATAAACGCCTGAGGACGGCGTATTCCGCCGCCGGCGCAAGATCCTCTGCCGGTGAATCGAACCCATTGTCCGCCGCCGCACTCGCAGTCTCACTGCCATTGTCAAAGAGTGAAAGCTGAAGCGACGCCGCTCCCATACGGGGAGAGGAGCGCGCTTCATCTTCCGCGCTTAACAAGGCCGACTCGACTTGGGCGGTTTTCTTGGCCATCCGCATGCGGTCGCTGAGGAGCTCCACCAGGTCCCGCGCCAAACTGAGGCTTTCGGCCGTATTGGCGAGCGGGAGTCTTCCCATCACGAAACGAAGCGCCTCATCGAGGAGACCCCCGCCGAGTTTTTCTCGGGCCAATTGATCGGCTCGGACGAGTATGCCCTCAGGGAGCTTGAGGTTCAAAACCTTAGCCTCGAGGACGCCCAGCATCCAGCCGAAAAAGAGCTCCGGAAGCTTGGTGGTTCCGTTGACGGCAAATGCCGCCTTCCCTGTCGTGCAGAGCACAGCAAAGAGTGCTTCACGCCAAAAGCGGTAGCCGCGGCACTCCGCCATGCCCAATGCGTCCACGCGGATATCTTCAAAGAGGTTGAAGAATGCACTCACTCTCGGGTCTGAGTGCGCCTCTGAACCTGCAGCATCGAAGTTCGTATGAACCACGTGACAGCGCTCATGAACGCCATGACCAAAGAGATAGATGGGCGCAGCCGGATGGCTGAAGTCAATGGGCCCGAGCCAAATCGTGCGGCCGTCCGTCTGCGGGCGCCCTTTGAACTTGACGGTAATGCCGTCTCGTCTGCAGAGCGCCGGCAGCGCGAGCATGGCCATGATTCTGGCCGTGTCGGCTGCGGCCGGACCGCCGGCGCCGAGTTCGGCGGCAGCATGTTCAAGAAGCGGTCTGGCCGCTCCCCAAAAACGCCGGCCCTTAAAAAGCTTTTCCGCTTTGGCGTTGACCTCGCGAAAGGTCTCCGCCAAACGGCGTTTTTCGGCGCCTTTGACTTTCGCGCGCAGTCCGTCCAAACGATTGAGCTCGGCATAAAGCTGAGCTTCTTCCGGCGTCGTCGGGTCACCGAAGCGAGCTTCGGTGTAGGCGGGCGGGAGGAACCTTCGCTTTTGAGCGGCTGGAGCGTTTGGCTGAGCCAAAGGCCCGCACCCTCTCGCGGCGATGTGATTGGAAGGACGGTCTTCGTCGAGCGGCAAAGCGAACTGAACGGTGTCCGTTGTCATCATGATGGTCTCCATTGAAGATGTGGTCTTCGCTTTCATTTGCCGGGCAACCGATATTGAAGCCCTTCACAAGCCAAGAAATGCCCCGAAACCAGCGGTCAGGGGCATTCGAAGGCTTTAAAAGGCCCAAATAGGGCGCCTTGGCATAGGGCTTCAAGAAAGTGCGGGAGTCTCAGTGCAAGCCTTCGGTCTCGAGGACCGAGGGTTTCGCCGCACGGGGGCCGAAGACTCCGCGCGCATCTGCCGCAGTTCCGTGATTCGCTCGCCGAAGATCGTTTTGAGATACGTGACGAGCGCATCGCGCACCGGGCGGTCGAGCGCGTTGCCGACAGCGGTGTCTGCGGCAGCAGCAATGGGATCGGCCGAGACCGGCAAATCCCCTGCCGCATACCGCAGCGTGAGTTCCGCGAATCGGCGGGCAGCACGAATAGAGAGCGCAAAGGAGCGGTTCTCAAACCCCAGAGGGGATTGAGCTGCCTTGCACCTTGAGCCCGCTGCCGCACGCGCCGCGAGCGCACAGATTTCTTCTGCTGCGGCCTCACCCGCACGCACGACGAGATCAGCCTCGAGTGACGCCAGAAGCACACGCGCTTCGTCGGCCTCATGGAGTCCTTCGCATCGCAGGTGCCACATACGGTCAATGACCGATCGGTCCTGAATCTGCCGGCCGAAATAGCCCGCTGCGAGTTCCGTCGAATGCCCGCGGGTATTGTCGGTAAAGACAATGCGCGCGAGCGGATGACGATCAATCACCTCGCCCGTCTGATCAATTTCGAGGGGAAGCCCTTCCAAAAGATCATTGGCGGAGACCCAGACTTCCGGCGGTGCCGCTGAGAACTCATTGATGAGGAGTACCCAGCCGTTGCGCCATGCGAGCGCTGCCGGGCCGTCGACCCAAGTCATGCCGCTGGGTCCGAGAACCCAGCGGCCGATGAGTTCTCGGCGGTCCATCCGCGGCCGGGCCGTAAAAACCACGGCCGGCATCTGCATCACTGCGCAAAATGCGAGCACCGAGGCAGTTTTGCCGGAACCGGCGGGTCCGGTGATGAGGAGCGGTTCTGCACCGCCCCAGTTCCACCAGCCGGCGATGCCGTCATACGCCTCGGGCGCAAAATGCCATCCGCGCGGGAGTTCCGGCACGCGCAGCGCACCTTCTCTCGTGAGATCGTCTCTGACATAACCCCTGGCAGCGGGATGCGCCTCATCGCTGAGGTGCAGCCCAAAACGGCTGGCCGGGACAGCTGCGATTTCCTGCTTCATTGATTTTCTCCAAAAAGAAAAACCCCAGAGCGCGTACGCGCCTGAGGCGAGCTTCGAAACCGAACCTGTCCTGCGAGGGCGAACGCCCTCAGGGGTTCAAGTTTTATTGATGTGCACGGATATTGACCGGAGTCTTGAAGGCCGTGCGTCCTTCAGCTGTAAGCGTTTTCAATATTGCAGGAGTTGCGCGGATTTTGCAAGTGCGCCAGCAGAGCCTCATCAATAGATGATGCCGGCAGGCTTTCAGACGGCCTGCCGGTCAGTGAAGACCCTCAGTCCGCTTTGGGGAGTTCGAGCTTCGCGCCGTCGCGCCAGATGCCCGTCACCCGAAGTTCGGCGAGTTTAGAGGGCGCCGTCATGAAGGGATTCCCTGAAAGCCGAATGAAGTTTGCCCGGGCTCCCGGTTCAATAACGCCGATTTGGCCGTTTTCGGGCATGACCAGTGCGGCGCGGCCGGTGTAAAGCGCCAGAGCCGTGCCTACAGACACTGCCTCATCAGGCCCAAAAACGCCGTCGTCGGCGTCGCGGCGCGTGACTGCGGCCGCGAGAGATACAAAGACGCTGTCCGGATCTGCCCAGGTCGTGCACGGCGCGTCGGACGACAAAGCAAAGGCATCCAATCTTTGGGCGATGCTCTTTACCGGATAAGCCGCGTTGAAGTCGGCGTCGGAAAGCGATGCACGGTAGCTGCGCCATTCGGCAAACGGAAAGATGATCTGCGTGGTGAATGCGGGCTTCAAGCGCATCTGATCAATGCGCTCGAGCTGATCAGGCCGCAAGAGACTCGCGTGCTCGAGGCGAACGCTCGGAACATCAGCGAGCCATGGATCGGCATCCGAAAGCCAGTCGAGCACGGCATCGATTGAACGGTCTCCCATGATGTGAATCGAGAGCTGCACGCCGTTTCGGCGCGCATAAGAGAGTGCGGCGAGGAATACGGGTTCTTCGAGCGTCATCATCCCGCAGGGATAGTCGAGCTTTTCGCCCTCAGCGGTTTTGTAGGGGTTCCGCACGGCCGCCGTTTTGCCCGAAATCGAGCCGTCGGCAAAGAGCTTGATGCCCGCATAGCGAACCGGGCCCCGCAGTTCATCGGCACGAAAGTCCGGCATGCCCGACGAGTCTTCGCCGCCCTGCCACACGGCATAGAGGTTGAAGTCCACCGGCAGACCGCGGCGGCAGGCTTCGCGGTAAAGCGTCAGGGGCTCCGGGTCACTCCCGCGCATGACCATCATGTTGGTCGTGGTGAGAATGCCGTGCGACAAGTAATGGTCTTTGAGCTTTAAGAGCGATTCAACGGCGCTTTCGAACGTTTTGGCCGGTTTGGCGTGTGCCTCAAGAAAGCGTACGGCACCGAGCTCAATCAATCGGCCGTCAGGCTCCCCGTTTGCATCGCGGCCGAACGCGCCGCCCTCCGGATCCGGCGTGTTTCGGTCAATGCCGGCCATCTCGAGGGCCTTGGAATTCACGACCGCTGAGTGATAGTCGGAGCGGCGGATGAAGACCGGCCGGTCAGCTGAAACCTGATCAAGGTCACCTTTGAGCGGTGTGCGGCCCTCAGCGAGAAGACTTTCGTCATATCCCCAGCCTTCAATCCAGCCCTCCGGATTCTTCGCAGCCATTTTGCGCAGAGCGCTCTGGAGTTCCGGTATCGAACGAACGGTCGGCGGCGTACAGGCGGCCGCCCCCATTGTCATGGCCAGGCCATCGGGATGCGCATGTGCATCAATGAAGGCCGGCATGACAAAAGCGCCGCGCATATCGATCGTGACGATTTCAGTGCCGTCCGGCGCCGGTGAGTCGTCGGCAATAAACATACCGTCTTCAACCGTGAATTCCGTGAGAAACGGTTCACCGGTACGACCCGGAAAGGCACAAAGGTTCTTATAGTGAATTCGCGACATGACTGATGGTCTGGGGAAAAGCTTCCCTGTCCGCTTTATGAATGTTGGCGGCGAACGCACAGAGGCGTCCGCTATGATGACGCAGATTCTACTCAGCCCAATCTTTCGTGCATCCGACTTCACCGTCAACGTGAAAAACTCTTTGCCGCGCTTCAACCTGCATCAGAAGATTTCTCTACTGTGGAAATGCGTAATTCGATCTGAAGAAATCGATTCGCATTGGAGAACCTTGTGAGTGCCCGCGATCCTGCTGCTGACCGGACTGCATGAATTAAAAGAAACACAGAACATACATTTCAGCGGCTGCCGGCAGTTTGAAGTCAAAAGCCCGCCGCTGCAGTCTGGAGAACCTCGATGAATCATCCTGCCATTGCACGCCGCAGTCTGCTCACGGCTGCCGGATGCGCATTGCTGCGGCCTGCAGCAGCCTCGTCGGGGCATGAACGGCTGCAGAACAAAACTTATGCGGCCGACATCATCGTCATCGGTTTTGGCGCAGCCGGCGCATCAGCTGCCATTGAGGCCGCACGAGCTGGATCGAGTGTTTTAATTCTCGAAAAATCACCCCAAAAGTCTCACTGTTCCTCTACCCGAATGTCCTCGGGCATTTACCTTTGTCCCGACCGAGGCATCAGCGAAGAAGTCCTTGCTCAATATATAGCGTCAACCTACCTGCCCGACGGAGGCGTTTCCTACCGGGAAGGAAAGATGGATCCGGATTTGACCGCGCTTGCTCGAATTTGGGCCAAGCTGGGGCCGCAAACTTATGAATGGCTCCACAGCTTGGATCCAGACTTTCGGCAGGCGACTTCGGCGCTTTTCACAACGCCGCGGTTTATGCGCCTTTGGGAGGGCTACCGCCCTCACCTTCAAGGGCTCATCGCGACTTACGGCAGATGGAAAGGTTTTCAGCACAGCACGTTCGGCTCCCCCAAATTGGAAACCAGCGGCGGGGAAGCGCTCTATGCCTGTTTGAATGAAGGCATCCGGTCCGCGTCAGGCATTTCAATTCGCTATGCCTTTCAGGCAACGGAGCTGATTGTCGACGGCGATGCCGTCATCGGCGTGCGTGCAGTTTCAGAGAACTCCGAACATCAGTTTCTGGCTCGGCAAGCCGTTATCCTCACGTGCGGCGGCTTTGCTTTTAACCGAACCATGCGCGCTTCGCTTCTCCCAGCAAGCGGAAATCAATTTTGGGCCGCTTCGAGCGCCCCGGAAAATACGGGCGACGGCATCAATATGGCGCTTCGCGCCGGAGCAGCACTCATTGCGTCCTGCAGTTACTTTGATCGTTTCTGTGCGCTCCTGCCTCAAAAGTACAACGGCATCCGTCTGGGCGTACCGCTCAGCTGTATCGGAAGCCCTCACTCCATCCTCGTCGACAATTTTGGAAGACGCTTCACCAGCGAATCGGAGCTTCGCGATCAGGAGCAGCACTACGGGTTCTATCAGGAACTGCTTCAATTCGATCCTGCAACGCTCTCATTCCCGCGCGCTCCGGTCTGGCTGATTTTTGATCACGCTCTGATGCTGAACGGCCCGCTCGCCACGCTCGGCGAAGGTTCGACCGTCAGCGGCCTGACGACCTGGTCAGAAGATAATCTGGAGGCCGTGCGCAAGGGATGGATTTTGACGGGCGAAACCATAACGGAACTGGCCCAAAGAATTGCCCGGCATCCCGACAATGCATCCAGGCTTTCCGCTGAGCTGCTCCAAAAAAGCATCACTCACTTCAACCGCGCCGCCCAATCGGGATTTGATGAACAGTTTGACCGTGATCCCAGTACTTTGGAACCCATTGCTCAGGCTCCGTTTTATGCGATGCCTGTATCCATTGATGTGCCTCATATGGGGGCCGGCCTAAAAACCGACCGCAACAAACAGGTTCTGCGCTGGAACAATACACCGATCGAGGGACTCTACGCCGCGGGAGAAACTGCGCCGGTCAGTCAATTCGTTCATGACCGCGGCGGACATCTTTCTGAATGTCTGGTATTTGGGCGTCACGTCGGCCGCATTGCCGCTGCGATGCCAAAGCGAGGCCGGCAATGAGAATCCGCAGCCTGAAGCACAAGCAGCTGATCGCTTTGCTGCTTATCGCCCTGACGCCGCTCTTCGCACTCACTGCCTCGATGTGGATGCAAGCCCAAAACAGCAAGGAACAAGCCGTTCAGACTTATCAAGGATATGCCGATACCATTGCCATCGCTCTTGAGAAGGAATTGGATCGTCAGAAAGAACGGCTTGAAGAAGCTGCCGTAGCTGCAGGCCTGCTCTTTAGCTCCCCTGATAACGCTGACATCAGGGCTTTTGAGCAAATTCTTTATATTACGTCTGGCCGATACAGCTCCAGCATCGCAGTGAACGTCAGCGGCCAATTGCTCGCCTATTCTTCTGCGCTTACGACGGATCAGGCCGAAAGCATCATCACGAATCCTTCCGAACATTGGTTTTTCCGGCAAACGATCCGGAGCGGCCGGACAACTTTAGGGGAAGCGAAGGATTCGAATTCAGGTGCTCATGTCTTCATTGGAACGCCCGTTTTCAGCCGCAGCATTTATCCGCGAATTGATACGGTTTTGATTGCTAAAGTCGACTTGCAGAAACTGCTGGAGACTGCAGCCGATGCTTATTTGCCGGCGAATGCTTCCATTACGCTCGAAAGCAGCCGCAGCGAGCTCGCTTCGCTGGGCCGCAAGCCTCACGCGAATGCCATTGCACTTTCTGCAGCAATGACAAATTTCCCATGGAAAATTGAAATAACGGCTGAACAAGCCGATATTTTGACTCGCCCGAATTTAATCTCACTCTTGGGCACGCTCGTTGTCATTTTCGTCTCAGCGATATCCTTTCTTTTCGGCCGTGCCTACATCAAGACGCTGAAGACTTTTTTTGACGAACTCTCTGCATCCATCAGCATATTAAGTCAAGGGAAGCCGCTCCCTGCAGCTGTCGGCAATCTCGAACGCGTGTCCGAAGCGAAAGGCCTGCTCACACAGTTCCGAGAAATGGCAGACCATGTCGTTAAAAGTGATCTTGCCCTGCGTGAAGCCAATGCGAACTTAGAGCGTCGGGTTAAACAGCGCACAGCAGATTTAGAGCGGCGCAATCGGGAACTCTCTGCCATCAATCTTCTGCTTTCCCCTATAGCGCAAAGCCCAAAAGACAATGACGCCCCTGTATTTTCTATGGCTTTAGAACGATTTGGGCAGGCCTGGGATTTAGATCAAATTGTTATTGCAGATGGTGAGCATCATTGTTCGAGCCGTGAAGTGAGACAACACTATCAAACGGTTACTCCGCTTAAAGACGAAAAAGTGCTTGCGGTCCGCTCCTCATATCCAATGAACCCTGAGCTGCAAGAAGCCCTTGAGCGGTTTGCTCGATTTATTGACATTGTGCTCGACAATAAGCGCCTCTATATCGACATCAGTAAGCAGCACGCTGCATTGACCGCAGCGCTGGGGGGCATGGCGGAGGGATTCGTTCTATTCGATAAAGACGCCAAGGTCATTTTTTCCAATGAGAAATTCCGCAGATTTACTTCTGATTCACTGCAGCTCAATCTTGACAAGTCATCGCGCGAAATCTTTGATTTCCTGAATCATTTAAGTCCGTCGTCAGCAGCGCATGAAAGCCCCTCTTCAGCTCAGAATGACGTCTTGGAGCTGATAGACAAAGATGCTAAACGCAGACATTTCCATCTCTCACGATTGACAGTTCATCTTTGCGGCTATGACCATCATGTGTTCGACGGACTGGCGGTCCTTGTCCGCGATATCACCAATGAATATGAGGTCAGCCGACTCAAGGATGATGTCATCGGACTTGTTGCGCATGAGCTGAACAATCCCGTAGCCACTATCCGCATCGGTTTGGAAACACTCATTAAACGCAATAGTCATTTGAGTCCAGCGCTTCGTCTCCAGATCACAGAAAATATGGCCAGTGATGCCCTTCGGCTGCAAAATTTAATCACGGAATGGCTAAATATTTCTAGATTAAACAGCGGCGTTTTGTCCTGCAAAATGGAAAGATTGGATGTTGTTGGATTAATTTCGCAGCAAATTGATGAATGGGAAAAACAAACTGAAATGACCGTTCAGCGGCTTTATAAGTTCTCTCCGCTTTATACGATGGGCGATGCTGCCCGTCTTCGTCAGGTGTTAAGAAACCTATTGGATAACGCATTGAAGTATAACAATAAAACACGTCCCAAAATTTCAGTATCTGTCAAAACGATGAATGCAGATATTATTGTGGACGTTCAAGACAACGGCATGGGTATCGCTGCGGAAGATCTGGAGAAAATATTTGAACGATTTTATCGAAGTGAACGAGCTCGGCAGCAAACTCAGCAAGGATCCGGGCTCGGTTTAGCCATCTGTCGTGCGATCGTTGAAAGATTTGGCGGAACGCTAACGATAAAAGATACAGCTCTCGATATTGGATCCACCTTCAGAGTGACTCTGCCGATTCTTTCAGAAAATTAATAAATTGACGAATGATACAGTCATGAATAAGCGCATACTTTTGGTCGATGATGAACGAAACCTCAATCAATTGATTGCAACCAATCTCAAATTTGAGGGTTATGAGACTGAATCGGCATATTCGGGCATTGAGGCTATCGATAAATTAGGCCGGTTTTCGCCCGACTTGGTGGTATTGGACGTGATGATGCCTGGCATGGACGGGTTCGAGGTGCTCGAACATCTGCGGCATGCCTCTTCGATACCCGTCATTCTGCTGACGGCCAAAAATCGTGTGGATGACCGCATCCGCGGCTTGACGCTTGGTGCCGACGATTATTTGGGCAAACCCTTTGCGATTGATGAACTGACCGCACGCATCGAAGCTGTCCTGCGCCGCAGCAGGCCCAATCAGCCCGCACCCAAAGAACCGGAAGAAACAATTGCCTTCGCTTCGCTGAAATGCAACTTGGCTCAGCATTCGGCAAGTGCCAACGGTATTGAGCTGCCGCTGCAAAATCTGGAGTACCAACTGCTCATTTGCCTCGTGAAAGCGGGAGAACGGGTGCTTTCCTACAATTACCTTCTTTCGTCGCTGTGGGAGGATGACCGAGGCGATATCGCTACGCTTCGGGTAACAGTTGGCAAACTCCGCGGAAAAATGAAGCAGGCTTTAGGATACGATCCCATCCTTACCGTTCACGGTATTGGATATCGGCTGCATACTCCAGCCAACAACCATCCAGACTTTAAAAATAAAAGTCTCTAGAATTTCTGCTTTTTAAGTTTAATAAATTCAATCTTGCAAAGTATGTATTTTATATATACTAATTCAAGCATAATTTTGTTCATTCCTCCTCCAGCTGAATCAAAGAGTGACCCTCACCTTCACTGATTAATATCAAAAATTATTATTTCAGTTTATATTCTGTTTATCATTAAATTAACATAATTTAGAATCAATTTATTTCCTGCTTCTATAGTTTTAAAAGAGCAAAACTTACCACGTTGCTCATTTTCCCTGACCCAACCTATTAGAGAAAGCAGGAGACTATCTTGAAGCAGATATTCGCAGCTTGTGCTGCCGTCGTATTGGTCATGGGCGTCACCGCTCCGATCCATGCCGGCACACCGTTTTCACTCAAACACAAGGGGGTTGACTGCGCGGCCTGCCACAAAACGCAGAGCCCCGCACAGCCGGCCGCTCAGGACGCCTGCATCGGCTGTCACGGTCAATACAAAGGCAAGCCAGTACCCAATGCCGACTACAACCCGGACCGCAACCCCCGGCGTCCGGTCGTTGAGGTCAATCCGCATGACTCTCACCTGGGCAATGTCCGCTGCACGCTCTGCCACAAAGAACATCAAGCCAGTCCTAAAACGGCGTGCTATGAATGCCACCAAAACTTCATTTTGAATGCGAAATAACGAGGAATACGAGAATGAAGACTTTTAAAATTGCGGCTCTCTGCCTTTCGATGGCCGCGGCAGCATTCACCGTACAGGCCAAAGAAGTCAAATACGAAGCTGACGTTGCAATCGTCGGCGGCGGCCCTGCCGGTATGGTAGCGGCGGCCTATGCAGCCGAAAACGGTCTAAAGCCGATACTCGTTGAAAAGCTTCCCGGTGTCGGCGGCAACCTCATGATGCTTGAAATTACCTTTGGCCAGAGGACAAAATTCACGGATCAGGATCAGGTTTATTACCCGTCCGATGAACTGATTGCAGATTTCTTGGCATACAGCCATTACATGGTGAACCCCATTATGGTCCGGCGTTTTATTGAACGTTCCGGCGAAAATATCAAATGGCTCACCAACCGCGGCGTAGAGATTGTTGGCAACACGGCCACGGAACTGAACGGCCGGCGCGTCGGACATATCTATAAAAACGTTTTCCCGCACCGCAATTTCATCGAAGCCATGCGGAAAATTATCTTGGACAATGGCGGACAAATCATTGTTGAAACCCGGGCCGACAAGCTCATCCAAAATGCCGACGGCCGAGTCGTCGGCCTCCATGCCAAGAACTATTTGAATGATGATGTGATCGTTCATGCCAAGGGCGGCGTCATTCTCGCCGCTGGCGGATACGGGGCAAATCCTAAACTTTTGAAACTTCTCAACCCTGACATGCCGGCAGACACGCCTATTACCGGCCGCAAGAACAGCACGGGCGACGGGATTCAAATGGGCATCGACATCGGTGCTAAGACTGCCGGCGGCGAGGCCTTTATCTCCGAAGGCGCTCTGCCTTATAAGGTTGACTATCGTGAGGTTATCAACCAAAAGACCTGGATCGCAGCTAATGTTTTGAACAAAGGTCCAAGTCTGCAGCTTAATAAGAACGGCCGGCGCTTCTTCAATGAAGGCCTTAGCGGCGACTTCTCAGTGAGCGGCAATGCTTTGCGCATCAACGGAAATTATCTTTACACGCTCATCGATGATGACGAAAAGCGCGATTTGGAGACCGGTTCCGGCGCAGTGTTCGGCTACTTTGGTCATGCCCTTCCCGGCGATAAGATGACGGGCCTCAGCAATCTTTTTTCCGGCAAGGGACGAATGGCTGAAGTTGCCTTTGTCGGCAGCACCATTGAAGAAGTTGCCAAGAAAGCCGGTCTGGATCCCAAGGCCGTCCGTGCTACGGTCGATCGCTACAACAAATTATGCGATGAAGGTGTCGACTCCGATTTCAACAAAGATCGACGTTATCTTCGACCTGTTCGCAAAGGTCCTTTCTACATCGTCAAGGGACAGCACACGATTTGTGATACCGCCGGCGGCCTGCTGGTCACCGAAGATGCTCAGGTTATCGGCAAAAACGGAGATCCGATTCCTGGTCTTTATGCTTCCGGTGCGATGGCAGGCGGCAAATACGGACCGTCGTATGTGTACAACGTCGCAACCGGTTATGCCTCAGCCAGCGCAATGATGGGCGGAACGTTTGCCGTTCAAGACATCGCTAAAAAATCTTTCAAGCGAAAAATTGTATATACCGCCGATCTGCCGAACAAAAAATAAAGAACACCCTCGATAAACTGTAATGATGAAAGCTCTTGAACGCCTCCCGCTTTAGAGCGCGGCTTGACCGTCTCAGGAGCTTTCCCGTCGGAGACTAACCGTGCAGACTATTTTTGTCTTCAGCAGCTAAAGTGTTCGACATAACACTTGAATGTCGAAGACAGACGCAATTGTTTAGACGGAATTCGTCGCAATATCGGCTTGTATCAAATATGATACAAACACTGAGATATCAGTAATGGCCTCTTCTTGCCTGCGGCGCTAACAGTTTACATTTACACTCAAAATTCTTTGGAATGATAGTGCAAAGAAATGTATGACAGATCTTGTATACGCAGAAAGAACAGGACATAATTACGGCCTGATCCGGGCGGTGGGTTAACCGCAAGGTGACCCAATCGGGGCTGCCCGGGTCAGACCGCCCCCCATTTGTTTGTCCGACGTCAATTCCCCGATAGTCCGCCAGCATGCGTCTGTGCCGGACTTTTTTTGTTTTGCACAGTACCTCGCTCAATGCCTGTGAACATGCGCCGGAATGATGTTGATGCTCCCGTGCCGAATACCAGGTTCGGCAATCAGTTTGTCTGCAAAAGCCCGAACTTCTGCCACGGTGCCCTTAAGAAAAACCGCTTCCATGCAGTCCTCATGTCCGATGTGTGCATGCATCTGGCTGATGACTAGATCGCCGTGTTCATGCTGCTCTTGAGTCAGGCGCATGGAGAGCTGTCTTTCGTGATGGTTGTAGACGTAACTCACTACGGCCACGCAGGTCGCGCCCGAGGGCGGATCGGACAAGGTTTGAGAGGCTTCCGCAGCGCGAATTAAATCGCGAAAAGCTTCCGAACGATTTTCATAACCGCGTTCAGCGATCAGCTGATCAAATTTTGCCGCCTGATCTTCGTCAAGCGAAATGGTGATGCGCTGCTTCATCGTTTGCCAAGCTCCTTTCAATACCGTGTCTGTCCTGTCATGGCCTGCCTTTCGGGCGATTTCAGTCTACACATTTTATCCGCAGCGGATATGGTCGACAAATTACTGCATTTTCACCATCAAAAACGGTCATTTCACTGCATTACTTCATCAACTAGTCCCCTCCGCTTAGTCCTCTGCGGCAACGGACAAATTCTCCTCAGTTTATGAGTATTTAAATCATCCGATTCACGCACGAGGGTCGGCCTCAACCCTATATTTCCCTCATCCCGCAGCGTTTTCTGCCTGCCAGGTCTGCGGTTCGGTTTCATAACTTCATCGCTATATTCCTCTAGGAGCATCTTGAAATGACCAAGAACTTCTTTGTGCGCACGGCTGCTGCCGGCATTGCCGCACTTGTTCTCTGCGGATCCGCCGTCGCCGACACCTGGCGCGTCGCAACGGAAGGCACCTTCCCGCCGTTTGAGTTCTACAACTCCACCACTGGTGAGATTCAGGGTTTCGAGGCCGATCTTGTCCGTGAAATGGCTAAGGTCATGAAAAAAGATCTGAAGCTCGAAACGATGGGGTTCGATGCCATCATTCCGGCTATTCTCTCGGGAACGATCGACACCGGCGCTGCCGGCTTCTCCATCACGCCGGAACGTGCCAAGCGTGTTCTCTTCACCATTCCGTTTTATAAATCCGGACTGACGATTGTCGTGCCTAAAGGCAACCCCAAGAATATTCAGTCCTTTGACGACCTCAAGGGGAAGAAGATCTCCGTTCAGCTCGGCACGACTTCAATGTCCTTCGCTAAGAAAATTCAGGACGCTCAAGTCACGACTTTCAACGGTGCTGGGGATGCCCTTCTCAACATGATCGCCGGCAACGCCGACGCGGTGATTAACGATAAACCCGTCACCGACTACATCATGACGCAGAATAAGCAGATCGCTGAAAGCTGCCTGCACTTGAAGCCTATTGCGACCGCTGACCTTTTCGCCATGGTCACCTCCAAGCAGAACACCAAGCTCAAGGCCGAGATGGATAAGGCTTTGAAGCAGCTTAAGGCTGACGGCACCTTCAATAAGCTCCATGAAAAGTGGTTCGGCGTCCCGGCCGATCCGGAACTGCCTTAATTTAACATCCAAACTTCTGAATCTCTTCAGAAGCGGATTAAAAACGGACAGCCTCCTTAAGCTCTCCGTTTTTTTTGTCTTAATACTTTCCGCCTGCCGCAGGAAAAAATATTAAAGCTCAACAGTCTTCAATCGTCGACCAATACCTTCTGCCAGTCGACATAAACTCGTCATATTTTCCTGAAAATCAATATATAAGGCATATCGCCCAGGTTTTCTTAGAGTACCTCAAAACTTTGTGCAATTGATCCCATTCATCTGTTTAAAGATCGCTATAGTCAAATCACGGATGAAGAAAGCGCCGCTTTAATGCCGCTTCCCTGAAGGGCTTAAAACAGATCTTTCATCCAATGCAACTCAAACAAAAGGAACCCAAAATGAATTTCAAATCCTTGTCGCTTCTTGCCGCCGCCGGCCTCTGCACTCTCTCACTGTGCGGTTCCGTCTCCGCTGCGGAGCTGCGAGTTGCGACCAATCCAACCTTCCCCCCGTTTGAGTTCCAGGATTCCAACACCGGCACCATTCAAGGCTTCGAAATGGATCTTGTCGCTGAAATTGCCAAGAAACTCGGCGATACGGTGAAAATTGACAAGATCACCTTTGACGGCATCATTCCGGCCATTCTCTCGGGTTCGGTTGATCTCGGCGCATCGGGCTTTTCCGTGACGCCTGAGCGCGGCAAGAAAGTGCTCTTCTCGCTCCCCTTCTATAAATCCGGTCTCACCATTCTGGTGCCGAAAGCCAATAAAGCCGGCATTACGGACTTCGAAAGCCTCAAGGGCAAGCGCATTTCTGTTCAGCTCGGCACAACTTCAATGCAGTTTGCAAAGAAGATTCCTGACGCTGAAATCACGACCTTCGATCATGTGGGTGACGCCGTGCTCAACATGATGGCGGGGAACGCCGATGCGGTGATCAATGACAAGCCTGTCACCGACTACATGCTCCACACCAATAAGTCCATCGCTGCGGGCACGACGCATCTCGCGCCAATCGCTACCGCCGACTACTTCGCCATGGTCGTTGCAAAGAACAACACCAAGCTGCAGCAGGATATCAATGCTGCGCTGAAGCAGCTCAAGGCCGAAGGGACCTTCGACAAGCTCCATGAAAAGTGGTTCGGCATCCCGGCTGACCCGGAACTTCTCAAGTAAACCGTTCTTTTGAAACATCAAAACAGAGGCTGCATTCGTTCGTCAGGCGAATGCAGCCTCTGTTATTTTGAGCCTGAAGACCATTTCCCGTAGCAGGCTGATTCCATTGTGCCGCCGGACAGTCACCGACATTATCACCAAGTCCAGTGAAGCTCAGCTGAGGCGGCACCAGCCGAATGCGCGCTCCCCATCGTTTCGCCGTCGAGCCGCAGTGCTGCAGAAAAACCGCTCTTTCGGAGGAGTTCAAGCGAAACACTGCCGGCCAGACGATTGCGTTCCGGCCAATCCATGGATCGAGCGGTTTCACCCGCTGCCCCGGCTAAGCCAAAGGAAACATTGCCGGCGCGCTCAGTAAGCTCCCGCGTCCATTCGATGCTGAAGCTCCAATTCCAGGCATAGTCCGAAAACTGCGAGGGAGCCGGCACATTCACGGTCAGCCCCGCGCCGGCAGCTGCCGAATGCAGGAAGGAGCGGCGAATAGAGAGTGCTCCCGTTCCGGATTCCGTCAGTGTCGGCGTGCGAAGCACCGTACCGGTCATAAGAACGTGCGGGAAAAACTCGACCTCCGATTCGCCAAGAGTGCCTATCCACCCCGTGCGCAGGGCCCCGGAGAGCAGATATACCGTTTCATCGGATTCAATCCTGCTGATGCTTTGCGCTAATTCGACCGTGCGGCTGCGCTCGGCCGAATAGACGCCGCCGCGAAGCTGACCTTCAAACCGCAGCCCAGATGCTAAAGTGCGTCCGAGCTTCCCGCCCAGCCAAATACCCTCCCCGCGGCTCGTGCTGTGCTCGGGGCCGGCAGACGTCTCCAGGTGTCCCATTGCAGCATAGACTGCAGACTGCGTCTCGCCCCATAGAAAATCGACGCCTAAGACCGCTCCGGTCACATTTGTTCCCGCTCCACCGTCCGAAAAATGCGCTGCGAGCGGCACCGCCCACACCTGACGCTCTCCTTCCTGCGTGGTTTCGTGATGAGCAAAGAGCTGACGATTTAATAGGCGCTCCCAGGAAAAAAGCGCCCGCAGCGAATCATCGCGGGAAAAATTGCCGAGATTGCCCAGGGCCCGCACGATGTCAGAGCCGTCGGACGCCGAAAAATCGAGGTCGCCATAGAGTTCGTGAAGCACTTCCGGGCCTGCGAAGCCGCCTGATCGAGCTGTTTGGCTAAGCCCCATTGCCAGGAAGGCGCCGATGAAGTCAAAAATTTTGAATATGCGTTCTTTTGATGCGCAGCTTTAAGCACCCCCTCCGAACAGGTGAAATCAACTGCAGGCGAAAAGTCCTTTGCTGTCATGAGATCCAGATCCCACGCAGCCTTTTCAAGGAGCGATGCCGATGCATCAGTATTTGCTCCGGAGGTGCTCACTGCGCCGTAAGGATGGGGATCTTTTGCGAGTTCGCCCTCAAACCAGCCGCCGCCCGGAACCACTGCCAGGGACGCACCGTCTTTCACCTCTGTCGCACCCGACACTGAGAGCGGCATCAGTTCGCCCGACGGCCGCATCCCCAATACGAGCTTTCCGGACTGAACGTAATCCCCCAAAATCACGATAGAACCGGAGGAAGGCGTTGAGACCAAGGTTCCGGCATTCACGAGGGCCCCGGCCTGGAAGTTTGGGATTTCTTCACTGCCCGTGATGAGTGTTCCGCCCACTTCGGCCATTCGAGCGTTCAGGCCGGTGAAATCAAAAACGGCTGAGCCGGAAAGCCTGGCCCCTCTGTTCACCGTCATGCCAACCACTTGATTAATGGTGTTTTCTAGACGAAGATCCGTTCCATCGGCAGCCTGCATGCGGATCGACCAGGGGCCAATGACATTGCCGGCATAAACAAAAGGCTTCAAGTCAGATGCCTGTGCCGCAGCGCCGTCTTCGGTCCCGCCGAAGATGAGATTGGTCGTGACATCCGTTCCCAATGGGACGAAAGCTGCGGCACGGTTAACCAAGTCAGCAAGAATAACGCTGCAGTAGCCATCAAAAAAATCTTCAGCCGTTCCCACTGCGGACCACGAAGAGACAATATCGCCTTCAATATGGGCTCCGTCGGCAAGGCGAATCTGCGCCACATGAGCCGTCGGTCCAATACGAATAGCGGCATCAGAACCCTGCAACGTTCCGGCAATAACGGCAGACTTAATCAAAGAGCCTTGCAGGACCTGCGGGAAATTCAATTCCTCCGGATGGAAGGTCAACCACCCGTACTCCGTCGCCGCACCGGCTGTCCAGGACCCTCGAACCTGATTCTCATCACCGAGAATGCTGCCGCCAAAATCAAACACCAGGGCAGACCCGCCGCTGCCGAGTGCCTGGACCTTTCCCTCTAATAAAAGCGTATGGCTGCGGCCATAAGTAAAGGCCATGCCGATGCCGCCCGTGCCGTTGGCTGAAATAAGAGCATTCTCATTCACAGAGAGCTGATTAGCCGATCCGTCCACGCGTACGCCGATGGAGCCTGCCCCATCAGCAAGCTGGTCAGCTGCCACCGTTACCTTGCTGCGGCTGCCGTAGACATGCACGCCGACTGCATTCGTCTGCTGCGAGGGCTGATCTTTAATCCACTCTTCTCTGTCGTTGCGAGCCCAAAAGGCCTGTCCGACCGTATATTCGATGCCCGAGGCATAGATGGAGGTGCCGAAAAAGCGCTTGCGGTCCAATTGGTAGCCAAGATCCTGCAGCATGGCGAGCTCGGCTTCCATGAACGTTCCCCAATTGCGCCATGACTGATGTGAGAGCAAACCGTTTTGAAGTTCTAAGTGGCTGAAGTCGAGGTTGCCCATCTCAGCGCCTAAGACGGGAATTGCACCAGTCACAGATATGGCCTTTTGAACGGCATCTTCGCTGTCTGTGACCTCGTCGGGAAAATACATTACGGTTTCCTCACCAATGACTTCCCTGGCATTTTTTCCCTGAAAACCGATCCCGGAATATCCTAAATACCAGCGCACTTTGTTTAATTCGGTCTGAAGGTTCGCCGGCATGCTGTCAAAGGAAACCAGCCCGCTCAAAGAGGATCCCGCTTTAATCGGATTTCCATTGAAGGTGAGTTTCTCTGTGAACGCGGTATGACACCAGCCGTTCGGACATTCGAATCCCAGATAGTCACCCGTCTCTATAATCGCCATGCCCGCGCTGTGCGCGAGCTCATGAAGAATAGTGCTGATTCGCGAAGAACCTAAAGCATGCGCGGGCAAGACTGCAAGAGGGCTGTAATCGTATGACGCCCCGGGTGCCGGACCCAGATAGACGCTTCCCGAAGGCTGAGAACTCGACAGTCCCTCAGTCCAAGACAAAGCCATGGCCGGCCTTCCATTGTCGTCAAACCAGGCACCGCCGGAGGCGTACGTAGCGAAAGGATTTGCTGCAGCAATGACCGTCGGAGCGGTTGCCGGCGTTCCAAAAAGTTCGCCGAGCCACGCCCCGGCTTCGAGCAAAGCGCCTTGATCGGCAGCAGACACATCTTCTCCGGTCCCTGACTCCGCGCCCGAAAGCAGCTTAAAAAGCATGACGTCATTGCCTTGAGCGTTCTTCACCGCAGCAATAACGGAAGCATTGGCGACGGGGGCCGTGAGGAGCGTGAGCACCGCCGCTGCAATAGAAGTGAGCCGCGGAAAGGGAGCTAGCCAGGCGGATTGAAAAATCGAGGCATTTGGGGCTGAGCTCATGGCGGCTTCTTCCTTCACGTGCGAGCTGCATTTCAGCAAGAGAGAACGAACGGGGCTATTCCCATTGTAGCGGGATTACGTTATTTCACAGTTTTCGCCACAAAACGCAGCTTTCTCACTGCGGCTCCCGGGCATTGGCATAACGGAGCGAATTGGCCTCTCGAGCTCTTCCGCACTGCAGCGCTGGCCGTTCGTCATCGGGAGGTTTCGGGAGTGAAGGATCTTCGCGTTCGTTCCTTTAAGCCCCGACCTCTGCCGACTCGCTCTGTCTCTTTTAAGTTCGGTCGGCTCAGCGCACACCCCCTCGTGCGCACTCCGGCACACACAGAATAAAGCAGCGCGATATTCTCGCGCTGCTTGAATTGAAACTGCTGCCCTAAAGGCCACGCTGATTTAAAAGATCAGCTAACCGGGAAACCCGGAAGAAGTCTCGGACTTCTTCATTGTGCAGCTGCACAGTTAATGAAGTTTTCCGTTGAACGCCTTGACAACATCGAAGGCGAACGCCTGATAGCCCGTAGTGTTCTTGAATTGAATTTCAACAGCGGGTTCTTTCGCCCCCCATTCAAATTCGTCAAGATAAGGATTCGGCGCGGACGTGAGGCCGCCGGTCTTAAGGTCATAGTTTGCCCCGGCTGTGGCTGCATAAACCACCACGGAGTCCTTGTCCGGCATGTATTCGACAAGGCTGGTCACTGGGCTGAACCAATCGTGGCCGCGTTCCTTGCCGTATTCCCAAACCTGTTCAACAGTGCGCTTCTTTTGATCAATCTTGTAGATCACCGCGCGCGAATACTTCATATCCGGAAGGGGCGGCTGATCAAATGCACGTCCGTCGCCGTTATCGAAGACGGAAACGTAGATCTCGTCCTTCGTCGACTTCGAATCAATACGCCAAGCGGTGTGCTGTGTCCACGTCCAATCGAAATCCGTCTTTTCACAGGATGCATCGCCGCACTGCAGTTTATTGCCATGTGCATCTACCGGCGTAAGAAGTGCGTCGCTCCAAGGCTTCTTCCAGCCGCGTGAACCGCCCAAAATCCACTTCACCTTCTTGTCGCGGCCGATTTTGATGACAGCGCACTGATGGCGGGAGGAAATGATGATGGAGTCATCAGTCGGGTCATAGTCCACAGAGTTGACGTGGGCCCAATTGCGTCCAGGACCGGTGCCGACAATGTCGCCGAAGTGCCCTTCCTTATCAAGCTTTTGCAGATCGCTCGCAGAAAGTGTCTGGCCGGCAAGCTTAGGATCAATGTTGAGGCAGACCGCACCTTGATCCAGCGCCTTGATGGCGGTATCGCGATACGGATCCAGAATATCCCACAAGCGCCATTCGTCAATAACATTGCCGTCGCAGTCAACTTCAATGATCATGTCGCGCACTGTACGAACGTGACGTCCGTCAGAACGCTTGAGGTTTGAAGAGGCTACGCGCAGGAAATAGTGACCGTTTTGAGCGGCATCCATCGTGTGGCTGAAATCGTTGTAGCCGTATGGGAGCGGACGATTCCAAATGCGGCGGCCCATGATGTCGTACTTCACATAGTGCTGACCGTAGCCCCAGGTAATCGCGCCGTCGTCGTTCTGCCGCAGGCCCATCATGATGCCGCCGTCATAAATCGAATCGACGTTGAAGATCGTTGAGCTGTCCATAAACCATCGAATTTCACCTTTGGTGTCAACGATCCAGTTGAGCGGATCAGAGGACCACTGCAGCGCACCGCCTTCCGGATTGTTCCAGACGGCATTACGGGTGTTGTTGTTCCCGCCGATGTTGTTGATGTAGTAGAGACGATCGGCGAACTTTCCTTGCGCAGGTTTTCTGACAACGGCCTGCGGGAAATTCGGCGTTCCGATGGGGCCGTAGACAGGCGGCGTCGGGATCGTATATGTTTCCTTGAAATGCTTCGACTCTCCGTGATCCAGACGGTCGTATTCGACTTCAACTTTATTTTTATACGCAGGATAGAGCCCGAATACCGGAATACCGCCGTGTGTCAGCAATTGACTGTTCGAGACCTTATACGCGATTTCCTGACCGCCTTCTTTGGGAATAATGCGAACCGATGCATTCTGAATCACGTAGCCGCCGTTTCGAATGATTGCGGTAAGCGGCGCAATTTTGTAGGGATTCATTTTGAGTTCGCCAATTGCGCCTTGTTTTTTGTAGATCGTTGCGGGACCGGACGGGCCGCCGAACGCAAAGGCACTCATCGGCACAGCGGCACCGGCCGCTGCCAGCAACGTAAAGCGCGAAAAATCACGGCGTGACAATTTGATCATTTTGTTTCTCCTTTAGAAGCTGGTCTGAGCGGCCAGATTCCTAAAACCTGCAGCAGTCTTATGGCTGTACTGCCGGAACAGAAAAAGTTTAGGAGCACCGATTAAGAGTCCCTGCGAGAACATTCGAGCGTAAAGTGTGAAAAATGCCAAATCGCCTCTTTCACGAATGCCGAAAAGATACGGGTTTGCTCGCGTGTGATGATGAAAATCTTTGTTATGAGAGCCCGTCTCCTGCAGTCATTGGGGAGTACTGCTGTAGCCGCCGACTTTCTGCTTGGTTGCCACATTGTCAGGAGCTCAAGGATTTGTGCGTTTTTGTTGTCAGAAAATCTAATAAATTACTTGCTCAAATACCCGTCGAGTATTCATGAAATTATCTCGTTCAAAATTCTTTGATGAAGTATTTCACTGAACGAAATTATTATCTTCAATTTAGCGCGATCGGATACTTTATCGAAATGCCGCACCCTTCAATTAAGAGCAAAATGAATATCTGACAACTAAATATCCACTTATATATTTTGAACAATTTATATTTTATTTAGCAAAATCGCCTAGATAAAATCTGATTCGAATGCTCGCATTATTCCAAATGCGCTGAATAATGCCCTAGCGGCCTTCCTCGGGGTGAACAACATGTCCGCCGCGCAGCGTTTCTTTAACAGCATAAGAGATCATGCCGCGCATCCACTGCATAGCCGGATCCAGGTGACTTCTTTCATGCCAAATGAGCTTAGTGACGAACCCCTTGCTCTGGACATGCTCAAGCTCTTCGGAAACGACCGGAATGCGTCGCAGCGCTCCCAAACTGATGAACCAGTCCGCCATGATGTCCGAGAGCAGCATCACAAGATTGCTTTCGGAAATAATCTTCGCCGCCCCCATAAAGTAAGGCGTTTTAATAACGATGTTTCTCTCGCTCAAGAGCGGTGAAAGCCGGCTTTGAGTCAGCCGGTAGTACGTTGTAGGCCGCCAAGTGACCTCCACAAAACCGTACCGGATCACGTCGCTTTCCGTCACCCGTCCCGTCTTTTCGTAAAGCGCTTCAAGCGGGTGCCCCGGACGCACGACAATGCCGGTCGTTCGGCCTTCCCAGAGCGGCAGCCACGGGAACCCCTCGGGAACGGTTTCCATCGGACTGATCAGCAGATCAAGCTCGCCGGTGCGAAGCTGCACGGGCCAGTCGTTCGTGAGCTCGGTCATGTCGACCGACACGCCGGGCGCAAGTTCTGAGATTTTGGCAATCGCCGGAGCGAGAAAAATAACGCCGTGATCAACGCCGGCAATCTTGAATTCACGTTTGAGCGTCTTCGGATCGAAAAGCTTCGGTTCGAGCAGATGATCGTAATCCGCCAGGAGCCGAATGACGTCAGGCATAGCCTGAGTTGTTCGCCATGTAGCAGCGAGCCCGCCCGAGCAGCGCGTGAAGAGTTCGTCATTGAAAACCTCACGAAGCTTGCCGAGCATGCGCGAAGCTGTGGCCGGCGGGATGCCCAGCTGATTGGCAGCATTGACGAGATTTTTGGTCTCGTAAAGCGTCTTTAAAAACAGCAATGCAGATCTATCAAGGGTGGTTTTCATTTTTTCGGAATTCTGTGTTTCCACTCAGCCCAACTTGCCGGCGGGAACCTCAGAATAGCATGTCTACTCCTTAAGACCTACTCTTTCGGGGTCGGCAGGATATGTGCCAAAAGGTACAGCCAGCTGAACCATGACACTTCAAAGGAGTTGTTTCACTATGAATATTAAAGCAAAGATTACCCCGGTCGCCCTCGCCATTGCGCTGGCCGCAGGTTTTGGTCTCCCGGCCGCCGTACAGGCATCCGGCGGCGGATCCGGCCCGGCCGTGACCTATGTTGCCCCGGGTCAGATCGGTGAAATCGTCGTCAACCCCTATAAGATCGCTCCGCTCACCGCGGTCATTAAGAACGGCGGCTATCAGCTTAAAGACGCTACGGTCCGCGTGGTTCCGAAGCAGGGCGGACAGGAAATCAGCTACAAGGTCACGGACACGCTTTTGCGCACCCACGCCGGCATTCCGGTGTTCGGTCTTTACCCTGACTACAACAACACGGTCGAAGTGAGCTATACGATCGTCGACCAAGGTCAGGAACGCCGCGTTGAGAAAGAGCAGTACCGCATCTACGCGCCGGCTGTTTATACGCCGGTCAACGGTTCGATGGCTCAGCACCACAACATGTTTGAAACGGAAGTGGTCAAGGTTGATCCGGAATTCAAAGACCGCCTCTATCTGATCAACAACTTCCTTTCGACGGCTCCGAAGCAGGCCCGCGTGGTGTGGAACAACCCCACCGGCGGCGCACTTGAATGGAACTACTATCCGCAGAACGCCATCATTGATACGACGGGCGAAGTCCGTTGGTACATGTTCGTCGATCCTATCTATGATCCGGAAACGATTTATCACTCCGGCATCATGATGGGCTTCCACATGAATCAGGACGGCTTCCTCACGTTCGGCTACGGCCAGCGCTATGCCAAGTACGACCTGATGGGCCGCGAAGTCTTTAACCGCCGTCTGCCGACGGGTTATGCCGACTTCTCGCACGCACTTGATCCGGCTCAGAACGGCCACCTTTTCCTGCGCGTCTCCTCTTCCGACTACCGTCGTCCCGACGGCAAGCGTGTCCACACGGTCCGCGACGTGATCGCTGAAGTCGATCAGAACGGCAACGTGGTTGATGATTTCCGCCTCTTCGAAATTCTCGATCCGTATCGCGACGTTGTCATTAAGACGCTTGACCAGGGTGCGGTGTGCCTCAATATCGACGCTTCTCAGGCCGGCAAGACGCTTTCGGCTGAAGAACTCGCCGCCATGGACAAGAATGATACGTTCGGCGACATCCCCGGCGTTGGTCCTGGCCGCAACTGGGCACACGTCAACTCCGTCGACTATGACCCGACCGATGATTCCATCATCATCTCGTCGCGCCATCAGTCCGCCGTCGTCAAGATCGGCCGCGACAAGAAAGTCAAGTGGATTCTCGCCACCCCGACGGGCTGGAAGGAAGATCTCGCCAAGAAGGTGCTCACGCCTGTTGATAAGGACGGCAAGCCTCTGAAGTGCGAAAACAACCGCTGCGAAGGCGGCTTCGACTGGACCTGGACGCAGCATACCGGCTGGCGTATTGACTCCAAGTCTGATGAACACGTCATCTACTTGTCAGTCTTCGACAACGGTGACGGCCGTGCGCTCGAACAGCCCCCGCTGCCCGACATGAAGTACAGCCGCGGCGTGATCTATAAGATCGACCAGGACAAGATGACTGTTCAGCAGATCTGGGAATACGGCAAGGAACGCGGCCACGACTGGTACAGCCCGGTGACCTCGCTGGTTGAGTACGAAAACGATAAGGATTCCGTGTTCGTCTATTCCGCCACCGCCAGCCTTGATCTGAGCAAGTTCAATACGGAAGCTCCGAATCCGTGCATCAACGAATTCCACTGGGGTTCGGTTGAGCCGAGCGTTGAAATCCGCATTAAGAGCTCGCTTGGCTATCAGGCCATGCCGATCAGCGTTGAACGCGCCTTCTCGGGCAAGTAATCCGCTTAACCAGCAGCCGCTTCACGCCGGTTCTTCCCCCGTCTGTCCGTTCTCTGAGCGGCCGGCGATAAGATCCTCGTGAAGCATCTCTAAAAGCGCAGCGCGGCTTAGCCGCCCTGCGCTTTTTGCTGTACATCAGCAATGAGCGACAAGCACTCCATTGCCGAGCCCGTCATTCCATGAATGAACAAGCCCCTGCTGCAGAAGGCAGTTTCGCCAAACAATGGATTGGAAATGATTTGGATGATCTTGCCGGCCGTCATCCCCAGCGCGGTATTGTGAATGCCCGCACAGTTAAGCGTCCTTCTTCTGATTAGGCTGCGGATCATCGAATTCAATCTCTTCTCCGCGCCGATAAGCAGAACTGACGTCGCGGGGATCAATTTCAATCTGATTGAGCCGCACTGAACGTACTTTTCTCATCACCAATGTCGAGAAGATGCCTGTACGTCCGATCACTGCCCAGTAAATTAGGATACCGACAGCCGCAACTGATGCCGCAGCAAAATAAACAGCCGAAAAACCGAAATACGGAACAAGAAGTCCGAGCGTATAAGGCCCAATGCCGACGCCGACATCAAGCAGTACAAAGTACGTTGCCGTTGCGCGGCCGACATATTGTTGCGGGCTGACAAACACTGCGAGGGCATGGCACGCTGACGTAATCGTAGCGAACCCCAATCCGAGTACAAGTGCTCCAGAGAGCAGCATGCCGTTAGAACGAGCCGCACCGATCAGCACCATAGCCGCAGCGAGAAAGATCAGCGCCGGATATACCACAACGCTGCCGCCGAATTCATCAAGCAAACGCCCTGTCACCGGACGGCTGATGATCGAAGTGAAGGCAAAGCCCAAGAAAAACACCGAACCGGCCCAGAAGAGCGACAGCGATTGTGAATAGGCGCCGATATATGCAAGAACAGTTGAATAACACACGCCGCCCAGCATTGCGATGAAGGATATCGGCAGTGCCTCGAGCTGAAAGAATGTCGAGAACTTTAACGTACGCATTTCTTTCTTCTCGGCCTCTGTCATGCGGTGCGCCGGTGTACGAATGAGCAGAGACAGCACAAAGGCAAGCACGCCTACCGCCGAACAGATCCAGACGGACGCTTCATACATGCCATGCTGTGTGAACCATATGCCGAGAAAGGGGCCAATGGCCGACGCAATCGTAACGCCAAGCGTGAAATATCCAATTCCCTCACCCTGGCGTTTGAGCGGAATAATCGTCGCGACGATCGTGGAAGCCGCCGTAGAGGCAAGCCCGTAGGCAAACCCGTGAACCACACGAATTGCCTCAAACTCGAGCATTGACGTAATGAAGAAATAAAGCAGCATGGAAGCGGCATAAAGCGCTGTGCCGCAGCGCAGAACGAATCCGCGCCCCAAACCGTCGATAAAGTGACCAGCCAGAAGGCGGGCAACCAAAGCGGAAATGATGAAAAGACCCGCTGCCAAACCTGCTTCACTCACGTCCGCTTTCCAAATGTGCATGGCATAACTCGTGGTCCAAAGCATCAGCTGGTAATAAACCACGTAGAGCAGAAAGTTGGTGACGATGACAAGCAGGTATTGCTTCGTCCACAAACGATCTTTCATTCTGAACGATCCTCCTGAAAATGTATTTCTGAGGACCGTCATTCTTGTCCAACTCTAAGAGGCTGCAATGTAAAAGCAGCCGTACCCCGCAGTCCTAAGATTGATCTGAAGCCTGCCCCTTACATTCCTGTACTTCTTATGAGATACGCCTTTAGTATTGAATACGCAATATTCACGTATACAAAGGCAAGAGAGATCTTTTAATCAGCCATATCGAAATCGTAAGCACTGCTCAATTCTGGTTTTCGAGTTCGAACAAGGCACGGCAAGTCCAACCGGCTGGTTTAGGCTTCACCTTCATCCTTATTTTCAACAACGCCGTCGCCTCTGGGACGAAGACCGTCCAAATCGACGATGAGCACGTCTTGGTCTTCATCAATAGCGCTGCTCTTCCCCAGAGAAAGCGGCACTTCCCCGTCCTTCCATTCCAATGCTTCACCGGGCTGCATCTGAGCATCATGGTCGAGCACGTAGCACGCGGCGCTGTTGAGCAGAATGAAGGCATCGTGAATATCGGCCGCAGTGGATGGGATTTCCATTTCGAGCTTGTCGAACCTTGCGAGACCATTAGTCCAGGCTTTGAGGCGCGGCAGACCGTCAGCGCCTTCGGGCAGGCGTGAAAGACCGATCCAAAACAGGATGGGCGTAGCGAGCGCCTGCTCGCGCAGCGCCAAAGCCGTTTTGCGGAAATGAACCGGTTCACGCAGCACGTCGCAGTCTAGGAATCCAATAGCCGATTCATTGTCCAGAATCGTAGCGGCTGCGCGGATGAAGAGCGCTGCCTGCGTACTGCGGTGAGTGCCGCCGCCCACGGCAATCATCAGTTCGGACTGCATGCCGCGGATCAATGAACGCCCTTCCGGCCAGAGATAATTTTCTGCCGCACCGTCAATGAAGCGTTCAATACCCATACGTCCCGGCCGTTCGATCACATTGATGACCACTCCGGTGCCCGGCAGCGCCGCAGCAAAAGGCTGCCCCGGACCGCGCTCGTTGGGCAGCACCTCGAGTTCAATGCCCCAGTCTTTGGCAAAAGATTCAATGAAGTCCTCCGCATCCCAGCCGGGACGGCTGAGCGCAGCCGCACCGATAAAGGGCAGCTGCGACTTGAGCATGGCATTGATTTGACGGATTTCTTCTTGAGAATGCATGGATTCGTCGGGAGCGGTCACAGCGGAAACCTCGAACTGATAAAAAAGGAACTGCAGTAAAAATCGAACCTGCGATTTTAGTCAAACCGCAATAATGCCTTAGTCGGAGCGGCTTCGGGTGCTTCACTGCAAACATCCGCTGCTGATCGCCTTCAGAAACAGGCTGCCGCTTTCAATGGCTCTGGATGATGCTAGTCTTTCGATCATTCAATTACTCTTGCGAGATTTCGCTGCTATGACCCATTCCGCGCCTAATGTTCTCGAACGCTTCCTCCGTTATGTCCAGTTCGATACCCAGTCCGATGAGACGAGTGCGGCAGCTCCGTCAACCGCAAAGCAGCTCAAACTCGCTGAAGCCCTCACGGATGAACTTCATCAGCTTGGCATCGGCAATGCAGTGATTGGCCAGGGCGGCATCGTTTATGCCCACATTCCGGCTTCCCCAGGATGCGAGCACTTGCCCGCTGTCGGCTTTATCGCCCATATGGACACGTCGCCCGATGCGTCCGGATGCCAAGTCAAACCGCAGATCATCCGTTTTGACGGCACTGATGTGCTGCTCAATCAAACGGAAGGCATCTGCTTTCCTGTTGAGCGCTTTCCTGAAATCAAAAAGTACATCGGTGAGGACGTCATCTTTACCGACGGCACGACGCTCCTTGGCGCTGACGATAAGTCCGGCATTGCCGCCATTATGGATATGGCCGCCAAAATCACTGCTGATCCGACGATTGCTCACGCCAAACTCTGCATAGCATTCACGCCGGACGAGGAAATCGGACGAGGCACCGACAATTTTGACCTGGAGCGCTTCGGCGCAGACTGGGCTGTCACGATTGACGGCGGCGAGGTCGGAACCTTGGAGAGCGAAAACTTCAATGCCGGCTCTGCCGTCGTCGACTTTCAGGGGGTCGGCGTTCACCCGGGGAGCTCCAAAGGAAAGATGGTGAATGCGCTCCGCATGGCCGCAGCCTTTATTGACGCCCTGCCTGCGGATATGGCGCCCGAAACCACCGAAGGCCGCGAGGGCTTTCTTCACCCCAATCAGCTCGAAGGCACCGTCACGCATGCCAAACTGCACCTTCTGATTCGCGACCACGATCGAGCGCTTTATGAGGAGAAGAAAGTGCTCCTCGAGCGCATTGCCGAGGACATCCAGTCGCGCTTCCCCAACGGCACAGTGACGCTTTCCGTGAAAGACAGCTACGAAAACATGAAGCCCTATATCGACCGCGTGCCGGCCGTCATGGAACATGTTCGGGCAGCGTACCGAGCCGCCGGACTCGAACCCATTGAGGAGCCGATTCGCGGCGGAACAGACGGTGCGCGGCTCTCCGTCATGGGGCTCCCTTGCCCCAATGTCTTCACGGGGGGCCTCAACTATCACGGCATCTATGAATGCCTGCCCGTGAAGTCACTCGAGCTGGCTGCCAATGTGGCCTTTGAGCTCGCGGTACAGTCGGGTAAAAAATAAATGCACCGCTGAGGATTTCGTTCTCGGGCGTCAGATCTCTGATCCTGCAGGCGCGATATCAGTCCTATCCGAAGCAGGCCGCTGAGTTTTCTCAGCGGCCTTTTTCTGTTTTTAGTTCGCCGCAGCGCTCAGTACTGCACCTCCCCCTACGATGGGGCATCGATGTGCCAGCGGTCCGTATGTGATGCATAATTGTGCATCTATACAATAAGCGGACCTAACGCTCGATTTGAGTCGTGGTCGTTCGCGGCTTTCTATCCAGCATTACCCAAACCCGAGGTTCAGTACATGCAGCGCCAATGGACTCCTATTAAAGAATACTCAGACATTCTCTTTGAATACTTCGAAGGAATCGCCAAGATCACCATCAACCGCCCGCAGGTGCGCAACGCTTTTACGCCGACCACTGTTGCGCAGATGTCGGAAGCACTGGTCATCTGCCGCCAGCGAAACGATATCCGCGTAGTGGTTCTCACCGGAGCCGGCGACAAGGCCTTCTGCTCCGGGGGTGACATGCATGTCAAAGGGATCGGAGGCTACATTGATCCCACGGGTGTGCCGCGGCTTAATGTGCTCGACGTGCAAAAACAAATCCGTTCGCTCCCCAAACCCGTCATCGCCATGGTGAACGGCTTTGCGATCGGCGGCGGCCATGTGCTTCAAGTCGTCTGCGACCTGTCTGTTGCGAGCGAGAATGCCGTGTTCGGACAGACCGGACCCCGCGTCGGTTCCTTCGATGCAGGGTTCGGGGCGAGCTATCTCGCCCGCTGCGTCGGACAGAAGAAAGCGCGTGAAATCTGGTTCATGTGCCGCAAGTATTCGGCCCAGGAAGCGCTCGAGATGGGATTGATCAACAAAGTCGTGCCTTTTGATCAGCTTGAAGATGAAGTGGTCGACTGGGCCAAGACCATCATGAACCACTCGGCTTTGGCCATCCGCATGATCAAAGCCGGTCTCAATGCTGAGCTCGACGGTCAGGCCGGCATTCAGGAGCTCGCCGGGGACGCCACGATGCTCTATTACATGACTGAAGAAGCACAGGAAGGGGGACGCGCATTCCTCGAAAAGCGCGTGCCGCACTTTAAATACAACACGGATCCTTCGAATCCGTAAGTGCGCTCAATCTGTATTTGAGGATGATTTCATGAAAACCGATGAAGCAGGCATTGTGATCAGCGGCCGCAGCTGGTCTGCCTCCGATTTTGTGCGTGCAGACGGCACGCCGGGTCCGTGGACGTCTAAGGCGCTTGAGGCGGATCCCCTGAGCTTTGAGGCCGAACTCGGCCGATTCCTCACGGAATTCTTTTCGCCCGGCGCAGCCGTAACGGTGCACACCAGCGGATCGACCGGCGCTCCCAAGGCTTTCGCTGCAGAAAAAAGCCGCATGCGGGCGAGCGCTCGTGCCACCATCGCGTTTTTGGGGCTCAAACCCGGCTGCACCAACCTGCTGGCTATGCCGCTTCGCTTCATTGCCGGAAAAATGGTGGTCGTACGCTCTGTTGAATGCGGTCTTAACCTTATTCCCGTCGAGCCTTGCGCCAATCCGTTCCTCGAGCATCGTGAGGCCGTTGACCTGTGCGCACTCACGCCGATGCAGGCCGCCACGGTGCTTGCCAATCCCGCTACGAGCCGCTTTCTGCTTGAATCGCGCGCGGTTATATTGGGCGGCGGCCCCGTAGATGAGGAGTTGACGGCAAAACTTCAGTCTGCTCAGGGTGCGGTCTATGCCTCTTACGGCATGACAGAGACACTCTCGCACGTCGCCCTGCGCAGACTGAACGGCCCGACGGCAGACGCGGGTTTCCGCGCGCTCCCGGGCGTAACGATTTCGCTTTCGGCGCTTAACACCCTTCAGATTGAAGCGCCCGCCGTAGCGGCCCAGACGCTCATCACGCACGACCGCGCGCGGTTTAATCCCGACGGAACATTCAGCCTCATCGGACGTTTGGATAATGTCATTAACACGGGGGCAGTGAAGATCCAGATTGAAGAAGTCGAAGCTAAGCTCAAACCCTTCATTTCAGGCAGATTTGCCGTCAGCGCCAGAAAAAGCCGACTCTTCGGCGAAGAAGTCGTGCTCGTTCTGGAGGGGGCACCGGCGCTCCTCAGCGCTTTGGACTTCTCTCGTATGCGGCAGGCCTTAGGTCGGTTTGAGCGGCCGCATTGGGTGGTTTGCATATCAGAACTCCCGCTCACCGGATCCGGCAAACCGGATCGTCCGGCCATCCGCAAGGCCGCTGAAACGCTCTTTGCTGAGCCTTGGACCGCCCTAGAAGCCGGTGCGGCTTCCAATATCATCGGAAGCCGCTGGGATTCATTTTCAACCGGCCAATCACTGGCTAAGCCGGCTGAGCGGCAAGCCGCCTCTTAATATAAAAGGAGCGGTCAGAATCCCACTTGGTGCGAATTGCCGTTATTCAAATGATTCGTATCGATCTCAACGAGTTCTATTCGTTTTTGAGCCTCACCTTCCCACCAAGTGGTTGAATCGCGTTTGACACATTCTTCAATAAAGTTCTTCACTAATTCGGAAGTCGTGAGGTTGTTGCGCCGGCAGAGCGCATCTACCTCAGCTTTAAGCGCATCGCTTGTGCGGCAGCAAACAACTGTTGTCTTCGGAGCCTTACGACCCTTTTTGATCGTAGACCTTGGATTTCGTTCAAAGAGGAACATCGGGAGAGCCTCAGGACCCAAACTCCCGGAGTACTAGATCTTTAAGGGGTTGAGGCTCATCAAATCAGCCTTGAATGTTATTTAGCTCATTCTGAAATTCCTGCAATTTT
>NZ_QNRV01000023.1 GCF_003315195.1 Sutterella wadsworthensis | reverse complement strand
TTACAGTCTCTTGTCAAAGGCCTGACCACTGAATCCACAACCTAACTTTAGAAACCGCCGGATGCCGAACGGCACGTCCGGTGGTGTGGGAGGGAGCGAGGTGCAAACCCGCTCTCTACCCGATGCCTGCATTTTCCGGTCGGAGAGAATGATGAAGAAGAGTAGAGCTGAAACCTCGGGCGCTTTGTCGGGTGAGTTTGCCGATCGCGTGCGTCCCCCGTATGCGTCCGATGAAAAGCGCCGGCAGGCCGCAGAGCTCTTTGAGCACGGAATTGGCAACCAGCGCGCATCACGCATTTTGGATCTGCCCGCCAATACGCTGCGGGATTGGGCCAGAGCATGGCGTGCGGGGAAGTTCCGTACCACCATCTCGCCGCACCTCTATCGATATTCGGATGCCGTCAAACGAAAAGCCGTGCGTATGCGCCAAAAAGGACACACCTGGCATGAGATTGCGGAAGCTACGGGGGTCGGCGCGAGCACCTGCAAGCGGTGGATGGATAAACTCGGCCAGTCAGCAACCAAGGGCCGTGCGGATGAAATCAGACCCTAAGCGGCGCATAAAAATCAGCGGAAACGATCTTCAGGCGAGAGGCTGGGGCACCCAAGGACAGGGGCACCGAGCGGTGCTGCCGGACTCTATTTTTTCGTTCAGCAGGATGATTTCGGATCCGTTTTGGGGGGAGCCCTGTCCGTCGAAGGGTTCGTCAGCGGCTGACTGCTCCCAGATGCTTTCTTTGGCTTGACGTTCGCAGCTTTGGGGGTTTCATTATCGGTGCCTTGAATATCCGTTCTTTCGCTCTGCGGCTGCACGCCAAAAATCATGGTTAAGTAGCCCTTGAAATATTCTTCAAGGTTAAGCGGCATCACCTTGTCGATGATGCCTGCCCAGAAAATGCCCTGCATGACGGGAGCCATGAGTACCATGGGGTATTTCTTCACGAAGTCGGGGACATTGGAGGCTTCAATTTCCGTTCGAAGAGGGCTGCCCGGCGCGAAGTGAGGAATCAGAAATTTTTCGTAAATCGGACGCGTGAGCTCGGGGCGGTGGAGGCCTTCAGACCAGACAACACGCAGGATTCGAGCCAGCCGTCCGTGACCATTGTCGGCGAGGAGCCCGGCTTCCGTGCGCCAAAGTCTTTCAATCAGCGGCAGTGATGCGTGTTCGCTCGGCTGATCGAATTCTTTTTGGATAAGGACTGCGACTTCTTCGGCAAGCCCCAGGAGGAGCGCTTCCTTTCCCTTGAAGTATCCGTAGATGGTGCCTTTGGAGACGCCGGCCCGATGTGCAATATCTTCGACAAGCGCGGCCGAAAAACCTTTTGCTTCAAATTCGTCGAGTGCTGCATTCAGAATGCTTCTGCGGCGGTTTTCAGATTTTTTAGCCATATGCGTTGTCCAGTAAGCCCGACGCTGGCGTCTTGTCGGGAGGGGTTGGCAGTCTATTGAATCTTATGCCGGAAAAGCCAGGACGCCCAGGCAAGCGAGAGCACACCGGCTAATACGATCGGGATGAGAGAAGGAACAAGATCAGCGAAGCCGGCATTTTCGAAGTAAATCGCCCGAAGCGCCACAATGGCATGCCGCAGGGGATTGATAAGCGTCAGAGTCTGCAGCCACTCGGGCATCGCACGGATCGAAGTGAAAAGTCCCGAAAGGATAACGCACGGCAGCAGGAAGAAAATCACCATCACCATGGACTGCTGAATGTTGTTCGCCAAGGCAGAAATGGCGAGTCCCACGCCAACGAAGCATAGCGATATGCCGACGACAAAGAGGCCGAGCGTCAGGTAAGAACCCGCGAAGGGCAGTTCGAACCAGAATAGCCCGATCAGGAAAATCGCGAGCGCCTGCAGACAGGCAATGATCGTGGGCGGGACGGCTTTGCCGGCAAGAATTTCAAGTGAGGAGGCGGGCGTCATGAGCATCATGTCAAACGATCCTTCCTCACGTTCGCGGGCAACGGAGAGTCCTGCCAAAAGCAGTACCTGCAGCATGGAAAGCAGAATCGTAAGCGACGGAATGATGGCGTAGCGCGTAATACCGTTCTCATTCCAGCGGTAGCGCTCAACGACGGCAAAAGCGGCGGATCTGCCGCGGTCAGCATTGATCTGGGCAACAATGCTGTTCACGTAGCCCATGGCAACGCCGGCCGTCGTGGAGTTTCTGGCGTCTGCGGCGGCGAACACCTGACCGTTCTTTTCAAAATCCGGCGGGAAGTAGAGGCCGAGGAGCGCTGTGCTCGATGAGATCGTTTCTTCAAATTCGCCGAGCGACCGCGGCGCGGCCTTGAGTTCGAAAATACCGGTTCCGGTTATTCGGCGCACGACTTCCATGGAGCTCGAGGAGTGCGAAGCGTCGTAGTAGGTCCAGGGGACGCGCTCGAGGTTGAAGGTGGCGCCGTAGCCAAAGAGAACGGCCTGCACAATGACGGGAACAACGAGAATGAGGCGTGAGCCCTTGTCCTTTAAGAGCGCGACGAATTCCTTCCCGGCAATGGCAATGATGCGGTTGACCGAAGCCCAAAGCGCATCAAGGAACTGAAAGCGGTTCGAGCGGGTCATGATGCGGCCTTTTTGGGGGAGTGCTTAGCTTCAAGCGGCGATTTGCCGAGCACTGTCAGGGCGCCGGCAAATAGCCCCGCGGTCCAAAGCGCGATTACCAGCGCGTTGACCGCAAGGGTCACAGACTGTCCCCCCGAGAGGAAACAGATGCGGAAGGTTTCAACCGCATAGGTGGGCGGCAGCAGTCTGCCGACCACTTCAATCCAAACAGGGACGCTTCGCAGGTCGAAGATGAAGCCCGAAAGCATCATGGTCGGCATAAAGGAGGCGAGCACTGCCGCTTCGGTTGCGAGGAACTGACTTTTGGTTTTGGCCGAGACAAAAAGCCCCAGAGCTGCCGCCCATCCGATAAAGAGAAAGCCGGTGCCGAGGAGGACGCAGAGACTGCCGCGAAGCGGTTCATTGAAGAGCAGGAAGGCGAGGATGAGGCAGAGCAGAAAGCCGCAGTAGGCGATGAACGAGTAAGCCGTCCATTTGGAGAGCAGAATTTCGAGCGATGAGGCAGGCGTCGCAAAGAGCGACGTGAGGGTGCCGCGCTCCCATTCTCGGGCGATGACGATGCTTCCCATCAGACTCGCGGACACCGCCGAAACGATGACCAGCAGGCCCGGCACGAGATACCAGCGGGAATTGGCTTCATCGTTGAACCACGTTCTGGGGACGATGGTCACGGCCGGCAGATCGGTGTTCTGCACGCTCGAAGGGATGCGCCCCTCCTGGATCATCTTGGCAGCGGTCTGCGCCAAGATGCCGGCGGCATAGTTGCGAAAGATCACGGCTGAATTGCTGTCGACCCCGTAAATCGTGAGCTGAACCTGTCCTCGGCCGGAGGTCAGGGCGCGTTCGAAGCCGTTCGGAATTTCGAGAATAAATTCAATGTCTCGTTTTTCAAGCAGCGCTTCGGCTTGCGGACGGCCTTGCACGGTGCGGACGGCAAACTGCTTGTTGGCTGAGAGGTCGCGCGTAAATGCGAGCGCAGCCGGGGTGCGCTCCTTCAGTACCACGGCAGCCGGCACGGCTTCCATATCCATGGAAACGCCGTAGCCGTAAATGAAAAGCATGAGAAGCGGGAGCGCCAGTCCCATAAACAGGATGGAGCGATCGCGAAAGATCTCAATGGCTTCCTTTTTAAGGAGACTCAGGAAGCGGCGGGGTGAAAAGCGCAGTGCGTTCATGAGGGCGTCTCCTGACTGCGGCGGCCTGCTTCAACGATGGCGACGAATGCGTCCTCAATCGACATGCGGTCGACGACGAGACTTTGTCCGCTGACGGCGGAGAGAACGGCTGCGCGCTGCTTCACTTCACGCGGCGTTCCCAGTGCCAGCACCTTTCCCGCATCCTGAATGAGGAAGCGGTCGCAGTATTCCGCTTCTTCGAGAAAGTGCGTCGTCACCACGACTGATGTGCCCGCAGCCGCCAGCGCATTGATGCGGCGCCAGAAGGTGCGGCGGCTGGCGAGATCGGCGCCTGATGTGGCTTCGTCCAAAAAGAGGATTTCGGGGGAATGGATCAGTCCGCAGGCCATGGAAAGATCTCGTTTGGCGCCGAATGAAAGCGATCCGGCTGTGGTGTCGCGGCGATCCGTCAGGCCGAAATCTTCAAGCGAAGCATCAATGCGGTCCTGCAGCGCTTGGCCGAAAAAGCCGTAGCTGCGTCCGAAATACCGCAGGTTCTGCTCGACAGACAATTTGCCGTAGAGGGAAAACTTCTGTGCAACGTAGCCAATGCGGGCGCGTGCTCCCGCCTTGGCGGTGCGCAGGTCGTAGCCCGCCACTTCAATTTGTCCTTTCGAGGGCACAAGGAGTCCGCAAAGCATGCGGAAAGTGGTGGTTTTCCCCGCGCCGTTGGGGCCGAGGAGTCCGAAGATTTCTCCGCGCCTCACTTCAAACGAGGTATCAGCGACGGCCACAAAATTCCCGAACTTGCGGGCAATGCCGTCGGCGCGAATGACGACGGGACGCTCGGCGGTGTCATCGGCCGAAGCGGCCAATGCGTCAGAGGCGTCTGACGGGGGGCTGGCGAAACGATTCGCGGTTTTGGGTGCTCGCGGGAAGGTAAGGAGCGCATAGGCATCTTCGAGCGAGGGTTGGCGCGGCACGAACCCCGCAGGCACACGGGCGTCCTTCACCGGAAGCGTCGGCGCGAGCGTCGTTGCCGCAGCGCCCCCCATCCGCGGCACGATGTCTAGAAATAGGGCGTCCGAGCGCGTGGCGGCGGTTTCTTCCGATAAGCGTCGGCAGAGCATTTGCGCGTCGTGTTCGGCGCGGTTGGCAAGCGGAAGCAGGTAGGTGCGCCCATTGGCGCGCGAGATGAAGCTTTGCGGATTTTCGTCGGCAATGATGCGGCCCGACTCAAAAAGGAGCACGCGGTCTGCGGCCTCGGCCTCTTCCAAATACGCTGTTGAAAAAACGCACGTCATGGGGGTGTCTGCGAGCATCCTGCGCACCACCGACCAGAGTTCGCGTCGTGAGAGGGGATCCACGCCTACGGTGGGTTCGTCTAGGAGCAAGAGATCGGGGATCCGCAGGAGTGCGCTCGCGAGCGCGAGTTTTTGCTTCATGCCGCCCGAAAGCTTTCCGGCCTGACGTTCTTCAAACCCGGCAAGTCCGGTCATGCTGAGGAGCTCCGCGATGCGGCGCTTGAGGCCGGCGGCGCCATCGGCCTCCCCCTCAAATCCCCTCAGGCCCGCAAAGACCTCCAGGTTTTCTCGGCACGAGAGCGTTTTATAGAGCCCAAGCGTCTGCGGCATGAAGGCAATGCGGGTGGTGAAGTCTTCGTTGTCGGGGTCCGGCGTCGTGCCGAGGACCGAGAGACGGCCTTCGTCCGGTGCTTCCAGACCGCAGAGGAGCCGCATGAAAGTGGATTTGCCCGCTCCGTCCGGTCCCACCAATGCAATGAGCCGATCGGAGGCCTCGGCGCCCCCCGCTTTGAGGCTGATGCCGTCCACCGCACGGATCGGACGGGCAGCGTCGAGGGGGTTGGGAAAAGTCTTGACAACGCCCTCAAGATGGATCGCTGGGGCTGAAGCCATCGTCATGGCGCGGCCTTGCTCGAAAGGTCCAGGAAACCGCTCTGAGCCTCGGTTTGCGGCGCGAAGTCCACCGTCACGGGCTGGCCCAGACGGAGCTTATTCTCTGGATCCGAAAGCGTGAGGCGGACTTCATAGACGAGGAGTGTGCGCAGATCCTGTGTCTGCACGGTCTTAGGCGTGAATTCCGCTTCCGGGGAGATGTAGCCCACCGTGGCTTCGTACGCCGGCGTCGTATCCGTGGTGATGCGGGCAGGAGCGCCTTCTTTAATGAAGCCGAGCTGGGTTTCCGTCACATAAGCCCGCACCCACTTGGGCGAAGTAACGGCAATTTCATAGACGCGCTTGCTCGCGCTCGCCATGTCGCCCGGTTCAAGCAGGCGGCTGCGGATAACGCCGTCAACGGGCGACTCAATGCGGCTTGCCACATCAATTTGGTAGTCGAGCGCCTTGAGCGCAGCTTCGCCCGCATCGCGGGCAGCCTTTTTGGCGCGAATTTCTTCAGGGCGCAGGCCAGCAGTAAGGCGCGCAAGATCGGCTTGCGCCGCGGCGAATACCTTGGTCAGATGGTCGGCATTGGATCGCGCTTCATCGAGCGCCTGATCGGACGCCACATGGGCGCGGTAAAGCTTTTGCGTGCGTGCCAGCGTGGTCTGCGCCAGTTTGGCGCTGCTTTCGGCCGCTTCGGCCTGCGCGCGAGCCGCATCAATCTCTTCGGCGCGATAGCCTTCAAGCGCAAGCTTCCAGTCAGCGTCAAGGCCTTCGAGCTGTGCGGCCGTGCGTTCACGTTCGATTTTCAATGCCCTCAGATCGAGTTCACCCAAGGGTTCGCCCTTATTCACGCGTTCGCCTTCCTCTTTGGCAAGCGAGGCAATGCGGCCGGAGGTTTCGAACATGAGGTCAACGGTGCGCATATCGACGGTTCCCCAGGCCACGGTCGGCGGGACACTGCGATGGGCTTCCCACCAATTGAGGCCGTAGTAGAGGGCTGCTGCTGCGGCGGCAGCGCCGACAAGAAGAACGATCTTTTTTGCGCTCGACATGGTGGCGAAATCCTTAGCGTGCATTCTGAACTGACCAGTCAGTTTAGAATCATTTTAGGCGTATTCTTCGCGCTCGTCTATGCAGACGCTATGGCCGAAACTAAAAATAATCAAGAGACCGTATAGGAGACATTGCGCAGAAGAATGCCGAGAAAAGCGGCAGCGACTGCGACCGTGAGGAGTGCATAAAAGGCCCAGCCTTCGACGGATTTTTCTTTGGTCTTTAGGTCCCGCACGGTCGAAAAGCCGATGTAAAGGCCAAAAAGCCCCACTGCGCCGACAAAGAGCATATTGCCGGCACTGAGTGCCGAATGTGACGACCAGAGGGCATAAAGGAGCATGAAGCCGCAGGCCGTGGCGACCAGTCCGCCCAGCAGGGCGAGCGCCTTAAAGAGATAAAGCCCTGCTTTAAAAAAGCGTCGGCGGCGGGGCTCAGGAATTTGATCGAGTTCAGAGACTTCCATAGCGTATGCACTCAGAGGGGTCAGCGGCGAGGGGGCTTAGCGGAACGAGACGCGGCAGGCGCAGATTTGCCGCCTTTGGGCTTCCTGAGACTCATCGACGAGGTGCCGGGAGCGGTCGTGGCAGATGGGGCGGGCGGAAGCGGTTCCGACGGCAGGGCCAGTTTGGCGAGCACGTCATAGACCGTCTGCAGGCGTTTCTCGGGGTCGGGGTTGGCGACATTAAGTTTGAGGCGCTCGGGCCCAAGCATCTGCGCGTCGCGCCGCGACTGCAGGAGCTTCACGAGGGCGAGCGGATCGAGGTTGGGCTTTGGCGTAAAGGCAATAATGATCGCCGCGGGAGCGGCATCAATACGGCGGATGCCGATCGCTTCACACTTGAGGCGCAGTTTATGCACTTCAATGAGGCGTCGGGCGGCGTCAGGAAGTTTCCCGTAGCAGTCGACGAGCGCTTCGGTGGATTTTTCAAGGGCCGCGCGGTCTTCTGCCGAAGCAAAGGCTTTGTAAAAGGCCAGGCGCTGCGAAACGTCCGGCACATAGGCCGAGGGGAGTAGCGCCGGGGCGTGAAGATTGATATCCGTCGAGAGCTGCAGCGGATCGCCCGCCTGCGGCGTTTCACCGCGCTTTAAGGCCTTCACGGCCTGCATGAGCATGCGGTTATAGAGGTCGTAGCCCACCTCGGCGATTTCGCCGCTTTGATGTTCGCCGAGCACCTCGCCGGCGCCGCGGATTTCCAAGTCGTGCATGGCGAGGTAAAAACCTGAACCCAAATCTTCAAGGGCCTGAATGGCATCGAGACGCTTCTGGGCATCCTTCGTAAAGGCCCCGTCGGGCGGCGTGAGCAGATAGGCATACGCCTGATGGTGCGATCGGCCGACACGGCCGCGCAGCTGATGGAGCTGCGCGAGACCGAATTTGTCGGCACGCTCAATGATGATCGTATTGGCCGACGGCACATCAATGCCGGTTTCAATAATCGTGGAGCATAAGAGCACGTTAAAGCGCTGCTGGTAGAAGTCGCGCATCACGTGCTCAAGCTCGCGTTCGCGCATTTGCCCGTGGGCAACGGCAATGCGGGCTTCGGGCACAAGCGTTTCGAGCCGAGCGCGGGCGTTTTCGATGGTGTTCACTTCGTTATGCAGGTAGTAGACCTGTCCGCCGCGCTTTAATTCGCGAAGCACTGCTTCACGGATCGTTCCGTCCTGTTCGCTCGTCACAAAGGTCTTCACAGCAAGGCGGCGTTCGGGAGCGGTGGCAATGACGGAGAAGTCGCGGATGCCTTCAAGACTCATCGACAGCGTGCGGGGAATCGGCGTCGCCGTAAGCGTGAGCACATCGACTTCAGCGCGGATTTTGCGGAGCACTTCCTTTTGGCGCACGCCGAAGCGGTGCTCTTCATCAATGACGACGAGCCCCAGATTTTTGAACTGCGCTTTGTCGGAAAGAAGTTTATGCGTGCCGATCACGATGTCGACCGTGCCGTCAGCCAAGCCCGCGAGTACTTTGGCTGATTCTTTTCCGGTGCGAAAGCGTGAGAGTTCAGCAACCGTCACCGGCCAGGCGCGGAAGCGGTCGCGGAACGTGGCGGCGTGCTGCTCGGCCAAAAGGGTGGTCGGACAGAGAACCGCCACCTGACGCCCTGACATGGCGGCGATGAAGGCGGCGCGAAGCGCCACTTCTGTTTTGCCAAAACCCACATCGCCGCAGACCAGCCGGTCCATCGACTTCCCGGAAGTCATGTCGTCGACCACCGCATTGATGGCCGTGGACTGATCGGGGGTTTCATCAAAAGCGAAGCCTTCGCGAAAGGCTTGATAGTCTGCCGGATCGATCTTGAAGCGGATGCCTTCGCGCGTGCGGCGAATGGCATACAGATTTAAGAGTTCGGCTGCCGTATCGCGAACTTCCTGCGCGGCCTTGCGCTTGGCCTTTTCCCAATCGCCGCGTCCCAATTGATGGAGCGGCGCATGCTCCGGATCAGCGCCGGCATAGCGCGAGATGAGCTGCAGATTGGTAATGGGCACGAAAAGCTTGGCGTCGTTCTTATAGGTGATCTCTAAAAATTCCGCGTCGCCGTCCGGCGTCTCCATATGCACGAGGCCTTGATAGCGCCCGATGCCGTGGTCGGCATGGACAACGGCGTCGCCGGGCTTGAGTTCGGCGACGTCGCGCACCATCATCTCGAGCGTTGTCGCGTGCTTCACGCGGCGCAGACGATGGCGGCGGGGACTGGCGGCATAAAGCTCTGCTTCCGAGAGAATAACGATTTCCGGATGATGGAAAACGGCGCCGGAAAAGAGCGGCGCGGCGGCGATGCCGAGCGCTGAATCGGCATCGAGGAAGGTCTGCCAATCGGGGAATTCTTCTACGCTCAGGCCGCCCGTGCGCAGGAGCTGAGACATGGTCTCCATACGGCCGGCGGAGGGGGCAGCGATCAATGTGCGCACTCCCTTCATTGCCGATTCGCGCGTACGCTCCAAGAGCTTCCCGACCGGATTCTGGCTCTTGCGGTCAACTTCAATGCCGCTCAAGCGTTTGAGATCCTCTGCGTTCTCTTTTTTCTCGACCGTGAAGCGCGCAAAGTTCGCGAGCGACTTGAAGAATTCTTCGGGTTTAAGCCAAATGCGCTCGGGCGCAAGCGCCGGACGCTGCGGATCGGCCGCGAGCACTTTGTAGCGCGAGGCCATGTCGCGCCCGAATGCCTGCAGCGCAGCTTCAATGTCGCCCAAGAGAAAGACCCGTGCATTAGGAGGAAGATAGTCCGTGAGCGCAGCCGTTTCGTCAAAAAAGAGCGGGAGATAGTATTCGATCCCCGGCGGGAGAATTTCCTTTTCAATGTCGCAGTAAACAATGCTCTTTTTCGGGTCGCCCGCAAACTCTCTGCGCCAGCGCTGACGGAAGGCGAGGAGCGCCTCCGGGTCAACCGGGAATTCATGGCCGGGAAGGAGCCGGATTTCCTCGGCAGACTCCATTGAGCGCTGCGTATCCACATCGAACCAACGGATGGATTCGATTTCGTCATCAAAGAAATCCAGCCGGAAGGGACGTTCAGACCCCATGGGGAAGACGTCAACGATGCTGCCGCGAACGGCAAATTCACCGGCGGCGAGCACTTGCTTCACATTGGCGTAGCCCGCGGCGGCAAGGCGCTTTTGCAGTGTCGTCAAGGAGATTTGTTCGCCCTGATGAAAGAAAAACGTATTGGCGCCGATATAAGAAACGGGTGAAAGCCGCTGAGAAGCGGTCACGGCAGAGGTGAGCAGCACGTCAGCGCCCCCCGTCGGCGCGGTCAGCCGATAAAGGGCTTCAAGGCGCTCAGAGACTAATTCTTCCTGCGGCGAAAGGACGTCGTAGGGGAGCGTTTCCCAATCCGGCAGCGGCCGAACATCCAGCTTCGGCTCAAACCACGGCATCTCCTGCGCGAGACGCGGCACGTCGGCCGGGTCGGCGCAGACCACCAGTACCCGTTCGCCTCGAGCACGTGCTTCCAGCGCAGCCTGAGCCAAGGCGGCAGCATCGCTGGTTTGAGCGGAAATCGTAAGGCGAAGCCGATCACCCGGCTTTACGCGGGCAAGGTCGTCGGCAAAGATCGGGCCGAGGGAAGTCATGATGAATACGGGGTGCGGCAAAGCGCCCGGAAAGACTGCTGAAGCGGGAAAAAGAGAGATCTCCATTATGCACAAGGCGGTGGTCAATGGAATGTTGAACAGAGAATCCCTAGAAACGAGAGCGTTGCGAGGAATGGCGTGTGCTAGCCTTAGAGCCTTTTCCTGAGGAGGAGGAATTTCAGAAATGCAGGCATTAACGCTCAGGCGGCGAAGTTTGGTGGGCCTCACGCTTTTTGCGATGTTTTTTGGCGCAGGCAACCTTATTTTTCCGCCCTGGCTCGGCGTGCAGGCCGGAACAGAGTCGCTCTCGGCCTTCATCGGCTTTCTCATTACCGCTGTCGGCTTCCCGATTCTTGGTGTGATGGCCGTAGCGGAATCCGGGGGCTTAAAGAACCTCGGCGCCCGAGTGCATCCGGTCTTTGCCTTCATCTTCATGTTCCTCATCTATCTCTCGATCGGCCCTTGCCTGGCGATTCCGCGTACGGCGAGCACGTCGTTCGAGATGGTGGTGCGGCCGCTTCTCGCCGAGAACGGTCTGCTCGAAGCCCCGCTCTTAGGCTGGACGGCGCTGGGCTTTTCTCAGCTTGCCTATTCAGTGCTTTTCTTCTTGGCGGCTTTTTTGGTAGCCCTGAACCCTGAAAAACTGACGAGCCGTCTGGGCAAATTTCTCTGTCCCACGCTCATTACGCTCATCTGCGTGCTCTGGCTCGGCGCCTTTGTCAATCCCATTGGCGAAGCCGGTGTGCCCGCTGCTGCTTATGCGGGCGCAGCGCTTGCGCACGGCTTCATTGACGGCTATCAGACGATGGATACGCTCGCGGCTCTGAATTTCGGTCTCATCATTGCGATGAACATTCGTGCGATGGGTATTAAGAGCGAAGGCGCCGTCGTGAAGGAAACGGTTTTTGCCGGCTGCATTGCCGCAGCCGTTTTCTTTGTGGTCTACGGTGCGCTCACGCAGATCGGCGCAGAAGCGGGCGGCGCATTCACCGGGATGGAAAACGGTGCTCAAACGCTCACGGCTGTCGCTGACAAACTTTTCGGCACGGCGGGACAGGTGCTCCTTGGGCTCGTCTTCTTTATTGCATGCTTCAATACCTGCGTGGGTTTGATTGCCTGCTGCTCGGACTATTTCTCCGGACTCTTTCCCAAGCTCGGGTACCGCGGCTGGGCCGTGGTATTTGCCGTCGTCAGCATGGTGATCAGCAATGCCGGTCTCACGCTCATTCTGAAGTTTTCGATCCCTGTGCTGGTGGCTATCTATCCGCTCGCCATCGTGCTGATCGCGTTGGGTCTCATTAACTTGGCCTGGAAAAATCTTCACCTGCACCGCTGGGTTTATCCGCTTTCGATGCTCTTTACGGGTGTTGTTTCCGTGACTGCCGGGCTGGAAGCTTTCGGTCTCAATGTGCCCTTTTTGTCGAATCTCTGCGCAGATCTCCCCTGGTCCAACATTGATTTGGGATGGATTTCGCCGGCGATCGGCGGTGCGGCAGCGGGGCTCTTCCTTTCGTGGAAGATTCCGCATGCCTGTGATCCAAGAACGTGAGTGCTCTTAAGCATTTCAGCAGTACAAACGGCGCGGATAAATTGCAATTTCCGCGCCGTTTGTTATGGGGAGATGTGCGGATTTAAACGAGCGTTCAATCGTTTAAGCAAACTGGAGCCGCGAAGTCCGAAGGAGTGCAGAGCGACCTCATCAAACAAGCGTTATTGGGTTTTTGGGCGGTGAATTTTTCCTCAAAGACAGTTCCGCATTCCTGAAAGTACTCGGTGAAGTGCCGAAAACACGTCGAAACGCACTTGAAAAAGCCGACGGTGCGGCGTAGCCGAGATATGCGGCAACTTCTTCAGCGCGTTCCCCGGCCAGAAGTTTTTGAGTAGCGGTGAGCATAGCGATCCTCAGCCGCCATGCGCCAAAGGAAAGTCCTGTTTCTTTGAGGACAAGTCTTGCGAGTGTACGTTCGCTCATGGCGGTTTCCTGAGCCCATGAAGCGACAGGCCTGTCGAGCTGAGGAGCTTGAATAATGGATTCCGCAATGCGCTTGAGTACGGGATGGTCGGGAAACAGCACAAAACTGATGGGGAGTTTCGGCGCGGCAGCGAGTTCCTCAAAAAGGACGCCGGCGAGGCGTGCTTCGTGACTGTGCATCGGGTAGCGCCTCGGCAGCGTCGAAAAATGCTTGAGCATCTCTATCACCATCGGTGAGAGCAGCAGACGGTAGGGCTCGGCCGGAAGCATCGCAGCCCATTCCGGATTGATGAGGCAATAGAGCGAGACGGCGCCTTCCCCAAGGAACCCTTCATGTCTGCACCCGGGCGGCACCCAGGCTGCGGAAGAGGGCGGAAAGGCAACGCGGTTTCTGCCTAAGGCAAGACCGACCAGGCCGGAAAGCGCAACCACGAACTGGCCGGTTTGATGTACATGCTGGCCTACAGATGCTTCGACGGAGGTTCGTTCATTGACGATCGTGCACTGAAGAAGTGACGTCGTGTCGTCGGGTTCAAACCCCATCGGCCACTTCGTAGCTTCAATGAAAGCGTTCATATCTCTCTGCCTAAAGGTGCTTGTTTTTATATGAGAAAACCGACGGAGTTCTAAGCTCCTCCGTCGGCAAGATGAAGAACGTTGGACGCCTTCTGACGGCAAACCGCTCTATGTGTCATTAGAAGACGTTTGCTGTCAGGAATGGACGGTTATGGAACTTTGTACTCAATATTGTGGCACTGAGCGCACATGTTTACGCTTTGCTGGTGACCGCGGTGGCATTCGGCACAATCAAGGCCGACCAGATGGTTGTAGTGCGGATTGGGATCGAGTTTAGAAGTTTGTTTAGCAACGGCATCGAGCGACTGATGACAGGTATTGCACTGCGCGGTTGAAACTTTTGCACCCGCTTTGGGTGTTTCCTTGCCGTGACAGGATGCACATGCGACGCCGCGCGCAACGTGACGGTCAGCGAGAAACTGTCCATCGGCAGCGCTCGCCGTGTTGATGGAAAGAAGGACAAGTGCGCCGGCGGTGAGGACGGCGGCAGTAAAACGATTGAACTGCATGACGTATACCTCAAAGGATCAGGCGTTCTTGCGGGAAGCGGCGCGGCCGGCTGCATGACGGGCAGCAACGCGGCCGAAAACCATGCCGCCGCCCAATTGGTTGCCGCCGATATCGTCATAGACCCAGACGCCGCCAGCAGCTGCGCCAGCAGCATAAAGACCTGGGATCGGACGACGCTCAAAATTCACAACCTGTGCGTCTTTGTTGATCTTTGGTCCGCCAAATGTGCTGGCCATGCCGCCAGCTGCCGGAATCATGTAGAAAGGCCCCGTTTCAAGTGCATGCGGTTCGTCGTAGTCGTAGGGCGGATCCAGTTCCTTTGCTTTGCCCGCTTTCACTGCAGCATTGAATTCACGCACAGTCTCAACGAGATTCTTTTCCGGCACGCCAGCCTTTTTGGCAGCTTCCTCAATCGTGTCGGCTTTAATTACTTCAAAACCGAGTCGTGCGAAGCGTTTGATCGTGTTCGTGAGAATCTGTGCGTTCTTGTCAGCGTCCGCACCAATCAGCATGAAGCTGCGGTTGTCCTCGGTGCGCTCGGCAATGGCTTTTGCTTTCGGAACCTGCAGCCAGGTTTCGGGAACAAATCGTTTGCCTTTCGTGTTCACTTGGATGCCGTAGCCAGCATGCATGAGCGGAGACGGATTGCAGTGACCCGTCGGCGTGATGGGGCCCGCATAGAACTGATCCATATTGACGAGCAGCGCCTGAACCTCTTCGGCCATCAGAATGTTCTCGCCCGTAATCCAGGGCGAACCGCGTACGATGAGGCGCGATGCCCAGGGACCGATGTACTTATCGACCATCGCTTCGTTTGCGCCGTATCCGCCCGTGGTGAGGATGACGCCGCCGCGGGCCAGATAGTCTTTTCGGCCTTCGGGGGTAATGCAGGACACACCTTCGACATTGAAGCACTCGTCCTTGACGAGTGAGACAGCTTTGGTGTTGTAGTGAATGGCAACACCCTTCTTTTCAAGTGCCGCCATCAGGCACCGGATCAGTTTGCTGCCGCCCGTAATGCCTTCTCCCGGGCTGATCAGACAGCGTGAGAGTTCCGGTGCAGGAAGACCTTCCCAAAGGTAAAAGGGGGTGCCGTGATCGGCAAGCCAATCGATGCCTGCGCCGGACTCTTCAGCGTAGACCTTGATGAGTTCCGGATCAGAGCGCTGATGCGAGAGCCGCATCATGTCTTCAAAGAAGGCTTTCGGAGAGTCTTCCGGGTGGTTTTTCTGGAAGCGGCTCCCAACGGCAGCAATCCAGCCCGATGAATAAACGGTGGCGCCGTCCGGGCGGTTCATCTTTTCCAGAAGGACCGTTTTTGCGCCTCGTTCGGCTGCTTCAAGCGCGGCGCACATGCCGGCGAAGCCGGCTCCTACAACAACGACATCCCAGTTCTCTGAGAGACGTTTTTTGGCCGGTGCTGCGTCCTGTGCGGCGTGAGCGGCACCTGCAGTTGCAGCGGCGACGCCGAAGAGACCGGTACGGACGAGTTCTCGTCTTTGCATTTGAAAGTCTCCTTGTTCCTTTTTTTATGGATAGGGTCCTGCGGTTGAGGGGATCCATTCGGGATGCACTCATCAACCACATGATTATTTTGAATTAGGCCCTAAGCACTAGGAATCCTCGGAACAGACAAGTGCTTTCGAGAAACGGTCAAAGTGAGTCGGTCATTAAGTTTCTTTCTAAAACGAACAGCGCGGTTCATCCATTGCGATGCCGCGCCGTTTTTGCCGAAATGCTGTGCAGTTTTTCTCAATAAGTTGAATGGTCAAAGACAGCTTTAAGCTGCGTGAATTCCATCAGCCCGTAGCGTCCGCCTTCGCGGCCGATGCCTGATGCACCATAGCCGCCGAAAGGAGCGGTTACATCGCGCGGCGCATCATTGATATAAACATTGCCGGCGTTAATTCGGCGGGCAACAGCTTCAGCTTCCGCCTTGGGACCCACAACCATGGCGTTGAGCCCGTACGGCGTATCGTTGGCAATGGCTACCGCTTCGTCGACCGTGTCATAAGCAATCACACAGAGAACGGGACCAAAAATTTCCTCACGGGCTATCCGCATGTCATTTTTGACGTCCGTGAAGATCGTGGGCTGGATGAACCAGCCTTTTTCATGAGCGCCAGGTTCTTCCGGGATGCTTCCGGCAAGCAGACGTGCGCCTTCTTTCACCCCCAGCTCGATATAGGACTTCACGGTCTCAAACTGCTGACGAGAGGCCATTGGTCCAATGAGTACCTTGGGATCAAACGGATCACCGACCGGATAGTCCTTCACATGATCCTGCAGCAGTTTTTCAACTTCAGCGAGCCGAGCTTTCGGCACAATGAGCCGAGAAAGCGCCGTACAGGTTTGGCCGGAATTCAAAAAGATTGAATTAAAGAGCGGCTTGACGGCGGCACGGTAGTCGGGCAGGTCAGGCAGCCACACACAAGGCGATTTGCCGCCCAGTTCAAGGCTGATGCGCTTGACGGTTTTCAGAGCCTGCTGCGAAAGAGATACGCCGACTGCGGTTGAACCCGTGAAGGAGATCATCGCCACTTTGGGGTTGAGGGCAAGCTCAGCACCCGCGCGGCTGCCTCGTCCCGATACGAGGTTCACAACACCCTTCGGAAAGTCGGCGAGGCGGAAGGCCTCCATCATGAGACAGGCCGTCAGCGGCGTCGATTGGCTGGGCTTCAGCACGACAGTATTGCCGGTGAGGAGCGCCGGGATGACTTTCTGGACGATCTGCCCAATCGGATAGTTCCAAGGCGTGATGCAGCCGACCACGCCGACGGGCTCGCGAATGACGGTTGAATGCTCAAAAGGCTCTTCAAAGACGACTTTTTCGACTTCGTCGATATAGGACTGAATGCGGACGAACTGATAGTCGCAATGCGCATTGGCGCCAAAAGCAATCGGAGCGCCCAGTTCGGCAGCTTCCAGATCAATGATCGCCTGACGCATGGCTTTGAAGTGTTCGAGAAACCGCTGCATCAGTGCCCGGCGCTTTTCGAGCGGTGTTGCCCGCCAGGCTGGCAGTGATTCGTAAGCAGCATCAACTGCACGATCAATGTCTTCGACCGTGCCGTCAGGAATTTCTGCGAATTTCTCTAGTGTCGCGGGATTCTCAACCGCAATGCGGTTGGGAGAGGAGGAAGCCGTCCACTCGCCGCCAATGAATTGATTGGTGAAGAGCGGCTCAAAGACGTCATAACTGGCCATCGTTGTCTCCAAGCAGAGTGCTTAGGGCAGACAGTCGTCACTTTCTGACGATCGTCCGAATCTGGAGTCGAGTGTAGGACGATGAAGGAATGCCGGCGGCATAAAGCGCATAGCAAAAAGCCCGTCCCGGCAATAAACCAGGGCGGGCTTGACCTCAAATCAGCCTGAGCTGATTAGAAGCGGTACTGCATCTGAACGCCAAGGAGGTAGGCGTCGAGGTGACGATAGCGGCCAATTTCTTCTTTGGTTTGGCTGTCGTAGAGTGAGCGTTCGTGAACGCCATGCAGATGAGCGAAACCAATATCCGTCTGGAAGTCCTTGGTCCAATGGAAGGATGAGCCAATGGCAAACCACCAGCGATCCGCGTCAGGAATGATGGCCGTACGCTTGGTCTTATCGTCGATCGGAGACGTTTCATAAGCGATACCGCCGCGCAGCGTCCAGAAGCTGTTCACGCGGAGGTCATAGCCGACGGACATGAGGTAGGTATCTTTCCAACCGTTTTCGATGTTCGTCATTTTGGAATACATGCCGTAGAGGAGTTTGCCCTGATCAGAATCGAGACCTCCGACATGTTCTATCGCAGCGTTAACTTTAGTGCTGAGTGCAGAGCTGTTTGTCTGCAGGCTGTCGAAACTCGACCAGTCAGCCCAGCGGAAAGTCGCGTAAAGGCTCAAATAATCATTGACATCCCACGCAGCCGTGGCCATAGCCCAAGCCGGACCAGACACGGTAACCGAGGCGTCATAAGTGCCGTCCAGCGCTCCACCAGTAGAACCGTTGATAGTTACATCACCATTGGTGGAATGTTTCGTTTCAGAACGATAAGAGAGACCAAAGCGAAGACTGTCTACCGGCTGCCACATCAGGCCGACATTGAAGCCCCAAGTGAAGTCGGTAGCTTCATAGGTGCTGCTCATATTCATCTGTTGATTTTTATAACCAACACCAAACTTCGCATCAACGTACTGCAGCGCAAGGCCCGCACCGATACTGAGCGTATCCGTAGCCTTCCAAGCAACGTTCGGATTGAAATTGATCACAGTCATTTCAGCTTTGTAGCCGTGATCTTTGCGGTTCCAATCTTCGCCGTAATCCGTTGCAAGACCGTAAGGCACCGTGATGGCAAGACCAACCCAGGTTGAATCATTGATCTGGTGCGAAATAAAGCCGTGCGGAACAAACTCTTCCTTATCGCGGCCGTTATTTTTTTTTCACCGGAATACTGATGATCGACATACTCCAGATTCATGCCGACGCCAACACCGCCGAACTGAACCTGCGTGCCCGGATGCAGCGTCATCGTCGCAGCGTTGTAGTACATGCCGGAAACGTCCGTACCATCAACGCCGACGCCGGCATATGCGCGGCCGAGGGCGAGCGCGGACTGTTCGGTGAGCTGGAAACCGCCGGCATAGGCCGTCGAGCTGAGGGCAGAGGCTACGGCAAGGGCCGCCGCAGCGATCTTGAAGGACGTGTGATTCACGAACGTCTCCTGAAGAACTTTATTAAATGAAGAAAATCAATCGGAATGCAATATTCCGCAACATGTGGAACCGCATTCTGCGCGAAGAAAAAGCAGAGAAATAACACGAAAATTAGGTGTTAACCCTTGGCTTGTGCAAACTTCATGCAGACGGATGATGGGGTTCGATAGTGTGAAGTGAGCCTTTATTGCTTTGATATTTAAATAAATATTTAGCTTCTTGGTATTCAAAACAGAGGCATTTGAGAAGGTATGCCCTAAAGGGGGTAATCCAAAAAAGCCTGTTGCGGCTAAAACGCTTTTGGCCGGCAAACCTCGACTTAACCCGTCATTGCCGCGCGAGGTTTGGGTTAGAGATTCTGCTCGGTAAAATTCGAAGCATCTCATTGACTGCGAGAATGCTTCCATGACCGATGCACTATTAGTCGATTCCGCTCGAATCTTCGCCCTCATCCCTGCTGCAGGTGTCGGACGCCGCATGGGGGCGGACTGCCCCAAGCAGTACATGCCGATAGCCGGCGTTCCCATGCTGGTGCGAACCGTGGAAGCGCTTCTGGCAGCGTCTCGGGTTGAACGCGTTTTTGTGGTGGTGAGTCCTGAGGATGCCTACATCGACCACGCTGCCGAATCATTTGCAAAATGGGGTGACCGCGTGAAGATTCTTCGTGCGGGCGGCGCAGAGCGCGCCGATTCCGTTTTGGGCGGACTGCGCGCAGCCTGTCTGCCGCCCGAAAGCTGGGTGCTTGTTCATGATGCGGCGCGTCCCTGTGTTCGACCGAGTGAAGTAAGTCATTTGATTGATGAGGTGACGGCCGACAGTTCTGCTGCGGGCGGCATTCTTGCCGTGCCGATGGCCGATACGGTGAAGCGTGCTGATGCCCGTCGGCGCATCATCGAAACGGTGCCGCGCTCTGGTCTCTGGCGAGCCGCGACGCCGCAGCTCTTCAGAGCGGGAGAGCTTATCGGGGCGCTCAATGCCGGACTCGACGGCATCACGGACGAAGCGAGTGCAATGGAACGCGCGGGGAAGACGGTTAAAGTGGTTTCCTGCCGCGCGACGAACATCAAAGTGACGGAGCCGGGAGACGAACGGCTTGCAGAATGTTTGCTTGAAGGGCAAGGAGGCCCTATGCCGATTCCTGAAATTCGTGTGGGTCAGGGCTACGACTCTCACCGTCTCGTTGCTGGCCGCCCGCTCATTTTGGGCGGCGTCACTATTCCGTTTGAAAAGGGCCTTGACGGTCATTCCGACGCCGATGTGCTGCTTCATGCTGTGACCGACGCGGTGCTCGGGGCTGCTTCGCTGGGCGACATCGGCACGCACTTCCCGCCTTCAGATCCGAAATGGAAAGGTGCCGACAGCGGGAAACTGCTCGCGGCTGTCATGGACCTCGCTCAGGCTGCCGGATGGCAGGTGGTGAATCTCGACGCGACGGTGATCTGCGAGCGGCCAAAGCTCGGCGCCCTGAAGGAGCAGATTCGTGCCAATGTGGCCAAGCTCCTCGGCGTTGCACCAGCTCAAGTCAGCATTAAAGCTAAGACAAACGAAAAGATGGATGCGGTCGGCCGAGAAGAAGGCATGATGGCGCTCGCGACAGTACTTCTGGCCAAGGCCTGATACGCAGTCGGCAATCTTCTTGATGTGCGGCTGACGCTGAGGGCGATGCGCCGAGTAGAATGGCAGTCTTTAGTGTTTCTACTCATTCGCTTTTTCGTCTTTCAATGCAGTCCGTTCCCGAACTCGCCCGCCGCGTGTGTTTCATCCTCTGCGAACCTGCTCATCCGGGCAATATCGGCTCAGCTGCCAGAGCCATCAAGACGATGGGATTTCGTGATCTGCGCGTTGTAGCGCCTCGTGAGGCTGACTATCGTACGCATGAAGAAGCGCTGGCTTATGCAACGAGTTCGGCGGATGTGCTCGAAGCTTCAAAGTCCTATGCGACTTTAGCTCAAGCACTCGAAGGCGTTACGTACGCTTGGGCGATGACGGGCTACGACCGTGAGTTCGGCGCGCCGCTCACACCGATGCGTCAGGCGGCGTCCGAAACGGCTTCTCGTCTCTCGGCGCTCGAAGGCAGCATTGCTTTCGTTTTCGGCACGGAAAGAAGCGGTCTCACCAACGAGGAAGTCTGCCTTTGTCAGGGCTGCTCAGCAATTCCGGCTGATCCGGCCAGTCCAAGTCTCAATCTCTCTCAAGCCGTGCAGATTGCTGCTTATGAGATGCAGCTCGCGCTCCTCGACGCCCGCGGAGATGCCGGTGCGCTTTACGATTGGCAGGGACGCTTTGCGCATGAAGAACCTGCGCCGCTCGAGGCGGTAGAGGGCTTTTTTGATCATTGGGAGCGGGCGATGGCTGCCTGCGGAGCGCATGATCCCAAGAAACCGCGTCACTTTATGGAAGTCTCTCGCCGGCTGTTCGGCCGCGCCGGGCTCACTAAAAACGAACTCGATCTGCTGCGCGGCGTCTGCGCAGCGGTGATTTGTCCGAAGCGGGACCGCATCGGCACCAAGACGCGAGGCAAGGCGGCGATGCGCGAGCAGACGCAGAACGACCCCAAAAATTCGCCGATGCCGCCCGAAGAACAGTAAGTCTTCGATATCCGCTGTCCCATCAGGACTCTTAAGCTATTCACTTGGTTTCAAATCCCCATGTTTAAAGAAGCTCGCGAACTCATCGCCACCATTCGAGAAAAGGATCCGGCCGCTCACGGCGCAGCGGAAATCATTTTTGCTTATCCGGGATTTCATGCGGTGATGATTCATCGTTTTGCGCATTGGTGCGCGATTCAGGGCTGGACGGCATTTGCCCGCTGGGTCTCTCAGGTGGGCCGCTTTCTCACCGGGATTGAAATCCATCCTAAAGCCAAGATTGGCCGCCGGGTTTTCTTTGACCATGCGATGGGCGTCGTGATCGGGGAAACCGCGGAAGTGGGCGACGACTGCACGATTTATCAGGGCGTGACCTTGGGCGGAACGAATCTGACGGCCGGCGCCAAGCGTCATCCGACGCTGGAAAACGGCGTGGTGGTCGGTGCCGGCGCCAAGGTGCTCGGCTCGTTCACGGTGGGAGCCGGCGCCCAGATCGGTTCCAATGCCGTCGTTGTGAAGCCGGTTCCGGCCGGCGCAACGGTGGTAGGTGTCCCGGGACGTATCGCGGTTTCTAAAAAGACGCCGGCGAAAGCCCCAGAGCCTTGCAGCCAGCCGGAGCGCGAGCGCGGGGTTCACGCGGCAGCGGCCGCTTTCCATGCATACGGTCTCGAACCCGGCATGCGCGACCCGTATGCCACCTCTATTCTTGAGCTTGTGCGTGTTGTTGAAGCCCAGCAGTGTGAAATTGCCCGTTTGAGCGAGGCACTCGCTTCGGCAACGGGAAAGAAGGTTGAGCCGTCGCCCGACGCTCACTTCGATACCACAAAGCTTTGGCCGAGCGATCGTGCCCCGCAGCAGAGTAAAAACGAAATCTCCCCCGAAACGCCGGACGCAGCCAAGGAACCAACAAAAGAGCAACCCAAGGCACCGTCGGATAAGGTCTAAGCAGGGCTGACGACATCAAGGCAGAGCAAGGCCGGCCGTTCTCACGAATGGGCCGGTTTTGTGTTTCTGGCGCTTGGGAGATTTCCGCAGGCGCATTGCGCAGCAACAGGTATTTTGGGTGTGTTTTCTTCAGATCGAACGGAATTGTTTGCGCATTAGCGACGAATAGAGAATAATTCTCATTAACATTTAAATGTTTTGAGGAGACCGTCATGAGCGAAGGCACAGTGCATCCGTTGGCGCAGCCGGTTGGCCGTACGCATGCTGCGGGCGCCTTCGATTGGCGTGCGGTGCCATCGGCGGATCCGAGAGCGTCTGCATTCGCGCTTGACACTGCGCCTGCGCTCCCGGCGGCGGCTGAAGAATTCTCCGGCGAAGCCTGTCGTGAAATCGTCGAAGATCTTTTAGACCGCACGCGCACAGGGGCGGCCGTCGCTGAGGTTCATGCGCCGTTTTGCGAGTCCAAATGCGACGGATGCGGCTGCTGGCAGCATGCTTATAAGGAGCTCGAAAGCCGTCGCTGGGCCGACGCACTGGTTCGTGAAATGGCTGCGTGGGCGGATACGCATGCCCAGGCGGGAGCGCCGATTCAGGCGCTGCGCTTTGGCGGCGGAACGCCGAGCGCTTTGGAACCTGTCGACATCCTCCATGTGCTGGCCAAAGCCCGTCAATATCTGCCGCTTTCCAACGACTGCAGCATCGAGCTTCAGGCACGTGTGCACGGATTCTCCGAAGAAAAGATTGAGGCTGCGCTTGCGGGCGGCGTCACGCGGTTCGTCCTTCCGGTAAGAAGTTTCTCGACGGAAGTGCGCCAGGCCGCTGGCCGGCTTGATGCCGGTGGGGCTGCCGAAAAGCTCCTCAAGCGTCTGACTGAATATAACGAAAGTGCGGTTGCCGTCGAACTGAATTTCGGTCTGCCAGGGCAGTCGCTTGAAGTATGGACCGCAGATCTTGAGCGGGCATGCCAGCTGCCGCTTGACGGCCTCATGATTCGCGCTGCCGGAGAGCCAGACATGTTGGGCGAGGCGGCCAAAACGTTTCGAGCGGCGGATCCGGCTCTAATGGCTCGCATGCATGAACGTGCTTTCGAGGTGCTCGCCGACAACGGCTGGGAGCGGCGGACAGCGCTGACTTGGAGCCGCTCAGAGCGCGATCGCACAACCTTTGATGTGCTCGCTGCCGGTGATGCGGACAAATTTGCCTTCGGATGCGGCGCACACGGCAGACTCTTTGGCCGTGAGCTTTTGATTGAGCCCGAATTGGGTAAATGGCTCTCGGCAGTTTGGATGGGGCGGCGCCCCGTATCATCCGTCTCGGAGCCTAAATCAGGCTGGCGCGCAGCTGCGCTCTTGGCTCAGGGCGCGCTCCTCGGGCGGTTTTCTCTCGAACGCATTGAACACGCGAGCGGTCTGCGCATCACAGAATCGCTCGAGCCGCTCTTTGATGACTGGACTGCTGCCGGGCTCCTTCGCCGTACAGGTGCTCTTGGTACTTGGATTCGTCTTACCGATGCAGGACTTTACTGGCATCAGGCGCTTGCGGCTCGTATGGCGCTCAGAATTGATGCCGCAGAACTGCTTGAGCTGCCGCACCGACTGCTGGGCGGACGCCGCTTCGAAGCCGCAGCTCAAATCATTCCTGCCGATGTGTGGGAGAGCGCAGAACGGGCTGCGGCGCTCTCTTGATTCATTATTCCTTCAGAGCCGGACCCGGATCGTTTGATTCTGCTTGAACGGTCTGGGTCTCTTTTTGGCTTGAATAGGTGCGCTTCGCAGCTGTCAGGCTCAAGTCGTTCGGCTGAAGAGTCGCCATGACAAGCACCATCTTAGGGCTTTCAGGATGGGAGGCTTCGTTATCCCTAAAGAGATATTTTTTGTTCTAAAAAACTAGGAATATCAATATAAAATGATCGTCATGACGTATGACGATGAAAACTTGCTAAAGGATAGTATTTAAGGAATATTCCTATATAATGCGAATCCTTCTCATTATTGTTCGTGTTATACATACGGACAGTTCTCCATAAGAGGCCGCATTTTGTCTGAAAGCCCCGCACCTAAGCCCGCTGCCCCAACCTTTGAGTCGGGTGCTCGCGCGATGAATGAAGCGCTCCAAACTAAAGGCGTTGAAGCCTATTTTGCTGATGCGTCTGATCCGCTGCACAAGGCCTTTATTGCCAAAGCGGCGGTGCATTCGGGGCCCGGCGGTCGGCCGCTGATTGGAGAAGAGGCTGAAAAAGCCATTGACAGCCATTACGACACGCCTCGCTCAGGACGGTCCCTCGCCTATATTCATGTGCCGTTTTGCGAGACGCGGTGCCTTTACTGCATGTTCTATCAGAACCCCTGGAAAGAAGAGGCAACGACGGAATATGCCAAGCAGCTCGTGAAGGAGCTTGAGCTTTGGAGCGACCGTGCGGCACAGAATGCTGCGCCCATCAATGCGCTTTATTTCGGCGGCGGCACGCCGACGGCTTTTTCACCCGACGATATCCGTCTGGTCATGGGAGCGGTGAAGAAATATCTGCCGCTCGCAAACGACTGCGAAATTACGCTCGAAGGGCGAATTCACAATTTCAGTGACGCCAAGATGGATGCGGCTATCGAGTCCGGCGTTAACCGCTTTTCACTGGGCGTGCAGACCTTCAACACGCAAATTCGGCAGTCGGTGATGCGCGTTGATGATCGCGACACGATCATCCGCCGTCTCGACAAGCTCTGTTCCTACAACAATGCGTCCGTGGTCTGCGACATGATCTACGGCTTCCCCGGGCAGACGATGGAGGTCTGGGAAGACGACCTGAAGACCGCCGCTTCACTGCATCTCGACGGGGTGGACTGCTATCAGCTCAACGTTTTTGAGAAGTCCCCGCTCGCCCGCTACATCGCCAACGGGAAGCTTCCGCGTGCGGCGACCTCTGACGAAAAGGCGGATTTCTTCGCTAAGAGCGTTGAATATTTCACAAGCCAGAACTGGCGCCGGCTCTCCAACAACCATTGGGGCCGAACGATTCGCGAACGCAATATCTACAACGCCTGGGGCAAGAGCGCCTGCGACTGCCTGGCCTTTGGCTGCGGAGCGGGCGGACGTCTGGCGGGCTATTCCTACATGATGGAACGTAAGCTCGCTGACTACTACCGGTTGCTCGGCGAAGGCAGAAAACCCGTCGCCTTTGCGATGGCGCCGACACACAACTGGCACCTGCTGCGCACGATTTCCTCTGAAATGGAGTCGGGCGCCATCAATCTCAAGGCCATCGGCCGACAGTTTGGCGGACTTCCGCTTGAAGACCTTGCCAAGGTTGTGCTTTCACAGTGGTGTGAGGCCGGCCTTCTCGTCAAACGCGGCGATTGGTATTACCAGACGGTTGCCGGTCAGTATTGGCACGTCACCCTCGCTCAGCTCCTGATGGACTTTTTGTCACATCAGCTGCCCGAACCCGAGAGCGAGCAAAAGATGGACATGGGTGCTCCCGATTCGATGATGAAGATGGCGAGTGCGGGCCGCCACGCGCATGGGCAGATGCCGCCGGGCATCTTAAAGATGCTCGAAGGCATGCCTCGCGACATGATCATTGAAATGGCCAAAAAAATGCCCAAAGAAATGATTACTCAGATGGTCGCTCAGGCGCCCAAAGATGTGATCGAACGAGTCCTCGGCGAGGACGGACTTCGCGAACTTGGCGTTCGCTGAAGTTTTATCCAAAACAATAAAAAGCACTATTTCCCACAGCGAATCCCTCCAGTTTCTTTCTAGGACCAAGAAGAACTTAGTGGACTTATCCATGAAAACTTATACCCACAACCTTCTTTCTGCCGCTGTTGTTGCTGCACTTACTTTTTCCGGCGCGGCGATTGCCGATGAATATCAGACGCTTGAAACCACAACGGTTACCGCTGGCCGTTTTGAGCAGGACTTGATGGAAACGCCGATGAGCGTTTCCGTGATCACAGCAGACGATATTGCGAAGAGCGGCGCTCAGTCGATTGGTGCGCTGATCGAGTCCATGACCGGGGTCCGCATCAATAACGACGGCGGGCAGGGTATTAAGCGCGCGAAGATCCGCGGTGAAGACGCTTTTCGTTCGCTCGTCATGATTGACGGTCAGAAGATTTCCGAGCAGAAGTCCATGTCCGGATCGCCCATTCTGATCGACCCGGCCATGGTTGAACGCATTGAAGTCATTAAAGGGCCGGCGTCCGTGCTTTACGGTTCCGATGCTATTGGCGGTGCGATCAACATCATCACGAAGAAAGGCGGCACGAAACCGGTGCAGGGTGAGGTCGGTGCCGGTATGAACACCTCCAACTCCGGCAAGTCCGTCAACGCGTCAGTGTACGGCGGCGTTGAGGGCTGGAAGTATCGCATCGGCGTTGCCCACGAAGACGGCGACAATCTGAAAACGCCTGTCGGTGATATGAACCACACGAAGTTCAATTCGACAGGGGCAAATCTCTTTGTGTCGTATGACATCAATGAAAAGGCGACCGTTGGCGCTACGTTGGATCACTTTGACCTGGATTTCATGTCAGGCAGTGCAGAGCCGGGATATGAGCCGTTCTATGTAGATGTGCCGGAATGGAAGCGCACAAAATTGGGTGTGTTTGGTGAGTTGCATGATCTAACGGAATCATTGAAAAAAGTTCGTTTTGATGTTTTTTATCAGAAGAACGATAAGACAATGAACAACCATGTTGAAGTGATAAATAGCCCCGTTGTTGTTGATAACTATGCAGATAATTCACTTGACCAATATGGTTTTTCCTTGCAAACGAATTGGTCTGTTTCTGACTCTACTTTCATCGTTGCAGGGTATGAGTTCAATAATGACGATTTAGATGCTCAAAGTCATGTACATACTGTTGGTGATACTCCAGCTATGCCTACTATGCCGAGCATGCATATCGATACGGAAAAGCAGGGTTTCTTTAAGGGTGCTATGACCACTCATGCACTTTTTGCATCGGCTGAAACAAATTTAGTAGATACGGTCACACTTTCTTATGGTGCTCGCTACACCTACGTTAAGACCGACATGGATGACATTCATGGCTATAAGGTCTATAACCCAAGCAATACCACACCACAACGACCATTCAACCCGGATCAGGAACTTGGTAAGGCTGGCAAACAGCATGATGACCGTGTTGTTTTCAATGCGGGTTTAGTTTGGCATCCAGTCAACGATTTAGCCTTACGTGCTAATTGGGCTCAGGGGTTCCGTGCTCCGCTTTTGCAGGAACGTTACATTGCAACCAGTATGGGTAGCACCAGCACAACATTGGGTAATCCTGATTTGAAGCCTGAGACGTCCAATAACTTTGAAGTCGGTGCACGTTGGATGTCAAACAGCATCATGCTTGATGCCGCGATGTTCTACTCGAAAGCCAAGAACTACATCCAAGCTTTGCCAATCAGTTCATCTCTGTCTCGTTATGAAAATGTCGGCGAAGCCACGACGTACGGCCTTGAATTGACTGGTTCTTATGAAATTAAATCCATCGGTCTCGAGCCGTATGTGAATTTGACTCTCATGCGCCGTCAGTTTGATTACGGTAATGTGGAAACCTATAAGACAGCCACTCCTGCTGTTATCGCTCGCTACGGTTTCCGTTGGAACGGCGAAGCAAATGGCTTGGGTCTGCATGCCGACGCATATGCTCGAACCATTTCAAAAACGGAGTATCAGGATCCTTCTGCTACTGCTCGATCTGATTCGAGCTATCGCCTCGGCGGAGCCACGACTTTCAACCTGACGGGCGGCATTTCGTTTGGCGACCAGAAGCAGTATGGCCTCGATGCGGGCTTCTACAACATCTTTGACAAGGCCTATCGCGAACAGACCGCGATCTACGAACCGGGCCGTTATCTCGCCGTTAAGCTCAATGCGAAGTTCTAACTTCATTCTTTTGAGCTGAAAAAAGCAAGTCGCAGCGCCCTGTATCTCGTCCGAAGAGGTGCAGGGCGCCGGTCGACTTCAGCAAGTCATTTTTTTATTCCAGGAGCCGTCACTGCGATGACAACGACCAAGCCTCAATGGATTAAAAGGCGTTGGGAACCGAGAGAGCTCGTGCTCATCGGTGTCTTTGCCGCTGCCGCCAAACTCTCGAGTCTCTTGATTGCACTCGCGGGCGGCGGGATGAATCCCATTTCGCTCCTGGGAAAGAATTTGGTCTATACGACCCTCATGATCGTGCTGCTCACCAAGGTTCCGAAGCTTTGGACGCTCACGCTCTTTACTGTGGTGAGCATGCTCGTAAGCGTCCTGCTTTTGGGCGGAAGTCTGACGCTTCTCCCGGCGGCCTTGGCGGGCGCCCTTCTGGGTGAACTTTTCGTCGTGCTTTCGGGCGGCGTTCATAAGCCTTGGGCGCCTTGGGTGGGGGTCGGAGTCTACGACTTCGTGAGCAAGATGCTTTCGCTCGGGGTGTCCTATCTCTTCCTGCGAGAGACCCCGGCACTGATGACGATCATCATCCCGATCGTGCTGCTCGGTTATGCGGGCTCTGTGATTGGTCTCTGGTTTGGATGGAAAACTGTAGGGGAGCTCCGCCATGCGGGTTTTGTTCGTTAAAGACGAGAGCTCAATGCTGCGGGGGCTTGACGCCAAAACAAAGCTCTCGGTCATGCTGGTCTCCGCCGTACTTGTTGTGGCTTGTTCCGGCGTCATAAGCCAGATGGTGCTCTTTCTTTTCACGCTTGTCTACGTGCTGATGCTTAAGCGCCCGAAGCTCGTGACGCTGCTCTACATTCTTATGGCCGTGATGATGGCGGTGTCAGCCGGGTTCGGGTGGCTTATTTCGCTCTGGGCGCCGAAGCTGGGCGGTCTCTCCGCCCAAGCGCTCTTCGTTCCGTTTCTGCGAGGCGTCTCCATGATGAATGTGGTGATGGTGCTCGCACTCACGACGCGTGTTGAGGACTTGCTGGGAACACTGGAGCGTTTGCATCTGCCCTTTGTTGTCTTTTTGCCGGCAGTAGTCATGCTTCGCTTCATCCCGACCTTCACAAACGATATTCGTCAGGTCTGGGAGACGCTTCGTATCCGCGGCTGGCCGATGGGCCCCGTGATGATTACGACGCACCCAATCCTGTCGGCTCGCCTGCTGTTCACGCCGATCCTCTTTCGCGCACTCAAATCCTCTGAAACGCTGGGTATTGCAGCGGAATTGAAGGGCATCGGCACGGCGCACCGCACGGTGCTCCCAAAGGCGCCGCCGCTCTCCCAACTCGATCGAAACATCTTTATAGCGATGGGTGTCTGCGTCGTTCTGGCGCTTCTCGCTGAAATCTTCCTGCGCGAGCTCTTTATGACGCCCGGCGCTGTCATGCCTTGATTAAGCCCATGCACGCGATTGAACTGAAGAAAGTTTCCTACCGCTACAGCGGTGCCGAACCAGACTCGCCGGATGCGGTTCGATGTCTTGATCTCACGGTTGATGCGGGCGAGCTTAAGCTCGTTACCGGCGCTTCGGGCTGCGGCAAGACGACGGTCATGCGGCTGGTGAACGGCCTGTGTCCGCAGATCTACGGCGGCACTCTGTCGGGTGAAGTATTGGTCGACGGCAATCCCACGCAGGATACGCCCGTGGCGGTGCTCTCAGAGCATATCGGCACGCTTTTCCAGGATCCCGAAGAGCAGTTCTTCGCGCTCAATGTGGGCGATGAGATCTCCTTCGCGCTCAAAAGCCGTGGCGTGCCGTTTGAAGAAATCGGTCCCCGCGTAGACCGTGCTGCCAAGCGCATGGGGATTGAACATCTTCTCGCGCAGGACATTCACGAGCTCTCTGAAGGGCAAAAGCAGAAGGTCGGACTCGCCTCGATTCTCGCGCTCGGCCCCAAAGCGCTCATTCTCGATGAGCCGAGCGCCAATCTGGATCCGGAAGCCACAGTGTCGCTTGCCGGCATCCTCGGTGAACTCAAAGCCGAGGGCGCTGCCATTCTCGTGGTCGACCATCGTCTTTACTGGCTTAAAGGCTTGGTTGATGAGGTCCTCGTCATGCAGGCCGGAGCGGTGGCGGTTCGGGGCCCGTTCTCTATTCTTGACGATGAGAATGTGCGCCGTCTTTACGGGCTTCGCCAAGCCGAGGTGGAGGATCTACGCCCGACCCTGCCGCGCATTCCGACGGCACTGGGAGACGGGACCGTGCCGGCGGGCTTTTTTGCGGCCGAACACGTCTCCTTTACGTATAAAGGCGCTCAAAAGCCCATCTTCAGCAACGTGAGTTTTTCGGTTCCCGCAGGGATTACGGCGCTGATCGGTGCAAACGGAACGGGCAAAACAACGCTGGCGCGCATCTTGACCGGGCTTAATGAAGCCGAAGGCGTCTTCTCGATTGAGGGCCGGCCCGTTGACCGCGACGGCCTCATGCCGCATTCGGGGCTGGTGCTCCAAAATGCCGACCATCAGCTTCAGATGCGCACCGTGCGCGAAGAGGTTGAGGCTTCGATGATTGCAGCCAAGTCCGCAGCGAAAAAGCACGCGGCTTTCTGGCAGCGTCTGAAGACGCCGAAACTCACCGCCGAAGAAGAAGCGTGGGTCACGGAGCTCCTCACGACGCTGCGTCTGGCTCCGCTCGCGGAACGCCATCCGCAGAGTCTCTCGGGCGGCGAGAAGCAGCGCGTAGTCATTGCTTGTGCGCTTGCCAAGAATCCGCAAATTCTGATTCTGGACGAACCGACGTCAGGGCTCGACGGCGCCAATATGGCCTCCATTTCCAAGCTGCTTAAGGCCGAGGCTGCCCGAGGCCGAGCGGTTTTCCTGATCACCCACGATCTGGAGCTTCTGCAGGCCTGCGGAACTGCGCTCGACATGAAGGATCTGCAGCCGGCTGAAGCTGCCCAATGATTTTTTCAGACTTTGCACAACCTTTTTTTCACTTCACAAAGGAAACAACGCCATGACCAACTGCTGCTGCAAGAAGCCTACGGCCGAACAAGCCAAGATCATCGAGGAAATGCTGGCTGCGCCCTATCCGGTGACGGTGAGCTCCATCGCCGGCCGACTCGGCGTAACGGATCTTGAGGCTGCCGAACTGCTGCCGGAAGCCAACTGCACCTTCGTCAAGGGCGACATCACAGAGCGCTTCATCGAAATTTGGGCGGAACTCGCTTCCTGGGAAAAGATCACGCTTTTCATTCAGCATGAAGGCAGCATCTTTGAAATTCAGGGGCAGCTCCATGAGGGAAAGATTGCTCAGGGCTACTACAACATCCTCGCCAAGTCGGCGACAATCGGCGGCCACATGAAGTATGACTCGTTCTCGGCCGTGGCTTTCACGACCTTCCCCTTCATGGGACGCGAGTCTCTTGCCGTGCAGTTCTTTACCAAGGAAGGCAAAACGGCCTTCTCGGTTTTCGTCGGTCGAGAAAATCATCAGCTCGTCGAATCCGTGAAGGAAAAGTTCATTGCCGCCCGAGCCAAGTTCTCGGCCTGATCGATCCGCTTCAGCTCGTCTCAAACCGCTCTGCCTCCGAAGATCGCTTCCCCCAACGATCTCGGGGGCTGCGCATTAAGCTCGTATGAAGGGAGATGCGTTAGAAAAGCGGCTCGTTGGGATCGTGAGCAAACGGCTCGCCGTCATTCTGGCTCAATTGTGCTTGGGACGGGAGCCTTATTTACGCCGCAAGCATGCTTCGAACACGCTGCGGCGAATCGCTTTATTCTGACTGCGCAGACGGACTGCATTTCAACGGTCCTGCGTTCACTACCATTTTCGAGGAGATTCCCCATGACCGCTGCCGCCAAGCCCCTTGTCGTCATCAGCTCCCGTACGGGCAACACCATGATTCTCGGTCACGCCATCTGCGACGCGATGCCTGGCGCCGTCCTGGTCAAGCCTGAAGCGCTGCCCGAAGACCTGTCGGGCTTTAATCCGATTCTGCTCGGTTTCTGGTGTGACCGCGGCATGGCGCCTGAAGACATTCAGGCGGCAGCAAAAAAGCTCGAAGGCAAGACGATCGGGTGCTTCGCCACCATGGGCGGCAATGCTGAAACGCCCGAAGCGCTCGACTGGATGAAGCGTACGTCGGAGAGTTTGGCAGCCGCGGGCAAAAACAATACCCTCGCAGGCACTTATCTCTGCCGCGGCCGTATTGACCCGGCGCTCTTCGAACGAATGACCGCGATGATGGGCGGCAAGGTGACGCCTGAGCGCGAAGCGCGCCGTCTGGCGAGCGAAACGCACCCGGACCGCATGGATCTCGAGCGCGGCGTCGAGCGTTTCCGCACCATCTTCGGAGTGAATTGGTAATGGCCTCGGCACAGCCTGCCGTTCGCATCGACTCCCTCGAAAAACGCTATGCCTCGGGCACGCTGGCCTTGAAGGGCGTGAGTTTTGACGTTGAAGAAGGCGAATTCTTCGGTCTGCTCGGCCCCAACGGCGCCGGCAAAACAACGCTGATTTCCTGCCTCGGCGGACTGACCACGCCGACGGGCGGGCGCATTCTTGTTCGCGGCATGGATACCCGTACAGATCGACGAGCCGCATCGCTCTTTCTCGGCATCGTGCCGCAGGAAATCACTTTCGACCCGTTTCTGACGGTGCGCGAAACGCTGCGCTTTCAGTCGGGCTACTGGGGCATTCTCCGAAATGACGACTGGATTGATGAAATTCTCGCCAATCTGGGTTTGACCGACAAAGCGGACGCTTCCATGCGCGCGCTCTCGGGCGGCATGAAGCGCCGTGTGCTCGTTGCCCAGGCGCTCGTTCATAAGCCGCCGGTGATCGTGCTCGATGAGCCGACGGCCGGCGTAGACGTTGAGCTTCGCGAACACCTCTGGGACTTCATCGGACGGCTGCATCGCGAGGGGCGGACGGTGATTCTCACAACGCACTACCTCGAAGAGGCGCAGGCGCTTTGCAGCCGCATCGCCATCATGAAGAAGGGCGAGGTTGCGGCGCTTGACCGCACGGAAGCGCTTTTGTCGCGCTTTGAAGGCCGAGTGCTCCGCTGCCGGCTGGTAAAGGGGGACCTGCCGCCAGAAGCGGCCCGCGACCTCATGCGCCGTCACGGCAATGATGTGACGCTGCGAATTGAAGACGCCGACGACGCTTTGCGAAAGCTCGAAAGCCTGAAGGCGGCCGGCGCGGAGATTGAAAATCTGACGGTAGGACAGCCTGATCTGGAGGACGTCTTCCTCGCTGTTACGGGAGGTGAAGCCTGATGTGGATTCCTTTCTGGACGCTTTTTAAAAAGGAAGTGATCCGCTTCCTCAAGGTGTGGATGCACACCGTGCTGGCCCCTGTCCTCACGGGCGGGCTCTATCTCTTTGTCTTCGGCGAAGCGCTCTCCAAGCACCTGCCCGTTTATGAAGGCGTGTCCTATACGGCCTTCATCATTCCAGGGCTCATCATGATGACGGTGCTGCAGAATGCGTTTTCCAACACGGCGAGCTCACTCATTCAGTCGAAGATTTCAGGAAACCTCGTCTTTATTCTTCTGCCGGCCATCCCGGGACCGCAGGTAGCTGCTGCCTATATCGGCGCGAGCTTCGTGCGCTCAGCACTGGCTGGAGCCGGGCTCTATCTGCTCTGCTCCTGGTGGGCATCGCCCCCGATGCGGGAACCGGGGCTCCTCATCGCTTTCGGCTTCTTCGGTGCGGCCATCATGGCGGCCTTGGGTCTCATCACGGCGCTCTGGGCCGAAAAATACGATCAGATGGGAGCGGTGATGAATTTCGTCATCATGCCGCTCACCTTCCTTTCGGGCGTCTTTTATTCCGTGGATTCGCTCCCGCCCTTCTGGCAGGCCGCGAGCCGCCTCAATCCCTTCTACTACTTGGTTGACGGCTTTCGGCAGGGATTCTTCGGCAGCGGCGACACCAACACGACGCTGAGCCTACTCATCGTTGCCGCAACGGCTTTGGCCGTCACGGCGGCGGCCGTGGTGCTCCTCGTTAAGGGCTGGAAGATCCGCACTTGAAGGAGGCGCTTACACGGATCTTTCCATGACGGACTGAATCACGCGCTGCTGCTCATCAAAATACGGATTGAAGGTCAGACGGGCACGGATCCTGCCGCGGCGCTTGTCGCCCCAGGCGCCATAGTCGACCTCGCCCCGGCGGCAGGCTGCGTAGGAGGGCTTTTCGCCCTCGGGCGTACAGATATGCGAGCGGCCATGCCGGCCGTATTCCGGATTGTCGGGGGAGAAGCTCATCGCCATGTGCGAGAAGCTCCAAATGCGCTCGGACGGAATTTCATCGGGATGCACAATAATCCGCGGATCTTTGGCGGCTTTGCCCAGACTTTCGCGGGAGCCGTACCAGATGAAGCGGGACTGCGCGGAGGTAAAGCGCTGCGGAATCCATTCAATGAGCGATTGAGCGTCGAGAATGGAGTCGTGCTCGGAGAGCATCACCACAGCAGGCTTGGCAAAGGGCTTCGCCTTGAGCGCATCATCAACGCCGCGCATTGTATCGACGAAGGCCGCGAGCCCTGACACCGGGACCATCGTATAGCGAAAGGCTGTCTGACCGCCCATCAGGGATTCCTGAGGTTCCCTGAGCCACGTGATGAAGGGCTTTAAGAGCGGCGCGAGGAAGGTGAGATGCGTGCGCACGACAAAGGCGGGCGAAAAGAGCAGCAGCCCGTCGGCATCCGCTTGGCCGGTAAGCGCGGCCTCGAGCGCCAGATTGCATCCGGTGGAGAAGCCCCCCAGCCACATCGGCCGCGGTTTCCCGTCGGTGCCCGGTCCCAGCTGATTGAGATCCCGCCGCAGCACGGCAGCCTGTTCATTCACGACGCGCCGCCAGTCGTCAGCCGTCGGAGCTGCCATATCTTCGGGCATGGTTCCGCAGCCGGGAAGGAGCACTGTGCGCACCAGCCATCCGGCAGCCGAAAGGTTCTTCGCTTGGTCAACAAAGGACCACGGCGAATCGCCTAACCCGTGAATGCAGAGAATGCCGCCCAGAATCGGCGTGCCCGAGGGCGGACGTGTCTCCGCTGGGCAGTTGGCTTCAAGCTCAAGCGCATGATCGTCCGTGGCCCAGCGTCGGCGCGATTCGATCCAGGCGCGCGTGTCGGCAGCATAGACCGCAAAAGTCGTTTGCCCGAGAGGCTGTATGAGCGGCTCGGGTACATTCGGTTTAGAGGCGCATGCCGTGAGCGCGCCGGCGCTCAGAAGTGCGCTGCCCGCCGCCGTATAGAGGAGCCGGCGGCGAGAGAGGCCGCCTTGGGGCTGGGAGTGTGAGATATGGGAATGCTTCATGGTGAAATGAAGCGTAGCGCAAACGACATTTTCGAACAGTTTGCAATTGCGTCTGATTTCTGCCTGATAACGCTTTTGCCGATCGCTCTCACGGCCGCAAAGGCAAATGCAGATAAAAAAAGCAGCGTGACGGCGTCACGCTGCTCCAGGTGCTTATGCCGGCGAAGCGCCCTGACGGGTGTTCGCTAACCACTCGTTTTTAGGGGGATTGCGCTCGTCGGCAATAAGGGGGAGAGGCTTATTTGCCTGCTTTGATGGCCTCTGCGATGGCATCGGCAGCAACGCGTCCGGAAGTGAGCGCCCAGCCGACGTTGGCGCCGGCAGGCGAATCGTCGCCCATTACGCCGCCCACAAGTTCACCCGCGCCGTAGAGGTTGGGAATGACTTTGCCGTTGCTCTGGATGAGATTGAGGTGGTCATCCGTGCAGACGCCGCCCATTGTCGTGGCGAAGCGGGGCTTCTGTTCGACGATGTAGTACGGGCCTTGGGCGGCAATTTCAGCCTTCATGTACTGGACAGGACGGCCAAAGTCAGCATCTTTTTGTGCTTTCACAAAGCTGTTGTACTTGGCGACCGTTGCCTTGAGATTTTCAGCGTTGATGCCGGTAAGCTTGGCCGCTTCTTCAAGCGTCGCGCCCTTCACAAAGATCGGAGCCGACTTGCCGTTGGCGGCAAGGTACTTGTCAGCGTCTTCGTGCGAAACACCCGTTTCCGGGAGACGCTTATAGAAGCCTTCCCAAGACTTTTGATCCATGAAGACATAAGCCATGCCGCCCTTTTGCTGCAGCATCGGGTCGAGAATGTGACGGTTCGACGCCTTTTCGTTGACAAAGCGCAGACCGTCGCGGCTCACGAGGATGCCGGCCTGATCGAACGCGCCGACATTGGCGTAGATGGTGGACTTGGCCTTGCCCGGCGCAACTTCAATGCCGTTCGGATAGCGCTTGCCGTATTCGAGGAGCTGGGTTTTCACGCCAAGCTTCTGGGCCATCTGCAGACCGTCGCCCGTTGAGGAGACGGGGCCGTAATAGAGCGTGTTCTTATAGGTATCCGTGAGAAGGTTCTTATTGTTGCCGTAGCCGCCGGTGGTAAGCAGCGTCTTCTTTGCGCGGATCGTGTATTTGGTGCCGGTGTTGCCGTCAACGGCTTCAACGCCCGTCACCTTGCCGTCCTCGACGATCAGTTTTTCAACACGGGTGTTGAAGAGAACCTTCGCACCGTTGGAGCCGATGACTTCGCGCAGATGCTGCGCCATCGTACCCGCGCCGCCCTGGAATTCAAGGGCGCGGCGATGGGAGTATTCGGCGAGGAACGGGAGGTCGTTCGGAATGAACTTGACGCCGACCTGATCGTGGAGCCAGTCGATCGTCGGACCGACGTTCTTTGCGTAGAGCGTGAGCTTGGAGAGGTCGTTGAGGTTGTGGCCATTGGCCTGAAAGTCCTTCACCATCGATTCGACCGAGTCATCCGTCACGCCGAAGGCCTTCTGGAGCTTGGAGCCCTGCGCGACCACTTGGCCGCCCGAAATGGAAGCGGCGCCGCCGATGAAGGGCATTTTCTCGACGAGAACGACGTTGAGGCCGTTCATGCGTGTGCGAATGGTGGCGGACATGCCGGCGCCGCCGCCGCCCACGACGACGACATCGGTGTCGACGGTTTCATTTTTCGCCTGCTTTTTAACAGCGAGCGGAACGAGCGCCGCAGGGTCCGCACCGGCCTGCTTTACCGTGTCGGCTACGGCCGTGCGGATCGCCGTTGAGGTGATGGTGGCGCCGGTAACGCCGTCAACCTGCGGGGATTGACGCTCTACGATGCGGTCCGGCAGCAGCTCAGCGGCCTTGGAGCCGATGCCCGGGGTTTCGGAATGCGTAACCTTGACGTCGGCAATCTTATCCTTCGTGAAAGTGACCGTGACTGTTACGTCGCCGTGGATGCCCGGCGCTTTGGCCGTATAGGTGCCCGCCTTAAATTCAGCGGCGGATGCGCCGACGGCAAATACCGCGGCAATGGAAAGCGTGAGGAGAGTCTTCTTCATATTGAAATCTCTGCGGTGAGAAGTTGGAAGAAAGTGAAATTCAAGCATCCGCCGCCGTGACTGGAAGCGGCGGAAGTGTTGGAAACGGCGGATCAGAACAGATCACTGAGGATTCATAGCCTTGTGGAGCACTTCAAGGACATTGAGACAGTCCTCGGCAGGAATTTGACCGGGGGCGCTCGCTTTGCCGCCGACGCTCGCAAACGTGAGGTCAGAGCCGAATCCTTCGCCCGTAATGCGGGTGAGTACGCCCCATTTGCCCATGGCCATCGTGAGCATCGGACGGTTCGAGTAGTAGTGGCGGACTTTGGCCGTCGCGTTCATCACGGTGAGGGCGTCTTCAGGCGAAGCGGCCATGACGGCGAGTTTCAAAATATCCGCGCCGGCTTCCTCTTCGAGCAGAAGGCGGCGGATCAGTTCGCCTTCGTCCGGGGTGAATTTGAATTCATGGTCGCTGATAATCACCTTCACGCCTTTCTTGTGAGCGGTGTCGACGAGCCGGCGCACCATGGCGGCATCGCGGAAAAGTTCAATATCGACTATATCGGCACGGCCTTCGGTGAGTACCGCTTCGTAGACTTCTCCGTAGTAATCGTCCTCGGCAATGAAGGGACCGCCGTCCGTGCCGTTGCGAAGCGTCACGAGCACAATCTTGTCGCCCGCGGCCTCATAGGCGCGGCGGGTCACATCAGCATACTGTTTGGGTTCAAGGCGGCCCAGATAGTCGATGCGGACTTCGATCATGTCGAGCGTCTTCATCGCCGCAAAGCGCTTCACCGTCGCAACGAGATCGTCCGGCGTCTTGGCGGTGGTGGGCGCGATGAGCTTCGGGCGGCCTGTGCCAATGGATCGTCCCTTGATTTCGATGGGCTCGACGGCGCCGGGCTGCCAGCCCTTGACACGATTCATCGTATCGATCGGACGCGTCTTGCCTTCGAATTGATCAATGGTGCTCGCCTGAGTGACGCCTGCGGCAGAGACTGCGGCGGCGAAAGCGGAACTGAGGAGATGACGGCGCTGCATAAGGGTGCTCTTTTTTTCTGATAGATAGTGGAATCAACGGCGAAGCAGAATCTTTTGGGTAAATTCGATTTCTGCTCCGGATGTGCAGAAGGAGTTTGCTACAGTGCCTTCCCTGGGCCTACCCCCGTTCGGGGGAGGGGCTGACATTCTTGTTTTTTGCCGGACTCATGGCTTCGATTTCGCTGCGGCTGCTGATTCCTTTCGTCTGCTCATTCGTTTCTTTATTTGGGGCGGAGCCGGCCGTCGGACGTCCTCCGGAGGGAGAGACGCCGGCTGCGGTTTCTTCGGCGTCCCTCGCCATAGATCCTCAGGCGCAGCAGTTTCGCCCTGTGATCACGATTGCAGAACTCGATACATTGGTCAATCCCTACGACGCTTTCATGCTTCGGCAGACGGCGGCGGCCTTGCAGCGCGCACTGCCGAAGTATTTCGTCAGGACCGTGACGATCGCTGACGCCGAGGCGAAGACTCAGATTGAGCGTCTGCGTCCGGACTTTCTTTTTGCGCCGGCTTCTTTTTCCGGCATGACCGGAGTCGAGGCTGCCCGTATCGCCACTCGGCGCACGAATCTTGCCCAGAGCGCAGAGCGTTCAGTGGGAGCCGTGTTCGCTGTCCGTGCGGATTCCCGCTTTCAATCCCTTGCGGATTTGCGCGGCCGCAGGGTCTTTGCGGGACTCCCGACGGCCATCGACGGCTGGCTTGCAGCCGCACGGGAACTCCGGCAGCAGGGGTTCGAACCGGATCATTTTTTTGGGTTTGTCGGATACCGCAACAATGCTTATCCGGATGTGCTTTCCGCACTTCTTAACGGCTCGACCGATGCGGCGATTCTGCCCGCCTGCCTGCTTGAAGCCGTGCGCATGCACGGCCTGGTGCGCGCGGAGGATATTCGGGTTATTAACGCCAAGACCGGAGACCTCGCCTGTGCGCACTCAACGGCGCTTTATCCGGATTTGAGCTTATGGTCGCTTTCTTCCGCTCCGGAAACCGCGGTACGCGATATGACCGTGGCGCTCCTGGGGCTCAGAGATGCGAGCGGGTATGAGTGGCTGACAAACGTTTCGCATGCGGATGTCGACGGGCTTTTGAAGGACCTGGAAATCGGTCCCTATGCTTATTTGAAGGATATGAGTCCCCGCGCACTCATTGAACGGCACTTTGGCAAAGTACTGGCAGCAGCTGGGTTTTTGCTGCTCCTCGTATTGAATGAACTGAGGCTGCATGCGCTGGTGCGGCGCCGCACGCGGGAGCTCGCAGAGGCGATGAATGAACGTGAGCGTCTTGCCGAAGAAGCTTCTGCCGCTCGGCTCGAACTCGCCGGTTTTGAACGTCGCTCGATTGTGCAGCAGATGTCGAGCATGATTGCTCATGAAATCAATGCGCCCGTGGGCGCTTTGCGCACCTGGGCGGCCGTGATCCGCATGAAGTGTCCGCAGCGCGTTTTCCGCGATGATGAAACCAGTGCGCATGCCGGACTTGAGCAGGCTCTCGGGCGCATCGACTATGAAGCGAACCGCATCGCCGACATCGTCTCGAGCGTGCGCGCATATGCGAAAAAAGAGGACGAACCGCTGGCGGCATGTGACCTCATGCCAATCATTGAGCGGGCGATAAGCGCTTTCCGTGCGGAAGAGCGAAGCGCCGAACGCACAAAAGTGGTTTTTTCTTCTGCAGTGCGTGAAGCTTGGACTACAGGGCGTCCCCTCGAACTCGAAATTCTCTTTCTCAATCTGGTGCGTAATGGTGCATCAGCGATGAAGTCAATGAAGGATTCGCTCAAGGAACCTCCCGAAGTTCGTCTCACACTCGATAAACCGCAGGAAACCGCAAATCGCTGGCGGATACGGGTGGAGAATCCCGGCGTCATGCTCGACGCGGGTTCACTCGAGCGCCTTAATCGCAATGCTGCCAGCGTTTCAGCCGATCCTTCAACCTTCGGCGGCTTGGGACTCGGTCTTTCTATCTGTCGAGGCATAGCCGATCGGCATGGCGCCTCTCTTCTCTTTGAAGCTCGCCCGACGGGAGGCGCTGCGGCTGTCGTTATGATCGATGCTCGGGATTTGCCGCTCTAAAAGGATTTTTTCCATGAAATGCATTCTGCCCGCGCCTTTGGTGCGTCTTGTCGACGATGACAATGACTTTCGTGAAAGCCAAAAGGCCTTTCTCACAGCGCTTGGCTGGCAGGTGGAGGATTGGGAAAGTCCGGCGGCGTTTCTTCAGGATGACGACCTCCAGCGTCCGGGGTGCGCTGTACTGGATATCCGCATGCCCGGCATGACAGGGCTTGATCTGCAGCGGCGTTTTGTAGAGGCCGGGAGCTGCTTGCCGGTGATTTTTTTGACCGGGCACGGCGATGTTGCAACGGCGGTGCATACCATGAAATATGGTGCACTGGATTTCCTTGAAAAACGAGGGGATCCGATGGTGCTGGCGGCTGCCGTGGAGCGTGCCTGCAAAAAGTCACTTGCGGCAGCGAAGGCGGCAGCCGAAGCTCAGAGTTATCAAACGGCCTACGATGCGCTGACGCCCCGAGAGCGTGAAGTTTTTGTGCTTGCGGCTAAAGGGCTTTCCAATAAGGAAGCTGCCGAAGTGCTCGGCATCGGTGCGGAAACCGTCAAGATGCATAAAGCCAATGCTTATGCCAAATTGGGCGTTCAGAGTTCTCTCGAGGCTTATCAGTGGCTGGAGAATCTCCCGACGCCGCAGCCAAAGGATGTGGCATGACGACACGCAGAACGCTTCTCACCGCGGGCGCAGTTGCCTCGGCCTTGCCGTCATCGCTTCTGGCAGTTGCTCTTGAAAATTCATCCGATGCGCTCGAGACTTGGCAGCAGGTCATCGTGATCGGTTCCGGGCTCGCCGGTCTGACAGCCGGCGCGAGCGCACTGGAGTCCGGTGCCCGGCGCGTGCTGATATTGGAAAAAGGACCGCTTGTCGGCGGTCACTCTCTTTATTCGAGCGGCTCCATCGCTGCGGTGGCGCCGGATCGTGCCGGAGCATTTTCAAATGGCTGGCGCGACTCTGTCGAACAGTTTGTGGCTGATGCGCTCGCTGTGGGCGGCGGCAGCGGAGACCCGGAACGTTTGGTGCAGATTGCCCGCGGGTCCGCAGCTATGCTCGACTGGCTTGAAGGGCTCGGCGTCTCCTTCGGCCGCCCCTTTGAAGCCCGATCGGGACTTCATCCGCGCAGCTGGGCAATGCCGGGCAATTCTGCCGGACGGAGCTATGTTCTCGCTGTCATGGACTGCTATCGGCGTTTGGGCGGGAAAACAATCCTCTCGGCGAAGGTTGAAACGCTTGAACGGCAGGAATCGTGCTGGAAGGTCGGCGTAACCATTCGCTCAGAAAATGAAGTTCGCCTCAAGTATTTCCAAGCGCCTGCCGTCATCATTGCGTCCGGCGGCTTTACCGCCAATGTCGAACGCCGCATGAAGATCATGGAGCAGCTCACTCCCGATATTCATACGAGTGCCGATCCTTATGGCACCGCTTGGGACGGCGCACAAGGCGATGGTTTGGACCTGGCGCAGCGCGCCGGCGGCGTTATTGCCGAAGGTTTCGGCTTGCAGCTGCTGCCTTTTTGGGGCGGCCGATTAATCGACTATGCGGGCGGCGACATGTACGTGGATGAAACCGGCCGACGCTTCGTCGATGAAAATCTGCCTTGGAATGCGATTTCTGAACACATCCTCAGTCTGAAGTCCCGGCGCTGCTGGGTGATCACCGATGCGCAGTCTTATAAGGGTGCAACGCTGAGTCTGAAGCTCATCAACGGCATCGTGAGAAAAGCCGGCTCCATCAGGGAGATGGCAGCAGCGATGAGGATCCCTCCGACGGTGCTCGAACAAACGTTCGCCCAATACAATCGGGCGGCTGATGCAGGGCTGGATCCGCTGACCGGCAAAAAGTTCTTCACCCAAAGAATCGAAAAGCCGCCCTTTTATTTTGGTGAGGAGCAGATCTATGTGCACACCACTTTGGACGGCATTTTGACGGATGCCCAGGCGCAGGTGCGTGCGCAAACGGGGGGCGTTATTCCGGGACTTTTTGCCGCTGGAGAGGTCGTCGGAGGGATTTTTGGTTTTGACCGGCTCGGCGGCGCCGGCATCACGAACTGCCTTGTGATGGGACGCATCGCCGGCCAAAGAGCTGTTGAATGTCAAAGCGGCACTTAAATGCCGGCATGGCTCCTTTCTAAAGGACTTGGGGCGAGCCCTCAATGCGGCAGAGGATTGGGCCAGCCTAGTGTCACTTAAGGGGCGGTTCCAGCTGTCCTCTCCGGCCGAAATGCAGAGCTTCGCTTTATAGATTGCCGGCCTTTGTCGGGCTGCAAAAAAAATGCTCCCGAAGAAACGGCATGCGTTCATCGGGAGCTTAAAGCTGCCATCCGCTCGAAGCGCTGAAGGGAGAAGGCCCTTCAGCGCCTAGGGCGTCATTACATGCGCTTGTGGCAGGTGCGGGAAATCACATCGAGCTGCTGCTCGCGCGTCAAATCGATGAACTTCACGGCATAGCCGGAGACGCGGATGGTGAAGTTCGCGTACTCGGGCTTTTCGGGGTGTTCCATCGCGTCGATGAGCTTCTCCGTACCGAAGACATTGACGTTGAGATGGTGAGCGCCCTGAGCGAAGTAGCCGTCCATCACGTTGACGAGATTGTCCGCGCGTTCGTCAAGCGAGTGGCCGAGCGCGTCGGGGCTGATCGTCTGGGTGTTGGAAATGCCGTCAAGCGCATACTCGTAGGGGAGCTTTGCTACGGAATTGAGCGAGGCGAGCAGACCGCTCTGCTCTGCGCCGTAGCTTGGGTTGGCGCCGGGCGCAAGCGGCGCGCCGGCTTTGCGGCCGTCGGGGAGCGATCCTGTAGCTTTGCCGTACACCACGTTGGACGTGATCGTGAGAATCGAGGTCGTCGCTTCGGAATGACGGTAGGTCGGGTAGCGGCGGATGCAGGTGAGAAACTCCTTGAGGAGCCACACAGCAAGCTTGTCCGCACGATCGTCGTCGTTGCCGTAACGCGGGAAGTCGCCTTCCGTTTCATAGTCCACCACCACACCGGCCTCATTGCGGATCGCTTTCACGCGGGCGTACTTGATCGCACAGAGTGAATCGACCACGTGTGAGAATCCGGCAATGCCGGTTGCGAAGGTGCGGCGCACGTCGGTATCAATGAGCGCCATTTCAGCGGCCTCATAGAAGTACTTGTCGTGCATGTAGTGGATGAGGTTGAGCGTATTGACGTAAATCCCCGCGAGCCAATTCATCATGGGCTTGAAGCGCAGCATCACTTCGTCGTAGTCGAGGTACTCGCTCGTGATCGGGCGGAAGGCCGGCGCCACCTGCGTGCCGGTCTTTTCGTCAACGCCGCCGTTGATGGCGTAGAGCATGCACTTGGCGAGGTTGGCGCGAGCGCCGAAGAACTGCATTTCCTTGCCGGTTTCGGTGGCCGATACGCAGCAGCAGATCGAATAGTCGTCGCCCCAGATCGGACGCATCACATCGTCGTTTTCGTACTGGACGCTCGACGTATTGATGGAGACCTTGGCCGAATATTTGCGGAAAGCCTTCGGCAGGTTCTTCGAATAAAGCACCGTGAGATTGGGTTCCGGAGCCGGCCCCATATTTTCGAGCGTATGGAGGAAGCGGAAGTCGCTCTTCGTTACCATCGAACGGCCGTCCATGCCGAGACCGGCCATCTCCAGCGTGGCCCACACTGGGTCGCCAGAGAAGAGCTGGTTGTAGGCCGGAATACGGGCAAACTTCACCATGCGGAACTTCATGACGAGGTGGTCAATGAGCTCCTGCGCTTCAGTTTCCGTGAGCGTCCCTTCAGCGAGATCACGCTGGATATAAATATCGAGAAAGGTAGAGATACGGCCCACGGACATGGCTGCGCCGTTTTGCGTGCGGATGGCGGCAAGGTAGCCGAAATAAAGCCACTGCACGGCTTCGCGGGCATTCTTCGCCGGGCCGGAAATGTCAAAGCCGTAGCTTTCGGCCATGACTTTCATCTGTCCGAGTGCGCGGATTTGGTCGGAAAGTTCCTCACGCTGACGGATAACGTCGTCAGTCATGATGCCGCAGTCGCAGTTGGCGAGGTCCTTCTTTTTTTCCGCGACCAGTGCGTCAATGCCGTAGAGCGCTACGCGGCGGTAGTCGCCCACGATGCGGCCGCGTCCGTACGTGTCGGGCAGACCCGTAATGATGTGGTTGCGACGGGCCACGCGCATCTCGTCGGTGTACGCATCAAAAACACCCTGATTGTGGGTCTTGTGGTACTCGTTGAAGATCTTGGTGTATTTATCGTTCACATGGAAGCCGTACGTGCTCGCCGCTTCCTGAGCCATGCGGATGCCGCCGTAGGGCATGAACGCACGCTTGAGGGGCTTGTCGGTCTGCATGCCGACCACCTTCTCGTATTCCTTATGTTCAGGGTCGAGATAGGCGGCAGGGTAGGCTGTAATGGAGCTGACAATTTCGGTTTCACAGTCGAGCACGCCGCCCCTGGCGCGTTCTTCCTTTTGAAGTTCGGCCAGGCGTCCCCAGAGTTTGCGGGTAGCGTCAGTGGGTTCGGCGAGGAACGATTCGTCGCCGTCATAAGGGGTGTAGTTCTGCTGCACGAAGTCGCGCACGTTGACGTCGTCGCGCCAGTGATCGCCTCGGAAGCCTCTCCAAGCGTTGGTCATATAAACCTCCAGAAATAATCAAAGCATTCAAAAGTTTGGGGAAATCGGTCAGTCGCCGAACGCATGCAGAATGCGTTTCGCATTGGCTACGCGTTCAGGTTCGGGGGGCAGAACGTCTCGGATTTTGTTGGGTATTCCGAGTCGGTCCCATTTGGGGACGGCAAACGTGTGGTAAGGAAGCACCTCCACGCGTTTGACCGTTCGAAGTTGGGCAACGAAGGCGGCGAGTTTCACGAGCGCAGCATCTTCATCCGTCCAGCCCGGCACGAGCACATGTCGGATCCACATGGGTTTGCCGTGTTCGGAGAGCCACTGGGCGCAGGCCAGAATGGAGTCGTTCTTCCAGCCGGTCAGCCGCTTATGTGTCAGCGGGTCAATGTGCTTGAGGTCGAGCATCACGAGATCGGTCGACTTCATGAGACGCTCAAATTTGACGAGCCACGCCGGATCCTTTGTGAAGGGCAGACCGCACGTATCGAGCGTGGTGTTGATGCCTTCGGTTTTGGCCAGTTCGAAGAGTTCAATCAGAAAGTCGATTTGCAGGAGGGGCTCTCCGCCGCTTACCGTGATGCCGCCCTCTTTGCCCCAGTACGGACGGTAGCGCAGCGCCATGCGAAGCACTTCGGCAGCAGACTTTTCTTCACCGGCATGAATGCGCCAAGTATCCGGATTGTGGCAGTAGACGCAGCGCATCCGGCAGCCCTGCATGAAGACCACAAACCTGACGCCGGGGCCGTCAACGGACCCGAAGGTTTCGTAGGAATGTATGCGGCCGAGAGGCATTCGTCGGATCTCCGAGAGGGAAACAATGGCGTGAAAAACTAGTGGCAGGCGAAAGTCTGAAGGAAGCAGATTGCATTGCGAGGCTATCAAGCGTACGGGTTTATGCCAATCCTTCAAAAGAAGCAGGTGACAGCGGCAGACCGCAGCAGAGCAAATGGGCTGAAAGCACAGCTAAAACAAATGCTTTCTCATGCATGAAAGTAAGTTACCGGATAAGTGCTTCCTCGTAGGTACTTCTTTTGATTGATTGTACGGTTCAGCTTGATGATACGCAAAGAATTCGGGTCCGCTTACGTATTCATGATTACATTAATTTGTTTTGTAAATCAATGACATTGAGGATTATCGAGGTGCTTTCCTTTGAAGCGAAAAAAGCCGAAGCGCATGAAGGACGCTTCGGCTTGAGTTTGAACTTTGAAAAAGGCTGAGGCCGTTTCACAACACTCGCGCGAGGAAGGACTTTGTACGCTCTTCTTTGGGCGCGACCAGAATTTCCGATGGTGCGCCTTCTTCAATGATATGGCCGCCGTCCATAAAGACCACGCGGTCGGCGACCTCTTTGGCAAAGCCGATTTCGTGCGTCACGACGATCATCGTCATGCCCGATTCAGCCAGCTGCTTCATGACGGCAAGCACTTCGCCCACGAGTTCCGGGTCAAGCGCAGAGGTCGGTTCGTCAAAGAGCATAACCTTGGGTTCCATGGCAAGTGCGCGGGCAATAGCAACGCGCTGCTGCTGACCGCCCGAAAGGCTTGCCGGATAGGCGTCGGCCTTGTCGAAAAGCCCGACGCTCTTGAGGAGTTCAACAGCACGGGTCTTGGCTGCCGCCGGATCCTTTTTAAGAACGAGCTGCTGGGCAAGCATGACGTTCTCAATGACGGTTTTGTGCGGCCAGAGATTGAAGCGCTGAAAAACCATGCCCAGGTGCTCGCGCACGTGATTGAGGTCGGTCTTCGGATTGGTGACTTCGACGCCGTTGAAGAAGATGGCGCCGGAGGTCGGTATCTCAAGGGCGTTGATGCAGCGAAGCATCGTGCTCTTGCCCGATCCCGAAGGGCCGAGCACAACGACCTTTTCGCCCGGCATGACGTTGAGATTGATGCCGTCGAGCACGACATGGTCGCCGAAGGCTTTCTTCAGATTCTGAATGGATACGATGGGTTCGGTCATGGCTCTTAGCTCCCAATGCCGTTGTCGCCGCGGCCGAGGCGGGCTTCAAGTCTGCGGATGCCCCAGGCGAGGAGCAGCGTCATCACCCAGTACACGCAGGAAATGGTGATGTAGGGTTCCCAGTAGCGGGCCGAAGCGCCCGCGACAGTACGGGCGGCGTAGGCGAGTTCGGCCAGGCCGATGGCGGAGATGAGCGAGGAATCCTTCAGGATAGCAATGGCGTTGTTGCCGAGTGCGGGCAACATGCGGCGGAAGGCCTGCGGCAGGATGATCGTACGCATGGCCTGCATGTAGGACATGCCGAGCGAGCGGGCAGCTTCCATCTGTCCCTTGTCGAGCGACTGAATGCCGGCGCGAAAGATTTCACACATATAAGCGCCCGAATTCAGGGTGATGGCGCAGACGCCGGCGAGCATTGCACCGTAGTTCGAGCGGATGTCTCGGGCAAGCTGACCCGAAATCAGCAAGCCGTCAACCGGGTGAATAAAGACCGGCAGCACGGCAAAGTACATGAGAAAAATCTGCACAAAGAGCGGCGTGCCGCGAAAGAAGCTCACGTAGACCGTGATCGGCCAGCGCACGCAGTAGTGCAGGAAGCCTTTAAGCGGGTTGTAGCGCGCCTGTGCGAGGCGGCCCATGCCTAAGAGCGTTCCCAGACACATGCCCAGGCAGACGCAGATGATGGTCACCTGAACGGTCGTCCAGGCGCCATGGACGAAAAGCGGCCAGTATTCCGCAATAACACTGGATTCGAAGCCAAACATGAGGGATCCTTTTTGTTGTTGTTCTGAATAAGGAAAACGCCGCGTCCGGATATGTCGGATGAGCGGCGCGTTTTAACCTTGAAGCCGATGAGCAGCCGGGGAATCCTCTGCTGCCCTCTGCTTCAAGGATTGAGTCAAAGGACGATCACTTCGTGAAGGCCGGAAGCTTCGGAGCATCCGAACCGAACCACTTGCGGTAGACCTCGTTGTAGGCGCCCGACTCGATAACCTTCTTCAGGCCCGCGTTGACGTCGTTGAGCACCTGAGTGTTGCCCTTGCGCACGCCAATGCCGAAGTACTGTTCCTGGAATTCCGGATCACGGCACTGATTGAACTTCTTGTCGGGGTTCTGCTTCATGTACCACTGCAGCACGCCCACGTCGCCGATCATGGCGTCGACGCCGCCGTTGGCGAGCTCTTCAAGCGCGAGCGGCGTGTTGTCAAAACGGCGGATGTTGGTCGAAGCCTTGCCGAAGGCGTTCGAAGCGGCTACGTCGCCAGCAGAAGCATTGACGACGGCGATCAGCTTGCCCTCGAGATCCTTGAGGCTCTTAATCTGCAGGTTCGAGCTCGTGAGGATGAGCTGGTGGGCGAGGAAGTAGGGTTCGGAGAAGTCGACGGCCTCCTTGCGCTTGTCCGTGATGGTGATGCCGGACATGATGATGTCGCGGTCACCGTTGTTGAGCGCCGGGAAGATGGTCGACCAAGTGGTATTGACGAACTCGACGTCAAAGCCCTGAGCCTTGGCGATGGCTTTCATCAAATCGATGTCAAAGCCGACGATTTCTTTGTTCGGCGCTTCGTATTCAAAGGGACGATAGGTCGCGCCTGTGCCGACCGTATAGGTCACAGCCTGAACGGCGGTGGAGGCGAGCAGAGCAGCAAATGCGGCGGCAGTGAGAACTTTGGTCTTAAGAGACATGAACAAACTCCATCAATCGGAGCGGTCTGCAGGAGGTTCTGCGGCCGCATATTTGAATTTTCGAAAACGAATTTTGCTGATCATGACTCACGCTGTAAAGGCTTCTTTTGAAAGTGCAAATGCGTTTCCTGCGTCAAGTTGATGCGGCCTAGGACTTGAGGCTTAGTTGCTGATATTTGTCGACAACATGGCCTTTCATCCTCAGTCTAAAAACGAATGATTCAAGGGACTCGGATACAGCAAAATCAGGTGCGGTGCGTGCCTCCGGGATCGACTGCACCTCACGAGCAGGCGCCGCGCCCGCATTCCCTCAGACTTCTATTTCGATCGCTCCAATGATCGGGCCGGCTCGTTCTCCGAAGACGGTCATGACTTGGTTTGGCAAGGGCGCAATTGATGTGCTGATACCATGCTGTTAGCATTGATTTAGCATAAATAGGAGATGCCATGGTAAACATTCAAGTGCGAGTAGATGAACATCTCCGCGACCAAGCCCAACAAATCTTGTCCCAGATTGGTATGGATATGACTACAGCTTTGACATCCTCTCCGCCCTCAATCTCTGGACCACCCACCCGCTGTCAAGCGGTCTACCGCTGTTTTTGATTCCGGAACTGAGGGCTGTCTCAGGCAACCTCAGGCAACCCGAGGTCAAGTGCTTCGCGTATAAATAGCCTGCCGCCGAAGGCGGCAGGCGGCTTTATGCCGCGAAGCACTTGACGGAGCAGCCGCCTAGCTACCATCTATCGGACGAAAAATATTGTCAGATGCACCACATAGCGAACTCCCAAGCGGAGGTTTCATTTCCAGGCATGCCATCGAC
>NZ_QNRV01000022.1 GCF_003315195.1 Sutterella wadsworthensis | reverse complement strand
TTGCCTCCTCGACTCTGCCGAGTTGCTAGTCCTTCCCGCGACCGGGCGGACAGTGGACTTTCACCACACAATCACACGTGCGCTGCCGGGCGCACTTAAATAAAAAAGCAGCGTGACATTGCTCACGCTGCTTTAGATTGAGATGGGCGTTTGGAAGGCTTCCCGGACTAGAGACCGGTTAACCGAGATTCCGGGAAGCAAGGCGCTTGGGACGCCGGATTATTGCGGTCACGATGGACTGCAGCAGGCCGCTCACGCTTCAAAAGCACCTTTCACGATCACTTTGCCGTCCTGCATCATGCGGCGCCCCTTCATAAAGACATCGGCAAGCTCAAGCTCATCACCGAAGATCAGCAGATCGGCGTCTTTGCCTGGCTGTACGCGGCCCTTGGCAGTCAATCCCAGTGCATCGGCAATGGTTGCCGTCATCGGACGGAGCGCTTTGTCAAGACCAATCTTTTCGGCGGTAGAGCGCACCGCTTCCAAGTCGCAGTCAATGGAGCCAACGCCAAAGCCCACCATCTCGCCGGCTTCGTTGAAGCGCGGCATCGAACCCTGACCGTCCGAAGAAAACGTGATGCGGTCGAGCGGAACATCCTTTTCGAGCGCCGCGATAAGCGCGTCCGCAGCGGATCCCATCCAGCAGCCGCCGCCCGTGGTGATATCGATAAAGCCGCCCATTTTGGCAAAGCGGCAGGCTCGTTCAAATACTTGAGGATGACGGGCAACATGCGTCGGACGCATATGCTTGGCCGGGATGCCCTTCGGAATCGCAGCTTCAAGCGGGTCAAAAATCGCATCCCCCCAATCTCCGCAATGCACATGCAGAAAGCCTGTTTTGCCGGTAAGCATGCCGGCGACGCGGATTTCTGAAAGGAGCCGCAGGACTTCCTGATCGGTCGGGAAAGACGAGCGATGGTCGCCCATAGCAATCTTGACGCCCAAGCATTCGGGGATGGCAAAGAGATCTCCCTTCACCGATCCGGTGATGGTCGCCGGCGGATAAGCGTAGTTGCTCGTCCACATCCAGCCCGAAGCACCTTCAACGGTAAGTCCGCGCACCTTGGCGAGCAAATTTTCAATTGAGCGCGACATGCTGTCGGTGCCTGACACGCCCATGAAACTCGTCACACCGCCTTTGACCAAGGAGGAGAAATTGAGCTCTGGGCAGCGGCTTGCCCAACCGCCCTCGCCGCCGCCGCCGGTGACGTGAATGTGCTGGTCGATCAGGCCCGGCGTCACGCGCCGACCCGCTGCATCAACCGTTTCCATCCCGGGGATATTCACATTTTCAAGATGCGGTTCCACGGCGATGATCTTGCCGCCGGCGATAAGAATGTCACGCATGCCGACATGTTCAGGAGCATAGAGATCCGCATTGCGGATGAGCACGGCTTGGGTCATTGGTGAAGTGCCTCTTGTCAAATAAAGTGAAAGCGGGGAATGAAGAAGCGGCAGGCATCCTTCTTGATCGATGAGGACGTACTGCCGCAAGCGCTTTCTGCGGGAAAACCGATATTTTAGGCCTTGCCGGCGTCAGCCGGCATCCTGCATTCTTTCTAGATACGTTGTTTTCGCCCGGCCGCCGCTTAGGCCTTGGGATTCTCCGGCGCTGTGCGGCCATGCAGCCCGTAGGTATTGGCTGAACGCTCGGAAAAGAGCAGGTAAAGCGTCACCAGAATCGTAAAGAATGAAATGCCGTAAAAACCTGAAGACATGTTGTAAGGAACACCGAGGATGACGGCATTCAGACCGTCAGAAGCTGGCCCCGCTATCCAGACGCAGACGAGCGCTGTAAAGAGCGTCAATCGACGGCGTCCGAAAGCCAAGAGGAAAAGCGCCAGCAGAATAGCAATCGCATTGACGGTCGCCGGAATCAAACTTTTCAAAACAGGACCGACAAAATCAATGGAAACGGCAAGCACATTGGCAGCTTCCCCCGCCTGACGCCCGAGCTCAAAGAGCGACAGTGCCGCCTTAACGGAAAGGATAAGCAGCACAACGCAAAGCAGTCCGCCCAGTCCTGCAGGCCGTCCGGCAGGACGACGAGCCGGCGGCACAACGCGGCCGATCACCCAAAAGAAAAGCGCCAGCAAAATGGGAATCAGCACCATCAGGCCCATACCCATGGAGGAAAGTTGGACGTTGAAAAATTCTGTCATATCAAACGGGGAAAAAAGCAGAAAACATAAAAACGGTCTGATCAGCGAAGCGATTCGCTCGCGTCACTGTTTCGTCGGCCGGGCAGTGCCGTTGCATGTCCGGGACAGTCCGGCTCGGGCTGCTGGAGTTCAGCAAGGATTCCGCAAGTGCGTGCATCACAGTGTTTACCCTGACAGTGCGCCTCCAGATCGAGCAGATGACGGCGCAGTTCCCGCAAGTCCTTCAAGCGTCTGTCGACGGCTTCCATGTGCTGATGAATAAGCTTATGGGCGAGTTCTGCACCCTCTCGGCTGCCTTCATCAAGCGCTCCAAGAAGCTCTCGAATTTCAGACAGTCCGATATCGAGATTACGGCAGTGCCTGATGAAATCGAGCCGATTCACATGAATCTGACCGTACTGACGATAGTTATTGGACTCACGGCGCGGTTCAGGCAAAAGCCCCTGCTTTTCGTAGTAGCGGATCGTTTCCGGGGTATTCCCCGTTAACTCTGCAAGTTCTCGGATGCGCATAAGGACTCCGTGAAAGTAATTGTGCAAGCGACAGTGCGCTCGCCAGCCTTGGCCTGCAAACTACTTTAAAAGAAGCGCTGCGCCACGGTCGAAAACTGCCTTCAAAAAAGTGCTTGACATTGTAACGACTTCAAGGTGTGAAATGCTCATCAAACGGAAAACACAGTCGTCCGATACGGATGACTCATCAATTGTCAGAACTATGAAAACGCTTACCCTGCATTTCCCCGACATGTGCTGCCCGGTCGAATTCGGTCCGGTGGAGCACGCCCTCGCAGCGCTCTCAAGCGACATTCGTGCCGTGCCGGATTATTCCGTGCGCCGCGTGAAGATCAATGTCCCAGACCGCTCTCCTCTTGAAAAAAACGCCATCCTTGCCGCAGTAAGCAAGACCGGCCAGTCTTTTGACGTCGCAGCCTCGAGCGGCTGGAGTGACGATCCTAGCTTTGACCGCGTACGCATTACGGTGCCGGAAATGGATTGCCCCGTCGAAGCCGGTGAAATCGAGCGCGAACTCAAAAAAGCAGGGATCACCGACTATCAGATCGATATCATGAACCGCCGCATTCTGACGAGCCCTGCCGCTGCATCAGGCGTCATGGCTGCTGTCCGCTCGGCCGGCTATGAAGGTTCCATCGATGCTACGGATACGGCAGCCGACAATCGCGTCCGCATTGCAGTCCCGGAAATGGACTGCCCCGTTGAAGCCGGTGAAATCGAACGCGAACTAAAAAAAGCCGGCATTGCCGATTACGAAATCGACATCATGAATCGCCGCATTCTGACGAGCGGCGATGCCGTCCACGGCGTGATGGCTGCTGTGAAGGCGGCGGGATACGAGGGCACTCTGGAAGCCGAAGCTTCCGCGAGCACAGCCAAAGGGCAGACGCTCCTTTCGGTTCCGGAAATGGACTGCCCGGTTGAGGCGGGCGAAATCGAACGCGAATTCAATGCCGCCGGCATCAAGGGCTATGAAATCAACGTCATGAACCGCACCATTGCGGTGCCAGCGGCCGCTGCGGCTGCCGCACAGGCTGCGATCAGTGCTGCCGGTTATGAATCAACCATCATGAAGGCGCGTGAACAGGAAACTGTCTTTGAAGACCGTACCCCCTGGAAGCGCTATATCCTCGCCTTGATTATTGCGCTCGGCTGCGAATTCTTTGAGGTGGCTGCCGACAACGGCTACATCACGCTTGACGAATTCCTCGTTAAAGGCATCACCCTTGCGCTTGCCGTCCTGGCCATTTTCATGGTGGGACTCACAACCTTCAAAAAGGGCATCCAGAGTGTCATGAAGGGCACGCTCAACATGAACACCCTGATGGCCGTAGCCGTTACGGGCGGTGTCCTTATTGGTGCCTGGCCGGAAGCAGCCATGGTGCTCGTTCTTTTTGAAATCAGCGAAGCCATTGAACAGCTTTCCATGACCAGAGCTCGCCGTTCGATTCGCGACCTGATGAGTGTTGCGCCTGAAAAGGCGCTCGTCGCACAGGGCAGCGGCAAGTATGTTGAGATGAAAGTCGAGTCCGTCGGCCCTGGTGCGCAGGTGCGCATTGCGCCGGGCGACCGCGTTCCGCTTGACGGCAAGATTGTCGAAGGCACTACAACGCTCGACCAGTCCATGGTGACGGGCGAATCCATGCCGGCAGAAAAAGGACCGGGGGCAACGGTGTGGGCCGGGACGGTGAATCTGACGTCGACGATTGAAGTCACGGTGGCGGCTGCCGCTTCCCAGTCACTGACGGCCCGCATCATTGAAGCCGTTGAAAATGCTCAGTCCTCCAAGTCGCCCGTACAGCGCTTTGTCGACAAGTTTGCCGCGGTCTATACGCCGATTGTGTTCGTGGTGGCTTTGTGCGTTGCGATCGTGCCGCCGCTCTTCCTCGGCGACTGGCTCGGCTGGCTCTACAAAGCACTTTGCCTGCTCGTTATTGCCTGCCCGTGCGCACTCGTCATTTCCACGCCGGTCACCATCGTATCGGCGCTCGCTACTGCGACGCGCTGCGGCCTGCTGATTAAAGGCGGGCTCTTCCTTGAGGAAGCGCGCAAATTAACCAATATCGGTTTGGATAAGACCGGCACGCTCACGAAGGGTGAGCCTGAAGTCGCCGGCATCACGCTTTTGGGCGGCGCCGACCGCAAACAGGTTCTTTCACTCGCCGCCAGCCTCGGCGCCATGAATAAGCACCCGCTTTCGGCTGCCATTGTCCGTGAAGCCAAGAAGGAACACGCTGAGATTCAGCCGGTGGCTGATTTCACGGCACTCCCGGGCGAAGGCGTCACCGGCCGCATCGGAACGGGACGTGCATCACTCCTTAACCTCGCGGCGCTTGATAAGCGCGGGCTCTCTTCGGATGAGGTCGCCGACGCCTTCAATAGAGCCAGCGAAAACGGCATGTCGAGCGTAGCGCTCGCGGATACCTTCGGCGTACTGGCAGTCTTTGTCATGGCTGACGAAATCAAGGCTGATACGCGAAGCGGTCTTGCCCAGCTCAAAGCCGAAGGCATTACGCCCTGGCTGCTCACGGGCGACAATGAACGCGCCGCACATGCGCTCGCCGGCAAGCTCGGACTTGAGAACGTGAATGCTGACCTGCTTCCTGAAGCCAAACTTGCACGCATTCGTGAGCTTCAGGGACAAGGTCTTACGGCGATGGTCGGCGACGGCATCAACGACGCTCCGGCGCTCGCACAAGCCGACATCGGCATTGCCATGGGCGTTCGCGGGACCGACAGCGCGATTGAAGCTGCTGATATTGCCGTGATGGACGACCGCATTTCGTCGGTGGCAACGCTCGTTCGTCTCTCGCGTATGACCCACAGCGTGCTCGTGCAGAACATTGCTTTCGCGCTCGGCATCAAGATCATCTTCACGATCCTCGCCATCAGCGGATTCGCGACGATGTGGATGGCTGTCTTTGCCGATACGGGCACTTGCCTCATCGTGGTTGCCAACGGTATGCGTCTGATGCGTGTGAAGCCCAAACTCGACCGCATGGCGGCGGAAGTGGATCGTGCCGCAGGCACTGCGCCGCAGACGCACGTTCAGACGGCTGCTGCCTGACACACTAAAAAATCTGTTTTTCCCCTTTATTTAACTCAGAGGCAGACTGGACGGCAGCAGCGTCCAGCCTGCCTTTTGCATTGCATTCGCGAATATCCGAACGATAAGAGCGGATCCGCTATCATCATCGGTAGGAACGCTGCCGCGGGCTCGCTCATCCGTCGAGCCAAAGGCAAAGGAAGGAGTTCATTGCATGCCGTCAGACCCGCTCAACCTTGAACCTAAAAACGGCGACTTTGTGGACTACATCGAATCGCTGCAGGCCAGCTCGCAGAAAAATCTTGACGGCATCACGCCGCCCATGACGGCCGATCACCACATCGGTCTGCCGCCAAACGCTGCCGGACGAGCCGATGACGGCATCAGTCTCAAAGATCTGATCGCGGCCTTCCGCCGAAAAACCGGCATGCCCAAGGCTTCGCCGCAGGATTCGAGCCGAGAAGCCGCCTTGGCGCGGATGGAGTCGTCGGCCAACCCCAATGCTCCTGAACCCGTCATTGCAAAACCCAAAAAACTCGACCCAGCTGCCAAATTCGCCGTATCCATCTGCTGGATGCTCGGATTTATGGGGACAGCTATCGGTGTCAATGAAGATCAGCCTGCCGTACTGATGTTTGCGGCCTTTGTATTCTTTGTCGGCGTCATCCTAGCCGTCAAATTCAATTCGACAGCGCAGAACGGCGGACAAAGCGCCTTCGGGAAGCGTCGCATCAATCGAGCAGGACGCAAATAACCGCAGGGGCGGCGTACAGCATTTTGCCTACCTATCCTCCGATCAAAACAAAAAAAGGCGCTTTTAGAGGCGCCTTTTCTTTGGATTACCCCGCACCAAATATGGACAGAACCGCACGCTGGGGGTAATTTTTTACTCATGCTGAATAGAGGCGCAGTGCGAATGAACGCCGCTCGACGGGGGCACCCAAAAATAGGAAGAGCGTCGCAAGGTCAAACTGCCGAAACGACCGGCTAGGCATGGACGGTCAGTTGGTCATCGCCGAAAGACGACGATGACTCCCGAACGCTGCATTGTCAGACGTTCGGAGGCGCTATCGGCGGCGAAGCTTCTTCATGAACGGCTTCCGTCTCCGCGCGCCCGATCTTTCACGGACGCCGCGCAGAGTACGGCGTTTATCAAAGAGCGGCGCCGCAACAAACGGATTACAGATCTGAAGGCTGCTCCCGCACGATTGCGGCGCAGCCTTTTTCAGTTTCGACCCTCCCCAACAATCCGTCACTACAAAAAAATCATGGCAGCTTCCTCAACACCCTCCGCCGCTTCCGGCGGCTCGACCGAAACCATCGGTCTGCGCCGCGAGGTTGGTCTTTTCGGCGGCATTTCCGTCCTTGCCGGCATCATGATCGGCTCAGGCATCTTTTATATCGGCGGCATCGTCCTCGAACGCTCGGGCGGCAATCTCGGTCTGGCGCTTCTCGTATGGGCCGTCGGCGGCTTGATTACCCTCCTTTCGGGCATCTGCTTTGCGGAGCTCGGCGCCATGATGCCCAAGGCAGGCGGCTACTACGTGTACCTGCGCGAAGCCTACGGCGAACGTGTGGCCTTCATGTGCGGCATCACGAACTTCTTCCTGTCGTCAGCGGGTTCCATCTCCGCACTGGCTCTCGCCTTTGCTGCCGCCATCTCAAGCATGGTGCCCATGGGAGAGCTCGCGCAAAAAGCCATCGCTCTCGGCTCCATTCTGCTCCTCACGCTCATCAACATCCGCGGCATTCGTCAGGGTTCGATGGTGCAGAACATCTTCATGGTGCTTAAGCTCCTCCCGATCGCCCTCATCATCATCTGCGGTCTGGCCATGGGCAATGAGTCGCCCAATTGGTTCAGCTTCCCCGAAGGCGTAGAAACGCCTTCCATCGGAACGATTCTCAGCATGATGGCCTTTGCGGTGCTCGCCACGCTTTGGGCCTATGAAGGCTGGACCAACCTCAACACCATTGCCGAAGAAATCAAGGAACCCAAGCGCAATATTCCGCTCGCGCTGATCGGTTCAATCATTGGGGTTGCGGTTCTCTACGTCCTCTTTAACTTTGCCGTCTACAAGGTTGTCCCCTACGATCTCATCCAGAAGATGATTTCGGAACGCAACTTTTACCTCGGTACGGTTGCGGCCGATACGCTCTTTGGCACCTGGGGCATGGTGATTGTCGGCGCCGCCATGATGCTCGCGATCTTCAATTCCCTCAACGGCTGCATCATGGTCTTTCCGCGCATGTACTACGCGATGGCTCGTGACGGCGCACTCTTTGAATTCTTGGGCAAGCTCCACCCGACCTACCGCACGCCGATCAACGCGCAGATCGCCAGCATGGTGATGGCCATGATTCTCGTTTGCTCCCGGTCGCTTTCCGAACTCACGAGTCTTGTGGCTATCTGCGGCCTGATCTTCCACGGTCTTACCTTCCTTTCGGTCATCGTCCTGCGCCGCAAGTACCCGACGCTCGAACGTCCTTACAAGGTCTGGCTCTATCCGTTCTCGATCATCCTCGTACTGATTTTCATGCTGTCGCTGATCGTCAATACGATCTGGCAGGATCCGGTCACAGCCGCCCTCGGCCTGATCGTTCCTTTGATTGGTCTGGTGATCTACGAATTGCTCTTCCGTCGCCGCCACGATGCGCTTGAACGCGCCAAGAAGAACCTTCAATAGTGTTTTGCAATCAACCGGTCCTTGCCGAAGGAAGGCAGCACCCTTTCTTCGAAAAGACCGGCAACCGTTTCTGCATTTGGAGACTTGACCTTATGTCTTCTGTACTCATCCGCAACGCCCGCGTCTATGTCGACCGCGGACACTTTGAAGAGGCGCTCCTCAGCGTTGACGGCATTATCCGCGCCGTCGGATCGAATGAATCTGTTGCGGCTCAGGCGCCTGCTGACGCTCAAATCTACGACGCCCGCGGTCGTTTGGTTGTTCCCGGCTTCAATGATTCGCACCAACATCTGCTCAACACGGGCATTGCACTCACTGACATTCGTCTGCAGAATGCATCCGGCATTGCCGATGTGAAGCGCATCGCCCGTGAATACATTGCCAAGCATCAGCCGGCTGCCGGCGCAGTACTCCACGGCATGGGCTGGAATCAGGACTATTTCACCGATGAAAATCGTCTCCTGACACGTGCTGATCTCGACGATATTTCGACAGACTATCCGCTCATTTTTGAGCGTGCCTGCGGGCATCTGCTCACCGCCAATTCAGCTGCTCTGGCGCTTGCCGGCATTGACGACACCTTTGTGCCTCCTGAAGGTGGATCGGCAGAACGGGATGCGAACGGTCATTTGAACGGCGTTTTCACGGAAAACGCCCGGGCCAAGCTCACCGCGCTTTTCCGCAACCGCACGGTTGAACAGAATGTGCACCTTATTCGTGCTGCCATGAAGCATGCTGCAGAATCCGGCGTCACTTCAGTGCAGACCTGCGATCTGCGCTCGGGGAGCTGGCCCACGGTGCTTGAAGCGTTCAACCGCGTTGAAGCGGATCATCCCATCACGCGCGTCTATCATCAGTCGAGCTTCCAAAACCTTGACGAATACCGCGAATTCCTTGCGGCCGGCCATGTTACCGGTCAAGGCTCGCCCATGAACCGCTTCGGACCTTTGAAGCTCTTCGTTGACGGCAGTCTTGGCGCACGCACTGCACTGATGCGCAGCCCCTACCATGATGATCCTTCGACCTGCGGCATCGCCACACTCACTGTGGATGAGCTTCAGGGCTTGGTGAACGAAGCCGTTGATCACAAGTGTTCGGTGATCATTCATGCGATCGGCGACGCGGCAATTGAACGCGTGCTCAATGCCTATGACGCCGTCTGCACCGAGGGGAAGAATCCCTATCGTCTGTCCGTCAATCACGTGCAGATTACCGACATTCCTCTCGTTGAACGCTTCACGAAGAACGACATCCTGGCCGCGGTGCAGCCCATCTTTCTGCACTACGACACGAAGATCGTCGACGCCCGCGTCGGCGCAGCACTGGCCTCTACGTCCTATGCTTTCGGCACGATGAAGAAACTCGGCATTCATATGAGTTTCGGCACGGACTCGCCGATTGAGGATATGAACCCGATCGACAATCTTTACTGCGCCGTGACGCGGCGCCGTCTTGACGGTCAGCCCGAAGGCGGCTGGCATCCTGAAGAGTGCGTCGACATCTATGACGCCGTTGATGCCTACACGGCTGAATCAGCGTACGCCGAATTTGAAGAAGGCGTCAAAGGACGTCTCAAGCCCGGTTTTTACGCCGATCTTGTGGTGCTCTCGAAGAATATCTTTGAGATGGACCCGCTTGAACTGCGCTCCACGAAGATCGATGCCACGATGGTGGACGGAAAATTCGTCTTTGAACGCCCCGGTGCCTGACGAGCGAACTGCAATCTGACACTCTAGTTCCCCTCCAAGCCGCCAAGTCCATATCGCTCCCGGACTCGGCGGTTTCTTTTCGCGTATATGGGATGCGATTTGTTTCGATTTTTAATCGATCTATAAACAAGGGGGAACAATCAAAATCGCCAGAGAACGTTCTTCATTTATTCAATTTGGCACAGATATTGCTTGCCATTTAATCACGACAACAGCAACGCAAATAGGTTCATTTAAACTATTTGCTTTGTGAAATAACAGTGGGGTAATTTTGTATATCCCACTCTTTTTGATCCCTAGTATCTTTTTACGAAGATACTTTCTGTCGAGGTATCTAATGACTGATCAGAACCGAACCGCTGAGACCGAACAGGCACGCGACCTTGTCGACACCTTTCAGTTGGAGTGGGACGCGAGCTATCCAGGCATGCATTTCAAGTGCGTGCCGTCAGTAACGCGGCTGGTGCGAATGGGCGAATACATTGCACGCGCTGTAGACGAAACGCTTGCCGAGTTTGATCTCAACCGCGGTGAAGCCGAAGTGCTTTTTGCCCTCGTCCGCAATCCGCATATCGATATCACGCCCAAGATCATTCAGACCCGCATTCTGGTGAGCTCAGGCGGACTCACACGTCGTCTGGATCGTCTTGAGGAGAAGGGACTGATCAGTCGTCTGCCGGATCCCAACGACCGTCGAGGCACCGTACTCAAACCCACAAAAGACGGAATAGTCCTCGCATTAAGAGCCCACAAAGCACATACCGAAAAAGAAGCACGGCTGGTTGCCACCCTCTCTGAAAACGAAAAGAAAACACTTGAAAAATTACTCAAAAAGCTCATTCTCTCTCAGGAAGATGCAATTTCACCTGGCGGGCTGCAGTAAGTAAAAGCATCTAGTTTTATTTGAAATGGAGAAAACACCGTGACATTTCGCTCTGTGATTGATTTGCTTGAGCTCCTCGACGATGGTCGAACAACTGGAGCGCAGGTTGCCGAATATCTCTCGGCGCTTGGCTCTGCGAAGGTTTCGGTCAAACGCGTCGAAGGCGATAAACCCGGCACCTTTACCGATTTCATTCGTTGTGAAATTGCTGGAACGCGCGGGAAGATCAGCGGCGGCTCCGCCCCCACACTCGGCATCATCGGGCGGCTTGGCGGCGTCGGCGCCCGTCCGGCCCGCAAAGGTTTTGTTTCGGACGGCGACGGCGCACTCGCCGCGCTGGCTGCCGCCGCAAAGCTCATCAAAATGCAGCCGCGCGGCGACCGGCTCGAGGGAGACGTCATCGTAACGACTCAAGTGTGTGAAAACGCCCCCACGCGTCCGCATGAGCCGGTGCCCTTTATGAGTTCCTGCGTCGATCAATACGTTAAGAACCGCTATGAAGTCGACCCCGCCATGGATGCCATCCTCTCGGTGGACACCACTAAAGGCAACCGCATCATCAACAAACGCGGCTTCGCCCTCTCACCCACCATCAAAGAGGGCTACATCCTGCGCATGAGTGAAGATCTGCTCTCACTGATGAGCGTAACCACCGGGAAACTCCCTGCTGCGTTCCCGCTCACGCAGCAGGACATCACACCGTACGGCAACGGGCTCTATCACATGAATTCCATTGTGCAGCCCGCTTTTGCCGCCAAAGTTCCCGTCGTCGGCGTGGCCATCACGACCGAATCCTCCGTCCCGGGCTGCGCGACCGGCGCAACTCATGTTGAAGATGTTGACGATGTCGTGCGCTTCTTGGTTGAAGCCGCAAAAGAATTCACCGCCGGTCGGCTGCACTTCTTTGACGAAGCTGAATTTGCGCTTCTCACGCGTCTGTACGGCACGCTTGAACGCTTCCAGACAGCCGGCAATCCTTCCGCTTCCTAATCCTTTCATAGGGTGCTTGCCATGACTCATCCCAAAACGCTTGCCGTGATCCGCGTTTTTTCTTCAACCGATCAAAAAGTGCTTGAAAAGCACGCCAAGATCATTGAAAAGCTCTACGGCATTCCGACCCGCACCTATTGCATCCCCAACCAGCCCGAAGGCATCGCCAATGAGAAGATTGCCAAGGACTGTGTCGATCGCATCGTCGAACAATGCCTTCGAGCCGAAAAGGACGGCGCAGATGCCGTTCTCGTGAGCTGCGCCATTGATCCGGGCGTTGAAGCTGCACGCAAGGTCTGCCGTATCCCCGTATTCGGCGCCGGAAGCTGCGCCGCAGCCATGGCGCTCACGATGGGCAGCCGTGTCGGGGTTTTAAGCCTCATCGCCGGCGACGTGCCTTCCGTGCCCCGCAGCATTCTCGGCGACCGAATGGTTGCAGCGGTCGGCATTGACGGCGTTAAAGATACTCGAGACCTCCTCACCGACTGGGGGCGTGCGGGCGCGAAGAAATGCGTCGAGGAGCTCGCCAAAAAAGTCGACGTCATCATGTTTTCCTGCACCGGTTTCTCAACCATGGGCATTGCTCACTGGTTCCCGGATCTGAACGTTCCAATCATTGATGCCATTGAGGCGGGCGGCGCTGCCGTCGATCGGTATTTTGCCGTTTCGTCAGTACAAGGCCCGCTTGATCTTTAACTTTTTTATCAAACACTTCTCCTGAGGAATTCAATCATGTCTTTCAAACAAGTCATTGAACTCGCGGATCTTCTCGACGACGGCCGGGTTACCGGCGAAGATGTCGTCAAATATGTCACCGCCGAAGGCAATGTCAAAGCCACCTGCACGACGGTGACGGGCGCCAAGGGCAGCACCGACTTCGTGAAGTTCCTTATTCCGGGCAAGAACGGCAAGACGAAGGGCGGCACGGCTCCCACGCTGGGCATCGTCGGCCGCCTCGGCGGCCTTGGCGCCCGCCCGGAACGCATCGGCTTCACGTCTGACGGCGACGGCGCACTTGCCGCTTCAGCCATTGCAGCCAAGCTCGCCCGCATGACGGTGCGCGGTGATGAACTCGAAGGCGACGTGATCGTAGGCACTCACATTTGTCCGGATGCGCCGACGCTGCCGCACAAGCCCGCTCCTTTCATGGATTCGCCTGTGACGATGGACGTTCTCAATAAGGAAGAAATTGACCCGGCAATGGATGCCATTTTGTCGATCGACACGACCAAAGGCAATCAGATCATCTGCCACAACGGCATTGCCATCTCGCCCACGGTGCTCGACGGCTATATCCTGCGCGTTTCCGAAGACCTCCTCTACATTATGAGCGTCACGACCGGGAAGCTCCCGGCCACTTTCCCGATCACTCAGCAGGACATCACGCCCTACGGCAATGGGCTCTACCACATGAATTCCATCCTGCAGCCGTCTGTTGCTGCTCATGTGCCGGTCGTCGGCATTGCCATCACGACGGAAACCGTCGTCCCCGGCTGCGGCACTGGCGCAACACACCTCGTCGATGTCGATGACGCCGTGCGCTATTCAATTGAGGTGGCCAAGGCCTTCACGCAGAACGAGTGTTCGTTCTACGACAAGAAGGAATTTGAGCTCATCACCAAGCTTTACGGCTCAATGACGCACTTTCAGGGCAGCGGCCAACACTAATTCCATACCGCGCCCGGCGTATTCACAACAATGATCCGTCATTGCGGATGCCGAACCTCGGAATTCGGCATCCGGTCACTGCTCATTAAGGAACAGCTATGTCAGAAATAGAAACTCCACCGCTGCAGCAGCACCCAAAGGTCTGGGATCCTGCAACGCTTGTGCTGCTCGTGATTCTTTGCGTTTTCGGCGCAATCATCGGCGTGCAGCTGCTCGTCAGCCTCGGGGTGACGCCTAACACCGCCATCATCGGCGCTATGGCGGCGATGATCGTGGCCCGTGTGCCGCTCAAGTTTTTCGGCCACTATCGCTCGGTGCATGTGCAAAACCTTGCTCAGAGCGCCACTTCTGCCGCCACCTTCGGTGCGGCCAACTCGCTTCTGCTCCCGATTGCCATTCCCTGGCTCTTCGGCCGTCCCGACATGGTCGTGCCGATGTTTATCGGCGTCGCGCTCGCCATGCTGCTCGACGGGTTCCTGCTCTATAAGCTCTTCAATACCAAGCTTTTCCCGGCTACCGGTGCCTGGCCGCACGGCGTTGCTGCTGCGGAGTCCATTAAAGCGGGCGATCAGGGCGGCAAGCAGGCCGTCCTTCTCGGCATCGGCATTTTTCTTGGCGCCTTAGGATCCTTCTTCAAGTTCCCGACGGCCGCTCTGGGTACAGCCTTTATCGGCAATGTCTGGGCACTCGGCATGCTGGGCATCGGCTTTCTCCTGCGCGGCTACAGCAGCCCGGTCTTTGGCATTGACATCAATGCGCTCTACATTCCGCACGGCATCATGGCCGGCGCCGGTCTGGTCGCACTGATTCAGATCATCTTCCTGATGCGCGGCAAAAAGGATGACGCACACGACGAACGCGCAGCCGCGGAAAAGGCACATGCCGCCAAGCATGGCGTTGAAATGCCTGAACATAAAGATGAACAGATCGGCCGCACGATCGGCATCGGTTCCATCGGTTTTGCCTTGATCTCCGTCCTGATCGCTTTCGGAAGCGGCATGTATCACCACATGTCGGTGGGCTGGCTCATCGCCTTCATGTTCTATGCAGCTTTTGCGGCATTCGTGCATGAAATGATTGTCGGTCTTGCCGCTATGCATTCCGGCTGGTTCCCGGCCTTTGCCGTAGCGCTGATTACACTCCTTGTGGGTATTCTGATCGGCTTTCCGCCGGAAGCGCTGGCCATGCTGTGCGGCTTTGCCGCTGCGACGGGTCCGGCTTTTGCCGATATGGGCTATGACCTGAAGGCCGGGTGGATTCTTCGCGGCAACGGGAAGAACCCCGCCTTTGAACTCGACGGACGCCGTCAGCAGTTCCTGGCTGCTTCCATGGCCTTCCTCATCGCCATCCCGGTCGTCGCTTTTGTTTATCAGGACTTCTTCTCGCAGGGCCTTGTACCGCCGGTTGCCAAGGTGTATATCGCCGCTATTCAGGCTGGCGTATCTTTCGACATTGCGAAGTCACTGCTGATTTGGGCCATCCCCGGCGCCCTCATTCAGTTTATCGGCGGTCCGTCTCGTCAAATGGGCGTGCTGCTGGCCACAGGCCTTCTTATCAACAATCCGATGGCTGGCTGGGCCGTTTTGATCGGTCTGGGCATTCGTATCGCTGTGCTTAAGATCAAGGGGCCAGATGCCCGCGGTCCGCTGGAAGTGCTTGCAGCCGGTCTCATCGCCGGCGACGCGCTGCTGAGCTTCTTCTCCTCCATCATTCCGGGTCTTCGCCACAAATAAGATGTGAATTATGAAGAAATTCGCAACGCTTACCATCGGTCAGGCTCCCCGCCCTGATTTGGCGCCGGTATTTAATGCCATTGCGCCAGCCGGCACAGAAGTGGTGCACGCCGGATGTCTCGACGGATTGACCAAAGCGGAAGTGGACAAGCAATTCGCTCCGGTGGGAAGTGAAGGACTCCTCACCTCACGCATGCTTGACGGTACCGCAGTCGTCTTAGGAAAGTCTGCTGTCCGCAAGGCTCTGCAGGAAAAGATCCATCAGCTCGAAAAAGCGGGCTGCAGCCCGATCGTGCTGCTCTGCACGGGCGAATTTGAGGGGCTGACTACAGAGAAAGTGCGCCTCATCGAACCCGACAGACTGCTTCCGCCCGTTTTCGCTGCGCTCCTCAACCCGCTGCAGGTCGGCGTTATGGTGCCGCTCATTGAGCAAGCCCAAAGCGAACTCAATAAATGGAAAGGACTCGATAAGCCTCCCGTCTTTGCGGCTGCCTCTCCTTACACGGCCTCTAAAGAAGAACTCCAAGAAGCCGCACGAAAGCTCGCTCATCAAGGCGCGGAGGTTATCGTGCTCGACTGCATGGGTTATTCCAAGACGCTGCGCGATATCTGTGCGGAAGCGGTAGATGTTCCCGTGATCGCATCGAGCACAATGGTTGCCGAGCTCACAGCCAACCTGCTCTAACTTTTGCTTCTTGCTCAAACCGCCGAATTCATTCAGAATCCGGCGGTTTTTCTTTTTGGGGTCTGCGTGACCTCCTTCGGGCACTAAAGCGGCCGGGCAAAATGTGCCGCGCCGTCCCCATCCATGCAGATCATTAAACGGGCAATTGGATGCTCTGCAAGCAGGCGGCGATCCATCACCCGCTGAAGCGCCTTTACGCCGTTTTGGAGTTCAGTGCTCGATGCGCTTTCCAAGGCCTCAAGCATTTTTGCATCCTGCTTGACGGCGCCGAGAAGATCAAGCTCCTGAGGCGTCATCGTGCGCCCGGAGGTTTCAGCCGTCTGCAAAATCAATGCATGAACCGCATTCGTTATTTTTTGCGTGCTGGGAAACGCCTCCGCCCGCCAAGCGATGCGGGAGGCAGAATGCATGCCGCGGCAGTAGTTCGTGGAATAAAGAACATTGGAAGCCGCGAGCGCCTCTAAGAGCAATACGGCACTGATCCGTTCGAGAAGAAGTCCGTAAGCGCGCTTCAAGGCAGTGTCAGCGGATTCAAGAGCGGTCAGCGCGTCAGATTCTGCGGCAGCTTCGAGCGCCGCGTCAATCTTCAATATCCGCTCGTCAACCGACTGCGTCAAAGCGTCAATGACTTCGAGCGTCAGCGCTGTATCCCAATCTGCCCAGTTCCCGTTTATCGTGAGGCGCTGAGCCTCTTCACCGAGCGCTTTAATCTTGTCTGCCGTTTGCAGCCAATCCTCTGTGCGATGAGGAGAGAGCTTCTCCAGGCGACTCAGGTGCTTCTCGGCGCTCTCGAGACAGTCATTAAGGCTTCGCAGGAGCACGCCTTCCGGGGCGGCTGCGATCCGGAACCCCTCTTCGACAGCAGCGAAAAGGGGCTCCGCCCCATCGAGCGCGGAGCTGTTGCCCATGAGCAGACCGCCCGTCCCCAAAGCGGCGGCAGAGGCGGTGGCGGGAGCTTCTTGAGTTTTTGCACAGCAAAGAACAAAGGCGTTGTGAGCGAGATCTGAATCCACGCTCCATTCAAGCGCTCCGCCTCGAAGGGCGAGCTGCTGAGCGGCTGCGTCGAGTTTATTTTGCTCATCTTCGAGAGCTGCAGCGTCGCCCGCGCAGGCATAAAGGCGCTCGAGCCCCTCTCGACACTCAGCCTCCGGCGCACGCTGCAGAACAATCGTCCGGCCGTCGGCGGACTTCAAAAGAAAGGCAGCCGGCCGGCCAGGGCCATGCTGAGGCGCTTTGGACTCCACGGTTTCCTTTTTAACGGCCTTCGGCACATCCGGACGGCGAGCAGCAATGCGCTCCCGACGGCGGGGCGCTGCGGCAGACGTTTTGCCCAAGCGGCTCAGCTCAGCCTCGCCGCGGCGCCGCGACGCTGCTCGGGTCAAACCCCAACCCCCCGCAACGAGGCCGACAGCCCCAATAAAGAGCCAAGTGAAAAGTTCCGGATCAATGTGCTGCATGCCTTGCGCCTAAAAGTGTTCTTTTGCCAGTAGCACCCGCATTTTAAGCGGTGCTCTGCGAGCCTTAATGCTGTTGAGCTGGGGGATGCCCTTCAGCAGTGTCTGTTAAACAATGGACAGATCACACAAAAAGCCTTTTTGTCCATTGGGATAATCCTCTGCGAACCTTTACATCGCGATAATCTTTTCTCTGAGATCAAATGGGATCAGCCTTTTATCGGGTACGATTGAGGCCGGTTCGTTTGGAGTATTACTGCATTCCTGACGGCTCCTTCCCAACAAGCATCCCTCAGCCCGCTGAAGACGTCAGGTTTTCTGCGCCGCTGCCTTCACTGCACGTCCGCAGCATCCCAACTGCGGCCGGAGAAAAAGATCAATGACAGCGACTCAACCGCTTACCGAAACGACCGTGCTCGCCAACGACGTCAAGATGCCGACCATCGGCTTCGGGACGTGGCAGATTCCCATCAACGAGAATTTTGACAGCACCATCCAGACAGCGATACAACTCGGCTACCGCCAGTTCGACACCGCACAGATTTACAACAACGCTCAGCGTATGGGCGAAGCGATCCGCGCGTCAGATGTTCCGCGCTCTGAATTCTTCCTGACGAGCAAGATTTGGGCTTCACACCGCTCCTATGAGAGCGCCCGCGAAGCCTATGAGATGATCCTCACCCAGATGCAGACGGACTATCTCGATCTGCTCCTCATCCATTGGCCGGCCGCTCAGGGAGAGCCCATGGTCTGGCAGGCACAGAACGCCGGCGCCTGGCGTGCGCTCGAAGAGCTTTACACCGAAGGGCGCGTCCGTGCCATCGGCGTATCCAACTTCCTCCCCCATCACCTCGTTCCGCTGCTTGCCCGTGCCCGCGTAAAACCGATGGTGAATCAGCTCGAAATTCATCCGGGCTATGCGCAGCCGGCCGCCGTCAATTTCTGCCGTGCCAAGGGCATTCAGGTTCAGGCCTGGAGTCCGCTCGGCCGCGGCACGCTGCTGCGCCATGCGCTGCTCGAAAAGATCGCTGCCGCCCACGGCAAGACGCCTGCCCAGGTCGCTCTGCGGTGGTGCATTGAGCGCGGCATCGCCCCGATCCCGAAGTCGACGCTTTTCGCGCATCAGCAGGAAAATCTGAACGTTTTTGACTTCTCGCTGACGCCCGAAGAAGTCAACGAACTGACGGCCATGCCGCAGACCTCGTTCTCTGGACTCCATCCGGATACGGTGACTTTCTAAGTCTTCCGTCAATCGGAATCAGAAAGCTCGGCATTCTTCGGAACGGCCGAGCTTTTTCGCCTAAAAGACGCCCGCGGTCTTTCGGGCTAATACGTACGATAAAGCCCAGACTTCATAAAGAAGGCTGGGCTAAAAGCATCTGAAGAGCGGAAAAAAAATTTTCCCGCCCGTCTTTGCCGATTAGAAGGCCGGAACGACAGCGCCCTGATACTTCTCTTCGAGGAACTTCTTCACTTCAGGCGTGAGAAGCGCGTTCTTCAGCTTTTGCAGTTCAGGACGATTTTCGTCGCCCGCGCGGACAACGACCACATTGGCGTAAGGCGAATCCTTCGATTCAATAGCGATTGCATCCTTCGTCGGATTGAGCTTCGCGGCAAGCGCATAGTTGGAATTGATGACGGCAGCATCCACATCATCGAGCGCCCGCGGCAGCTGGGCAGCCTCAACCTCAACAATCTTCACATGCTTGGGATTGTCGACAATGTCAGCTGGCGAAGCCAGAATGCCAGCTTCCGGACGAACCTTCAGAATACCAGCAGTTTCAAGTACCTTCAGCGCACGGCCGCCATTGGTCGGATCGTTCGGCACGGCGATCTTTGCGCCGTCAGGCAGGTCTGCAACGTTCTTAATCGACTTGGAATAAACGCCCATCGGTTCAAGGTGAACCGCGGTGAGTACAGCGAGGTTCAGTTTGTGTTCCTTAGAGAACGTATCCAGATAGGGCTTATGCTGGAAGAAGTTGGCATCGAGCTCCTTCTCCGCAAGTGCCAGATTGGGCTGCACGTAGTCGTTGAACTCAATCACTTTGACCTTTACGCCTTCCTTCTCCAGCGTAGGCGCGACGAAGTTGATGATGTCGGCGTGCGGCACGGGCGAAACGCCGATCTTCAATTCGACGGCGGCGGTCTGAGCCGGAGCGGCCGTTTTTTCAGCCGGAGCCTTATCGCCGCAGCCGGCGAGCGTAAAGACGAGGCCGCCGGAAACGGCGAGAGCGGCAAAGAGTTTTTTCAACTGCATGAGGTTTGTCCTTTGGAGAATCCTCTTTTGCACTGCTAGAAGAGCAGCACAAAAGAGGAACGGAATGCTTTTGGATTGATGCAGAAATTAAATCATGAATCTTTCAGATAAATTTTCCGCATCATTACGTATGCGTAAAAGTGTACGTCTTCCGATTGCGTCCAGTTCTGAGGTATTACCTGCTGCACATCATTCCTTGAGACTCTTTGCAATCTCCGTGAGGTTGCTCTTCATGCGCTCCAGATAGGAGAGCCCCGACTCGTTGCTTTCCATGGTGTAGATGGCCACAACCTTAGCGCCCGCTTCTTCAGCCAGCGTCTTTGACGCAGCCGGGCTCACGAGTTCCTCGGCAAAAACGGTCTTAACATTGTTTTTGCGGCAGTATTTGGCCAGTTCAGCGAGCGTCTTCATCGTCGGTTCGCCTTCGGCAAAGAGATCCTCAATACTCTTTTGCTCAAGTCCAAAATCACGCGCGAGATATCCGAAAGCAGCATGCCCCGTCACAAATGCACGGCGCTTTGCATCGGCCGTCTCCTTGATGAACTGTTTCTTCAGGACGTCCAGATCAGCGGCAAAGCGTTCAGCATTTTGCTGATAAGTCTGCGCATGCTTCGGATCGCGCTTGGCGAGCGCCGCAGCAATATTTTTAGCCTCCAAGGACGCTCCGGAAAGCGACAGCCAGAGATGCGGGTCATTGGCCCCGTGCTCCTTCACCTCTTCTGGATCCGTGAGCTTGACGGGCGAAGCACCGGCCGAAGCCGTCACAATCGTTAGGTGATCATTGGCCGCTGCCGCAGCCGTTTTTTCCGCCCAGGGCTCCATCCCAAAACCGTTCAGGATCAAAAGATCCGCTTTCTTGAGCGCTTCTACCGTGCGTACCGTCGGCGTAAAGTCATGCGGCTCCGTTCCGCCCGGAATCAGCGTTTCCACACAAACATAATCTCCGCCCACCGCACGGGTAAATTCCGCCATGGCATTAAAACTCGCCGCAGCCACAATTTTTCCCTGAGCAGCAGCATCTTTGCAGATAAGATCGTCTGCCGGAGCCGCTGCAGCAGCGCCGGCACTCAGGCAAAGCACCGAACTGGCTGCCGCAGCGAAAACTTTTTGACTCAACATGATCCTTCCTTTAATTTGAAAACGAAAACGCTTTTCGTTTTTAGTGTGGTGGTAGCATACTCTTCTTAAGCACGGGGAAACCCGATGTACATGCTTTGTTTCAAATTTGAAAATGGTTTCCATTTTTGACCTTTGTTTTTCCTATACGGAAGAGCCCCCCTATCTGCTCAATCATCTGAGTCTGGATATTCCTGCCGGCGCATACTGGTCGGTAGTCGGTCCGAACGGCGCAGGGAAAAGCACTTTTATCAAGCTTGTGCTGGGACTGCTCAAACCCACTTCAGGCCGTATCGAAATTTCAGCCCAAGGTGTCGGATACGTGCCGCAGATGAGTGCGCCTGCGGCAGCGTCCTTTCCGATCACAGCCGAAGAAGTGCTCGACAGCTGGCGGCGCATGCGCGGCATCCGCAGCAAAGACTCGATTGAGCATGCACTTTCCTCCGTCGGCATGAGCGCCGCCAGACATACGCTTTTCGGCGATCTTTCCGGCGGTCAGCGGCAGCGCATTCTCATTGCACGGGCGCTCCTCGGCGACAATGATCTCATCGTGCTCGACGAGCCGTCTACGGGGCTCGACCGCGCAGGCAGAGACGAAATCTATGACCTTCTCACGCATCTCAACCATAAACACGGAACGACCATCATCGCCGTAGAGCACAATCTTGAAGCCGTCTATAAGTGTTCCTCCGGCGTGCTTGAAATCGAAAATGGTCAATGGGCGCTCCATGCGCCGGCCGAATACCAAAAGCGCATTGAGACCGAGGAGCGCGCTTACGTAAGCTCGGAGGCTGAGCATGTTTGAATCGCTTTTCGAGGCGCTGCAGATGAGCTTCATGCAGCGCGCGCTCGCCGCAACACTCGCAATGTCGCTGCTCTGTCCAGTTATGGGCTTATTTTTGGTGCTCAGGCGCAGCTCCATGACGGGCGACGCACTGAGTCACTCGTCGCTTGCCGGCGCAGCCGCAGCACTGGCTTTGGGCGTCAACCCGGTCGTGGGGACCTTCGTCTTCACAGCCGTGTGCGGTCTCATGATTGAAGCGCTTCGCAGCGTCTTTCGTCATTACGGAGATCTGGTTCTGACGATCGTGCAGGCGTTGTCGGTCGGCATTGCCCTCACGCTCATCACCATGGGACTCGTCAAAGGCAACGCGGAGAGTTTTCTCTTCGGCAGCATTCTGACGATCAGCCAAACCGACCTCTGGTGCATCCTCGCCATCACCGCCGCGGCTTTGCTCTGGGTAGGCTTTGGGCTCTCAACGCTCACCGTCATCGCGTTTGATGAAGATTCCGCCAGAGCGGCCGGCGTCAAAACCCGGCGCTGGTCTTACGCCTTTTCTCTGCTCACCGCCTCTGCCGTCGCCGCCGCCATTCCGATGGTGGGCGTACTCGTGCTGAGTTCCATGATCGCGCTCCCTGCTGCTACGGCACTCCAGCTCAAAGTGGGCTTCAAACGAACGCTGATCGCAGCCATCGTCATCAGCATCATTGATGCCTTCTTGGGTTTGATTTTCGCCTACCTGCTTGACGCAGCGCCCGGCGGCGTAACCGCTTTAGCCTCCGTCGCCGTACTGCTGCTGGTGCTCATCTGCCGAGCAGCTATTCGCCGGTTCCGCCATGATTGCGCGGCGGCCGCTGCTGTCAAGAAGAGCACCGAAATTGTATGATTCGGCCCAAAGACCTCTAAGCATTTTCAGAGGGGAGAGCTCAAGATGCCGAGATCCACTCGCTATACGACCCGCCAAAGAGCAGCTGTTTTGGCCTGCCTCAAAGAGCGCACCGGCCAGTATCTCGGTGTTCAGGATGTCGCTGACGCCGTGAAAAAGCTCGGCGTTTCGGTCGGCCTCACCACCATCTACCGTAATCTCGATACATTGGTCGAAGAAGGAGCGGTTCGCAAATTCGTGGTCGATAAGAATTCTGCTGCCGTCTATGAATATCTCGACGACCCGCACACCGAAGAATTCCATGTCAAGTGCCGCGCCTGCGGAACGCTCTTTCATTTGCGCTGCAGCGAAATTGAACGCATGGCGGCGGCGCTTTCCGGCCACCTGCTCGAAGACCACGGCGTAGAGCTCGACTTCCAAAGTTCCGTTATTCAAGGGCTTTGCAAGGACTGCCGGGCAAAGGCCGATGTCGCAAAAGCCGCAGCAGCAGACCAAACCATCGAAAACGACTGACAAACAGCGCGGCCCGCCTGCAGCTCGCTCATCGTCTGTTGGATGAGCGGATGGCCGAAAGAAGTGTTTTCATGGGTACGGCATTGCTGCCGCACCCATTTTTGTCGGTGACCAAGACTGGACTCAAAGCCGCATTAAGATCTCAAGCCCCTGAAGACGGCTCATCATCGAAAAGATCACGAGCAAGCTTCATGGGACAGAATTTCGGTCCGCACATGGAGCAGAAATGCGCTTCCCGCGCACCAGAACCCGAGAGCGTTTCATCATGAAATGCCGCCGCTCTGGCCGGATCCACGGCAAGGCGGAATTGATCGTTCCAACGGAATTCAAAGCGCGCCGCACTGATCGCCAAATCGCGCAGATCCGCCCCGGGGATACCGCGGGCAAGGTCCGCCGCATGTGCGGCAATTTTGAAGGCTGCCATGCCTTCGCGCACGTCGGCTTCATTGGGCAGCCCCAAATGCTCCTTGGGCGTCACATAACAGAGCATGGCAGTGCCCGCAGCCCCGATGATCGCGCCGCCAATGGCTGCCGTGATGTGGTCATAGCCGGCCCCCATATCGGTGACAAGCGGCCCGAGCGTATAAAACGGCGCATTGTCGCACCAGACTTCTTCGAGCTCTTGATTAAGCCGGATACGCGGAATGGCGATATGTCCCGGCCCTTCAATCATGACCTGCACGCCCGCTTTGGCCGCACGGCGATTGAGTTCTCCCAAGGTTTTGAGTTCGGCGAGCTGCGCGGCATCGGTACCGTCATGGGTAGAGCCTGAACGCAGACCGTCGCCAAGTGAAAGCGTGACGTCGTAGTGCTTGGCAATCGCCAGAATTTCGTCAAAGTGCGTGTAAAGAAAGTTCTCTTCGCCGGTGAGCTTCATCGCCAGCGCCAAGAGACCCCCGCCGCGGGAAACGATGCCGGTCAGCCGCTCTCGCGTGAGCGCCACATGAGACTTCAGCAAGCCCGCATGAATCGTCATGTAATCGACGCCCTGCGCAGCCTGATCTTCCATCGTCTGCCGAAAAATTTCCCAATTCAAAGCTTCGGGACTGCCCGCTCGCTCAAGTGCCTCATAGACCGGTACTGTGCCGAGCGGTACGGGCGAACGCCGCAAAAGCGCTTCGCGCGTCTCTACAATGCTCTTGCCCGTCGACAAATCCATCACGGTATCGGCACCGCAAAGGAGCGACTCTCTGAGCTTACCGATCTCTTCATGCCAATCCTTGCTTGTGCTTGAAGTGCCGATATTGGCATTCACCTTCGTAGAGAAGGCCTTGCCGATGGCCATCGGCTCGGCTTCAGGATGATTGAAGTTGAGCGGAATCACCGCCTCTCGCCGGGCCACCAGCGAACGAACATCTTCAGGCGTCCAGAAGGGCGCCTCAGCAGCACGCTGATAAAGCGCCCGGGCTTTGGGATTTCCGAGCTTCGCGAGCGTCTCCAAAAATACTTTGCGGTTGAGATTCTCTCGTTCAGCCACAAACGCCATTTCAGGTGTGACAACACCCGCGCGAGCACTCTCGTACTGCGTGGGTGTGCCCGGAGACGGACGATTGCGCAGACGTGGTTTTTGGCTGCCGTCGCCTTCGCCAAAGGGACCAGTCACATCGCAGAGGTAAATCGCGGGCTGCACGCCGCCGCCAAAAGAAGCGGGTGTCGGATCCAAATCAACCCGACGGAAAGGAACTAATTCGCCGCAGGCGGATCGGCTGTATTCGCGCACGCCCGGAAGGCGCCCTGCGAAAAGACCAAGATCACCGGATGCACCGGACAAATCCTCCGCAGGAAGAACGGGCGGTATCGGAGTCCGGGCAGACGGGTCAGTTGAAGATGTGCTCACAGCGTGGGTCCTTCTTAATCAGGAAATTGAAGTCAGCTGTGCGCATCTCGGAGGGCGAACGAACGGCCGCACTAGGGGCCCCTCCAGCTCGTCCTCAAATGGAGTGATGTTGAAGCGCTTCCCGCCGCAAGTCTGAACTTGATCCGGTTCTGGGAGTGTTTCTCAATCGAAGCCGCTGCGGGACATGCCCGATGCTTTCGATACCTCCAGCGCACGGGCAGTATTGTACGAGAGATGAGGGCGCGGGCGGCAAAGCGCGGCGCCCCCTTTTTTGCCGCGGCGCCGTCGGCTGCAGGCACCGCCCGCAGCCAAAAGCCGTCGGCAGCTGTGTCCGAAGATCACTCTTTAGACGGCACTGCGGACTGGCCGCCTTCGACGCCCGCTTTTTTGTGTGCGAGCTTCGATAAGAGCTCTGCCGAATAAGCCTCCACAGCCTGCACCGTGAGCGCACGGCCCTGTGGGGCTGAACCCGTTGCATCTACACGGGGAATACCGTGTTCATAGGTCTGATAGCGAATCACATTGACGGAGCCCTGCTTGTTAGGCACCTCATAGGTCACCACAAAGCTGCAGGCATCAGGGCCCGAACCGGCCCGCAGGCGCTTCACATTGGCGCCGGCCTTGCGAAAGCCCGATTCAATGGCATCAACAAGCTTGGGGCTCTTCACCTCATTATTTTCAAGGAGGCAGATGTCGAGATAGTTCACTGGAGCAAACTGCGCCGACTCATCCGCCGGCTCGGCAGGCGACTTCGGACTACTGGCGCACCCTGCGGCGGCAATACCGGCACAAAGGAGGACGGCAAAAAGTGAAGCGCGTTTGAGCATCATGTCTATGTAAATCCTTCCGTTAGAACTGTCGTCGGACTATAGCGCAGGCCTCAGAAACCTTGCTTGGCCAGAATGTGCGAAACCTTTTCCGTCCAGCTCCGAGACTTGCCCGTAACCATTTCGGGATCAAAGCGCCAGACGTCGATCTGGCTGCCGGCGTGATCGAAATATTCCGTCGATGTCGCATCACGCTCGGCACCCGCATACCGCCGGCAGATCTCCAGCATGGCCTGCCGCCGCTCCTGCGGATCCGTGACGATATGCGCTCGGCCGGTCATGACGGTGCTCGCATAATCGACCGTATATTCCTCCGGGAGATCTTCAGCATAGGCGATAAACGTGAGCGAAGCACGCGGATCCTTCTTTAACCCCTCGCCCTTGAGGCTCGCTTCATTGGTTGAATGCCAGTAGACAATGCCTTCAGGCGTCACCACCGGGCTAATGGGCACGCCCTGAGGGACTCCGGTGTCGGGATGGATGAAACTCAGCACAGCGTGACCCGCGGCGCGGGCCGCGCGAAGCGCCTCTTCACGGGGAAGTTCTCGATCCCGACGGCGCATGGGACGCTGAGGTTGAGCTGAAATGGTCATGACAAGGGTCTCCTTAACTTCACCGCGGATCGATTCAAGCCGATTTTTGCTGAGCGCATTGGAAATTTTGCGCACTTATGCGGTCTCACAATATTAGAATATTCAAAATCAACTTCCGACCGCGTTTTCCCCGTTTGGAAAATCTGCAGTCCCAAGACCCTCTCGAGGCCTCAACCGTGATGGAAAGCAACAACAACAAGCCACTTATCCGCATCATTGATGACGACGCCGGCGTTCGTTCTTCCTGGTCGTTCCTATTGTCGGGCGAGAACTATGAATGCGTCGAATTCAGCGATGCTGACACGTTCTTTTCGGCCAACGACTTCCGTCGTCCCGGATGCATTCTGCTCGACGTGCGCATGCCCAACATGTCCGGACTTGAGCTTCAGAATAAACTCAAAGAGATCGGCTGCGATCTGCCGATCGTCTTTGTTTCCGGTCACGCCGACATCGACATGGCGGTGAATGCCGTGAAGAACGGCGCTTTCGACTTCCTGGAAAAACCCGCGAAGGAATCTCGTCTCATAGATGTGATTGAAGCTGCCGTCGCCCGCAATAAAGCCAACCGCCGCGATCAGGCCGAAGTCGCAGATTTCAAGGCCCGTCTCGAGCAGCTCACGCAGCGCGAACGCGAAGTGATCCGCATGGTGGCACAGGGTTATTCCAATAAAGAAGTCGCTGCAGAATTCGGCATTTCGGAAAAAACCGTTCAGGTTCACCGCGGCAGCGCCTACCGCAAGCTTGAACTCCATAACGCTGCTGAAATTGCACGCCTCCTCCTGCTCTCGGGCGACCCGCTCTGAGCATTGAGGATTCATCAAAGGCACCGTCCAATCTGTTTTGGCGGTGCTTTTTCCATTTTCGGCGCCTGTCGTCCCCTGTTTTCTCTGCTTTTGAGGCATACTGCCGCACAACCCCGCAGCGGTGCATCAAACGCCGCTGACCGTGCAGCCGTACAGCTTGTCTCTTCATCGCTAACCATGCAGGATGTCTGCTCCAGCTCTGCTGTCGAGCGCCCTCTATGGAGACAGTAAGCACCGCGCGCCGCCTTCTCGTATCGAATTCCATCCATTTCCACTTTTTTGGAGTTTTCTCGATGAAGACCGATATTGAAATCGCTCAGGAAACCAAGCTCATTCCCATCAATGAGCTCGCGCACTCCGCCGGCCTCGCCGACAGCGAATTCGAACCCTACGGCCGCGACAAGGCGAAGGTAACGCTCGATCCTTCCCGTCAGGAAAAAGGCCGTCTGATCCTCGTCACCGCTACTTCGGGCATGCCCGCCGGTTCGGGCAAAACGACGACCTCCATCGCCCTCGCTCAAGGTCTGAAGCGTTTGGGCAAAAATGCTGCGCTCGCGCTTCGCGAGCCCTCTCTGGGCCCGGTCTTCGGCATGAAGGGCGGCGCCGCCGGCGGCGGCTACAGCCAGGTGCTGCCGATGGAAGCGATCAACCTGCACTTCACGGGTGACCTTCACGCCATCACGGCAGCCAACAATCTTCTGGCCGCGCTCTTAGACAACGCCCGTCATCAGGGTCAGGTGCAGCTGCGTGAAATCTACTGGCGCCGCGTCCTCGACGTGAACGACCGCATGCTGCGCAACATCATCACGGGTCTTGGCGGCCCGGCCAACGGCATTCCGACCGAAGCCGGTTTTGACATCACCGCAGCCTCTGAACTGATGGCCGTGCTTTGCCTCGCTAATGACCTTGAAGATCTTCGCAGCCGCATCGACCGCATCGTTCTGGGCCTGCGCCCGGACGGCACGGCATACACCTGCGGCGAACTAGGCGCCACGGGCTCCCTTCTGGCTCTGCTTTTTGAAGCCTTCAAGCCCAACCTCGTGCAGTCGATTGAAGGCAACCTCGCCTTCGTCCACGGCGGTCCGTTTGCCAACATCGCCCATGGCTGCAATTCGGTTGCGGCCACGCGGGCGGCGATGAAGCTTGCCGACTACGCCATCACTGAAGCGGGCTTTGGTTCGGATCTCGGCGCAGAGAAGTTCTTTAATATCAAGTGCCGCGCCGCCGGCTTCGCACCTGCCGCGGTTGTCATCGTTACGAGCACCAAAGCGCTGAAGTGGCACGGCGGCGTGCCGCTTCCCGAAATCGGCGAGCCCAACCTTGAAGCGGTCAAGCGCGGCATCGTCAATCTGGATGCTCACATCGCCAACCTCAAGCAGTTCGGACCGAACATTGTTGTGGCACTCAACCACTTCCACACGGATACCGAAGCTGAAATCGAAGTGATCCGCGCCCGCTGCGCCGAACTCGGCGTCCGCTTTGCCGTCTCGGATGGTTTTGCTAAGGGCGGTGAAGGCGCCGAAGCGCTCGCTCGCGAAGTCGTTGCCGCGGCCGAAGATTTCCATCCCTTAGTGCACACATACGAGGCCGATGCGCCCATCGTTGACAAACTCAACGCTATTGTCACGAAGGCCTACGGCGGCGACGGCGTGAAGCTTGCTCCTGCTGCGCTCAAGGATCTCAAGCGCATTGAAGAGCTCGGCTTTGGCAAACTGCCGGTCTGCGTCGCCAAAACCCCGTTCTCGCTCACTGACGACCCGAAGGCGCTTGGCGCTCCGAAGGGCTTTACGCTTCCGATCGAGCGTCTGATTCTCAACGCCGGTTCGGGTTTCGTGGTGGCCATGTCGGGGTCCATCATGCGTATGCCGGGGCTCCCCAAGAAGCCTGCGGCCATGTCCATTGACGTGCAAAACGGCCGTATCACCGGTCTTGCGTGACAAATTTGCCGTCCCGTTCTTCACTTCTCATGAAGCCGAAGCTCTGGGCGGCATGACAGAGCGCATTGCGATGCATTCATCGTGATGCGGGCGGCGTTTAGAGCATTTCTAAGCGCCGCTTTTTTATCAGCCTATGAAAGGCCGGCCTCGTCAGCCGCATCGGCGATCCTAGTCGCCTACCAGGGGCCGCCCCGGAAAAAGCTTATCCAAAGTGCGCGCCCAATAGCGGGAACTGCGCACGAACTTCACGTGCGGAGAAATCAGGTTGCGCGTCGGGTCAAAGCTCGCATTGGCCACTTTAACGCCCGACTCATAGAAATCAAAGGCCACCGGATACTGTTTAACAAGAGCCGGGATGTAATACTGTTCCACGCCCCAGCGATACACCAGCGTCTGCCGGCAAACGTTCGGTGCAGTGCCCGGGGCGAGTTCCGTCACTTTGAAGCGTTTGCGCGCTAGCAGATCTTTCAGAAGCTTATGCAGCGCAGGGTCCGCAATCTGAGGCCGCACAAGGCATAAAGCATCATCCGCAGTACGCTCAGTACCATTGACCTGCACCACTGAGCAGCCCGAGATCATCAATAGTGCTGCGGCTGAAAGACCTGCAGATATGACAGCACTGAACTTGCCGCAGCCCGACCTGCTGAAAAACCGCATGAAAGATATTCCGAGTGAGTTGGTGTTGTGCGCCCCAAGCCTAACATGACTTTGAAGCACATCCTCTCGGAGACCCTTGACTGACGCTCAAATAAAACGGCGGTTCGGGAAAAGGAGAAAAACCCGAACCGCCGCTGAGGCTTTGCAGCTCCTCTCAGAGCCGGAACGTCTATTTCTCGAGCATGCCCTCGGAAACGCGTCCTATCCCGCACCGTTTTCAGCTTTCAGGAAAACCGTCGAAGTCTTCCTTCGGTTAGCGCATGCCGCAGGGACCAGCTGTGGCATGCGCACGATGCGCGATCAACCAAATTTTTCGCCTGCTAGGCAGACGGCGTTCGGATAAATCAACCAAACCACCAAACGTTGATCGAACCGTCCGAACACAGGTGAAAGTATAACTGCCGCCACATTGAATTCACAAGCCCTTTCAGAATTTAATTATTTCTAATTGTAATGTTGTTTTTACATATTATTCATACAGTTAACGCTAGTAGATTGCAAGAATACACCCATCGATTACCGCCTAAGGGATGTACTGAGGGAACTTCCCTATTGCACATTTCGAAAATCCAATTTTCATTTCTTGCGTCATACATTGAAAACTGGCATAAACATTCTGCAATAAAAAGATGTATTGAAAATGCATCTTTTTCGCCGCAAGCGTGCTACTATGACGTCAAGACATCAGGCGGCCCGTCTAATCAAGAGGACGAGAGCCCCAAAATCCCCAGAATTTCAACATTATCCGTTCAATTAAGGAGAAGTTTTCATGTTGACCCCTCATCAGATCGAACTGGTCAAGGCCACCGTTCCCGTTCTGCAGGCCCACGGCGTCGATCTCACCAAGCATTTCTATGCGCGCATGCTTTCGAAGAACCCCGAACTGCGCAACGTCTTCAATCAGGCGCACCAGGCTCGCGGTGCGCAGCAGCAGGCGCTCGCCGCTGCCGTGCTTGCTTATGCTCAGAACATTGAGCATCCGGAAAACCTCCTCGGCGCCGTCAAGCAGATCGCTCAGCGCCACTGCTCGCTTGGCATTCGCGCCGAGCAGTATCAGATCGTCGGTCACCACCTCATTGAATCCATTAAGGAAGTGCTCGGTGCCGCCGCTACGCCGGAACTGATTGATGCCTGGACCGCTGCCTACGGCATGCTCGCCGACATCCTCATCAAGGCCGAACAGGATATCTACAACCAGCAGACCGCTGCTCAAGGCGGCTGGTCCGGCTGGCGTCCCTTTGAATGCGTCAACCGCGTTCAGGAATCCGAAGACGTCGTCTCTTTCTACTTCCGTCCGACCGACGGCGGCCCGGTTCCCAGCTATCTCCCGGGTCAGTACACGACCGTGCGCGTCTTCTCGAAGGCCATGCAGATCGCCCAGCCGCGTCAGTACACGCTGTCTCAGGCTGCCGGCAGCGGCATGCTGCGCATCTCCGTGAAGCTTGTCCTCGGCACGCAGGGTGCTCCTGACGGTCTCGTCTCCTCCATCCTTCACAACCGCGTGAAGGTGGGCGATGTGGTCGAACTCTCGGCTCCGACCGGCGGTTTTGCGCTTGAAGACGCTAAGTCTGAACACCCGCTCGTTCTCATCGCCGCCGGTATTGGCATCACCCCGATGGTCCCGATGCTCGAGACGCTCGCTGTTGAAAATCCGCTGCGCAAGGTGCACTTCCTCTACACCACGCAGAATCTGGCGCACTACCCGCTCAAGAAGGAAGTGGATGCCGCGATTAAGGGCATGCCCAACGCTGCCAAGGGGATTTTCTTCACCCAGCCGGGCCAGGCCGACCATCTCGGTGTTGACTACGATGCTGCCGGCCGTATTACGCCCGCCAACATCCGCAACTTCTGCCAGGATCCGGATGCCGACTTCTTCATCTGCGGCCCGATCGGCTTCATGCAGGATGTCTCCAAGGCCCTCAAGGACATCGGTGTTATCCCTGCTCGCATCCACACGGAAGTGTTCGGTACCGGCTCGGCCGATTAATTTTCCGAGTACACTCAGCGCTCAGGGGTGCGTCTGCTGACGCCCCCAGCGTTCGACGCCGTTCCGGGCATTGCGTCCGAACGGCGTTGTTTTATTTTCTGCAAGCTCATTTCCTCCCATGCACATTACCCGTTTCACCGACTTGTCGCTTCGCGTGCTGATGTACCTCTGCGCACGCCCGTCGCAGGACCGTACGACGGTGACGGAAATTGCTGAGCGCATCGGCTGGACCCGCAATCATGTCGTTAAGGTCGTCCATCGTTTGAGTCAGGAAGGATGGCTCGCTACTCAGCGCGGCCGTACCGGCGGTCTGGGGCTCGACCCCCAAGCCAGAAAGCTCCGTCTGGGCAACGTGATTCGAACGCTCGAGGGTGACGACTGTCTGATCAACTGCAAGGATCCGCCCTGCAATTTCGGCCGCGGCTGTCCACTGATCAAGGTGCTTAACGATGCTCAGAACGTTTTTTATGAGGCGCTCAACGCCTATACCCTTGAAGACGTAGCGCAGCACAGTGTTCTGGCGCATCTCTTTGCCCCTAGCTCAACGGGCAAAGTTGTCCCGATCATCCCTGCCGGAGTCCTTCCCAATAAAGATCAGAGCCGCACCTCTGACGACGCCGGTCTGCTGAAGCTCGTTAACGAGGGCGGCATCTGAATCTAGGGCTTCTGACGCCCCTTTGCCGTTCATTTGCCGCAGCGTTCAAATGCCGCGGACGATCTCATTAGGCTCCGGCGTGCCCGAGGATGACGATGCAGCTCCCTCAGAGGCTGCGCCGCCATCGGTTTTTCCTTCGTCGCCGCCAGGATCTTCAGCCGCCCCCAAATCGCTCTCAACGGGCTCTTCAGAGCGCCAATACGCTGCGTTGCGGCCCGCTCGGACCAACGCTGAATTGAGCGCCACATCGTCGGCGGGCTTTTGCAGAATCTGAGGCAGCACTTCCGGCATGCGGCCTGCCTTCCCCTTCTTTCGCGCCTGAGTCCAATCTGCCTCAATCAAATCACCGGCAACGGCGGTCAAGAGCACGGTCGGAACGTTCATCCCTAAGCGCGAAGAAAGTTCCGTTGAAGCCTCCAATCCCGTCAATTCACCGGCGCCGAGGTTGTAGTCGGTGAGCAATACCAGCCGGCCGGTTTTGCCGGCAGAGACTTGCACACGTTTGACAAAGTCTTCAGAGAATGCCGGCGCGGCGACAACATCTGTCCCCCAAAGCGAGAGCTTTGCGCTCAGCGCCTCGTTGACAAAAGGATTGTCTTCCAAAAGCGCTGTTGTCCCTCCGAGCCGGCTGTTGATAACAGCCGGAGCTCCCGGACGTTCGAGCATTTCAACCTGCTCGCCCTCCGTCAAATTCAGCACCAGCCGAAAAACACTTCCGCGGCCCAGCTTTGAGCCCATAGAGAATTCAATGCCGAGCTGCCGGCAGATGCGCTTCACAATGGAGAGTCCTAAGCCAAAGCCTTCACTCGTGCTTTTTTTGCCGGCGCTGCCGCGATAGAACGTTTCAAAGATCCGCGCCTTGTCTTCCGTCGTAAGCCCGGGGCCCGCGTCATAAACCCCGATCGAAACACGTGAACTGCCGAGCCGGCGCGCACCGACCACGACTTCCGCTCCCGGTTTGTCGGTATAACGGATGGCATTGGTAATCAGATTTTTAAGCGCGCGCTTGAGTAAGAGCGGATCCGTACACACCGCCGCCGGCACGGACTTCACGCGAAAACGCAGTCCTTTTTCGGCAGCAATTGCCGTGAAGTCATGTGAGAGCTCTTCCATCAATTCCGGCAGCCAGATCACTTCCGGGTGCAGTTCAAGACGGCCAAACTCCATGCGGGTGACTTCAAGCACCTGTTCGACCAAGGTAGAGATGGTGCTTGAGGTGCGTCCGAGCTGCTCGACGATAGGAAGCGTCTGCGGGGTTGATCGGCGCTTGAGCATCTCGAGGAAGATGCCCATTGCCTGCAGGGGCTGGCGCAAGTCGTGATTGGCAGCCGCAAAGAACTGTGCACGTCGCTCACTCTCGTGCTGAGTCTTCAAACGCGCTGCTTCCGTACGATTCACCTCAACCTTCAGACGCTGCACGAGGCGCTGATTTTCGTCGTCGTTCAAGATGGACGACAAAAGCATTTCGTTGAGGCGTCGGCCTGAATAGAGAATAAAGCCGGTCACGGTGATCAGCACCAGCGCCATGATCGCCTGACTGACGCCATACTGCGCCGCCACGGAAATCGTCATGGGGGTGAGCGACAAAAGCGTAAAAGCCGTGAGCGACGGCATCCAGCAGGAATAAACCGGCCAGCTGGCAAAAGTCACGGCGACGATCACGGCTACTGCTACCAACTGCTGCACGCCCGCGAGCGGCACCATGATGACTGCACCAGCCGCTCCCCAGAGCAAACCGGCACATGAAGCCAGGATCGTCCAGCGTCGAATCCACAGACGGACACGCTCCACACGCCGTGCATCACGCCACAGGCTCCGAACAAAAGCAAGCGAAGCAATGAGCTGAGCAAAGCCGAAAAACGACCAAACGAGCAGCAGCTCAAACATCTCGGGCTTGGTTCTCATGACCGCATCAATGGCAGCCATGCCGAAGCACTGCGCGGCCAAAGCCACCGGCATCAGCTTCATGGAGGTGAGAAAGAGCTTGATCAGTGTATGTGCCGTGATGCTGCGCGAGGCCGGAAGACTTAAAAAAGTCTTTAGGAACAAAATCACGGAACGCCGCGTCGTAGTCTGACCGGTCGTTCGTGCATCTCGATCCGGTTCTGCGGTCATGGCATTTCCTTCCAAGAAAGCGCTGCGCGGCCGGCATGGAGCGTGAGCTCGGCCATAACGCCGATGGGCAGCGTCGCCTTTTTGGCAATATGTCCGAAGGGCAGCCCCGTCACCATCGGTATGGACGCAGGCAGCCGGCGGCGAATGTATGCGAGCGAGTCCGCGAGGCAATGGTCGCCCGGAAAACGGATCGAATCATCCGCATTGGTAAAGGCGCCGAGGAGCACCGCCTTCTGCCGGGCGAGAATGCCGGCGTCGAGCAGCGTGAGCAGCATGCGTTCAACGCGGTAGGCGTATTCGCCCACGTCTTCAAGAAAGAGAATGCCGCCTTCGAGCATCTCTTTGGGCGGCATCCAGGCCGTGCCCACCAGACTTTCAATCAGGCAGAGGTTCCCGCCCCAGAGGAGCCCAGCAGCGCGCTGCTCGGTTTGGTCAGCCCATTTTCCGAGGAGATGCGGATCAGCCTCCCATTCGATGGGATCGAGCTCGGCACCGAAAACCACTGCGAAACGCTCAACCATGTATGGGTCCGGATTATCAAAAGATCCCAGCATCGGACCATGCCAGGAGGCGCGGCCGGTTTTGGCCAGAAGCGCCAGGTTAAAAGCCGTGAAGTCGGAAAAACCAACCATGGGCACGGCAGCGCGTCCGATGGCCTCCCAATCAAGGAGCGGCAGGAGCCGCGTCATGCCGTAGCCGCCGCGAATCGGCATCACCAGATCGGCTTCCGCCGGATCGCGGGTAAGCGCCGCTTGAAAGTCTGCCGCGCGCACTTCGTCAGGCCCTGCGTAGCGGCCGTCCTGCGTGAGTGCGCCTGCCATCAGCGTCGGCACTGCGCCGAGCGCCTCTAAGTTCCCTAACGCTGCTTCTCGACGCGCATGATCGATTTCCCCCGTTTTCGTCAGAAATTGGTAGGAGGGCGCCGGAATAACAATCCGCCGGCCGCGGTATGCCGCGAGGCTCGTCTCCGGCACAGCATCGTATTGCGCGTTGAGCGAATGAGAAGCACCGAAATCAGGAGTGGTCATGATGAAAAAACGACTTCAAGAAAATGCAAATGAAAGCGCCTTAAAGCGGCACCACCGCCTCATTGTGCGCAATTTTGCGGCGCATCGCTGCTCTCGGCAGCTTTTTGCGCTGCCTGCTCACTGCGCCGTTTGACAAAAAAATCCGTCAGTAATTTTTCCCCTTCGAGAGCCATAACGCCGCCCGTCACCATCGGACGATGATTGACGCCGGGAATGTCAAAAAGCCGAAAGGCACCCTCGAGAGCGCCGCGACGGCTGTCACCTGCGCCGTAGACAATGCGGCGGCACCGTGCCTCGGCAATAGCGCCCGCACACATCGGACAAGGTTCAAGCGTGACGTAAAGCGTCGTGTTGGTGAGCCGATGATTGGCGAGGGCGGCAGCGGCAGCACGCAGCGCAACGATTTCGGCATGCGCCGTGGGATCTCCGCTGCGAAGCGTCTCGTTGCCGCCGCGGGCGATCACCTTGCCGTCTGCAACCACGACGGCTCCGACAGGAATTTCTCCGGCCATCCCGGCCTCTTGTGCCTCTTCCAGCGCCATCCGCATGAAAGAACGGTCAGCCTCAGCATCAACGGGAGGTTCGGGCGGCCGATTCACTTCGCGGTTTTTAGCCTGGAGCGTCTCCCGCATACGAGCGCGTCGAAGCTTGAGAATCTCCTGCGCCGCCTCAAGCTCATCGGCCAAACGGTTCGCCGTAACGCCCGGGAGCGGCTCGAGACGCGAGCGCCATCGGGCGGGAGCACCGTCTTGAGGGTCTTCGGCCGCTTCGAGGAGCCCCTCCTCCAAAGCTGACGCCAAAAGCTCCGCCGGTTCTGCCTTAAGCCAACTGCCCGCACCCTGCAAAAAACCTTCAAAGCGCTGCAAGAGCGTTTCCTCAGAAAATGCAACAGTTGGCACAAAAAGCAGCGCAGCGCCCACTACGACACGGCGATCGCGGGGCTCAGTCTTCACGACCGAAGCGAGCGGAATACCTCGGCGGATAGAGAGTTCCGTAAAGCGGCCGATGTCGGCAAGCGTGTAGCTGCTGTCGATAAGGCGATACATATAAAGGCGTCGTTCGCAGGTTTGATGAAAAGTGAAAGAGGAGTCTCTGCGCACAGCGGGACGGTGATCCGCAGCGGTGATGCACTCGGAAGTGTAGCCTTTCGCTCTTCGCCTATACTTCCCGGCAGGTTTGCTGCGAGATAATCCGCTGCACCTTATCTCAAACGATTCCAACCGCTTTTTGGAGGTTTCTTCGTGCTGCGTTCCCAACCCGCTCTCTTTAAGTTCTGCCTCTGCGCGCTCTTCTCGACATGCGCCGCCGGCACAGTCTGCGCCGCTTCGGCCGCCGATGAACTTGCCGACTGCCTCTATGCCAACACTTCAGCTGAAGACAAGACCACCTTTTTGCAGTGGGCCTACGTAGCGCTCGGACGCACCGAAGCCGCTAAGTCCGTGCAGACGATTCCCGCCGCCAAAATTAAGACTGTAGAGAAGAAAGCTCAGACAACACTCACGCAGCTCGTCATGAAAAGCTGCCCCAAGCCGGCGATGAATCTGCTCCTCTCTGACCCTAAGAAAGGACTTGAAAAAACGCTGACATCGCTCGCCGGAAAGCTCGTGCAGGCGGAAGTCGAAAAGCGTACGTCACCCCTGCTTTCAATGACGATTACGGATCTCCTGAAGCGCTGATTGAGGGCTCCCCAAAACTCGGACCCCAAAGTATCCGTAAAAGTTGAGCGCCTTGAAAGAAAATCCTTTTCAAGGCGCTCAGCTTTTGACAAATCCATCAGTGCTGCGAAGCATTTGTCTCTGCATGAGCCGCATCCCATGCGGACTGCATTTCTAACCACGGCGCAGAGCCCGTGCCGAATACGGCGCCGGCCTGCTGCGCCATCGCGGCAGTCATCGGCGCGCGGCCTTCAAGCACGGCCAAAAGTTCCGCTTCACTGAGACTGAACCATTTAGCGGCGAGCGCCGTCGGCGTATCTTCGAGGATCTGTGCGAGCACCGCTCCCGGGTGCTGCAGGGTGTTTTGTCCCTTCGTGCTGCCCGAGCCGCTGCGTCTCGAGCGGCCTTTGCCTTTATTTTGCTGCGCCATGATGCGTTCTCCCATCATCCCATCAGCGGATTACTGCGCAGCGCGCAGCAGTGCTTCCACATCCGCTTTTTCGAGCGGCTTAAAGTGTCCTACCGCACCTTTGCGGCAGCAGTGGCGAGCCAGCGCTTCGATTGGACAGTCAACCGCACCGAGCTCCTGAAGCGTTAACGGCAGCTTCATCGTCTTCAACCACGCTTTGAAGGCCTCAATGCCCAGCGCGGCGGCCGCGGCATCATCCGCATCCTGTCCTACGCCCATGACTCGGCGGGCAAAATCCGCGAAGCGCTTCGGATTGACATGGCAAACCTGCTGCATCCAGGCCGGCATAACAACGGCGAGCCCGCAGCCGTGGATAATGGATTCGTTCCACCCCGAGATTTCGTGCTCAATCGCGTGGCACGCCCAGTCTTCTTCACGTCCAAGACCGAAGATGCCGTTGTGGGCAAATGAGCCGGCCAGACCAATCTGGCACCAGGCGTCATAGTTCGAAGGGTCGGCAAGCACTTTAGGACCAAACTTAATGATGGTTCGAAGCGCCGCTTCGGCCTGTCCATCCACAAAATCAGTGGCGGCGGTGTTGGAAAAATAACGTTCGCAGATGTGCGAGAGCATGTCGCAGACGCCAGCGCTGATGTGAATGGCCGGGAGCGTTGAGAAACGCTCCGGATTGATGAAGGCGGCTTTGGGGCGAATGTGTTCCGAACCGATGCCGGTCTTCGTGCCGTGATGCGTGATCACGGCTCGAACGGACTGCTCTGAACCCGCCGCAGGGATAGTCAATACCGCGAACACCGGCAATGCCCGTTCAACCTGCGCACGGCCGGCAAAGAAATCCCAGGCATCCCCTTCATATTCCAGACCGGCCGCTACAGCCTTAGCGGTATCGATCACCGAACCGCCGCCCACGGCGACCACCGCACGAATGCCCTGATCGCGCACCCAGTCAATCGTGTCGCGGACAAATCCCATCCGGGGATTGGGCTGCACACCGCCCATTTCAATAACGGCGAAGCCCGATTCCTGCAGACTGTCCTCCACTGCCCCCAGAATGCCGGTGCGGTGGGCCGATCCGCCGCCAAAAAGCACCAGCACCTTGCCCGGACGCCCCAGGATGGAGGTCATCACGCGGCCGACTTCATGTTCAGCGCTGCGGCCGAAAACGAGGCGGGTGGGATTGGCATAGGAGAAGTTGAGCATCTTGAACCTTAACGCGTGGGTCTTGGTGAACGGCTGATACGCCTAATAAAAAATTCGGTGAAACCGCTCCGCCCTGGGAGACTGCGGAAAGGCCGGAATGCTAACGGGAAAACAGTTTGCCGGCAACCCGAAGCGCTCACCGTAATGCGCCCTTTTGCCTTGAATGCAGAGCAGTTGAAATATATCAATGGCGCAGAGTGAGCCGACGACGCGCAGCATCGAAAAGGCAGACGGCCGCAGCCGCGCCGACATTTAAGGACTCCACCGACCGGCTGATCGGAATCCAATAGCGTTCGTCGGCCAGCTCGAGCGCCTTCACGGAAAGCCCCGGACCTTCAGCCCCCATCAGCCAGCAGATCGGTCCCGCGGCGGTATAGTCAGGCGCCTCAAAAAGGTTGACGCCGCCTCTGGCATCAGCCGCAAGGAGTCTTCCGCGATAGGCCACCCGGAATTTTTCTATCGAGATACCTTCGGCCAAATCCACCGCAAAGTGCGCGCCCATCCCTGCGCGCAGCACGCGCGGCGTCCACAAACCAGCGGTCCCCGGACCCGCGACTACAACTCGCACGCCCGCAGCTGCAGCGGTACGGATCAGCGTTCCGACATTGCCGGCATCCTGAACGCCGTCAAGGAAGAGGGCATCCGCGGCGGCCCATTTTTCCGGCGCCGGCGCGGCTGGCAGAGCAATTTCGCACATGACGCCCACACCGTTTTCCACGGGTGAAATGGCGTCATAAAGACGATCGCTCAAAACATAAAGCCGAGTCCCCGAAGTCTGCGCCGCACGCTCAGCGAGCGCTTTGGCTTCAGCTGTCGTGCGCCCTTCGGGAAGCATTACGGCGTTGATCTTCACCTCAGGATGCTCGAGCACGGTCTGCAGGAGATGAATGCCTTCGAGAACCGTCGCGCTCTCGCGCCTGACGGCCTTGGCCTCCAAGGCCAGCCGTCTCCAGCGTTTGAGCCGGGGGTTGGCGTCGCTTTCGATATAGAGATGCTGAGAAGAAGTCATGATTCACGCTTGGCTGAGAGGATTCGCTGCTGCATCGGAAGAATGCTGCGTCTTTTTTTCGCTCAGCATGGACTTGATGGGTTCAAAAGTCGTTCGATGCTCGGGACAGGGTCCCAAACGCTTCAAAGCATCGAGGTGCTGAGCCGTGCCGTAGCCGGCATGTTTGGCAAAGCCGTAAGCCGGCCACTTCTGATGGAGTTCAGCCATCCAATGGTCTCGAGCCGTTTTCGCGAGTATGGATGCGGCCGAAATAGCCGGCACTTTGTCATCTCCCTTCACAATGGTGTCGGACATGCAGGGCAGATGGGGCGGCCGGCGATTGCCGTCGATCAGAATATATTCAGGCGTCACGCTCCCGCTGCGGCTCTTGAGTGCCGCCACCGCACGCTCCATGGCGAGATAGGTGGCATTGAGAATATTCACGCGGTCAATCTCTTCCACCGTGGCCCAGCCGATGCTCCAGGCCAGCGCGCGTTCGCGAATGATGGGCGCCAATGCTTCTCTCTTTTTGGCCGAAAGCTTCTTTGAGTCCGCCAATCCCTCAATGGGATTTTCGGGATCAAGAATCACTGCCGCGGCGCAGACGGGCCCGGCTAACGGGCCGCGTCCCGCTTCATCCACGCCGGCCGTTAAAAGCGGCAGATGCGCTTCACCTTCAGCGTCACAGAAAAAAAGATTGTCTCTGAGAGCAGCTTCGGGAGAAGCAGAAGCTAAAGATGCTCTGCGGCGCGGCATGGTGTGTGAGTGAAGAGAGTATGAGTCCATAAAATCAGACCGGCGCATCTGGACGGACACGCCGGTATATCCGCAGCTCGCGCAGAGCGAGAGCTGCTGCTAGTGGGCATTACCAGCGGCGAAGCGCTCTGGATTCAAGCACTTCAGCGACCAGCGAGGGCGTATCTGCCTTCAGACTTTCATGGAGCGCCGTAAACCGTTCAACCAGCTCCTTACGCTTCGCGTCGTTGGTGAGTGCATCCTGCAGCGCCCAGGAGATCTGATCTGCACGGCAGTAATACTGCAGAAATTCCGGCACCACGTTTTCGCCCATCAAAATATTGGGCAGCGATACGCAGCGAATGAGCCCTTTCCTCTGCATGATGAGACCGGTAAGCGCCGGCATCAGGTAGCCCACAACCATGGGTTTCTTGTAAAGCGCCGCCTCGAGCGCAGCAGTCCCGGAAGCGCAGAGCACCGCATCGGCGGCTTCGATCATGCGGTGGCTTTCGCCGACACGCACGATCATGCGCTGCGCCAAGCGGGCGTACTGCCCCGCAATGAAGATGATGCGCTCACGCGCCGCCTCGTCCGCTGCCGGGATAAGAACGTGCATGTCGCTGAAGCGATGCAGGAGCTTTTCAATGGCGCCGAAGAAAGCCGGCGCACAGCCTTTGACTTCGTCAATGCGCGAGCCGGGCATGACCGTCACGACAGGCAGCGAATCTTCCATCAGACCATAGTCACGGCGAGCGCCTTCCGTATCGGGCTTCATCGGAATTACGCCGGCCAAGGGATGACCGACATACGTTGCGTCAATGCCGGCGCGCTTATAAATCTCCTGCTCGAAGGGGAAGACCAAGAGCATATGGTCAACCGCTCGGCGGATCTGGTGGATGCGCTCCGGACGCCAGGCCCAAATGGCCGGGCTCACAAAATGCACGGTCGGAATACCGCGGCGGCGAAGTTTCTGCTCAATGCCGAGATTAAAGTCCGGTGCATCAACGCCCACAAAAACACGGGGGCTTGACTCGGAAATGCTGCGCACGAGTTCGCCCCGAAGCTGCACGAGCCGCGGCAAGTGCATGAGCACTTCCACATAGCCGCGCACAGAAAGCTCCCGAATATCGTGCCAGGAATGAAAATTCACAGCGCGCATGCGCGGACCGCCCACGCCGTACTGCGGCGTGCCGGGGAAGCGTTTTTCAACTTCCGGGAGCACGAGGCTTGCAATATAGTCGCCGCTTGCTTCACCAGCGAGCCAAGCAATGCCATTCTTGTCGATCGCAGGGGTCGGTCTCGTTCCCATAATGGGGTCTCCTAGGAAGTGTTCTTAACTTTGAAGTTCAACGGACACAGCCGCGTTGGGTAGTTGTGACGAAGTCAATAAAGAGCTGAAGCGCATCAGACGCCCCCGGGTAGTCACTCTTTAAAGCTTCAATAAGCGGCACAGCTTCTTTCACCGTTAGCTGTTCACGATAGAAATGTCCATAGGCCTTGCGCAGCGCACGGAGCTGTTCATCGGTAAATCCCGCGCGGCGCAGTCCCACAAGATTGAGCCCCGCGGCTTTGGCCGGGTTGAGATGAGCCATCACAAAGGGCGGCACATCCTGGAGCACGCCCGCAGCGCCGCCAACCATGGCATAAGCACCGATGCGCACGAACTGATGCGCTGCGGACTGTCCGCCGAGAATGGCGTGGTCGCCGACAATGACATGACCGCCCAAAGCCACATTATTGGCCAAAATCACGTCGCTGCCGACCTGACAGTCGTGCGCCACATGGGCATTGGCCATAAAGAGATTGCGGCTGCCGACAGTCGTTAAGCCCTGATCCTGAATAGTGCCGATCGACATCGTGCAGTTTTCGCGAATCACGTTGTCGTCACCCACCACCAGACGCGTATCCTCGCCGCGGTACTTTTTGTCCTGCGGATGGCAGCCAATACTCGCTCCCGCGTAGATCACATTGCGTGCGCCGATCGTAGTGGAGCCCTCCACCACAACATGGCTGCGCAGGACCGTACCCGCGCCGATGCACACCTTGGGACCGACCAGACAGAAAGGACCGACCACGACGTCTTCGGCAAGTTCTGCCTGAGAATCGACGATTGCGCTCGGATGAATCTGGGTCATGAAAAGAATCCTTTGTGGTTAGGAAGGATGAATCGTGCGTCGTTTGCCTGATTACTCAGGTTCACTGCCGACGACCGCACTGCAGCCGCTTAGAGTGCACGACACTTCGCACGACAACTGTATCTCGTGATTATACGGACAAGCCTCTAGGGGAAACTGAAGGGCCTGCAATCGGTCACAAGTGCAGAAAAACGAAAAACGGCGCAGTGCAGCTTCCATTGGGAAACTGCCCAGCGCCGCTCGATCGAAATGCTCCGTCTGTACTCGCCTTTGGAGGCGAACTTACCGCCGGAGCCTTTCCTTATTCGTTTGCATGTTTGGGGGGTTCACGGCAAGCGCACATCATCGACGCCTGACAGGCTACCTGACCGTCCACACGGGCGACCGCTTCAAACCAACCCATACCCATCTTCGAACGAATGAACTTGCCTTCGATCACGAGCTGATCGCCAGGCTGCACGATGCGCTTGAAGCGGGCATTGTCAATGCCGGCAAAATAAAAGAGGCTCTTTTTGCGCACTTCTTCGGGAATGCGGGAAAGCGCAATGATGGCACAGGCCTGAGCCATCGCCTCCACAATGAGAACCCCCGGCATGACCGGAGCCTGTGGGAAGTGACCGGTGAACTGCGGCTCGTTCATCGTCACGTTCTTGATCGCCACCACGCGGTCGAGTTCATCAGAGAGCTCAACCACCCGGTCGATCAGCAGGAACGGAAAACGATGCGGGAGCATCTCCATGATGTCCTGAATGTTCAAGCTCTTCGGCATGAATACGTTTCCTTGCGGGTCTGTAGATGAATAAATTGGGGAAGCTTAGTGCAGAACCGGCGGGAAAATACCACATCACAAGTGCATTTCCCCGACGCGGCCAAAAGAGTGCCTGTAATTGTCGCTCTTTCAGCGATCCGCCGCTTCTGCCTTTTGGATTAGCTCGGCGAGCTGCGCGACCTGTTTTTGCAGATTTTTGAGCTCTTCGCGCATCTCGGGAAGCCGCGCAGTCAGCGCCGCCGCACGAACGAAGTCGCGCTTGGAGAGCGCCGGGAAGAAGCCCGTCAACTGTTTAGGCTCCTTGCCCCAGCCCGTAATGGCAGTTGCCGGCCCCACCGCTGAACCCGAGGGTATTTCAATGTGGCCGTTGATCATCGCGGCGCCGCCCACCATGACATGGTCGCCCACCGTCGTAGAGCCGGCGATCCCCACGCAAGAAGCCATTACGCAGTGCTTGCCGACGCGGACGTTGTGGCCGAGCTGAATCTGATTGTCAAGCTTTGTGCCTTCACCCACAAAGGTGTCATCAATCGCGCCGCGATCGATCGTCGTGTTGGCGCCGATTTCAACGTCAGCGCCCAATACCGTGCGGCCGCGCTGCGGGATCTTGATCCACTCGCCCTTAAAGGGTGCGAATCCGAAACCGTCACCCCCCAATACGGCGCCGGGCTGCACGACACTGCCGTCGCCGACAACTGTGCCGGCCTGCAGGACAGCATTGGGATAAATGACGCAGTCCCTGCCGATGTCGCAGTCTTCCCCAATATAGGCCCCAGCGCTGATGAGTGTGTTGGCCCCTACTTTGGCACCAGCCTGCACCACTGCCATCGGCTCAATGGAAGCAGTCGGATCGACAAAGGCGCTCTCCTCCACGAAAGCACGCGGATGGATGCCGGGGCTGCGCTTTACCGGATAGAAGATTTGCGAGGCAAAAGCAAAGAAGGCATACGGATCGTCGCACAAGAGCATCGTGCGGTTCGGGAGCTCCTCACCAAAAAGAGCCTTGGCATCACGTTCACGAAGCACAATCGCTGCGGCTTTTGTCGCCTTCATGGCCTCTGCGTAGCGCGGATCGGTCAGAAAGCTCATATCGCCCTCGCCTGCTTCCGCGGGAGACATAAAGCGGGAAACCGCAACATCCGCCCCAACCATCTGCATTTCCAAGCGGTTTTTTGAGCACTTCGAAACCTTGTCGACGAGTTCGGAAAGCAGCATTTGGGCAGTCTGCATCATGATGATGAAAATCCTTTATTCAAATAAATAGGCTGAAGACTTGTCGAAAGTCCCGGTTCTGAATCCGAGACTAAACGGCCAAGCCGCCCGTCGAGGACGGATGATGATGATCCCTTATGGTCTCATCTCCTGCAGTTTTATTTCTTTCGAGCGTCCGATGAAGCATCGAGCAAGTCAATCACGCGCTTCGTGAGGTCGATCCGATCACTGGCATAGAAGTACTCATAAAGTACAAGATCGAACTTCTCGCGTTTGGCGAGATCCTGCACTAGGCGTCCGGCACGGTTTTGCAGCAGGAGCACTTCTTCATTGCGGCGCTGGTTGAACTCCTCACGCGCCTCACGACTGCGGCGCGTCACGTCGCGCTCCATTTCCGCGAGTGCCCGACGCTCCTGCAGGCGAGTCGTCTCATCCATCGCAGGGGCATCTTTCTCAAAGCGTTCGAGACGGCTCTTAAATCGACGGCTGATGCCTTCAATTTCTTCCTGACGACGCTGGCCCTCGGCATTCAAACGGTCGCTTGCTTCAATGGCAGTCTTTGACTCCCGAAGAATACGTTCCATATTGACGACACCAATTTTGAGTTCCGCGGCCGCTGCGGCCGACGAAGCTGATGCGATGCCGACAGCACAGACGGCTGCTGTAAGCGCCGCTGCAGAGAAGAGACGAAGCGAATGCGTCATGGATGCCTCTATATGGATGGAAACATATCTGAACCGCATTGTAGTGTAGGTGAATTGCTCAGTTGAGGAAGATCTTGGAAGCACAAACCTGGGGAGCAGCAAGAAAAGTATTTTTTGCTGACCTTTTCGTGCACTGCATGAAAACAGGCGGCAAAACGATGGGACCTTTTCTCCTCACCTCATCGAAGTCTTTGAAGACTTTGACTTTGCGACATGGCTCCCGAGGAATTGTGCAGAACGTAACCAGTACGAGTAAGCATAGAAGCGGATCAGCGAGGCTCACAGCGGGCGGTTTTATGCAAATCGCCCCATTGTTTTGCCGCCAGCATGAAGCGATGGGGCGTTTACGATTATTTTGTGGAGACTTCCCTAGCTTGAGGAGCTCCGGTTTGTTTACATTGCAAAGGCATGCCCCGAAGTAAGAAATCGCATACAGCAGTCACATGTTTACAACGTTTTATCTGAGTGTTGCATATGAGCAAACTGCATTATTTAAGCGTTAACACTACCCATTCCAATCATTAAAGTTTACGCATTTAGAACGTTTTCAAAAATTCATCATAGGGTTTACCCCCCCCCATGATGTTGACACATCCATTCCTACACTCCCGTCAGTGCTTCGCGCACTTGTTCCGTTTATGGCGCGTAAACGCTGATGCAGAAAGAACCTCATTATTCTTGGAGTAAAAGAATGAATCGTAATTTCAAGGTGGTCTTCTCTAAAGCACGTGGTGCGCTGATGGTGGTTAACGAAGCCACATCCAGCGTCCAGGCTAAGGGTACAAAGACCGTTATCGCCGCCGCCGTCGCTGCGCTCTCTCTCGGCGCAGGCGTGGCTTCGGCTGCGGAGTATGTTTCCGCTGAAATCGGCTCTGGTGCTTCTTTGACAGTGAATGCTGACGGCAACACACCGTCTGGTGTTGTCGGTACGAAGTCTGATGACACGACCGGTACGCTGACGAAGGACGATACCGTTACCGGAGCCTATACGCTTAGCGGCGGCGAACTGATCATCAACGGTACGACCTTTAACGGGACGATTGCCGCTGATACCGATGCCAAGAAGGCCAACGGTACGATTACTCTCAACAGCGTTGCAAAATCGGGTACCGTAAACGGCGCCTCCTACACAGCGATTGCAGGAACCTTCTCCAAGCTCGACCTGAACCTCAACATCTACAACGCTGCATCTAACGGCACGAAGGGCGACGTGACGATCGGCGCCGACTCGAATGATCTCACGATCAAGGAAGGCACGCTTAAGACCGGTACCATCGAAGGCTCCAGCACCGCTGCCAATAAGGTGGCCGGTACCGCTACGATCACCGGCAAGAATCTCGCATTCGGCGTTGCTCCTGACCCTGTCGGCGACAAGGGAGAAACCAGTGTCACCAACCCTGGTTTTGCTTACGATTTCGACAATGCCGCTGATGTTACGCTCAATGTAACGGCTAAAGAGACCGTTGCGTTCAACAAGGGTACGATCACCAATGCCGGCACGATGACGGTTACCGGCAAGACCGGCGTGACCGTTGGGAAAGAGGTCTCGATCGCCAATACGGGTGACCTGACCTTCAAAGATGATGCGAAAGTTGACTTTAAGGCCGACTACACCGCTTCCGCCGGCCGCCTCTTCATCGAATCCGCCGACAATACTATTAGCGGCAATATCACTGCTGATTCTTTGAAGTTCGGTACTCGCATTACGGATTCGGATACGGCCAAGGAAACCAATCAGGTCGTTATCACGGGTAGCACTTCCAACACCATCGCCTACGGCAGCACTGTTGACGTCAAGGCTCTCACGGTTGAAGATGAAGTTACTACCGTCAAGGGTGCCCTGAAGGCTGCTACTACCACCATCGGTGCTGGTAAAAAGGGCGGACTTACGGTTTCGGACGAAGATGCCGGCAACAAGAAGTTCGCCGTCGTCACCCTCGGCGACATTACCGTTGGCAGCACAAAAGAAAAGGAAACGGATGCAGGTTCCTTCACTCTGACAAACAACGCCGAGAACGCTGTTGAAGCCTCTTCCCTCACGGTTGTTAAGAACACGAACGCTAGCACTTTCGAGCTCGGCGCCGGTAAGTTCTCTGTCGGCAAGCTCACCAATCAGGGGACGGTGACCCTCACAGACGGTGAATTCTCCCTCACAGGCGAAGGCTCCAACGCTTCCGGCGCTACGATCAATCTCGCTGACTCCGCGACTGCCTCCCTCGTCGTTGCTGAAGGCGCTTCTCTCCAGAACCAGGGTGATATCACCGGTACAAACGGCAAGATCAAGGTTAGCGGTACGCTGACGAACCTGCCGAAAATTGAAGCTGTTGGTGGGACTCCTGCAGTAAATGCCGGCACCATCACGGCCGCCGCTGTTGAAGTTGACGGCGTTCTCTCGACCGCGCTGGATGCCGCGACCTACAACGTCACCACGACGACGATCAATACTGCTGGCGAACTCCAGACTTCGCTTAACGCTCGTCTTGACGGTGTCGCGGTTGCTGATCAGAAGCCTGCTGACGCTCTCGAGATCGCCAAGACGATCACCCTCGAAGGCAAGATCACTGCTGCCGGCGCTGAAGTCCAGAACTACATCGTCAATGCTACGGGTGGTGCGTTCACCATTAAGGAGGCCGATAAGACCTTCAACACCGTGCAGGTTAAGGCTGGTGCATTCGCAACCGATGACGCCGACGTCACCCTCTCGGTCCTCGATGTGAAGGACGCCGGTACGGCTAAAGTCAATGGCGGCACGCTCAACGTCACGACGCTTAAGACTGCAGCCGCGACCAACACCGTCACCGTCGAAGATGGCACGCTCGCAACTTCGCTTACCGGTCTCGGTCTGAAGTACGACGCTACTACCAAGACTATCGGTGCCGATACGACAACCACAGGTGCTGGTAAGGTTACAACCGGTTCGATTGTCCTTAAGACATCCAGTCTCCTTGACCTTGATCTTGGTTCCGTCACGGAAGTGTCAAAGGACAAGATCGGCGAGTTGACTGGTAAAGTTGCGACTTCCTCTAAGGGTCTTATTGACATCGGCGCAACCAAGATCACCGAAGTTGAGACAGCCATTACAAACGGCAAGATCGACTCAACAGCTCTTGTTGCTGGTCTGACCAACGACACCATCAAGTCACTTACTGTGAAGAGTGGTGATACTGTCTCAGGTCACGACGCTATCTACGGCGCTATCGATCAGGACGAAAGCACGACAGCGAAGACCCTCACAATCGACGGCGTCAGTCTTACGCTGACTGGTACGGGCAACCTCGTTTCCTACACGGACACGAAAGTCAATCCGAAGGTCACAAAGCTCAGCAACATTACGTTTACTGACGCTGACTCCGAACTCGTCACCACCGGTGAAGGCGCTCAGATCGGTCAGATTGGTGATGGCAGTGATGCTACGAAAGGCTCCCTCTACGTCAAGTCTGGCGACCTGACTGCCAATGGTTCCGTTACGATTAACAGTCTTGAAGTCGCTTCCGGCGCCAAGCTCTCGATTGCCGATGATAAGGATGGCAAGGGTTATGACGTTACGACTGGGTTTGCGGCTAATAATGATGAATCTACCGCCCTTATCTCCGGCGAACTCGCTGCTGCCAACAGCGCTGTGACGTTTGGTTCGAAGGCAACGGCCACCTATGCAGATGGTGCTTACTCGTTCGACAACGTCAACAAGGTCACCGGCAAGCTTGCTGCCAAGACTTTGACGCTTGATGGCGATATGCTTGTCAATCAGGGCGGTACCGTCGAAGCTGCCACCCTATCCGGCCAGACCGTCTATGTCGGCGACTCTGCTAGCGCCGGTTCCCTCTCGGTGGGTGAACTTACTGCCGGCAGCATTTACGCCGATCCGACTTGGAAGGAAGACGGCTCTGCCGCCGCGGTTTCCCTTGTTGCGGTGAAGAAAGCTGCAAGCGGAACCTCCGTTGAAGCTGACCGCTCCTCGATCGTTTCTGTCGGTACGAGTGACGTCGCCGCCGGTACGGCCGCTTTCGCCAAGACGGGCTTCACGCTCGCCAAGACGAGTGCCTCCAAGAAGGAGTATTCGATCAATACCAAGACCGTTAACTCCGTCGTCTACGCTGAGGGTGTTCAGTACGAAGGCGCCGTTAAGGCCGACGGCAACGGTACGAAGGGTACTGTTAATAACGTCGTCAACATCGGTACCAACTCGATGCTCTTGGTCGATGCAACTAAGGTTGATGCTACGGGTGAGAAGTCGGTTTTCGTAAATCCTGTCTACATGGATGCCAACTCCGTTCTCTACGTTGACAACGTTAAGAACGGCGACAAGATCAGTCTGACAGCTACCGCGTCGGGTACCTCTATCAATGCAGATCTCGTCCACGAAGGCGATCTGCTGATGGGTGCCAACAAAGCTGATCTCGAAAAAGGCGTCCTCAGCTTCGAAATGGAAGATCAGGCAGATTTGGCTAAGTCCGGTATCACTGGCGCCGGCTTCGGCGTCATCTATGCCATGTACGAAAACGGCGAAAATGTCGGCAACGACAATGCCGTGTTCTTCCGCAATCTCGTGTCGACGCAGACTTCTGCTGCCTACCAGCAATTCTCTAACGGCAAATATGAGTGGAACACCCAGACACTCAACACGATCCTGAACGACGTCGCCGCCATCGGCGCCACGACGGGTGCTCAGGCCGTGACGATGGATGCCGTCAACCAGATGGCTGACACCGTTGCTGCTCGTACGTCCATCATCACGCAGCGCGCTCAGGGCGTCAACGTGTGGGTCGACGTCAACGGCGGCCGCTTCGAAGGCAAGAAGGTCATGGACGGTGCGGGCTACTCGTCC
>NZ_QNRV01000021.1 GCF_003315195.1 Sutterella wadsworthensis | reverse complement strand
AGATGGACCTGCCCAGTTTGCGGATCCAAACGCCCGACATGGCATCGTTTCTCAATGCGTGACTGTTTCTTTTCCGGATCCCAGCGATTGCGATAGCCGTAGACATAGGTACGCCCATCGGCATCCGTGTACGTAGAGAAAGACCAAGGTTTTGGCGAAGATGGCATGATGTTGTCTATATTAAATAACTATAGACTATGATAAAGATAAAGCAAAGGCTTGTCAAGTTTTTATTAAATAAAAACAATGGATTAGGAAGAATAAATAGGCCGACTTTGCGTCAGATCAGGACCTCCCGGAGCTAGTCTCCGGGAGTTTGGGTTTGACCTCCCGACCGAATTTCTGGCGGGAGGTTTTTTGTATCCGAAAGACTGCTCGGCAAGATGTGCTTAAGCAGTGGCGACGAAAATATGGCCGCTACTTAATAGAGATATCTCTCACCATGAATTTCCCTGACCCTCTCTCTCCTCAGTACAAAGCCGGAGTTCTGCTTATTAATACTGGGTCGCCAGACACCCCCGATGCCGCCTCTGTTCGCCGCTACCTAGCAGAGTTTCTTTCTGATGAACGTGTGATTGAACTGCCTAAATGGAAGTGGTGGCCCATTTTGCACGGCATCATTCTGACGGTACGTCCGGCCAAGTCGGCGCAGCGATATAAGGGTGTTTGGACAAAGGACGGCTCGCCCTTGATTGTCCACACACGAAAAACTGCTGAAAAACTGCAGGCGGCGTTGGGCGCAGATGTGAAGGTCGAATGGGCAATGCGCTACGGCAACCCCAATGTGAAGAAGGTCTTTAAGTCACTTGCTGCATCTTGCGAAAAGGTTCTTGTGATGCCGATGTTTGCTCAGTACGCCGCGCAGACATCGGCGGCTTGTGTTGACGAAGTCCTCTCGACCATGCTGAAAATGCGCAGCCAGCCGTCGCTTCGCACGGTGCGCGACTATCATCTGGAACCCGCTTATATTGATGCACTTGCTGCGCAGGTGAAGGCGTCATGGGAGCAGTTTGGGCGGCATGATGAAGTGGGCGGCATGCTGGTCATGAGTTTTCACGGCATTCCTAAGAAAAGTTCGGAATTAGGCGACGTATACGAGAGGCAGTGCAAAGAAACGGCGGCAGCATTGGCCGAGCGTCTTGAGCTTCGCGAGGGTTCATGGATGGTTGCCTTTCAAAGCCGCTTTGGTCGTGAAGAGTGGCTGACGCCTTACACCCTGCCTACCGTTCAGCGTTTGGGAAAAACCTGCAGTCGGGTAGATGTTATTTGTCCTGGATTTGCTGCAGATTGTTTGGAAACGCTTGAAGAAATCGGAGATGAACTGCGGTGCGCCTATCAGCTTGAGAATCCTGACGGAGCGTTCCACTACATTCCGGCGCTCAATGACAGCGACAAAGCTGTGGCAGCCTATGAAACGATCATTCGTCGAGAGCTCGGCGGGTGGATTTAACGCTGCGGCTTGAAATTCATAGAACTCGTCCCCATATAAAGGCCATCAGCAGTGTTGATTGCCGCCTGAAGGGCGGCAGCGAACAGGATTAGAAAATGACCGATCAGAACGAACAGAATCAGAAGAGCGAATGCTGCGGCGGAAAATGCGGCGATCACCACGATCATGAGCATCAGTGCGGCTGCGGAGCCAAGCCTGCCGCCGCTGAAGGCGGCTGCGGGTGCAGCGACAAGCCTGCTGAAGCTGCCAAGAAGGAAACGGCGGAGCCTACGCCTCAGGAGCTCAAAGCGCAGCTCAAGGCGGCTGAGCAGAAGGTGATTGAGCACTACGATCTTTATGTGCGTGCGATGGCAGATCTTGAGAACGCCCGTCGTCGTTCGTCCGAAGAGCTCGTGAAGACGCGTAAATTCGCGATTGAAAAGTTCGCGGAGAACCTGCTTCCGGTAGTGGACAGTCTTGAGAAGGCTCTTGAAGCCACGGCTGCCGACAAGGACAGCGCCGCCCGTGAAGGAATGGAAGCGACCTATCGTCAGCTCATGCACGCACTTGACGTGTCCGATATGAAGCCGATTGATCCGAAGGGTGAGGCGTTTGATCCGCACTTCCATATGGCTATCACGATGGTGCCTGCGCCTGAAGGCGTTAAGCCCGGCATGGTGGTGCAGGTGTTTCAGCGCGGCTGGAACATTGCCGGCCGAGTACTGCGTCCGGCAATGGTGAGTGTTGCTCAGGGCTGAGACACTGCTCTTTCAGATATCAGACAAGTCCCGGCGGATCGAAGGATCTTCCGGGATTTTTTTGCCGCTCAACAGCAAACAAGTTTTTTTACAGACGTGCCCTTGAAAAAAAATGGGGTGTCCCCATATAGGGATTAAAGAGGAACGGAGATCAGAGAGTTTCGCAGAGGAGCTTCAGGATCTCCCAGAACAGATTTCATAAAACCCGTGCTTTCAGCGCTTGCAAGCGATCAGCTTTGAGGAGCGCCGGAAGGCGGAAGCAACATTAAGGAACTACGAAACATGGCAAAGATCATCGGTATTGACCTTGGCACGACGAATTCCGCTGTCGCCGTCATGGAAGGCGATCACGTCAAGGTGATGGAAAACAGCGAAGGCGCCCGTACGACGCCGTCGATTGTCGCCTATCTTGACAATGGTGAAATTCTGGTGGGTGCTCCCGCCAAACGCCAGGCCGTCACAAATCCGAAGAACACGCTCTTCGCCGTGAAGCGTTTGATCGGTCGTCGCTTTGATGATGCCGAAGTTCAGAAGGATCTTCAGCTTGCTCCGTTCAGCATCGTTCGCGCCGATAACGGTGACGCGTGGGTTGAAGTGGGCGGCAAGAAGCTTGCGCCGCAGCAGGTTTCCGCTGAAGTGCTTCGCAAGATGAAGAAGACCGCTGAGGATTATCTTGGCGAGCCCGTGACGGAGGCCGTTATTACGGTGCCGGCCTACTTTAATGACAGTCAGCGTCAGGCGACGAAGGATGCCGGACGTATTGCTGGTCTGGATGTGAAGCGCATCATCAATGAGCCGACCGCCGCAGCATTGGCCTTTGGTATGGACAAGGGCGGCACGTCTGACCGCACGATCGCCGTGTACGACTTGGGCGGCGGCACGTTCGATATTTCGATCATTGACATTGCCAACGTTGACGGTGACAAGCAGTTTGAGGTGCTTTCCACGAACGGTGATACGTTCCTCGGCGGCGAAGACTTCGATCAGCGCGTCGTTGACTATCTGATTACTGAATTCCGCCGTGATACGGGCGTGGATCTCTCGAAGGATGTTTTGGCTCTGCAGCGTCTGAAGGATGCTGCTGAAAAGGCCAAGATTGAGCTCTCGAGCCGTCAGGAAACGGAAATCAATCTGCCGTACATCACGGCTGACGCTACCGGTCCGAAGCATTTGAATATCAGCATTACGCGTGCGAAATTCGAAAGCCTTGTTGAAGACCTCGTGCAGCGTACGATTGAACCGGTTTCGAAGGCTTTGCGTGACGCCAAGAAGGATAAGAGCGACATCACCGACGTTATCCTCGTGGGCGGCATGACTCGTATGCCGCGTGTTCAGGAAGTCGTGAAGGAATTCTTCGGCAAGGATCCCCGCAAGGACGTCAACCCGGATGAAGCGGTGGCTATCGGCGCTGCTATTCAGGGTTCGGTGCTTACGGGTGAACGCCGTGATGTGCTGCTCCTTGATGTGACGCCGCTTACCCTCGGCATTGAAACGCTGGGCGGCGTGATGACCGCGATGATCAAGCGCAACACGACGATTCCGACGAAGCATTCGCAGGTGTTCTCGACTGCTGAAGACAACCAGCCGGCGGTGACTATTAAGGTTTATCAAGGCGAGCATGAAATGGCTGCCTCGAACAAACTCTTGGGCGAGTTCAACCTCGAAGGTATTCCGCCGTCTCCGCGTGGACTGCCGCAGATTGAAGTGACGTTCGACATTGACGCCAACGGCATTCTGCACGTGTCTGCCAAGGACAAGGCTACCGGCAAGGAAAACACGATTACCATCAAGGCCAGCTCTGGACTTTCTGAAGAGGAAATCAAGCGCATGGTTTCGGACGCTGAAGCCAATAAGGAAGAGGATCACCGCCGCTTCGAACTCGCTCAGGCCCGCAACACCGCAGATGCGGCCGTGGGTCAGGTTCAGAAGACCCTGAAGGAGTTCGGAGAGAAGGTCGAAAGCGCTGACCGCGCTGCTTGCGAAGATGCCATCAAGGATGTTGAAGAGAAGGTCAAGGGCGAAGACAAAGCTGCCATTGATGCTGCTGTTGAACGTCTGATGACTGCTGCGCAGAAGATCGGCGAAAAGATGAACAAGGCTGCTGCAGAAGCTTCACAGGCTCAGCAGGCCCAGTCCCAGCAGGGTCAGCAGCAGGGCGGCAAGGACGATGATGTCGTTGACGCTGACTTCACGGATGTGAAGAAGTAATCTTCCAAGCTCAAGGGCTTCGACCCTTCACGGGCGGATTCCTCCGGAAAGAGAAGTCCGCCCGTAGTGCTTTCAGGCACTTTCAAATTAAGATGCCTGACGAAGGAGCGGCGGGATCCTGTCCAGCGGTTCCTTTTCAACGTATAAGAATCGTATGAGCGTTTCGTTCATACGGAAAACCAGCAGAAGACCATGGCTGAACAAAACTACTATGAGGTGCTCGGCGTTGAGCGCGGGGCATCTCAGGACGAGATCAAGAAAGCGTATCGTCGCCTTGCCATGAAGTACCACCCTGATCGCAACCCCGGCGATAAAGCCGCTGAGGCGAAGTTCAAAGAGGTGGGTGAGGCATATGCCGTGCTCTCCGATGAGCAAAAGCGCGCAGCCTACGACCGTTTCGGCAAGGCCGGCGTAGATCCGAATGCGGCCGGCGGTTTCGGCGGCGGTCAGGGCGGTTTTGGAGGCTTCGGCGGGATGAACGGCGGAGCGGACTTCCAGAGCGCCTTCGGCGACATCTTCTCCGATCTTTTCGGCGGCGGACGAGGCCGCGGAGCGGGTCCTCAGGGCCCGCAGCCGACTCGCGGCAACGATATGAGCTTCACGGTTGAAGTGAGCTTTGAGGATGCTGCACACGGCCGCAAGATGGATATCCGTGTGCCGGCGTGGGAGAAGTGCGAAACCTGCAAGGGTTCAGGCTGCCGTCCCGGAACGTCGAAGAAGACGTGTCCGACTTGCCGTGGTGCCGGCGTCGTCCGCATGAGCAACGGACTCTTCCAGGTGCAGCAGACCTGTCCGCACTGCCACGGTACCGGCGAGGTGATTTCGGATCCATGTCCCGACTGCCAGGGCACGGGCTGGAAGCGTACGACCACGGTTTTGCAGATCAATATTCCTGCGGGTATTAACGACGGTCAGCGCATCCGCGTGTCCGGCCGCGGCGAACCCGGTGTGAACGGCGGTCCTGCAGGCGACCTCTTTGTTGAGGTGCATGTACAGCCCAGCAAGTTCTTTGAACGTGAGGGCGACGATCTTCACATGGAATTGCCCATCTCGTTCGCTACTGCGGCGCTGGGCGGTGAAGTCACAGTGCCTACGCTTGACGGCGAAAGCCGCATTACGCTGCCTGAGGGCACACAGAGCGGCAAGACCTTCCGCCTGCGCGGCAAGGGTATCCGTAATCTGCGTAGCGGCACCCCCGGCGATCTTTACATCCACGTGCTGACGGAAACGCCAGTAAACCTTTCGAGCAAGCAAAAGGATCTGTTGCGTCAGTTCGATGCTTCTTTGAAGGAAGGCGGAGAGAAGCACAGTCCTAAAACAGAAGGCATTTTTGAGCAGATGAAGAACTTCTTTAAGAAATAATCTTCGCACTCAAAATTGACCCCATAAAAAAGCCCGGAATCGTCAATCGATTTCGGGCTTTTTCAACTGTCCTCAGCAGCGAATCATCGCTTTGCCTTGCGCTTCTTCGCAAACCAAGTGAAGAAGACCGGCACGAAGATGGTTGAAATAAAGGTTGCAGCAAGCATGCCGCCGAAAACACCCGTACCCATCGAGTGGCGGGCAGCAGAACCTGCTCCCGTGGCTAGAAGCATCGGGGTGACGCCCAAAATGAAGGCGAGCGAAGTCATCAAAATGGGCCGCAGCCGCAGCCCGGCAGCTTCAATAGCGGCATCAAACGGCCCTTTACCGTCTTCCTCCATTTTCTGTTCGGCGTACTCTACGATCAAAATTGCATTCTTCGCAGTGAGTCCAATCAGAACGAGCAGACCGATTTGGAAGTAGATGTCGTTTGCCGTTCCGCGCAGCCAGACGGCCGTCATGGCACCAAGGAATGCATACGGCACAGCCAGCACCACGGCGATTGGGAGCGACCAACGTTCATAAAGCGCTGCAAGAATCAGGAACATCACGAGCAGACCGAAACCAAAGGCTGTCGCTGACGATGCGCCGATACGCTTTTCGTGGTAGGCCTGACCGATCCATTCAACCTGATAGCCTGGCGGCAGGTAGTCGCGGGCAGTTTCTTCTACGATTCGGATCGCTTCGCCTGAGGAAACGCCTTGGATAGCGGCTCCCATGATCTGAGAACCAAGATATCCGTTCATGCGGGTGAGAGAGTCTGGTCCTGAAACGCGCTCCCAGGTGACGAGGGTTGATATTGGAACCATTTCTCCTGATGAGGCGCGTACGCTCGCGCGGCCGATATCGGACGGCAGCGAGCGATATTTCGCTTCAGCCTGCATGACAACGCGGTAGGTTTTGCCGTTGCGGGTGAAGTCATTGATGTAAGAGCTTCCCATCATGGCGGAGATGGTTTCATAGACATCATCAACGTCCACGCCCAGCGCGTAGGCACGGTCTCTGTCGACCGTAAGCAGCAGCTGCGGGCTGTCGGCAGTAAGCGATGTGCGCAGACCGGTAAGTTCCGGGCGCTTGGAAAGTTCGGCGATGAAGCCCTCAGCAATTCCTTGCAGCACCAGCGGATTGTCCGAGCCGTGGGAGGTCAGGTAACCCGAGAAGCCGTTAGAGCTGCCAAGCCCGGGAATCGGAGCCGGCAGCACGGCAATGCCGCGGGCATCAGGACTTTCGCGCAGCCATTTCGTAAGCTGCTGCTGGTAGTCGTCGGCAGTCTGCTGACGTTCATTCCAGTGCTTGAGCTGAAGAATGAATGTCGCTGCATTGGCCTTGATGTCACTGCCGAGCGTGTCAAAACCCATCATGGTAACGACGTTTTGTACGCCGTCGAGCGATTGAATCTTCTTTAGAAATCCTTCTGCAACTTCTTCCGTGCGCGGGAAAGCAGAACCTTCAGGGAGTTGCACCGCCATACGCACGACGCCCTGGTCTTCCTTAGGAATGAAAGATGTCGGTGTAATCTGCAGAAGCTGCCACCCGCCTATGCAAACGGCTATGAGGATCAATGCAGATGCAATTCTGTGCTTCAGTGCTGCGCGCACGACCTGCAGAAAAGCCATCGTGAAGGCAGCAAGTCCCTGATTGAAGAGTCGGAAAGGCTTAGAGACAGGCTTATCGCCGGTAGGTTTTAAAAGAATGGCGCAGAGCGCAGGCGTGAGCGTCAGTGCAACAAATCCGGAGATCACCACGGCGATGGCAACGGTCACGGAGAACTGTCGATACAGTTCGCCCGCAATGCCGCCGAGAAATGCCACAGGAATGAAGACGGCAGAGAGCACCAGGACGATTGCGACGAGCGCGCCGGATACTTCCTTCATGGCCTTAATGGACGCATCGTAGGGTGAGAGCTTTTCGGTGCGCATTAAACGCTCAACGTTCTCAAGAACCACAATGGCATCGTCAACCACAATGCCGATAGCAAGCGTCATGGCAAAGAGCGTGAGCGTATTGAGCGAAAAGCCGCAGAGCCAGAGTCCGGCCATCGTACCAATCAGGCTCACCGGAACAGCCAGCATTGGGATCAACGTGGCGCGCCAACTCTGCAGGAAGACGAAAACCACGAGCAGAACGAGAATGCCCGCTTCCATGAGCGTGCGGTACACCTCATTGAGCGATGCGCCGACGAAGACTGTCGTGTCGTTCGTGATGGTGTAGTCGAGGTGTCCCTTCGGGAATTGCTGGGCGAGTTCGGTGATGCGGGCTTTAACTACTGAAGCAGCCGCCATGGCGTTTGCACCCGTCTGAAGGTAGACGCCGATATTGACGCCTGGCTGCCCATTCATATCAACACGGAATTCATAACTGCGTTTGCCAACTTCCGTAGTAGCGATATCGCGCAGACGAACCAGTCCATTGGGGCCGTCGCTTTTGACAACGATGCCGGCAAACTGATCCGGTGTGAGGAGCTGTCCTGGAGTGGTAATTTTGTAGAAGAGCTGTTGTTCGGGCAGCGTGGGAGAGGTGCCGACGCGACCGACGGCATGCTGGGCGTTCTGCGCAGTCACGGCGTTGTCGACGTCTTTGACCGTGACGCCAAGCTTGCTCATCCGATCCGGATCAAGCCAAATGCGCATGGCCGACTGAACGTTGCCGAACACGGAAACGTCACCGATGCCAGGAAGGCGTTTTAATTCATCGACAATATTGAGATTGGCGTAGTCGGCCATGTCCGACGCCGTCATGGATTTATCAGGCGAATAGAGCGCCATCATGAGGAGCTCATCTTCGCTTCGCTTTCTTACAGAGACGCCCTGGTCGCGAACTTTTGCGGGAAGCCGACGCTCGGCCGTACGTACGCGGTTGTTGATCTCAAGCATGGCGTCATTCGGATTGGTGCCGACGTCAAAGACGCATTGAATGGCCATGTCGCCGCTTGAGCGGATACTGGTGGTGAAGTAAAGCAGCCCCTCAATCCCTGAGAGCTGATCTTCAATAGGCTGAGCTACCGTGCGGGCAATTGTTTCGGCATCGGCGCCGTCATAGGTAGCCGAGACGCGTACTGAGGGCGGAGTGATGTTGGGGTACTGTGAAAGCGGCAGCACCCTCAGCGCGATGAGCCCGGAAAGAACAATGAAGAGCGAGAGAACCGTCGCAAAAATCGGACGGCGAATACAGAATTGACTCAGCATAGCCTCAACCCGCCGTCTTTTCAGAGCTCTTCGCGGCAGCCTTCACTGCGGTACCGTTTTGCAGTTTAATTAACTGGTTGGTGATGACTAGATCGCCGTCGGCAAGCCCCTTGGTCACGATCCAATCGGTGCCTTCCCACAAGCCGACTTCAACTGCTTTTTGAATGGCTTTGCCGTCCTGCATCACGAAAACGGAATAGGTGCCGTCGGGGAGCTGCTTGACACAGCGCTGCGGTACGCGCCAGGCTCCGCGATCGACTGCGGTCATAAAGCGGATACGCAAGAATTCACCCGGCAGCACACCGGAGTCAGCTGGAATTTTGGCGCGCATCGTGCGCGTGCCGTTTTTAGCGTCAAAAGTCTGTGCTACGTAATCTAGTGATGCAGGGAGTTCCTCACCGGAGGCGCGGAAGACCCGTACGCGGGTTGCTGTTGAGATATCGGCTCCGGCAAGATCTCGGTCTGACGGGGCAAAAAGGACTCGTACATCATTTTTCTGAGTGATGGTGGCGAGTACGGTGCTGTCTTTTACGACAACTGAGCCGGGATTGAAGAGTGCTTTAGAAACATATCCTGATGCCGGGGCACGTACGGCGGTCCAATCCAAATTGATGCGGGCTTCATTTTCGGCAGCCCTGGCCTGTGCAAGTTCGTTAGCGGTTTTGTTTTTCAGGCTCTTTGCATCGTCGTAGTCCTTCTGACTTGCTGCTTGGGCTTTCCAGAGTTTTTCCGCACGTTGAAACTCACGGTCAGCTTGCGCAAATTCGACTTCAAGCGCTCGACGGGATGCTTCTGCGGACGCTAATTGCGTCTTAAGGTTGGCCGGATCGATTTCAAAAAGCACGGCGCCGGCTTCCACAAAGTCGCCTTCTGTGTAGCGCTGCGCGATGATGCGTCCGGTTGCCTGGGTCGTTACCGAGACGGCGGCAGCGGCTTCAGCCTGACCGATGGTTTCAAGCCAATGCGCTTCATCGGCAGCCTTGACGGCGACAATATCTACCGGGAGCGGTTCGCGTGGGGCGGGAGCGGAGCTTTGGGTCTTGCAGCCGGCAAGCATCAGCGAGCAGAACATGCTCATGGCGGCGCAGCAGACGAGGGTGCGGTTCATGATTGGGTCAGGAAAGGATGGTTCAGACAACTTTGCGCACGAGGATAACGAAGGCTGCAGCAGAGCACCACCTCAGACACGCAAAGAAGCGAAAAGATGAGAACACCCGTTCATCTTAGAGAAGGAGGCTGAGCGTTTTGTGAGGAAATTGGATGTTGGAGAAGGTGAAAACGACTAATTCGATAGAGGTACTCCCTTCGTAAGCATCCTCGATTGTGCAAAAATCTCAGCGATATCCCCCACCCCTAAATTATTCAATGAATAGACAGGGTATTTCTTGCTCATTTCTATAAAAATCATAGAAAATATGCGCACATAAGGTGTTTTGCTTAGAAGCTGTATGCAGAAATGTAAATCGAAACCTCGGTCTTTGTAAATCTTTGTACTTAGTCAAAGGTCGAATGAATTCGTACCCCTTTTTGAGCAGAGGCGCCGATAATTCGATCGTCCTCACTCCAAAGAGAGAAAAGACATGCTCGGATATGATTTTTGGATACAGTTGGTAGTCGTTCTGATTGCCCTGTTCTACGGCGCTCGCAAGGGCGGTATGGCTCTCGGCCTGATCGGTGGTATCGGTCTGCTCGTGCTGGTCTTCGGTTTCGGTGTGAAGCCTGGCAAGCCGCCTGTTGACGTTATTCTGACGATTTTGGCTGTGGTCTGCGGTTCTGCAGCGCTTCAGGCTGCGGGCGGTCTTGACTGCCTGCTTCAGATCGCAGAACGCGTTCTGCGTCGTCACCCCCGTGCGGTGGTTTATGTGGCCCCGTACATCTGCTGGTTCCTGACGGTGCTCTGCGGTACCGGCCACGTCGTCTACACGATGCTGCCGATTATTTACGACGTAGCGATCAAGAACAACATTCGTCCTGAACGTCCGATGGCCGCTTCGACCATTGCTGCTCAGATGGGTGTGATCTGCTCGCCGGCTGCAGTTGCTGCCGTGTCGATGATTGCCCTGTTGGACGGTTATCAGGTCGGCGGACATCCTTTCGGCTTTGTCCAGCTCTTCTCCATCGTGATTCCGGCCGCTATCGTCGGTCTGTTCGCTGAATGCACGTATTCGTCCTTCCGCGGCAAGGATCTCGACAAGGATCCGGATTTCCAGAAGCTGATTTCCGATCCGGAACAGAAGAAGTACGTCTACGGTGAAACCACGACGCTGATCGGTAAGGTCTTCCCGAAGACGGCTTGGGCCTCCCTCTGGATCTTCCTCGCCACGATTGCTTTCGTTGCGCTCCTTGGTTCTGAACCGAGCCTGCGTCCGGTTGTCGGCAAGAAGCCCCTCGGCATGACGCAGCTTATTCAGATGTGCATGCTGACCGCTGGTGCCTTGATGGTGATGTTCTGCGGCGTTCGCGCTGCGCTCATCAGTAAGACCACGGTGTTCCATGCTGGTTGCGTTGCAATCGTGGCTGTATACGGCGTGGCTTGGATGGCCGATACGATGTTCATGGCCCACTTGGCTGATCTGAAGGTGATTCTGATTGAGTGGGTGAAGGCTGCTCCGTGGACGTATGCTTTGGTACTTCTCCTTGTGTCGAAGCTCGTGAATTCGCAAGCAGCTGCTATTGCCACAATCGTTCCGGTTGCTCTGCAGATCGGTACGCCTCCGGGACTCGTGGTTGCCTTCTCGTCCGCTTGCTACGGCTACTACATTCTGCCGACGTATCCGTCCGACTTGGCGGCTCTTCAGTTTGACCGCTCCGGCACGACCCACATCGGCCGCTTCGTGATCAACCACTCGTTCATCGTCCCGGGTCTTATTGGTGTTCTGACCGCCACGGCCATGGGCTGGGTGTTCGGCAAGCTCTACGGCTACATCTAAAAAACGACTATTCGTGAGGACATTAGATGTAGTTCGCGTCGGTCGATGAACATGCTCTGACTCGACCGGCTCAGACGAGCAAAACAAAGCGGGAACGCTCCTTCGGGATACGTTCCCGTTTTGTTTTTGATGCGTCTGCGCTCCAAGAGTGCAAAAAAAGCCGTCCATCTCGTTTAGAGATCGACGGCCTTGTAACTCAAAAAAACTTGCCCGGAATTACTCGTCATCAAATTCAGGATTGGATGACGGACGGTCAAAGCCGTATTGAGTCAACTGATCTGGAGAGAGGCGGAAGTCATGTTCAGAAGCCCAAACTGCCGCTTCAACACGTGAGCGGAATTTGAGTTTCTTCAGCAGGTGTTTCACGTGGACTTTGACTGTGCCGTCCGTGATTTTGAGAACCTGTGCAATTTCACGGTTGGCCAGGCCAGAGGCAACGCAGCAGAGCACTTCGTACTCACGATTGGTAAGGAGCTGCGTAATGGAAGGGTCTTTTGCTGGTTTCTTCTGTACTCTCGTGCGCAGATGATCCGCCAGCGCCGCAGTGATCTTGTCTGATGCGGCCATGCCTCCAGAGTGCACAAGTTTGAGCTGATCGATGAATTCGTCGGTGGAAACGGTTCGCAGAATGAAACCGTTGGCGTCGAGACGAATTGCCTGCATCAGAACTTGCGAGCTTTCCGCTTTATTGAGAAGCATCAGAGTGCGGCAGGACGGCAGACGGTACTTAACTTCGCTCAAGAGGTCCGTCGGCGAAAAGCCTTGGGCATCCAAGTCGAGCACAAGAAGATCCGGCTTAAGGCTCAACAAGGAGAGAGCCGTCTTGTCATCAGCCGTTGCCCCTATCACCTGAAAGTCCGGGTGACTGGCAAGGACATCTGTGATTCCCTTTCGAAAGAGCGGATATTCATCCACCACCAGAACTCGGATTTGTCTATTTTCCATTCTATTTATCTAATACGCCGGAACCGCAGAGAGACTGCCGAGTGATCCCGCCGGAGAAAGTATTTAAAGATCGAAGTCTTCAACGGCATGGCGCAGCAGTTCTGCGCCCTTTATAAAGTCTTCGAGCTCCATGGCTTCGTGAGGGTTGTGTGAGCCTTTCTGATTCGCGACGAATATCATCGCGACAGGAATGCCGCAGTTGCCAAGAACTGCAGAATCATGTCCTGCTCCTGACGCCAGGCGCATTACAGGAATGCTGGCTCGTTTGGCGCTTGCTTCAAGACGGTTGGCAAGAGAGGCGTCCACATGCGCAGGCTGCGTATATAGGGGTGTATCGAACTCAAAACGAACCCCGCGCTCTGCAGCAAGGCTGCGGGCAGTTGCAAGCAGGTCTTCATGGAAGGCCTTAACGGTATCCATCGAAAGACTCCGCATGTCAACCGTGAAGGACACTTCGCCGGGAATAACTGAAATGGCGGCTGTAGGTGCGGTTTTGATAACGCCTACGGTGAAGACGAGGTCGTCCCCCGCATCCAGTCGAGCTTGCCAGCGGTCCTCCATACGGGAGATGAGACGGGCGGCAGCCATAACCGCGTCGTGACGATATTCTTTATTGACGGCTCCAGAGTGCGCCGTTTCGCCGAGCACTTTAACGTTTTTATGGCGAATATTGCCGCGAATGCCGGTGACGATGCCTGTACGTGTCAAGGTCTGACTGGTGAGCGTGGGTCCCTGTTCGATATGAAGTTCGACAAAAGCTGCAATACGCTTTGGGTCAATGACAGGTTCGCCTGTCGTTAACCGCTCAGGATCGACGCCGCAGGAGCGGATGCATTCACCGAGCGTCTCGCCTGTAGAACGGTGTTTAAGTGCAAGATCTGCGGCGGTGAGTTTTCCCATCATGCCAAGCGAACCTACGTAGGCTTTGCCGAAGAAAGAGCTCTCTTCGCACCTCATCATCAGGACGGTGAAGTCGCGCTTAGGCGTGTAATGATGGCGGCGCATCCAATGGGCGGCGCAGAGCGCTGCGACAATGCCGGCAAGACCGTCGTAATTACCGCCCTGCGGTACGCTGTCGGCATGACTTCCGGACACGAAGGCGGGAAGGGTTCGATCTGTTCCCGGCAGGGTCATCCAGACGTTGCCGGCGAGGTCGGTTTGGATATCAAGGTCAAGCTTTCCCCCGATGCCTTTCAGGTATTCAAGCACTTGGGTTTCAAGCGGGCCGTAGCCTTGGCGGGTTACGCCTGCCACATCTTTGCTCATTTCCCGAACATGGTCGAAAAGCATTTTGGCGAACTGGGCTTCGTCGAGGTCAAGTGAATACTGCTCAGTCATGAAAACCTTCAAAGGCTGTATCCTGCGCAAACAGGTCGAGGATCTGGGAATAAATAGGAAGCCGCATCCTTGGGGATGCAGGTGTTGCTGCACCGCCCTGAGATACTTCTCTCCTTTGAAAAATCAAAAAAATACTACCAACGAAATACCCATAAAAGGTAGAGGAGTAGCCAGAACATACTAGATTCTTGATCGTGGGTAAATTTGAAATATCCTTTACATTTCAGCTATTCGTATTGATAAATCGAGAAAAAATAGTTGATATTTCGGAAACTGCCCGAATTAAGTGAGTAGGTAGGATATTTCACCTACTGTCACGAAATGGTTAGGATGACCATAATCGCAGGCAGGAGAGGAAAGATTCGGCTCGCGGCTGAGTCTCCCGCTCTTAAAGACCCACCCCAAAAGGAGAAGAGAAGAAAATGTCCGTTTGTGTTGCCAAGTACCATGACCAACTGATTTCAATTCGTCGTCATCTGCATACGATGCCCGAAGAAGGTTGGAGCGAATTCACAACGACGAACTTCATCGTGGAAAAGCTCAAGGAGTACGGCTATCAGGTGCTGCTCGGCACCAAAGTAATTAATCCTGAAAATTGTCTTGGACGCAGCCAGAAGGTTGTTGATGCCGGCATCGCCTATGCACGCAAAAACGGTGTGAGCGAAGATTTTCTGAAAGCAACTGAGGGCTATACGGGCTGCTGCGGCATTCTGGATACGGGACGCCCTGGTCCCACGCTTGCGGTGCGCTTTGACATCGACTGTGTGCCGGTGACGGAATCGACGGAGCAGGATCACATTCCGCAGTCGGAAGGCTTTGAGTCAACTCGACCGGGTCTGATGCATGCTTGTGGTCATGATGCTCATATGTCGACGGGGCTGGCTTTGGCGCATTGGGTTGCAGACCATAAGGACGAGCTGAAGGGCCGCATTAAATTCCTTTTCCAGCCGGCCGAAGAAGGTGTGCGCGGTGCTGCTGCTATGGCAGCCTCAGGCATTGTTGATGATGCAGACTTCTTCCTCGGTGCTCACATTGCCATGATGTGCAAGTCGGGCGAGATTTCCGTGAATCCTTATGGATTCCTTTGCACGACGAAGATGGATGTGACGTATACGGGTCGTCCGGCACATGCCGGCGTAGAACCCAACGCTGGACGCAACGCGATGGCTGCGGCTTGCAATGCGTTTGTGCAGCTGCTGGGCATTGCTCGTCACGGTTCTGGCATGACTCGCATCAATGTGGGGCAGCTCAACGCGGGTGAAGGCCGCAACGTCATTCCGTCCCACGCCGTCATGAAGATGGAAGTGCGCGGCGAAACCGGCGAAATCAATCAGTATATGTATGACAGCGCTGTTCAGATCATCAAGGGCTGCGCACTGAGTCAGGGTTGCGAATACACCATCGAAAAAATGGGTGAAGCAGTCGACTTGACGAACGATCAGGCGCTTGTCGACGTCCTTACGCAGGCTGGTAATGCCGTCGAAGGTATGAACGTCCGCAAGGATCCGATGAACTTCGGCGGATCTGAAGACGCCACAATTCTGGCTCGCCGCGTTCAGGCGCACGGTGGTAAGGCGGCGTTCTTTGTGCTCGGCGCTGATCGCCCGTCTGGTCACCATACGGCTCGCTTCGATATTGACGAAAAGGCACTCGACAAAGGACTCGCTGTCTGGGCGAATGCCGTGTCGATTTTGCTCAAGAAATAAAAAAGTCTTGAGGATTGCTGCAAGGATTTGAGTGCCTTGCAAGTGCTGTGAAGCCGTCCGTTTTCATAGAAAACTGGACGGCTTCATTCATTTCCAAAGAATTTTTCTGCCGCATGCTTTAAAATACGCCCTCCCGTGCGCATCCTCCGCACCTCTCGGATGGACTGGAGGTTTCGCAGGCGGACAAATTTCATCAGCTGCACTTCATTCAGTATGCAGCGGGCGGTCTACGCGGATGAGTCGGTGCTTGATGCCGGCGTCGGGTGACCGCGCACAACTACTCCTTTAAGGTTGATAAGAAGATGTCGGGTCATTCCAAGTGGGCCAATATTCAGCACCGCAAGGGTCGCCAGGACGCCAAGCGCTCCAATCTCTGGACGAAGCTCGTCCGTGAAATCATCGTAGCCGCTCGAATGGGCGGGGGCGATCCTGACACGAATTCCCGTCTGCGTCTCGCGCTTATCAAGGCGCGCGGCGGCAATGTCCCGAAGGACACGATTCAGAACGCTATTCTCAAGGGCACGGGTCAGCTCGAAGGAGTCTCCTACGAAGACGTTCGCTACGAAGGCTACGGCGTCGGCGGCGCAGCGCTCATTATCGATTGCACGACAGACAATCGCGTGCGTACGGTGGCCGATGTGCGTCATATTCTTTCCAAGAATGGCGGCAATCTCGGCACGGAAGGTTCCGTAGCCTTTATGTTCAACCATGTTGGTGATTTCTTCTTTGCTCCCGGTGTAGCGACAGAAGACCAGGTGATGGAAGTCGCGCTTGATGCGGGTGCCGAAGACGTGATTTCTGACGAAGACGGCTCCATTGAGGTGACCTGCGCTCCTGAAGCGTTCGACGCGGTTTCGAAAGCTTTTGAAGCGGCTGGTCTCAAGCCTGAAATGGCAGAAATCACCTGGAAGCCGACCAATGAAACGCATCTTGCCGGTGAAGAGGCCGCCCGCATGCAGCGCCTGATTGACGCCCTCGACGAGCTCGACGACGTTCAGCAGGTTTACTGCTCGGCAGAGCTTGATCTTCCAGACGAAGAATAAAACTGCGCCAGCGGCAGTCCGCGTCGCGTCAGAATCTGATCGGCCGAGCGCTTTGAATGAGCGGCTCGGCCGATCGCGCATCAAGTACCCCACAGTATTCCTTTTTATCCTCCTTCCTAAGAGAGAATTTTTTTCATGAAGCTTCTTGTTATCGGCAGCGGCGGCCGCGAACACGCCCTGGCCTGGCGCCTCTCCCAGAGTGCCGGCGTTGAAAAGGTCTTTGTTGCGCCGGGCAATGCTGGCACGGCTCTGGAACCCGCACTTGAAAACATTGCGCTTAAGAGCAACGCCGAACTGATCGAGTTTGTGCGTCGTGAAGGTGTGGCCTTTACGGTTGTTGGTCCTGAGGCGCCGCTTGCCGCTGGCGTAGTGGACGACTTTCGCGCTGCTGGCCTCAAGATCTTCGGGCCGACCAAAGCGGCTGCTCAGCTCGAAAGTTCGAAGGATTTTGCCAAGGCTTTCATGAAGCGTCACCACATCCCGACTGCTGACTACGAAACTTTCACGGATCCGGCTGCGGCTCGAGCCTATGTGGAAAAGAAGGGCGCGCCGATTGTCGTTAAGGCAGACGGGCTGGCTGCGGGCAAAGGGGTGGTCGTGGCCATGACCGTTGAAGAAGCTGTCTCAGCCATTGATTCCATGCTTGAAGGGCATCAGTTTGGTGCTGCCGGTGCTCGCGTGGTCATTGAGGATTTCCTTGAAGGTGAAGAGGCTTCCTTCATCGTAATGGTCGACGGTGAACATATTCTCCCGCTCGCCACGAGCCAGGATCATAAGCGTCTGCTCGATCACGATCAGGGTCCCAACACGGGCGGCATGGGTGCGTATTCCCCCGCGCCGGTAGTGACGCCAGAAATTCATGATCAGGTGATGCGTGAAATCATTCGCCCGACGGTGGAAGGCATGGCTCGCGACGGCATCCGTTACACGGGTTTCCTCTATGCCGGCCTGATGATCAAGCGCCGTGCTGATGGGACCAATGACGTTCGCACGCTTGAATTCAACTGCCGCATGGGTGACCCGGAGACGCAGCCTATCATGATGCGTATTCGCAGCAACTTCGCCGAAACGGTTGAGGCGGCCATCGACGGCAAGCTCGATACGGCTGAGATCGACTGGGATCCGCGCAGTGCATTGGGTGTCGTGCTGGCCGCGAAGGGCTACCCGACTTCTCCGGAAAAAGGGGCCGTGATCACATTGCCTGAAAATACTGCTGATTCGCGTATTTTTCATGCGGGTACGAAGACCGATGAGCAGGGACGTGTGGTCGTATCCGGCGGCCGCGTGCTTTGTGCCGTGGGACTGGGCTCACCTTTGGCGCAGGCGCAAATGATGGCCTACAAGCTTGCCGACGGTGTTAAGTTCGACGGTATGCAGATGCGCCGAGACATTGGCTGGCGAGCGATCAACCGCTGATTGCCAGCCAACAAACTGTTTCGGGATGATGAGCCTTTGTGTGCAAATCTCCCCGCAGAGAGGGACTGAGAATGCTAATGTCGTTCTCAGTCCCGGTCTTTGCCGGAATGCTATTTCTGGACCTTATGACAAAATCAGGAACGTTCCGCTTCTTTGCGCTTGCTGCGCTCACTTTAGTTCTGCCCGTGTCCGGCGCTTCTGCCGGTTCACTTGGGGATAATGGTGCGCATACTGCTCCTTTTGGTTATCCGTCGACGGCACTGAATGCGCCGGCGACTTTGGCTGAGCCGCCGGCAGCCTATGTGCAGATAGGGCGCGAGCGGCTGCAGCTGGGCGAAGCCGAACTCGAAACGGCTGCGCTTCGTTGGGGTGCAGCCCGTCTGCGGGAAGGAACCGGTCTTTTTGAGCGCGACTATGCGTGCTTTGAGGGAACGGAGAGCGGCAAACCCATATTGCTCTGGCTCATTTCGTCGGATCTGAAAACCGTTACAGAAGCTCAGATTGAACGCGTAACGTCCGAGCGAATTCCAGCTCACTGCGGAAAACTTGTTGGTACTGACCTCCCCGTACGTCTCGGTCGCGTCGGTCTTGACATGACGCCTAAACAATCGGCAGAGGCTGTCGGCATTCCGTCTTATAACGATGGGTTCGGCTGGCAGTTCTGGTTTAGCCAGCGCTTTCTCAAAAATGCCCGCGGACTGCAGGAGCTGGAACTCGATTGGCTTGGTGTGGAATTTCAGAATGGTCGGGCCGTTCGCGGTTTTGCTTCGCTTGTGAAGAATCCATCATGATTCCTCGCGGTATCGGTCTGCTTGGCGGCACATTTGATCCGGTGCACTGCGGTCATCTGGAACTTGCACGCGCAGCGCGCAGGGCACTGGGTCTGGTGCGGGTGGATTTGCTGCCGGCGGGAGCGCCATGGCAGAAGGATTTAGGCACGCCGGCACAGGAGCGCTTGGAAATGCTCCAGCTCGCTGTCGGAACAGACCGAGATGCAGGCATTGGGATTGAGACAATTGAACTCATGAGGCTTGGTCCCACCTATACGATTGATACGCTGATGGCATTGCGTCGACGGTTGGGCTTTGCGATTCCGCTGGTTCTTATTCTGGGGGGTGATCAATGGACAAACCTTCATACCTGGAAACACTGGCGCAATCTTCTTGACTATGCTTCGCTCGGCATTTGCCGGCGCGCCGGCGCACCGCTTTCAGCGTCTGCAGAGGTCGAAGCCTGGAGCGCAGATCGGTGGACGGCGCCTGAATTGCTGACAACCACGACTTTTGGACGCATTGCGCAGTTCGAAATGGCCCCACACGAGGCTAGTGCTACCGAAGTGCGGCGCCTGATACGGAGGTTGCCTTTTGCGGTCGCCATGAAATGCGTGGACGGATGGCTGCCGCTTGAAGTGGCTGCCTATATGCGCGGCCGCGGACTTTACGGTGCGCACGATTAAAAAAAATTTATTTAACCGACTGCCTTTGGAGGCAGAAGGAATTCAGTTTAAAAGAGAAATCAATGGAACTCGAAACGCTTACTCAAACCATCATCAACGCTCTTGAAGACGTCAAAGCGCGCGATATCAAGGTCTTCAATACGGAAGAACTTACAGATCAGTTTGAATGTGTCGTGATCGCCTCGGGCACTTCCGGCCGTCAGACTCGGGCCCTCGCGTATGCAGTTTCGCATGCTGTCAAGGAAGCCGGCGGCAGCGTGATTGGCATGGAGGGTGACGACACGGGCGAATGGGTGCTGGTTGACTGCGGTCAGGTTGTTTGTCACGTGCTGCAGCCCAATGTTCGCGACTATTACAACCTTGAAGAAATCTGGGGCGGCAAGGAGCTTTTCCTCAAGGCTCAGACGGAATGCGCTCCGCATCTGATGCCGCATCGTGCGCATAAGTCCGAGCAGAGCGCCGAATAATGCGAGTGCGCATTCTTGCCGTTGGTCAGCACATTGCCGATTGGGCGCAGGAAGCCGTGCGGGGGTACCTTGCTCGTTTTCCTCGCAGCTGGAGTGTGGATCTGAAGGAAATTCGCACGGAGCATCGCGCCGGACAAACGCCAGCGAAGCTGATGCAGCTTGAGGCTGAGCGCCTTCTTGCTGCGATCGAACCAGGTGATTTTGTAGTGGTGCTCGATGAGCACGGCAAAGATCTGACAACGGTCGATCTTGCTCGGCAAATGCATGCGTGGGGCGGCGAAGGCGATCGTGTGGTTTTCGTCATCGGCGGACCGGATGGCCTTGCACCCGAGGTGAAGGCTGCTGCGCGAGCGACAGTTCGTCTCTCGGCAATGACGCTGCCCCATGCACTAGCACGCGTGCTTCTTGCCGAGCAGCTCTACCGCGTCTGGTCAATTGAAGCCGGGCACCCTTACCACCGCGCCTGAGGAAGAGAGATGGATACGCTTATCTATTTGGCCAGCAAAAGTCCGCGCCGCCGCGAAATTCTCTCCAATCTCGGCTGGGAACCCGTTGTGCTCGCTGACCCAAAGGCGCCTCGTGGTTGGTTTGCCGGCGATGAAGAGGAAAAGCCGGGCGAAACGCCTGAGGACTATGTACTGCGCACTGCCGTTGTGAAGCTTATGGATGGGCTTTGCGCACGCAATGAACTGCCCGATGCCAGAGAGGACCGTCCGGTTTTGGCGGCTGATACAGTAGTGAGCCTTGACGGCCGGGTTCTCGGAAAGCCTCGCGATCGTGCGGAGGCGGAAGCTTTTTTGCGAAGCATGTCGGGACGCACGCACGAAGTGCGTACCGCAGTGGCGGTGGGGGTTAGCCGCGCCGAATGGGATTCGGTGGTGGTGACGTCAACCGTTGAAATGCGTGAGCTTTCTGATGCTGAAATTGCGGCCTATGCGGCTACGGCTGAACCGTATGACAAAGCAGGCGGCTACGGCATTCAAGGCGCAGCAGGACTTTTCATTTGCCGCATTTCAGGCAGTTATTCCGCAATCATGGGTCTGCCCGTGTGCGAATCAGGGGAATTGCTGGCTCGATTCGGGGCCAAGGCGCCGATTCTGGGACTCTGAAAACCGCTTCAGCCTTCAAAGCAATATCCAACCCAAACAAAGGCCGTCGAAGTTTCGGCGGCCTTAGGATCAGCGTGAGCACTCAGATCACTTGATGCCGACAAGCTCCACATCAAAGTAGAGATCAGCCTTGGGCGGAATGGCGCCTGGATAGCCGGCCTCGCCGTAGGCCAGAGCATAGGGGATCGAAAGGCGGCGTTTGCCGCCCTTCTTGAGGCCGATGAGGCCCTGATCCCAGCCCGGGATAACCATGCCGACGCCGCAGGTGAAATCGATGGGTTCACCGCGTTCCACGCTGGAATCGAAAACGGTGCCGTCCTCGAATTTACCCGTATAGTGCACGGAGATGCGGTCACCGGCTGCAACGCCGGGGCCAGTGCCTTCGACAATATCTTCAATAATGAGTTTTTCGAGTGCCATGATGGTATTCCTTGCCAAATTAGGGTTGGAGAGGATTGCCGAACTGTCTTCGAATGGTCTTCAGCTGGCATTTCATACGGATGAAATCATAACGGCTGAAGACGAAGCGCATATAAGCTCTTGCAAGCTCTTGCGCACGCGGCCGCCGCCATTAAAATGAGGAACGCGGTATTGAAGCCGCAAAGAACAGCCGCACTCCATCCGCATCGAGTTCGCTCGGCTGTTGGACATTCCAAATTGAGGCGGGCTTCTGAGTCCGTCAGCCGCGACGATTTCCGAGTCTGCGGTCATCTGTTTAGACATTGAAATCAGGTCGCTCGCTCCTTAAGGCTGCATGTGACGAGAACGGATGATCTGCTCGCGCTCTTGCGCCGCGGCGCCATCAAAAAGACTCAAACACTATATGTGAAGCCGCGAGCGGTCTCCGCCAGCGTTTTTGCAAGCTGCCCGTTCAGAGCACTTCGGAGCCTCCTTTCTGTTCGCAAGAGGTTCAGCGCGTTGAGCCGCGCCTCCTGAAGTCCAGTTGCCAAGAAGGCAACGCTCGGTGTGGACAGTTTCCTATGCTCAAAATACGTCTATGACTTTAGACAATCTCCCCGAACAACTGCAAAAGAATCTTGAGGCCGCCGGCCTTGCTGATCTTACGGTCGATCAATGCGAAATTATTCGGCGCTTCCTTGCCGGTGAGCGAACGCTCGTTTCCGGGCATGACGGTGCGGGCAAACTCACTGCGCTGGTCATTGGTTTTGCTGCGAAAGCGCTTGCTTCTCGTCGTTCGTTGGAGACAGGCCGCTTGCCCGAAGGACTTCTCATAACGAATCATCCGGAAGATGCGATTGTTGCTGCAGCACTTTTTGAGCGGCTCACGCATGGTTCGGGGCTTAAGGCGGCGGGTGTCAGCATTGGGCGAAATGTTCCGCGCATGCGAGAAATTGAAACTGGCATCGATTTTGCAGCCGGCCCGTTGGACTATTTGGAAGCTGAATTCGAACGCAGCGGCCTGAAGCTCTCAGCGCTGAAAACGGCGGCCGTTTATCGGGTGGATGAATTTGCAGCGAAGCCTGCGTTATGGCGCCGGTTGGTAGATGCCGCAACGGAAATGAGCAAGACCGCACGCTGCGGCATCATTTTCACCATGGGAAGCCGCAGCTCGGATACCGAGCGTCTCGTACGTGCGCTCTTCCCATCCACCAATGTTGTGCGGCTTCTCGGACGATGGCGCGAACCGGATATTCTTGAAGCGTTCCGTCTGGTGAAACGACGCGGACGTCTGGCAGAAGTCATGAAGCTGATCAAGGCGGTGCCTGACGGTGAACGCAGTCTCGTCATTGCCGGCCGAAAGCGAGCGGCGGAGTTTGCGGAGGTTTTTCTAGAAGAAAAATGGATGGCGCCCGGCGTTTTTGAAATTTATACGCCCGCGGATGCCGAACAGTATTGGACGAATGGGAACCCTAAAGTCATCGCGGCCACTGAGGTTCTGGCCAAGCTTTTCCCGGACGGTTTTTTTGATCATGTAATCTTCGGTGATCTGCCGACCAGTGCTGCTAGATATGAAGAATGTGCAGCCAAAGCCGCATTTCCACCCTCTCCGGAACGACCGCGTTTTGGTCGCGTGTCGACCATTTTTCTCGCTTCGCAGATTGCAGATTTTGTGCAGCTGCGCAACGACGTAGGCAGCGAAAACTGGGGACTTCTCAATGAAACCGGTGCCAAGCTCGCGGACGAAGATGTGCAGTACCTTGACAACGGTGAAAACCAACAGCTTCGCGAACGCGCCTGCTGGACTGCATTGAGGGATCGACTGCCGACAACGGAGATCCCGGGCTATCCTGAAGCGATTCAATGCGGCACGCCCTCGGCGGCCGTCACTCAGGAGCTGCCGCAAGCAGTGCCGGTTTCTGTATCGGCAGAGTCTAGCCGCGCTGATACGGAAGAACTCATTGAAAAGAAACCTCAAAAGAAGCCAGTCCGCCGGAAAACGAGAAAGTCGACGCCTGTTGAAACACAGACAGAGGCTCAGAAAACGGCAGAGCCGGTCATTGAAGAAACGCCCGTAGAGACGGCTTTGGCGCCTCAAGCGCTGCCAGCATCCTCTATTGTTGTGACGGGAGATCTGCCGGCCGACGTGCCGGAAATGCTTTCTGCAGCCGAGAAAGCGGAAGATGCTTTTGAAAAAGAAACGGCGCAAGAGGTGGGCGAAGAGGATGACCTCTTCGCGCAGGAAGATCATGAAGAAGTCGAGCCTGTTTCGAAGGCTGATAACACAGATGAGGATTTTTCATGGATTGAAGAGGCCTACGGAGCAGAAGACGGTACGGACGAAGCCGAAGATCTCGGCGATGAGACGGATGAGGACGAATCTTTCGATGATGAGGAAGATGACGGCGGCTACGAGGCGCATTTCGATGACGATAGTGAAGCTCCGCATCGCCGTACTCTCACAATCCGTGCGGGTTATGTACCGCATGCTGTTGAAGGCCCGGCAGTAACCATTACTGAGCCGCTTTCCTCCAATACAGTAGAGCTTCGTGCTGCGCAGGCCCGCATGCGGCGTGAAATGAAATCCGGCGGCCGCATGACCCATCAGATGGTCGGCAAGCGCGGCACCATTCGCCGTCAAAAACAACGTGCCGATCAACCCTTGAATGAGATTGAAGGCATTCTCTCCGTCGCTCAGCCAGGGAAGAAAAAGAAGGCGGGTGCTTACTCAAAGAAAAACACGCAAAACGGTCTGGCACGTACTAAAGAAGGCAGCAAATTTAAGAAATCTAAAAAGCAGGGACTGCAAAAAACTTTCAAGAAAAGAAAGCAGATGGGAGGTGAACAACCGCCCGTTTTGCCTGCAGAAGAAAACCGTGATTTGCTGCTGCTCCCAATGACAACGCCTCCGGTTGCCGATGGCATAACGGAGCCTGTAAATCCTGAGGGGATGCCCAAAGAGGAGGTTGCTCTGTCATCAGCCGTTCTGCAGGGTGATGATCGCCCGAATGAACAAAAGCAGCAAAAGCCTCGGAAGGAATTCCGCAAGGGCCGCGGCCTGCGTTCAGCAATGATGAAGCGTCGCGAAGCACGTGAGGCTCGTGAAGCTCGCGAAGCTGAGTCGCGTGAGGGGCAGATTCCGGCAATGGGTGAGCGCAGTGAGAGTGATGCGTCGACCAACATTCCGCCCGAGAAGATCGACGGTGAGGCCGAAGAGTTCTTTACTCAGCGTTCTGGGGATGCTGCAGAAGGGGTCGGCGGCTTTCAAGCTGATGCTCCGCGTCAGGAAAAGCGCAAGAAGTCTTGGCCGAATAAGAAGTTCAAGAAGCCTTTCAAGAAAAAGACGCAGAAATTCCGCGAAGCTGGAGATGCGGGTGCTGGAGAGACGGATCGCTTTAATCGAGCCGATAACGAAGGCCCGCGGATGCCGCGCAAAACTCAAGCGTCTCGTGTGCCGCGTGAGGATATCGATGACGACAACTTCGGCAATTCCATCCACTATCGGATGAAAAGTGAGCGGAAGACGCAGGCCATGCCATGGCAGACGACTTCAACCTACGGCGCAGAAGATCGTCCCACAACGCTTTCATTTGCGCAGATGATGCCTGAATCGGCTGATCGTACGGGGCTGCATACTGTTTTCGGCAGTGAAGACGGCAGTCAGCGAAACCGAAAGGGGAAATTCAATAACCGCAAGGGGGGCTTCGCTGGCGGCCCCAAAAATTACGGTCAGAAGAAATTCGGGAAATATCAAAAATTCCGCAAAAAGAGCGGCGGCCGCAAGCCTGAGGGCAACGATGGCGGTGAATCGCCCGGCTCAGACGAGTAAGCATGTTTAACTAAAGCATGAGCGCAGTCCGCTGCGAAGCTAGAATCGAGAGACCATTTCTATCATCAAGAAGCAGTCTCTCGATGTATTTCACAGTTCCCTCTTGCAAGCGTCGACTGGCGCTTGCCGCGGTTCTTTTGTCCGCACTGGTGCTTGCGGGCTGCGCTGTTGCTCCGAATACGGGCAGCGGCAGCCGCTCCGGCCATTCCGGGTCATCTTCGACACAAACAAGAGACCCGCTGCTTGACGCGCCTCACCATTCCGAAACTACTTGTACAACCGATCGTCCGGTGACAGTGCTCTCACGCATGAGTGAGACGCCCCTCGTCTGCGATGATCTGGGTGTTACAACGACGCTCAGTGAAATGCGTGATGCAGGTTGGCGAGTGGTCACACTCAGCATTGGGGCTGACACTGAGAGCGAAAAGCACGTGGGGTTCCCTGTGACGGTGATCGTTCGAAAGCTCTTTTAAAGGATGCTATTCATGCAGGCACTTGATCGTTTGGCAAAGCTTCGGGCTGCCATGGAAAATCTGGGCATTGACGCAGTGATTATTCCCACTGCTGATCCGCATCTGAGTGAATATGTTCCGGCCCATTGGTCGCTGCGTGCCGCACTCTCTGGCTTCACCGGAAGTGCCGGCATGCTGCTCGTATCGGCCGAGGATGCTGCACTGATTGCTGACAGCCGTTATTGGGAGCAGGCTGAAAAGCAGTTGCCGGCGGAAATTGCCTTGATTCGGCTGACTGGGTCTTTTCTCGATCACGTTACGGCATGGTGCGAAGAAAACCTGCCGCAAGGTTCGATCGTGGGTTATGACCCGGAGCTCGTGAGTTTGAATTTGGCGGAAAAGCTCAGATCGCTTTTGGAGGATTTAGGCTTTGAGGCGGATGCGCTTGCAGGTGAGCGCTCGCTTCCGTTGGCCGATATCTGGCCCGATCGTCCTCCGCTTAGCATGAGTCCCATCCGACTCATGAAGCGTCCCGGCAGAAGTATTGTCGAGAAGCTTGAAGCTGTTCGCAGCATGATGGCGGACAAGGGTGCGCAAAGCGTGTTTTTTTCTGCGCTTGATGATGTTGCCTGGATGACAAATCTGCGCGGCAGTGACGTACCGTGCAATCCGGTGTTTCTGGCTTATTTGCTAGTCGAACGGGACAGCGCAGAGCTCTTCGTTGACGCCGAAAGACTTTCAGCAGAAGCCGCGCGGGCGATCGCCGATGCGGGTATTGCGACCGTATCGCCCTCTACGCTCCACGAAGCGCTGGCGGCGGCTGCGCTCCGTGGGCAGGTGATGCTCGATCCTGACCACACCAACAGTTTGCTTGCAGCGCTTGTGCCGCCCGAGTCGCAGGTGCGCTCCGCGTCGCCCGCCATGATGCTCAAATGCGTGAAGTCGGCCGAAGAGATTCGGGCCATCGAGGAGGCGCATCTCAAGGATGCTGTTGCACTGGCGGAGTTTTATGCCGAACTTGACGAACGTCTCGCGGCAGGCGATGTTTTGACCGAATCTGATGCTGCGCAGATGCTGCATGCTTGGCGCGCGAAAGATCCCGAATTTTTTGAAGAGAGTTTCACAACCATAGCAGCTTATGGCCCCAATGCAGCGTTGCCTCACTACACGCCCCCTATTCACGGAGGTGCGGTGCTCGAGCCCGATGGGCTGCTGCTCATCGATTCCGGCGGACAGTATGAATGCGGCACGACCGACATTACCCGTATGACGCCGATTGGCAATCCGTCGCCTGCGATGCGCCGCGATGCGGCAATTGTTACGCGCGCGATGCTGCGCCTGCTCCATTTAAAGTTCCCTGCTGGGGCTACTGGGGCGCAAATCGATGCTGCTGCACGCATTGATCTTTGGGCGCACGGTCTGGACTTCGGGCATGGAACTGGCCACGGTGTCGGTTACGTTCTCAATGTTCATGAAGGGCCGGTGGCAATTTCGCCGCGCGCTCAGCCTGTAGCCATCCAACCAGGGAATGTCCTCTCGGATGAACCTGGCGTGTATCGACCGGGGCGATGGGGCATCCGTGTTGAAAACCTGATGGTTTGCGAACAGGAACAGACCACGGAATTTGGAGAATTTCTTAAGTTCCGTGCGCTGACGATGCTGCCTATTGATGTGCGAATGTTCAAAGAGCCTTTTGGCGAAGGCGTAGAGCTGCTCAATGCATTTAATGCAGAGCGGCGGAATAAGCTGATGCCGCTTGTGTCTCCCCGTGCTCAAAAGTGGCTCTCTGCAGCGGCAGCTGAACTTCCGGGTTAAGGCATTTCCGGCTGCTGGCTTTGACGGGCTCAGTCACCTTGCCGACGGCTAAATAAGATCCATGCCGCAAGGCCGCATTCTTTTTCTGGAATGCGGCCTTGCTTAATCTCGAAATCTGCTGTCGGAAGTTGTTTTCAGCAGGCGCAGCGCATATCGGCCGAATGCTTATCGTTTTGCTTGAGTTTCGTGCCGCTCGAGCGTGCCAAGATGCCGCAGTAGTTGAAGTGCTCAGTTGTATGGAACTTATGCGCCGGAACTATTCGTCATCCATGGGTTTTCAAAGACTGCGCTCGCTTGAAGAACGTTGACTTCGACGCTGCCGGAAGCACAAAAGGAAAGCTCCCGCAGTTCATGAACTGCAGGAGCTTTTTACATCGCCGCCACCCGAAGCAGAACTTCGGGGGAAGGAGAACGACGTTAGGTGTTACTTCGCGGGAGCGTACCAGTTGGCTTCAGCAGGAACGACATAACGTTCTGCTTCGGCGTTCTTGGCAACTTGGTCTGCGCCGATGGAGTAGTTCGTCCACATCGTGATGGAACCGCCGACGATCATCAGCAGGGCAACGACGAGCATGCCCTTGCGAAGACCCGTGCGGTCCGTGGCGGCGCGCTGGTCCATGATCTTGCTGTCGGGGTTCTTTGCGAAGATGTCCCACTTAACGGCAAGGCGATAGAGGCCAATCATGCCGTGGAGTTCCGTGCACACGAGGAAGATGAACGTGTAGAGGAGGCCGTTGTGGTAGGTATGGACACCGATGAGGTTCGGGTCAAAGCCATGCGGGTTCGTGAGCATCGTCATCAGATGCGGGAACACGAGGAAGAAGAGTGCGAAGGCCGTGATCAGCTGAACGTACCAGAGGGTCGTGTCTTCATGGTGGACAAGCTTGACGTGCGAGTGCAGATCGTGGAGCTTCTTGTAGGAAGTCGGGAAGCGGCGAAGTGCGCAGAACATATGAATGATTACGCACAAGAAGATGAAGCCCACAAAGAGGACGTGCATCCAGGCGTGGTCTGCACCGTCAAGCCAGACGCCGCCGGAGGTGGCGATCAGGTTGGCGAAGAGGTCCTTGCCGAAATTCACGGAGCCAGTAAAGCCCATGTGGCAGAAAAGGAAGATGCCGAGGATCAGACCGGTGACGGACTGTGCCACGTCGAGACGGGCGGTGCACTTGCTCTGACGCTTGGCGTCTTTGAGGCCGACACCCCAGACATTGTCTGTGGCCGAAGGCGTATGCGCATACTTGATGGAATCAGGGGTCGTCATGATTGACTGTCCTAAGATCGAGAAATGGAGGCGGCGAAGCTGACGCTTCGGAAACACCTGATAAATATTTTTTGCTTCGTGCGAATGATGAATCCATTGTGACGATCATTACTTGACTTATATCAATATAAAAAATCGAGTAAATCGGCTACAACCCCTTTGTACCATCATTATTACGCATATATACCTATATTAATCTTGCTGTTAGACATGAATATTTCTCGATTAAAGGGATTACACCTATTTTTCATGTTCAAAAAATGCTGTTTTCATATTGCAATACTCAGTCCCCTTTCGAGACGCATTGAAGATACTTTAATGACAAACAGTTTTATGTAAACAGAAGAAAGATAAAGCAGTAAGTGCTTCGTCTTCGGATATAAAAAGAGCCCTCGAACATTGTCGGAGGGCTCTTTGCTGAGTAACGGCGCTGCGAGAGTTTGCTGCCGAATTACTTCGTGCCGAAAATGCGGTCGCCGGCGTCACCAAGTCCTGGAACGATATAAGCATTTTCGTTCAGGTGGTCGTCAAGAGAGGCTACGTAGAGATCAACATCGGGATGAAGTTTCGAGAAAACTTCAACGCCTTCGGGGGCAGCTACGAGTGCCATGAAGCGAATAGAGTCACCGGGGACACCGCGTTTCTTAAGTACATCAACGGCGTGCGCGCCCGAATAGCCCGTGGCTACCATCGGATCGACGACGATGAAGGTGCGGCCGTCAAGATCCGGAAGCTTCACCATGTACTCGACCGGACGGTGATTCTCATCACGATAAAGACCGATGTGACCGACACGGGCCGAAGGCATCAGTGTGAGAAGACCGTCAGACATGCCTAAACCCGCGCGAAGTACCGGAACAATCACGCACTTTTTGCCTGAAAGCATGGGCGACTTGCATTTGGCTACCGGCGTTTCAATGTCTTCAAGGGCAACCGGGAAATCGCGAGTGAGCTCATAACCCATCAAAATAGCCAGTTCAGTAAGAAGTTCGCGGAAGTCGCGAGTGCTCGTGCGCTTGTCACGCATCAGGGAGAGTTTGTGCTGGACCAAGGGGTGGTCGACGATGTGCAGACGCGGGAAGCGAGGATCGAACTTCATGACTACTAACTCAAAGAATGAAAGCTTTTTGGGGAGTCTTCGGCGGCATCTTCTTAAAGGATGACACGTTGCTCCAAAGCGGCCGTCGGCGGCCACGCGGTATTATAAGAAGGTTGATTTCCTTCCCCATAGTGGAGAAATAAAGTGAAGCTCCGCACGCTCTGCATGCTCCTTGTCCTCGTTTTGCTGGCCGTGTTCCTCGTGATCAATTGGTCTGCACTCTCGCAAGACATGACGGTCAATCTGGTCTACCAAGAAATTCAAGCGCCTCTGGGTGTGATTGTTGCGGCAGCATTCGGAATCGTTGTCGTGCTTCAGGCTTTCTACAATCTTTGGCAGCAGGCAAGCGTCGTGGTTGAACTTCGACAGGCTCACAAAGAAGCCCGCAATGCACGAGCTGAAGCGGCAGAAGCCGATAAAAACCGTGTCAATGAGCTTGCTCGAGAAGTCCGTGAAGGTTTTGCCCGCATGGAGGCACTCGTCACGCAGCAGCAAGAAGCAACGGCAAAGCTGATTCGAGAAAAAAGCGATCAGCATGATCGTGCTGCAGCAGTGCTGCGCGATCAAATCAAGGCCGAGCAGGATGCCGCTCAGTCCGCCGTGAGTAAGCGCCTTTTGGAAATCGAAAAAAAGGTCTCAAACGTACTTCCTGCCGCGCCTGGCGAAGTGAAGGATGAAAAAAAGACAAAGGAGCTTTTTGGGCAGCTCTTCTAAGCGCTGGAAACGCTTTCAAAACAAAAAAGCTCCGAACGGTGTAGACCTTCGGAGCTTTTTTGATAATGCCTGCGCTCAGAAAAAAACTGCAGATCAATCCTCGTGGTATGCGGTAGCGCGTTCAACTTCCTCAGCGGCGCCGAGGAAAACCGCAACACGTTCATGGATAGAGGTCGGCTTAATTGTACGGATGGCCACATGCCCATTCGTAGCGGCGGCTCCGGCTTGCTCCATGATCATCGACATGGGGTTGGCTTCATAAAGCAGGCGAAGTTTGCCCGCGCGTTCGGGATTGCGGGAATCTCGCGGGTACATGAAGATGCCGCCGCGCATCAGAATGCGGTGCACTTCAGCCACCATCGCGGCAATCCAACGCATGTTGAAGTTCTTGCCGCGGGGGCCGTCCTTGCCGGCCAGAAGTTCGCTGATGTAGCGCTGTACGGGCTTCTCCCAGAAGCGCTGATTTGACATGTTGATGGCAAATTCGGCAGCTTCGCGAGGGACTGTTACATCGGCTGCAGTCTGACGGAATATACCCGTCTCATCGTCAAGGGTAAACATCACGACGCCGCGTCCGATGGTGAGGACGAGGATCGTCTGCGGACCGTACATGCAGTAGCCGGCAGCAACAAGCGCTGTGCCCGGCTGCAGAAAATCAGCCGTTTCAGGCGTACGCTTGATTTCACGTGCCGGAAGAATTGCGAAAATCGAGCCAATGGAGACGTTGATGTCGATATTGCTTGAACCGTCAAGCGGGTCAAAGCAGGCAAGATAAGGACCGAGCGGAAGATCATCACGAACAGCGATGGGTTCTGGTACTTCCTCGCTTACCATGCCGCAGACGCTTCCGGTACGGGAGACAGCCTCCACAAAAATGTCGTTGGAGATGATGTCGAGTTTCTTTTGGTCTTCGCCCTGAACATTTTCACTGCCGGCAAGACCCAGTACGCCGGCGAGAGCACCTTCGCGAACTTTGGCGCTGATTTCCTTGCAGGCCTCGGAGATGCCGGTGATCAGACGAGCGAGTGCCGGATCGGGCGTACCGTCCATGCGTTCGGCGTCATAACCGATTTCACGGGAGAGATATTCTTGAAGAGAAAGCGGAGTCACTTTGGGGGGATCCTTTTATATCAGAGGGGATTCTTCAGCGCCTTTTCGATAATCTCGGCCACATTAGGCGAGAGCTCAGACTTCTTGGCGTAGACGGCTTCAAGAGCATCGTGCATCTTCTCGGCAAGGGCCGGCGTATAGCGCCGCCAGTTGTCGAGCGAGCGGGCGACGCGGGCAGCGACCTGAGCGTTGATCGGATCGAGCTTGAGAACCATGTCTTTCCAAAATTCATAACCCGAGCCGTCAGCCAGATGGAATTCAGCCGGATTCTGTTGGAAAAAGGCGCACAGGAGTGCATAGACGTTATTGGGATTCTTGATCGAGAAGAACTCGCAGTTCGTCAGCTCCTTCACGCGCTCCAGAACGAGCGGCTCGCCCGGGAACGAGGTAGCGGTGGCCTGAATGGTGAGCCACTTGTTGATGAGCAGCGGCTCGTTATACCAGCGCTTGAGCGCATCAACCTCCATGTCGGACTTGGCCGGCGTCTGGGAATTCACCATAGTTTGGAGAGCAGCCAGCTTATCGGTCAGGTTGTTGGCGGTTTGGTACTGGTCCTTGAGCATGATCGCGGCCCGCGGATTCCCGGCGGCATGGGCGTAGGCGAGACAGAGATTCCTCAGTGAGCGCATGCCGGCCTTCTCAGGCGTAGGTTCATAGGGGCCGGTTACTTCATTGTCGTGAGCGGCCTCAAGAAATGCGGAAACGTTCTTTTCGCCGATGGCTTGCTGGACGGCAACCCAGCCGGCATGAATGGCTTGCGGATCAATGAGCGGATCCTCTTCGGCGACAAGCTTTTCCGAAGGCAGTGAGAGCGCAGCGGCTTTAAAGGCGGGCGAAAGGTCCGGATTCTTCAAAACCTCAAGGGCGGCCGTAATAACGAGCGGCGACACTTCTTCGGGTGTGCGCAGTAGTTTGGCGCGGGTTTGGGTGTGCACGGCGTTGATGAGCAGCCGATTCATCGCATCCCAGCGATTAAAGGGATCCGTTTCATGACGCGCAAGGAAAGCAAGCTCTTCGTCAGAAAGTCCCTGATCAAGGATTACCGGCGCCGCGAAGCCTCGGTTGAGGGATACGGCCGGTTTGACCGCAAGGCCGCCGAATACGAGCTCGGTATGTTCCTGCGTCAGTTCAAACATGCGAGTGCCGGGGAGCGGCGCTTCATCCTCGGAAGCAAGCTGCACAGGCATCTCTTCGCCAGAGGGCGACAAGAAGGCTACAGGGAACGGAATTAAGAGCGGGAGCTTGGTCGGCTGACCGGGTGTGGCCGGCGTGGATTGATCCACGAGGAGCGTGAGGCGATGATTTTCTTCATCCCAGCGGCTGCGCACAACGACGCGGGGCGTACCGGCCTGTGAATACCAACGGCGGAACTGTGACAGATCACGGCCCGAGGCTTTGCTCATGGCTTCCAAAAAGGCTTCGCAGGTGACGGCATGACCGTCGTTCGTGCGAATGTACTCGTCAAAGCCCTGACGGAATACCTCACGGCCGAGGAGTGTTTGAAGCATGCGGATAACTTCTGCACCCTTTTCGTAAACGGTCGTGGTGTAAAAGTTATTGATGCTTTGGTAGCTTTCCGGACGAATTGGATGCGCCATCGGACCGGCATCTTCCTGGAACTGCGCTGCACGCAGGAAGGCTACGTCATGGATGCGCTGTACGGCACGCGCAGACGGCGAGCCGAGCATATCGGCGGAAAACTCCTGATCACGAAATACCGTCAGCCCTTCTTTCAAAGTGAGCTGGAACCAATCGCGCAGAGTTACACGGTCGCCCGTCCAGTTGTGGAAGTATTCGTGACCGACGACACCTTCAATGCGCAGATAATCCGCATCGGTTGCCACGGTTGGGTTGGCAAGCGCGCAGCGAGAGTTGAAGATGTTCAGGCCCTTATTTTCCATGGCCCCGAAATTGAAATCGTTGGTAGCAACGATCTTGAAGTCGTTCAGGTCGAGCTCCAGCCCCCAGCGCTCTTCATCCCAGCGGATGGCGCGTTTCAGGCTTTCGAGCGTGTGCTCAGTCTTGTCAAGATCCTGCGACTCAACCCAAACAGAGAGGTCAACGACTCGGCCGTCCTTCAATTGGAATTTGTCGGCACGGGAGACGAGATGGCCCGCTACCAATGCGAAAAGATAGGAGGGCTTGAGAAATGGATCAACATAGACCACTTCGCGGCGGCCGTCTTCGAGTATGCGGTCTTCGGTCAGATTGCCGTTTGACAGCATAACGGGGAAATCTTCCGTCGAACCGCGGATGATTGTCGTGTAGCGGGCAAGCACATCCGGTCGATCGAGGAAATAGGTGATGCGGCGAAAGCCCTGAGATTCGCACTGGCTCATCAGGCAGCGGCCGGAAGCATAGATGCCGGAAAGTTCGGTATTCGCTTTCGGGCTCATCGTGTTGATGATTTTCACGGTTTTCTTGCCGTTGATGCCCGGAATGATGAGACCGTGGGCGTCCACTTTGAACTGTTCGTCACCAAGAAGCTGACCGTCGACTTCAACGGATTTGAGCGTCAAGGATTCGCCGTTCAAATGCAGTTCGCCAGAAGAGTCTTTGCTTTCAGGGTTAGGACGAGCGGTAAAGGTGCTCGTAACGAGTGTTTCTTCAGCATTAAGATCAAATTCAAGCTGAATGTCTTCGAGCAAATGTGTAGGAGCGCGGTAGTCGCTGCGATGAATGGTCTGAGACATGAAGTTCCTTCAAGTCAAAGCGCCGGCCGGTCAAACTGCCCGGCGGGCTGCAGTGGATTCAAACATTTCGAAGAATTCTAAAGAAACCGCAGGCGCTCGGACGGTTAGGCATGCAACGAGAAATGATCGGATGAAGGCAACAAAAAATCCCGGCCTCATGGAGAACCGGGATTTTTGCGCTTTGGAGCTGCGTCAGATTAGTTGGCGGCAGCCTTGAACGGGATCACGTAGCCGTAGTTGTGGCCAGCGGTCGGGTGGCAGGCGAGGCAGTCAACCTTCTTTTCAGCATTGGGACCCATGCCCTTGTGGATGGCGCCGATGAGCGGCTTCTTGGGGTCATACATGCGTTCGACGTCATGGCAGCCGCGGCAGGCGGAGAAGTTGCGGTCAATCATCTGCTGATGAACGGCAGTAGCCATTTCAGGACGCTTTTCGATCTGCTTTTCCGGGGTGCTCATCGTGCCGCGGATTTCACCGAAGAGCGACTTCGAGCCAGCGATGGCCTTGTCGATCAGGAGGGCGGTGTAGTCGATCGGACCGACAAAATGATTAGATTCATTCTTCAGGTGGCAGTCAGAGCAGCCAGCCGTCACGCCGGAAGCCGTACGGAAGTGATCGCCCTTCTTATAGGCGGCATAAGTGACGTCCATCGAATGGCAGAATTCGCCGCAGAACTTTTCCGTGCCAGCCCAGTGCACGACGCTCGTGAGCACGCCGACAAAGATAATGCCGATCACGACGCCGATCAGGCAGATGCCGGCGAGATACCAAACGCTGTTCTTTTCCATTTGCGGGACCTTTGCTTGTTGTTACGGCTTGATGCGACTGTTGTTTAGTTGTGCCGTCGCTAAGCCGGGGTCAAAATGGGCGGTTTGAGCCCAATAATTTAGGTTGTAATGATATGCATCCAGATGTTAGTGGAGAAGCCGGTGATTTGACAATCATCAATATCTGATGCGTTGACTAAAAGTTGTTCAGCCGGACTTAACAAACCGTTTGGTTTGACCGATCAATGCGTTATCCGGCGATTGCAATGACAATGGACGACGGCGGGATATGTGCGACAGCGCGGTCATGAAGCTTTAGCCCATGGTTGCCGTGCGCAAAGCCAACGATGACGATGCCTGACGGCAGGCGGATAGAGCATTCTCCGCCCTTGCCGGCACGCTCGCTGCGAATCACTTCACCCACAATTAAGTTGTCGTCAATGGCATTGGGGTCTTCGGGGAAAGCGCTGGAAATCTCCACGCCCGTCGCTTTGGTGAGCGCAAGCACTTCCATTCCCTCGCGAAGACCGAGGAGCTGAGCGCTTTCTTTGGTTACGGACGCTTTGAGCAGATGCGTGTCGTCAATCCGCAAAATGAGCCGTACCAATGCCGCGCCGAGTTTCATGACCGTGATGCGGGCAGGAAACTGATTGCGCATGGAGGTCTGCAGGGAGCTCGCAGTAGCGCGTGCAAGAAGTCCAGGGGCCGTTGCGTCGGCGGCGTTGTACTTTTCGAGCACTTGGCGACGTGCCCGGGCGAGTTCGTCGGAAAGGTCGAGAATCAGGCGGCCGGTTGCGGTGAGCTGAGTGCCGCCGCCATTTGCTCCGCCCACCACTTTCTCGACAATCGGCGTGCCGGCCAAGTTAGTAAGCGTCTCGACTGCCTGCCAGGCTGACTTGTAGCTCATACCCGCGCTTCGTGCAGCTTCCGAGATGGAGCCGACATCGGCAATGCGCCGCAGGATGTCGATTCGACGGTCCGTTTTTTCGCTCAGTATGTCGCTGAGAAGCTTGGGATCGGCGAGTGCGTTGGATCGGATTTGCGCGGATAGGGACATGATGCTTCAAATGCGGAAAAACACTTGTCGAAAACGGCTGAAGTCGCTATTCTTTTCGTGAATAGCGGAGCGGCATACAAGATTTTAACGAAGTTAGCTCTAAAAGCACTTTCTGTCTGCCGTTCTTACGATTTTGATCCCGAATTCATTCTTTTGAGATTGTCATTATGAAGAAGTCCATCATCGGCGCCGCCGTTGCTGCCGCAGCGCTTGTTTGCTCCTTTGCTGTCGCTGCTGAAGAAGTGCATGTGGCTGTTGCCGCCAACTTCACGGCTCCGGCCAAGGATCTTCAGCCGATTTATGAAAAGGCGACGGGCGACAAGCTCGTGCTGTCCTTTGGCGCTACGGGTGCGTTCTATGCTCAGATCAAGAATGGCGCTCCGTTTGACATCCTGCTTGCGGCTGATGCCAAGACTCCGGCCAAGGCTGTTGCTGAAGGCCATGGCGTCGCCGGCACTCCCTTTACCTATGCAGTGGGCAAACTTGTGCTCTGGTCGTCCGATGCCAATCTGGTGAAGAACGACGTTGCCGGCGTGCTCAATTCTGCCAATGTCAAGCATGTGGCCATTGCTAATCCGAAGCTTGCGCCTTACGGCGAGGCTGCCTACCAGACGTTGAAATCCCTCGGTCTGGAAAAAGCGGTTGAAGGCAAGACCGTTTTGGGCGACAACATTGGCTAGACCTATCAGTTCGTGAAGACCGGCAATGCTGAAGCCGGTTTCATTGCGCTTTCGCAGTGCTTCAAGGACGGTAAGTTCGTTTCGGGTTCCGGCTATGTCATCCCGCAGGATCTCTACAGTGAAATCAAGCAGGACGCCGTGCTCCTTAAGAAGGGTGAAAACAACGAAGGCGCCAAGCGCTTTTTGAAGTTCCTGAAGGAAAGCAAGGAAGCCACGGCTATCCGTGATGCCTACGGCTACGGCACGGCCAAGTAAAAAACACTTGCCCTGCGCAGGGCAGGGAGGAGCAGCCCTTTATAAGCGGCTCCTCCAATGATCAGTGCGTTCTTGAGACGGATGCTCTTTTTCCGGAGAGAATTCTGCTAAGGCTTCTCTCCGGTTTTTCATATTCTGAAACGATTCAGATCGCTTCATCTCCAATGCTTAAAGACTTTCTGGAACTCCTCAAAGGCGTATCGCTCTCGCCAGTGCAGCTCTCGCTTGAGCTTGCGGCCGTAACGACTTTGGTGCTGTTGCTCATAGGGCTGCCGCTCTCTTGGTGGCTGGCTCGCGGCCAGAGCCGCTGGTGCCCGGCAGTCAATGCGGTAGTCACGCTGCCGCTCGTACTTCCGCCATCCGTATTGGGCTTTTACATCCTCGTTGCCTTGGGTCCTAACGGTCCTTTGGGGATGCTCACGGAGTCGCTCGGGCTGGGAACCTTTAATTTCAGCTTCCCCGGACTGGTCATCGGGTCGGTGATTTATTCGATGCCCTTCATGGTGCAGCCCTTGGTGACAGCCTTTGAGGGCATCGGTGATCGGCCGATGGAAGTTGCCGCAACGCTGCGCTGCCATCCTTTTGATGCGTTTATAAACGTTGTCATGCCGCTTGCTCGACCAGGCATCATTACCGGGATTCTGATGACTTTTGCCCACACCATCGGAGAGTTTGGCGTCGTGCTGATGATCGGAGGCAATATCCCGGGGAAAACGCAGGTCGTTTCAACAGAAATCTACACGCACGTTGAAGCCATGGAGTATGCACAGGCACATGTGCTCGCTGGCGGCATGCTGATCTTCAGTTTCATTGTGCTGATGAGTCTGAATCTTCTCAATAAGCGCCGGGGCGGCGAATAAGAGCGCGTCATGACACAGGAAAATTTCGGCGAAGCACGTCTGCATCTCGTGCGATCCACGGGCTTCACGCTGGAGGCCGACATCGGGATTCCGCAAAAGGGCATCACCGTGCTTTTCGGCCCGTCAGGGTGCGGGAAGACAACACTGCTGCGCTGCGTGGCCGGTTTGGAGCGTGCACGGGGTTTGGTGCGTATTGGCAGTGAAATTTGGCAGGACGATGAACGCAAAATTTTTCGGCCGACTTACGAGCGCAGCCTTGGCTACGTTTTTCAGGAAGCGAGTCTTTTTGCGCATCTTTCAGTTGAAAAGAATCTGACGTTTGGCCTTGAGCGAACGAAAGTGCCTGATGGCAAAGAGCGGCTTGCCGAAGCGGTTGAACTCCTCGGGATTGGTCATCTTCTTACCCGCCGCGTAACGGAGCTCTCGGGCGGCGAACGCCAGCGCTGCGCCATTGCGCGGGCGCTCTGCCTTCGGCCGGAGATCTTGCTGATGGATGAGCCATTGGCAGCGTTGGATTTTGCACGCAAGCGTGAGATTCTTCCGTGGATAGAAAAACTCAAGAATGAATTGGGCATTCCCGTGCTCTATGTGACGCATTCGGCCGATGAAATGACTCGCTTGGCGGACAAGCTTGTTGTCATGGCCGACGGCAAGGTTCGGCGTGAAGGCCCGCTTGCCGAGGTGCTGGCCGATGTGAAGATGCCGATTGAAACGGAAAATGGCGCATCGGTTGTGCTTTCTGGAAAGGTTTCATCTTTAAGCAACGAATGGAAGACCTGCTGCATTGATGCGGGGGGCTGGACATTTGAAACGCCGATGGCATCTTTGGCAATGGGCAGTCAGGTGCGTCTGCGTGTATTGGCTCGCGACGTGAGTATTGCCGTGGAAAAACCCGACAGCATTTCAATTCGCAATCGCCTTCAGGCTGAAGTAGAGGAGATTGCTGCGCATCCGAGCGAACCCGCGTACCAGTTGGTGAAACTGAAGTGTCCGAATGGCGAGGGGCGTCTGGTGTCGCGTATTCTCAGGCAATCCGTGACGGAGCTTGGTCTTCATCCCGGCAGTCAAGTTTGGGCGCTGGTGAAGGCATCCGCTGTCATTATGTGAGCAAAGCAAACACCATTGGCCGCAACGGGTATTTGAATAAAAAAAGAAGGCAGGCTCCCTCTTTGAAAAGGGAAGTTCCTGCCTTTTTGCTTTTCTCCGGAAGTTTCCTTCCGGAGGGTGCTGTTCAATGAAGGATCAGCAGCGGCGGGCAAGCTCAACGGCCTTGCCGATATAGGTGGCGGGCGTCAGGGCCATCAAACGAGCCTTGGCGTCAGCAGGGATGTCGAGACCGGCAATGAAGGAGCGGATCGTTTCCTGATTAATGCCGTCTTTGCCGCGCGTGAGCGCCTTGAGCTGCTCGTAGGGATGCGGCACTCCGTAACGGCGCATGACGGTTTGCACGGCTTCAGCAAGCACTTCCCAAGCAGCGTCGAGGTCAGCAGCGATCTGAGCTTCATTTACCTGAAGCTTGCCGAGACCGCGTTCAAGTGCGCTGTACCCGACAAATGAATAGCCGAAGGCAACGCCGAGATTACGCAGCACGGTCGAGTCCGTGAGATCGCGCTGCCAGCGCGAAATCGGGAGCTTGCCGGCCAGATGTCCGAGGACAGCGTTGGCTAGACCAAGATTGCCTTCGGAATTTTCGAAGTCGATCGGGTTGACTTTGTGCGGCATCGTGGAAGAGCCGACTTCACCTTCCTTGAGCTTTTGACGGAAGAAATGCATTGAGATGTAGCCCCAGACATCGCGGTCAAAGTCAATGAGGATGGTGTTGGCGCGCTCGATTTCCTGAAAGAGTTCGGCCATGTAATCATGCGGCTCGATCTGAATTGTATGGGTGTTGAACACTGCGCCCAGGCGTTCTTCAACAACTTTTTTCGAGAAGGCTTCCCAATCGAAGTCCGGATAGGCAATCAGGTGTGCGTTGTAATTGCCGACGGCTCCGTTCATCTTGGCGAGGATCTTCACGGACTTGATGGCTTCAACGACGCGTGCAAGGCGGACTGCCACATTGGCGAATTCCTTGCCGACGGTCGTGGGTGAAGCCGTTTGGCCGTGAGTGCGCGAAAGCATCGGGATCTCGGCCCACTGGTGAGCGTAGTTGGCGATGATGCCGTGGATCTTTTCAAGGAAGGCCACCAGAGCGTCACGGCCCTTCATCAGCATCAGAGCATGGCTCGTGTTGTTGATGTCTTCACTTGTGCAGGCGAAGTGCACGAATTCAGCGGCATTTTTGAGTTCTTCGTCGTGAGCAACCTGTCCTTTGATCCAATATTCAACGGCCTTGACGTCGTGATTGGTGGTCTTTTCGATTTCTTTCACCGCAGCGCAGTCGTCAAGCGAAAAATGCTCTGCGAGGCCGCGCAGGAATGCTTTGCCGTGATCGGAGAGATGCGGCAGTTCCGCAAAACCGGCTTCGGAGAGTGCAATCAACCATTCGACTTCAACGCGTACGCGTGCGTTCATGAAGGCGTATTCGGAAAAGATCCCGCGCAGGGGATCGCACTGGCGGGAATAGCGGCCGTCGAGCGGAGAGAGAGCGGTAAGAGGATTAAGCGCCATGACTGGAGGTTTCTGAAAGTTCAAAAAGGCACGAAAACCGGACGGCAGCTGCGGTCGGAGAGGACCGAAATAGGGCTCGTCCGGGAAATCGCGCCATTTTAACGCAGAGGTCTTCAGGCTCGGGTCAAGTTGGGCCGTGATAATCAAAGATTGAGCGGCATGCGTTCTGCGCAAAGCCGCAAATCTCAATGAGCTGCTAAGAAGGAAAATTTATGTCGAAGATGCCCACATCCCCGATCTCCCGTCGAACGCTCTGCGGCCTAGCCGGTTCAGCACTTTTTCTTTCACAGTTCCCGCGTGCGGCATTCGCCGCAGGCGGTCCGAGCGGATTGAAAGTGGATTTTCCTCAGCAGGGTGAATTGGGCGAGGTGATTGGCAATCCCTACGACATCGCGCCGCTCACGGCAGTCATCAAAAATGGCGGCGTGGTGCTCACCAAGGCTCATGTACGCGTCGTGCCGAAAAAGGGCGGCGTTGAAATTGCCTACGATGTAGGGCCAACGACGCTGCGCACCTATGGCGGCATCCCGGTCTTTGGCCTTTATCCGGAGTATCTCAATACAGTTGAGGTGACGTGGACGAAGCGCGAGGGCGGAAAACTCACGGAAAAGGCAGAAACTTACCGTATCTGGACGCCACCCGTTTATCTGGATCCTGCGTGGACAAAGGGGCGCCCAGTCAGGACGTTTGAAACGGAAATCATTAAGCCTGCATCAAAGGAATTCGCTGATCGCCTCTACTTGTGCAACAACCTGATGGGAAGCTCCCCCAAGGGCAAGCGTGCTGTTTGGAACAATCCTTCAGGCGGTGCACTGGAATGGAATTCTTATCCGCAGAACGCCATTCTCGATACGCAGGGAGAGGTGCGTTGGTTCCTGCAGCCGCAAGCGATTTACGATCCGCGAAGCATTTATCGGGCAGGACTCATGATGGGCTTTCACCAGAATGCCGACGGTGCACTCTCCTTCGGTTATGGTCAGACCTATGCCAAATATGATCTGCTCGGACGTGAAATTTTCAATCGACGTTTGCCAGAGGGTTATGCAGACTTCAGCCACGCCATGGCCGAAGGCCCGAACGGACACTATTTCCTGCGCGTTTCCTCAGCAGATCTTCGCCGTGCAGACGGCACTCACGTACATACGGTGCGAGACGTTGTGATTGAAGTCGACGCCTCCGGCCGAGTGGTTGACGAGTGGCGTCTTTTTGAAATCCTGGATCCCAACCGCAGCATTGTTTTAAAGGCTATTGACCAGGGGGCGGTCTGCCTCAACGTTGACCTCTCCAAAACGGGTGAAACGCTTTCTGCCGAACAGCTCGCCAAGCTTGAAGCCAAAAATGCCTTTGGCGATATTCCTGGGACGGGAGCCGGCCGCAACTGGGCGCACGTCAATTCGGTTGACTACGATCCTGCCGACGATTCGATCATTATTTCGAGCCGTCACCAGTCTGCTGTTATCAAGATCGGGCGAGACAAGGCGGTTAAGTGGATTCTCTCGGCGCCGAACGGATGGAATGATCAGCTCAAAGGTAAAGTTCTTACGCCAGTGGATGCCGGCGGCAAGCCTATTACTTGCCGCATCGGACGCTGCGAAGGTGAATTTGACTGGACGTGGACACAGCATACTGGCTGGAAAGTCGATGAGCTGAGTGAACCCGGAGTCACTGTGCTCACGGTGTTTGACAATGGTGACGGCCGCGCTTTTCAGCAGCCGGAGAATGCAGCGGAAAAATACAGCCGAGCGGTGATGTACCGCATTGATGAAAAGAAAGGCACGGTTGAACAGATCTGGGAGTACGGCAAAAAACGCGGTCACGAGCTCTACAGTGCGATCACATCTTCCGTGGAGTATCAGGCTGATCATGATTCGCTTGTCGTTTATTGGGCTTCCAGAAAGCTCGCTGAGGGCGGAGAACCAATCCTCACGGAATTTAAGCGCGGCGGCCAGGAACCCGTCTTTGAAATGGCGCTCAAGGGAACCATGGGCTACAGGGCGGTTGTCATTGATGTGAAGAAAGCTTTCAATCCGTGATTGAGTGCTTGCAAACCGACACCTCTCGTTGCCAACGGTTGCAAACCCGAGGATTTTCCTCATTTTCACCTCAGGTAATGCCCTTAAATTGAAAGTCATCCAGAGAGCGAATGCGCAAGAGCTTCGCTTTCTGGATCACGTTAAAACTCACAAAGACGCGCCGGCCAACAGTGCCGGCGAAGGATCGCAAATGAATAAGAGCACCAAGATCATTTCTTCGCTGGCTGCCCTGGGCGCCCTCTGCGTCGGTACGGCGGCGATGGCCTCCCCCTGGCATAACGGCAATTGCCCTGGTGCCGGCGTTCCAGAGGCTCAATGCCCGATTGCTGCGGATGGTCCGCGAGCGGATGGCCCGCGCTTCAATAAGCCGTCCCGTCAGGTCGATCCGGCAGTTCGCGCGGCACGCTGGGATGCGATTGCCCGTATGCTGACAATCAAGCCCGAACAGGAGGCGGCTTGGAAGGCCTATACGGCTGCTCGCGATGCTGAACGTACACCGATCGCCAAGACCGACGATAAGAAGCTCGCCGTTGATGTACAAACACGTCTGCAGCTTCGCGCTGATCGCGCTAAGGTTCGTGCGGACCTGCTTGCGAAATCTGCCCAAGCGCGTGCAGATCTGCTCAATGTGCTTTCACCCGAACAGAAGTATGTGCTCGAAGGCATGGAATTCCATCATGGTGCACGCATGATGGATCGTGGCCCGTACCATAAGGGCGGTTTTGATGCCGACCGCGGTCCCGGTCCGCGCGGTCCGATGAATGCAGCGCCCTGCTGCCAATAATCCGATCGTCGATTGAGGGGCTTGCTTCACGCAGTCCGTTGAAATAAACGGCCGCCTGCAGTACTTGAATGAACTGTCAGCGGCCGTTTTTATTTTCGTTGTTTATTCCGCAACAGGCTACTTCGTTGCGGCGAAGACCTTGGCGAGTCCTTCAGGTCGAATGCCGTCGAAGGAGACGTTGAAGAGTGTTTCGCCTTCGGCAAGAATGAGCTCGTAAAGCAATCGAATAGGGGCTGCATCGCCGAGTTTTCGGCTGATGTGCGCACGGTGAACTTCAACGGTACGCTGCGAAAGTTCGAGCAAAGCGGCGATGTCGCCATTTTTAAGCCCGCGGCAGATCAGCACAAAAATCTGCCGTTCACGTTTGGAGAGTGACTCGAAGCGTTCGGCAAGCCGATTGCGCTGTGCTCGCCGTAAGGCGCGCTCAAGTCCTTCGGCAACGGCGTCGCCCAATTCTTCGGGGTCGACGGGTTTCTCCAGAAAACTCACAGCACCTTGTCGGAGCGCACGAACGGCCGCGCGAATATTTGCAAGGGATGAGAGAAACACCACGGTCACCGGACTGCGTCGAAGCTCCAGTTCATGCTGCACATTAAATTCGTCAAGCGACGACTCATTGAGACCGGCGAAGCGGTCAGCGATGACAAGGCACCCAGGCTGCATGAGATCGGCCTGAGTAAGGAAAGCTTCCAGCGTAGGATAGGAGGCGGCTTCAAAGCGCGGCTGCAGAGCGAAGGTGAGTGATTCGCGAACATCATCATCGTCAACGACCCAAACCGGACCAGTGAGTTCTGCCGGAGTATCTGCAGGCTGAAGTCCGTCCTCATCGGCGGCTCGCCCCGCTGTTTGACTGCTGTCATGCCGTCCCTCCGACGTCGGCGTAGATATCGGGGCAGACCCGTATCCGAAAGCGGCGTCAAAAGGAGATTCAGCCGCAAAGCGGCGTTGGTCTGATGGCAGAGGGTTGGGCATGAGACTTATATCCGGAAGTTAATAAGCAATCCTGCGTATATTTTACGCGGTGGTGTCAAATGCTCGCCATGTTGATTTTCCATAGGTCAGAGGATGCAAAGCGCAGCAATCTGGTGCATGCTCACAGATACAGAAACAACGGCAGAGGTTGACCGTGACGAATATGGAGCCGCTCGATGCGCTTTTTGATGATGGTCCGCCGGCAGAGGCGCCCATTGCACCGCAGCCGCCGGACGGCGCGCTGCGCGATCTTGCTGCGCGTCTGCCGCGAACGATGCGGCTCGGCACCTCCACCTGGAATTTTCCGGGATGGCGCGGAATCATCTGGAGTCGTGGAAGCGGCTTGACGGGATTGGCCGAGAATGGGCTGACCGCTTATTCGAAAAATCCGTTGCTGCGCACGGTAGGGTTGGACCGCAATTTTTACCGTGCACTGACGACCGCGCATTTTGCCCACTATGCTGCGCAGGTGCCCGAGGACTTTCGCTTTATCGTGAAGGCGCCGCGGGAAGTGACAGATCCCTACGAACGAGACGACCGCGGTCGTCCCACGGGCACCAATCCGCTTTTTCTCAATGCTCATGCCGCAGTCGATAAATTCCTTGGCCCAGCAAGACTCGGACTGGGGCGCAAGGCCGGACCGCTCGTCTTTCAATTTTCCCCGGTGCCGCATCCGGAATTGCGGACGCTGGAAGCTCGAATCAAACTTTTCGAGCGTATTACGACTTTTCTCGCCGAACTGCGCGCGCCTGGCGATGGACTGCTTTTGGCCGCTGAATTTCGCAATTACGAGCTCTTTACGCCGCGCATGATGAAGCGTCTGCGCACACTCGGTGTGTCGCCTGTGATTGGTCTGCATCCGGCAATGCCCGGTATTCGCAGACAGACAGAAGCACTGCGGTGCTGGGCGGGTGAATTCCGGGAGTCTGAAGCGGAGCAAAGCGGCGAATCCGACGTTTTTGTGCCGAAGGCATCAGGCTCCTCCGCAGCGCCCGCAGCCGCGGCAGACTGGCATCTGCCCGGACCCTTAGTCGTGAGATGGTCGCTCGCGGCACATCAGTTCTATGACACTGCAAAACAGAGTTGGGCGCCTTTTGATGCTATTCATGCTGCCGATCCGGCCACGCGTGCCTTGATTGCTTCACTGCTCGTCAAGGCAGCGCGTTCAGGACAGGATAGTTTTTTAGCGGTCAACAACAAGGCCGAAGGATGCGCACCCAAAACGGTGCGCGGCATTGCCGAAATCGCTGACCGCATTCTGGAGGCGGACCGTCCGGTGGTGCGATGAAGCTGCGACCTCACGGTCCGTGCCGGTCCAATTACCACTCCGAGAGAATAGAGGGCTCCGGATCGCGCGGCTGCATCGGCTCCTGAGGCAGGCCGCAGAGAATGAAGCCGAGGAGACGCTCCGTCTTCGGGTCAAAGAGTCCCTGAGGATCCTTTATTTCACGCGAGGTAAGTGTTTTGGCGGCAACCCCTTCGGCCCAAAGAACGTTAAGGAAGTTGGTCAAAGCGCCGCCCGCGGTCATCAGGTTTTCCATGTCCATAATGACAGGCGTATCGGGCGTGGGTTTCGGACCGATGATGACGATGCAGGCGGCACCCTTGAGTGCCTTGCTGCGGGCTCGGTCGCGAAGCACCTGATCGGCTTCTGGGGGCAGCGCCGATTCGAAAACGTCCGCGAGTTTTTCACGCGAAACCACCTTTACAAAACGGCACGGAAAGAAGGGGTTGTGGGAAGGCGCAGAGCGTGCGGCGCGTGCGGCGCGCACAAACACGTCATCAGACGGTGCGTTATGAGTCTGCTGCTTCGGACCCACCGAGCGGCGCTCGGAGATGGTTTGGGCAAATTCGTCTGCAAGCATGATTGTTGATGATCCTTTTTCAAAGCATTCATGAAGGCGCCGAAAGCGCTTCAAGAATTCTGCAAATAATGGAGGCTAAAGCCTTCGTAGCTAACCGTAGAATGATGAACCTGCCTGCCGGTTTTGAGTCTTCGCGGTGACGCAAAGTTGCAAAATCCAGCACTGTCTAAACATTGCTCCGATCCATGCTTTTCCGGGCAAGAGTGTGCACTATGAAACAAAGCCTTATCGACATCACGCCCAAAATGGGCGTTCGCACGCCGGTTTATCCGGGAGATCCGCCGTTTGTCGTGCGGTTGACGGCTTCTGTTGCCGCAGGAGATCCGGCGGATGTTTCTGCGGTGAGCTTTTCGGCGCACTGCGGAGCGCACGTTGATGCGCCTGCGCATCTCTTTCCTGGGACAGGAGACGCCGCATCGCTGCCGCTGGAACGGTTTGTGGGTCCCTGCCTTGTCATTGATCTCACGGAGCTGGAACCCGAAGCGGCACCGAGTGAACTCGTGCGGCCGCAGACCATTGCTGCAGTCAAAGCGCTGATGGGCGGCAAAGCATTGCCGAGCAGAGTACTGATAAAAACACGCCGGTCGCAGCCGCCGGTATGGAGCAGTGATTTTCGAGCGCTGTCGCCCGAATGTGTTGAAGCATTTTTGGCCGAAGGTGTGGAGCTTGTGGGGGTTGACGTGCCGAGCATTGATCCTGCAGACAGTGAGGAGCTCCTTGCGCACCGCATTGCACTCAGCCGCGGTTTGACCGTGATGGAAAATCTCGATCTTTCCGCCGTAATGGCTGGCAGCTATGAATTGATTGCCTTGCCGCTGCCGCTCGAAGGCGTAGAGGCAAGCCCGGTTCGAGCAGTGCTTCGTTCCATCCCGTAATTCATTCTTTTTATCTCAATAACGCACAGGAATGCCAAATCATGGCTCACAAAGTCTTTGAAAAACCGATTCGAGTCCACTTCAGCAACTGCGATCCTGCGGGGATTGTTTTTCATCCGCAGTACTTTGTGCTGATCAATGAACTGATGGAGGATTTCTTGGAAGACGTGGCGGGCGTGGGTTTTATTGAAATCCGCCGCTACGGTGTGGGTTTCCCAGTGGTGAGCGTCAAGACGCAGTTCACCAAACCCTCTCGTCCGAGTGATCGTCTCATGGGTCAGGTGTGGGTGGAAAAAATCGGCGATAAGTCGATCCGTTTTGCCTTCGTGCTGAAGGATGAAGCCGAGGAGCGCCTGCGCTGCGTTGAAACTTCCGTCTGCGTGAAGCTCACTTCAGACGATCAGTTTGTCTCTTGGAGTATCCCTGCCGAAATCCGCGAAGCTCTTGCTCCTTATGTGGTTGAGAGTGAGTCGGAATTTCTCCAGATCCGCGCCTGAAGCGGCTCCTTTAGTCCATTTCGTACAAACGGACACGAGGATCAGACCAGAGTGTGCGAAGCACCGCCTCTCTGGCGGCGTCAGCGCCTGAGGCAAAGAAGCGCTCAGTGCCGGGAGCAGTTTGGGGTGTGGCAAGATCGAGCGCCGCCAGTCGGCGCTCGAGCTGCTGAGCGACAGCGGGTGCCGGATCGATGAGCGTCGCTTTCGGTGCGTGCTTGGCAATGGCGTGCGCGAGGAAGGGATAGTGAGTGCAGCCGAGTACGATCTCGTCGACATTGTGGGCCGTGAGCGGATCGACATAGCGGACGAGCAGTTCATGCACGTTCGCGGAGTCGAAGTCGCCTCGTTCGACGCATTCCATCAGACCGGGGCAAGGCACATCCCAGACAGTCACTGGCATAGGACGAGAGACTTCCGCCCATTCGATGGCACGATGCCTGACATCGGCATATTTCTGGCTCTCGATTGTGCGGCAGGTGGCTAGAACGCCAATGTGACCGGTTCTGGTGTGCCGCAGCGCAGGGAATACGGCAGGTTCAATCCCAATGATGGGCATGGACAGACGTGCCCGAAATGCACGGATACCTACGGCTGTAGCTGTATTGCAGGCAAAAACCAGTGCTTTGACCTGCTGCGCGAGAAGAAATGAGACGACGTGCTCGAGCCGCGCTTGAATGTATTCGCTTGAATTGTCGCCGTAGGGTGCATAAGCGCAGTCGGCAACAAAAACGAGGTCTTCATTCGGGATCGCAGCGCGAATGGCGCGGGCGACTGAAAGGCCGCCGAAGCCAGAATCGAGAATGCCGATGGGACGATTGGAACTCACCTCGATTTCCCCATAATGCGCGGATACTCTGTGATGAGGATGCCCAGAACGATGCACAGGCCGCCCGTGAGGCCGAGGAGTCCCAGTCGTTCTCCCGCGAACCAGCCGATCACGGCGGCGAAGATGCTTTCAAGTGCAAAGATCACCGCAGCCTGTGCGGGCGGCACGTATTTTTGCGCCCAAGCCAGAAGAAGCTGTGCACAGGTCAAAATGACGGCGAGCCAGACGACGCCGAAGACGAGATTGAGGTCAAGTGCGGTGGGGGTGAGCGTCCAGCCGACAGCAGGCGCACAAAAGTGCGCCACCGCGGTCCCGGCGAGCGCAAAAAGTGCAACGAGCGCAATCTGAACAAAGGCGATTTCAGGGGCCTTGCAGCGCGGTGCAAAGCGTCCCATCAGGATAATTTCAAGCGCTGACAAAAAGGCGGAGAAAATTGTCGTCCATTCGCCCCAGCTCGATGAAAACTCTAAATTGAAAGGATCCGCAAGGAGCACTAACCCGCTGAAAGCTACTGCAGCCCCCGCGAAGGCGCACAATTCCGGCCGCCGACCGGCAATCGCCCAAAACAGAAAGGGCGTAATCGGCACATAAAGGGCCGTGAGAAATCCTGAGGTGGAGCTCAGAATTGTCATCAATCCGATGTGGTTGAACAGGTAGGAAGCGTAAATCACCACCGCACAGACGGCCCCCATCTTCCACGTTTCAAGCGGAATGCGAAAGATCCGGCCGCGAAGCCACAAGGCGACGAGGAGTGCACCGACGCCAAAGCGCAGAAAGACCAATGTGAAAGGGTCAGTCGATTCAAGCGTGCGCGCTACGGTGATGAAGGAGCTCCCCCAAAAGCCCGTAGCAGCAATGAGTGCTAAAAAAGGCAGCAGGGCGGACTGGCCGACAAGTGCTTTTGGAATCACTTGTCTGTCTCCATGCGGCGGTTCCATTCAGGTTCGTCAACGCCGCAGGTGGCTTGTCCATCTGTCCAAACGATGACGGGACGTTTAATAAGAAGCGGCGAAGTGGCAAGGAGCTGCTTAATCGCTGCCGGATTTTCAGCCGCAGCCGTCCGCACAGACGGGTCGAGAGATTTCCACGTCTGACTCGAGCGATTCAGCAGGCGTGCTGCGCCAATTTCGTCCATCCATTTATCGATCAATTCGACTGAAGGCGCTTCAGTCTTGAAGTTGTGAAAGACGAAGTCCACGCCGTTCTCGCGTGCCCACTGCAAGGCCTTTTTAACGGAACCGCAGTTCGGAATGCCGTAAATGTCGATCATGATGAACTAATCCGAAAAAGAAAAACTGCCGGCAGATTATCCGCCGGCAGGATGTTCGGCAAGTCTTAGAAATGTTTGCCAGAGCTTTCGTCAAGCTGAATGGTCCGGCCGTGAGGTCGCTGCGCCGGCTTCAGGCCGTTGCACGCTTAAGCCGGTCGTTGACCGCGGCCCATTCAGGGGTATCCGCAGGCGCTGCAATGAGGATACGTCCGCGGGTGCAGTCATTGCCCTCAAAGGCGTGGTCAAGTTCATGGAGTGCTTCGTAGAGGGAAGCGCCGTAGGACAAAACATCGTCTGGCGCTTCAACGAAAGCAGCAAGCTCTGCATTTGCGGGGAGCAGAGCTCGAAGCATCTGCGGGCCCATCACAGCAAGCACAATGCCTTCACTCGCAAGTTCGGCCGCACGCTCTGGGAGCCGTGCCGCAGGGAGCAGCTCGGCGCGCGTTTTGGGCGCGTAGTGACTCTTGAGTCTGCCCGAAGCACGCGGCGCATCTGCGCCAGCATCTGGAACAGGACAATCGAGCACCTCTTCGAGCATCGCACGAGTGATAACGCCGTGCCGGAGAATTTCCGGACGACTGCCCGAGAGATTGATCATTGTCGACTCAATGCCGAATTCACAAGGACCGCCGTCCAGAATCAGATCGAGCTTGCCGGCGGGTTTTTCGCCCAGGTCTTCACGTACATGCTGAGCTGTCGACGGGCTGATGCGGCCGAACGAGTTGGCCGAAGGCGCCGTGAGACCGCGGTGCTTCGGACCGCCGTAGGCTGCAAGCAGCGCGTGCGCCCAGGGGTGAGACGGGCATCGCAGCGCCACAGTGTCTTGACCTCCGGTTACCCAGCTGCCGCAGCGAGGCTTCTTTTTAAGCACCATCGTGAGCGGCCCCGGCCAGTAACGGTCGGCAAGCTTTTGGGCTTCCGGCGTGATTTCGGCCCACCAGGGAATGTCGTCGGCGCTGGCCACATGGACGATCAGCGGATGGTTGAGCGGACGCCCCTTGGCACGATAGGTGGCGGTCACGGCCGCCTCCTGATCCGCATCAGCAGCCAGGCCGTAGACGGTTTCGGTGGGCATGGCGACGAGCCCGCCGGCTTCCAAAATCGCTGCGGCCCGAGCAATAGCAGCCATATCGACCGGCTTTACCGGCGCAGCTGACTGCGTTTTGGCTGTCGGCATCTCGAATGCGGTCACAGTGCCTCCTTGGCGGACAATTCATCTGCAAAGGGAAGTCCGAGGAGCTTAGCGGCATCATGCGCACGCGAAAGTGCTTGAGCCTGATTGGTGCCGAGCACTGTAACGTGCCCCATCTTGCGGGCGCGGCGAGCTTGTGCTTTGCCGTAAAGATGAAGCTTCACGCCGGGCATTTTGAGGAGTTCAGTCCAGGGCGGCGTCGTCGGTTGATCGTCGGCATCGAACCACAGGTCGCCGAGAATATTGAGCATGACTGCCGGTGCAATTTGCGTGGTGTCGCCTAAGGGCAGTCCAGCCATTGCGCGAACCTGCTGCTCGTATTGGCTCGTGCTGCAGGCTTCGATCGTGGCGTGTCCTGAATTGTGCGGACGCGGGGCGAGCTCGTTGGCAATGAGTTTGTCGCCATCAAGGACGAAAAGCTCAACGCAGAGCACGCCCACGTAGTCGAGGGCATGCGCTATTTTTTCTGCGTATTCCTGCGCTCGAGAGGCAAGCTCAGCCGAAATGCGCGCGGGCATGACGGTGTAGGCCAGAATGCCTGAGCGATGATGGTTTTCGCAGACCGGAAAAACCGCTGTGTCACCAGCGGCATTGCGGCAGATGATGACCGAGACCTCCGTTTTGAGCGCGAGCATCTTTTCGAGCACGCAGTCGACGCGGCCGAAGGATTCCCAAGCAGTTTTGGCTTCAGCTTTGCTGTGCACTCGAGCCTGTCCCTTTCCGTCATAGCCGAGGCGGGCTGTCTTGAGAATGCCGGGGAAGAGGTCATCAGAGAGCGACTCAATGTCTTCAATGCGCTTAACCGCTTGGTGCGGAGCGGTCGGCACGCCTGCACGCTCAATGAAGGACTTCTCGACATTGCGGTCCTGTGTGGCCGCAACAGCGTCTGCATGCGGCGCCGTCGGGAGACCGAGGGCAGCGAGCGCAGCAAGGCTCTTAGCCGGTACATTCTCGAATTCTGTCGTCACAGCCTGAGCGCACTGAGCGAGCGTCTGGAGGCCCTCCGCATCGTCGTAGCTGCGGGTGATCTGCTTCAGCGACACTTCACCCGCAGGCGAATTTTTGCCCGGTTCGAGCACGGCAACGTGATAGCCCATACGGGCAGCGGCTTGCGAGAACATGCGGCCGAGCTGACCGCCGCCCAAAAGGCCGAGCGTGGCGCCGGGGAGAAGCGTTTTCATTTCACTCATCACAGCGCCTCAGGCGAGTTCGTCGACAGGGAGCGTCATGGCGCGGGCTTTTGCATTCTGCGCGACACGGAAATCGGCGAGACGGCTCGACAGTTCGGGATTGTTGAGCGCCAGAATCTGCACAGCGTAAAGCGCAGCATTGGTGGCGCCTGCTTCGCCGATAGCGAAGGTAGCGACCGGAACGCCCTTAGGCATCTGTACGATCGAATGGAGACTGTCGACACCGCGGAGATATTTTGACGGGACAGGAACGCCGCAGACAGGGAGCGTGCATTTGGCGGCGAGCATGCCGGGCAGATGCGCAGCGCCGCCGGCGCCCGCGATGATCACGCGAATGCCGCGTTCAGCAGCTTTTTCTGCGTAATCAAACATTTCGTCAGGCATGCGGTGTGCACTTACGACGCGGGCTTCAAACGGCACGCCGAAGTCTTTAAGCATCTGTGCGGCGTTTTTCATCACTTCCCAGTCGGAATTGCTGCCCATCAGGATCCCGACGAGGGGTTGCTCAGTCTTGGCCGAACATTCGGCGCATTCGTTTATATCTGCCATTTCTTGAAGTTGAAAACGCTGTGAAAATAAAAACAAAGCAGCCGGCCGGAGGCCTCCGAGGAATTAAAAGTCCTCTCGAAGAGTCTCTGTTGCCGGCTGCGCGCAATGCGGGAGACCCTTTGGAGCATGCTCCGAAGGGTCGCATGCCGTTACGGTTCGATGTCGGTGCCCGTCAGGCGGCGGAGTGCTTCGCGGTACTTGTCGGCCGTCTTTTCGATGACTTCTTCAGGGAGCTTCGGAGCCGGCGGGGTCTTGTTCCAGGGCTGCGTTTCAAGCCAGTCGCGAATGTACTGCTTGTCAAAGCTCTTGGGTGAAGTGCCGACTTCGTAAGAATCCGCCGGCCAGAAGCGGCTTGAGTCCGGTGTAAGCACTTCGTCCATCAAGAGTACGTTGCCGTCATCGTCAAGACCGAACTCGAATTTCGTGTCGGCGATGATGATGCCGCGCGTGAGCGCGTATTCGGCGGCACGCTTATAGAGTTCGAGCGTGGCGTTGCGGATGGTTGATGCGACCTTCTCGCCGTACATTTCAACGACGCGTTCATAAGGAATGTTTTCGTCGTGAGTGCCGAGCTCGGCCTTTGCGGCCGGCGTGAAGATGGGTTCAGGGAGTTTCTGCGCCTGTTTGAGTCCGGCGGGGAGCTCCACGCCGCAGACCTTACCGGTGGCGAGATAATCTTTCCAGCCGCCGCCGATGATGTAGCCGCGGGCAACACATTCAATAAGAATGGGTTTCAGGCGCTTGCTGACGACGGCACGGCCTTTTACCTGATCAACCTCTTCGGGCTTCACCACGGATTCCGGGGCGATGCCGGTGAGGTGATTGGGGATGACGTCCTTGAGCTTCTCAAACCAGAAGTTCGTCAGCGCAGTCAGCACCTTGCCCTTGCCCGGGATCGGATCGCCGAGAATGACGTCGAAGGCCGAGATGCGGTCCGACGCTACGAGAAGCAGTTTGTCTTCGCCGACGGCGTAGCAGTCGCGAACTTTGCCGCTGTAAATCTGCTTAAGGGACGGGATGTGTGACTTGGAAAGTCCTGACATGAGAAGAGTCTCCCGAAAAAGAGAAAAAACATTGGCTCGGATTTTAAGGCTTGAAGACACCTAACTTCCAAGAAAACTCAGGTGAATCGCAGAGTCTTCTTTGCGTCTGCTCAGAAAAAGAGCGCCCAGAGTGCAGGAAGTGCGATGAGTCCCCAGGCAGCCGCAAGAATCAGCAGAGCGAAAAAGACGGCAGCACTCCCCATATCTTTGGCACGGCCGGCGAGCGGATGGATTTCCATGCCGATGCGGTCGACGACAGCCTCAATGGCCGAATTGAGAATTTCAACCAGCAAAAGCAGGAGCACCGAGATGACGAGAAGCGCTTTTTCTGGCAGGGTTACCGGCAAAAAAAGTGCCGTGGGGATGAGGATCACGGCCAGAAGGAACTCTTCACGGAAGGCCGCTTCGTGCTCAAGACCCGCGCGGATTCCTTTGATCGAATAGCCTGTGGCGTTGATGAGGCGTCGCAGTCCTCGTTTGCCTTTCAAGGCCTCGGCGGAGGATGCGGATTGCTGCGGCTCGGTCATATAGAGGTACCTAAAAGGGAATCATCAAGACGACAAAGGCGCGCCTGAAGATCCACAGCGGATCTTCTGCGCGCCTCTCAGGAGTTCGTCACAACATCGGCAGCAGCCGCTTAGAGGACGTGCTGACGAAGCGTGCCGTCGGCGTAAAGCGCGGCGATCTTTTCGAGCGGAATCGGCTTAATCTTGGCGCCCTGCCCCTCGCAGCCGAAAGCCAGATAGCGTTCGCGGCAGAGGTTTTCAGCAGCCTTGCGGGCGGCTTTGAGGTAAGCACGCGGATCAAAGCCTGAGGGATTCTCAACGAGATAACGACGGATGGCAGCAGTCATGGCGAGACGGATATCCGTGTCGACGTTGACTTTGCGTACGCCGTGTTTGATCGCTTTCTGAATTTCTTCAACCGGTACGCCGTAGGTTTCGCGCATGTCGCCGCCGAACTCGCGGATTTCAGCGAGGTATTCCTGCGGGACAGAGGAGGAGCCGTGCATCACGAGGTGGGTGTTGGGCAGACGCGCATGAATTTCCTTCACACGGTCGATGGAAAGGATCTCGCCGGTGGGGCGACGCGTGAACTTATATGCGCCGTGCGAGGTGCCAATGGCGATAGCGAGCGCATCGAGCTGCGTTTCGCGGGCAAATTCAGCGGCCTGATCCGGATCGGTCAGGAGCTGCTCGCGGGTCATCTTGGCATCGGTGCCGTGGCCGTCCTCTTTGTCGCCCTTCATCGTTTCAAGCGAGCCGAGGCAGCCGAGTTCACCTTCGACGGAAACGCCGATGGAGTGAGCCATTTCGACCACGCGGCGGGTGGTTTCCAGATTGTATTCGTAGGTGGAGATGGTCTTGCCGTCGCTCATGAGCGAGCCGTCCATCATCACTGAAGTGAAACCGGAACGGATGGCGCCCATGCAGACCGCCGGGCTCTGACCATGGTCCTGATGCATGCAGACGGGAACGTCCGGATAGGCTTCGACTGCGGCTTCAATCAAGTGACGCAGGAATGCTTCGCCGGCATATTTGCGGGCACCGGCCGAAGCCTGCATGATCACGGGAGCGCCGACGGAGCTCGCTGCGGCCATGATGGCCTGAACCTGCTCGAGGTTGTTCACGTTGAAGGCAGGAATGCCGTAGCCGTTTTCAGCAGCATGGTCAAGCAGCTGACGCAGAGAAACAAGTGCCATTGGAAGAAACTCCGGAGAGAAAAGACGGCGCACGTCCGATGCTGAGCAGCTCGAGCGAAATCAAGCAGATTTCGCGAACTGCGCCAAGGACAGCTGGGTGTCCTGCAGCGCGTACGGGCGCCTCATTTTGAAGATATGCCCCGCATTGTAATGGCCGCGAGCGCGTCGGTCGAGGCGCCTTGGAGCGCAAGTATGCAGTCTGTTTTAGCCTTGCTCAACCAATGTCTTGTCGGCTGCAAGCTGCTTTTTGATGCCGGTGAGAATTGCCTGAGCAAGTTTTTGCTGATGATTGGCGTTTTTAAGCAGCTGCTCTTCCGTCGGGTTAGAGATAAAGGCGGTTTCTACCAAAATGGAGGGGATGCCTTGCCCTTTAAGCACCGCGAAGCCCGCTTGTTCGACTTTGCCCTTGTGGAGCCGATTGATGCTTCGCAGCTCATCGAGCACTGCAGCGCCAAGCCCCAGGCTGTAGCCGATGGTCCACGTGGAAGTCATGTCGACAAGCACGGTCGCCACTTGTTTGTTGACGGTGGCGATGTTGACGCCGCCGATCAGATCGGATTCGTTCTGATTTTTCGCGAGCCAGCGGGCGGCAGCGGATGTGGCTCCTTTCTGACTCAGTGCAAAAACGCTCGAGCCGCGTACATTGCTTTTGACCCAAGCGTCGGCATGAATGCTTACGAGCAGGTGTGCTTTTACTCGGCGAGCAATGGCGACACGTCCGCCCAGACTCACAAAGTGGTCGGAATTGCGCGTCATTACCGCTTTCATGCCGGGTTCCGCACCGATGAGCTTCACGAGGCGGCGTGCAATGGCGAGTACGACATCCTTTTCACGAGTGCGGCGTCGACCGATTGCACCGGGATCCTCCCCGCCGTGACCGGGGTCGACAACGATGGTAATGACGTTGGAACTTTTGGCGGCCCCAGTCTTCTTTGCAGAAGACGATGTCGATTTTGAGTCTGATGGTTTCGCAGCTGCTGAGCGGACAGGCTCTTTTGGTGAAGGCGTCTTGTCGGCAGGCTTAACCGGCAGCTTTGCATTTTCTCGGGGAGTATTCAGACCAGCAAGAATGTCAGCCAACGGATCGGGCTCGTTCGCGTCCGAGGAAAGTCCGCCCATCGCAGAGAGGAGCGGATCTTCATTTGGGTCGGCTTCACCGGCGAGAATTTTGCCGACCTCATCCTTAGGATGCGCAGGATAAATGTCAAAGACCAGACGGTATTGGTAGTCGGCGAAGGGCTTCAGCAGGAACACTTCGGGCTTTACGTCCGTTTTGAGATCCATAGCCAGACGCACAACGCCCGGCTTGTACTGACCGATGCGCATCGATTGAATATAAGGATCATCAGGGTTGACCGCAGCGATGAGCTTTTTAATGCGCTCGGTCAGCGCGAGTCCTTCAATGTCAATGACGAGTCTTAGGGGTTTGGCTGAACGGACGAAGAAGTGCTTGTATTTGAGCGGTTCGTCAGTTTCAATGGTCACGCGGGTATATTCCGCCGCAGGCCACATGCGAACGTTGACGAGTTTCGCGCCCCACGCGATCTGGCATGGGGCGAGCGAAAAGAGCAGTGCGCCGGCAGCGCCCGCAATCAGACGGCGCCGTTCCATTGCGCCTCCCAACGGCGGAGAATTTCGTGTCCAAGGTTCGAATGGGCTTCGACCTGTACAGCGCGTCCGTAACCTTCGACGGCCAGTGACACGGTCAGGTCGGCCGCAGGTACAAACGGAGCGGCTTTGCTGCTCCATTCGGAGGCGCAGACAGCTCCCGCTGCATAAAGGTCGGCAAACCCCGCATCTTCGAATTCTTCGGCTGTTTCAAAGCGGTAAAAATCAAAGTGATTGACTTTGAGTCCGCCTGCTTCATAAGTTTCCAGCAGCGTAAAGGTCGGGCTTTTGACTGCACCCGTCCATCCGAGTCGGCGAAGCATCGCGCGGACCAAACTTGTCTTGCCCGCACCAAGATCGCCCTCCAGACGCATGGCCAATCCTGACTCAGCCGCGTCAATCTGCGGCCGCAAAGCAATAAGCACGTCTGCCAAAGCAGCGCCCAGACGGTCTGTATCGTCCGGAAGCGGCAGTTCAACAGTAAAGAGTGAGGGCGTAGACACAGAGAAACACCGGCAGAAATATATGACTAGAACTTCTTATTGTAAATTGAAGATGTGAGACGCATTTACTGCGAGGCGGCATCTTGAAATGGGATTACTGTATGATTTACATGCTTACCATCAAATTGAAACAGATTGTTAGTAATGCTTGTCCGCATGTAAGGTGTTCTGCATAATTGCACTCCTCCGATCCCGAGGCTGTACAAGTTTTGGTGATCGAGAGATGCCGGTGTAGCTCAGCTGGTAGAGCAGCGCATTCGTAATGCGAAGGTCGGGAGTTCGAATCTCTTCTCCGGCACCAGAATTTAGAAGCTCAGATGATTTCGGTCGTCTGAGCTTTTTCTATTTGTGCGCCCGGCAGCGCACGTGTGATTGTGTGGTGAAAGTCCACTGTCCGCCCGGTCGCGGGAAGGACTAGCAACTCGGCAGAGTCGAGGAGG
>NZ_QNRV01000020.1 GCF_003315195.1 Sutterella wadsworthensis | reverse complement strand
TTACAGTCTCTTGTCAAAGGCCTGACCACTGAATCCACAACCTAACTTTAGAAACCGCCGGATGCCGAACGGCACGTCCGGTGGTGTGGGAGGGAGCGAGGTGCAAACCCGCTCTCTACCCGATTCTTCAGAATAATCAAGCGATCACCGCCTCACTTTGTCTCCTTGAGTCTCAGCAGATCGCATTCGCATTGGTGGGTGTTTTGGTGGGCAAGTACAATGACCTTAATGTTTTTGGTGGGTACTCGCTATGCCAAAGATCGTCAAGCAACTTTCCGATCTCCAAGTTCGCTCTCTGAAGAATGATGGAGTGTTCGCCATAGGTGGTGTTATTGGGTTGTGCGTACGCGTGCAATCACAACAAAAAACATTCATCCTTCGGTATTCATGCAATGGACGTCGACGCGAAATTTCCATTGGTCACTATCCTGTAACTAGTCTTGCTGATGCACGAGATAAAGCCGCTGACTATCGGCGCCTTATCACGAATAACATTGATCCGATTGACTGGAAACGTGAACAGAAGGAGTTGGCAGAGGAGGAACGATCTAAAAAATTTCTGGCTGAACTGACATTCAGACAACTTGCCGAGTGGTTTGTTGATGCGCAGTCCACAGATTGGAAGGAAAAAGATAAAGACCTACTGCTTGGGCGTCTTGGGAAGCACATTCTCCCAATAATTGGTACCAAGGAAGTAAACGCATTAACCACAAACGATATTGCTGAGGTGCTAATTCCGCTTTGGCAAGAACACCATGCGCTGACCTCTAAACTACGTCAAATCATCCGGCAAGTAATTAACTGGGGAAAAGCAAAAGGCTTTGTTACTGTAGAAAATCCTGTTGATACTCAAGTTCTTAAACATCTATTGCCAAAATACAAGAAGATGAAGGACTCACATCACGGCATGCTTCCCGTGCGTGACGTTCCACGGTTTATGGCAGATCTTCATAAACGACCCAGCATATCTGCACGGTGCTTGGAATTCTCAATCCTGACTGCTGTTCGCTCAGGTAATGCCAGATTTGCCAAATGGGAAGAAATTGACTTCAAGCGCAAAGTTTGGATTATCCCTAGTGAAAAAATGAAAGTAGCGTTGAATGGTGACCATGAAGTACCTCTTAGCAAACAAGCTATCAATTTGCTGAAATCGTTGCAAACTCAATCCTTACCTACTAAATATGTGTTTGCCTCTCCCATTGGCCTTGCACCTCTTTCGGATATGTCTCTACGCAGTGTCACTCTTAAGATGCACACTGAGTCACTTCTGAGCGGAGGAAAGGGATATTTCGATCCTAACCAAGTTACCCGTACGGGGAGACCTGCTATTGCAACGCCACATGGCATCGCACGTGCGTCTTTCCGTACGTGGGCGCAAGATGATGAGCTGGGAAATCATCGTCTTTTTTCCGACAAAATCGCGGAGTTATGCTTGCATCATAAGATTAGCGACGCGTACAACGGTGCTTACGAACGCAATCAAGCAATGAAGAGCCGTGCAGAGATGATGGAAGCGTGGGGAATGTATTGTGCTTCTGAATGGGAGGAATAAATGAAGATAATAAACCTTTCTCAAAAAGAGCGGGCAAGACTAATTGTAGAAAAAGAATGGACTATCGAAAATGCAGCATATTATTTTTGCAATGTCAAAAATAAAATCTTATACGGCATTCATGATAGTACCGAGCCTTCTACGCAATATGTTGAAATACAACCCACAATTGAGGGACTGATTAATGAAATGATTAAATTCTTTCAAACAAAATCACTTGAAAATGCCACCCCCTTGCAAAAGGTGTATATACAATGTCGCAGATTAATTCTTCAACAATATCAACTTGGTAAAATGATCTACACTAAAGATCCACCAATAAAACAAATTATAGAAGAATTTGAGCCGATCATAATCACAAGGTATTCATCAATTGATGTATTTCAGATTATTGTTTGGGGCATCAATCATTACAGCAAAAATCAGGAAAAATTACCAGCAATCATTAATGAATACAGTCTTCAAAAATTAATATATTTAAGTGATAATTATGAAAAATTAGAAACTGAAAATAAAAAATATAGGAACGATCTAGCCAAAATTAAAAGCAAGTTAGAAGATTCTAAACAAAATCAACCTTTCTCTGACAAGGTTTACGAACAATGCAAATTTTTAAGTGTGAGAGGGGTGCGACTTGATCTTTGGATTTGCCTTTTTTACAAGAGTTATAAATTATTTTGGAAGGAAGCATTAACCCCATTACCACTTCCACCTGTAAAAAGTGTTGAAGAACAGGAAGCAAGGGATAAAGAAGAAGAGAATAAAATCAAAACTATTAGAAGTTGGTTTGATAGTAAAGGTTGTTTTAAAGAATTGAATATTGGGCACATCCCTCAAGATATAAAAGGTATGCTTAGCCCTAAAAATAAGGGAGGAAGAACTGTAGGATCTAAGAATTTAAAAGGTAGAAAGAAATAGTTTGGTGTGATATTGTATTTAAAACATCGGGAATAAAAACTTTTATAACTTGCGATGCTTTCATCAATATTAAATGCGGTGATGAAATATTTTACGATATTTCAAGCAATAGTGACATTCTATTAGGTAGTAGCATCTATATTCATTTTTTGAACGTTCTCAAATAGCTATCCAAGTCACTCCAGATTTGAGATTTGAGAGCTTGTTTCAAGTATTCGAGCCCAAAAAAGGTATGTATAGGTTTTTTTGTTAGGGTTTTTCCTAGACAAGATGCTCGCTCCTCTTATCACGGGCACCATACCTCTATCAATCAAGTAAAAGCGCTCATCAAGTCACGAATAACATCAGTGACTCTTTTTTTTCAGCCGATCTCCACTACAAACTTGTCTCGTGAATAACGAACAAGTGCAGGAGATGCGATGCAGAGATCCGTACTTAGAGCTAACGAACTCGCAACAAGTTTGTCGATCAGCAGATCAACACTGTGGCGGTGGTGCAAGAACAAAAGCCACTTTCCTCAACCTCGAAAGATTTCGCAGGGTGTGACGGTGTGGTTTGCAGATGAAGTTCAAGAGTGGTTGAACTGTCAAAAGCGAAAGGAGGAGACGGCTATAGCAAAGAGATGAAGGGAGCAAACCCAAAAAAACAAAGCGAGTCACTCCTTCAAATGTTTGACTCGTTCGTTAACTTTATATTGCTGCCCTTCATCCAGGACTGTATCACGGTCACGGATAGGGGTGGCAAAGGAGTGATGACATGAAGTCATTATTCATCACTGCCGAAGAGGCATGTCTTGCTGTCGGGATTGATTTCGACGGTATATACCCGGCACCGGGGAAAAATCATCGTTTGGATATAACGGGGGATCCTCGTGGTAAAGGCGACGCCAACATCTACACTTTCCCTGATGGAAGTGGTGGTTGCGTTACGAATTTCAAAACAAGATCGCAGGGAATTTGGCGTGATGCCCATATTCCTACCGATCAAATCACGATGAACAGCAAGGTTTGTGTCCCAGAGCACGATCCGAGATTAAAAAAGTTGTGGGAAAAAGCTCAACCTGTGAAATCGCACCCTTACTGTGAACGCAAATGCATCAAACCGACAAAAAGGATCCGGCAAGTCTCTTGTGAAGAAATTCAAGTAATTTTTCGTTGGGCACCGTGGGATTTAACAGAACCGTTGCTCTGCATACCCCTTGTGATCGGAAAACACATGGTTTCGATGCAATTTATCGATGCCAATGGAAACAAAAGGTTCATTAAAGGACATAAGACTACTGGCGCCTATTGGTACGCAAGAACGATTCGTAGTGATAAGCCGTTAGGTATTGCTGAAGGTGTCGCTACAGCAATCAGCGTAGAAACTGTGAATCATTTCCCTGTCGTAGCGGCCATGAGTTGCGGAAACTTGCTTTCTGTTGCAAAACGAATGCGTGATCGATTCCCCACACGTCTTATTTATGTGCTTGCAGATGTTGGTAACGGTGAACAAGAAGCAAACGAAGCTGCTTATAAAATAGGAGCGCAGATTGCTGTGCCGTCATTTACAGATGAAATGAAAAAATCATTTAAAGATGGAACTACATCTGATTTCAATGATTATTATAGAATTATAGGGGTATTAAAATGAGTAAACCTCCATTCGTATTGATCAAAGATATTGCCCAATCCCCTATCAAGCCTGACAAGATCTGCTCACAGGATAAGCAAAGCAAACAACTGAAATTCATTCCTCCTCCGCTTTGTGAAGAGGATGTTTCATTTAAAGAAACGCTCAATAATTGTATTGATCTGTTGAAAAAGTTCGTATGGATGAGTGAATCGGAAGCTATTGTTATTAGTCTGTGGGTAGCCTCAACATGGTTTGTAGATTCTCTTGATCTTGTTCCATATCTGTTAATCACCTCAAAAACTAAAGCTTGTGGGAAAACGAAATTACTGGAATTCTTAGAACGACTTGTACGATTTCCAATTAAAGCTGGAGATTGTACCTCGGCTTCAGTGTTCCGATTGATGGATCAAGGCTCGCCTACTTTACTTATGGATGAAGTCGATCAATATTTGAAAGATCGAGATGGATTTTCTTCAATTTTGAACAATGGCAATACTCGAAGTGGTAAAGTTTTTCGTTCAGCCAGTAATATTAACGGCGGCTTCAGTGATAACGTTAAAACTTATAATTGTTTCGGATTTAAAGCTATTGCTGGAATTAAATCTGAACAGCTCTACGATACATTAACTAGTCGCAGCATTGTTATCTATCTTATGCGCAAACCAGAAAATCTCGCAAATAAGAAACGAATCAAGTTCAAACAACACGAAGAAGAGTTTAAGTCGATTAGACAACGATTCTATACACTCAGTATTAGATTCGGTGAGGAAGTGCGGAAATTAACGGATTCAGGAGAAATAGAATTTCCTAACGAATTTAATGATCGACAGATTGACTGCTACGAACCGATATGGGCAATGCTTGAATGTATGGCAGATGGAAATACACAGAGAATATGCAAAAATGCATGTCAAATGTGCTTAACTTCCACCTTATCTCCAGAATTGAGACTATTACACATTGTTTATGAAATAGCAAAAAAGAACAAACAAGACTGGATTACTACGTCAAAACTTATTAAGGAGCTTAACAATATGCCTGATTATATTGAATTAAGTTGCACAAAACTGTCTCGTAATTTAGCAACTTTCGATATAAAACCCAAACAGCTATCGCAGGAAAATAACAAAAGGGGATATTTAACTGTCCAATTAAAACGAGCATGCTCAGGATATAGATAATATATAAGGCGCCCTATAAATTACTTGGGCGCTATATATTTAGCAAAATTAATCATAACTTCCTCCTCATTTAAGGAATCGGAAAATTTAATTTTGAAACTCATAATGTAGTATCGATGATGGAATTTACCCAAATCAGTATAAACAACCATCATGAAAACCTCTAACGGCTCTAACGGGTTTAACGGGTTTAACGGGTCTTTGAAGACACTCCTCACCTTATCATTTATAGATGTTATTTATTATAAATAACATCTATAAATTAACGATGGTAATAAACGCATGTCGTATTGAGTGCTAGACCCGTTAGACCTGTTAGATCTGTTAGTAGATTAACTTCAACCGATTTTCTATCAAAATGGTAAACTCTTATTTTTTACCGATTCAGAAGAATCACGATTTTATTAAAGCTAAGGTCTACAATCTAAAAAAAGATAGGGATTTTGAGTTACTCTCAACCGATGTAGCTTCCCCAATATTTGATAAGTGCTATGCATCAGAAGATCGTGAAATGATTATTTATGTCGCAAATCCAAGAAAAAAATTGCTCGATACCTTCTCTGATTTCATACAGGTTGAGGTATATGACGAAGATGATATAAAAACCACCTTGAAAGCATTAAATAGATTGTTCCCTAAAGTTTCTATCTTTGTAGCTACAACAAGAAAAATACATATTCGATTAAAGAATTTATTTAAAGATATAGTTATCCTTGATGAGACAGATTGTTTTATTTAATGTAGGGGGGGGGGGTAGAAATCCCCCCCCCCCCCCCCCCCCCCCCATCGCAAGCGGGTAATCCCCTAATAAACTACTAACTGATTGACTTTCAGAAATAAAATCTCAATCAATGCGATCTGTATATGTTTGCAATAAACAACATATCGAATGTTTACATAAAGTGGTAGTGCATGAGTAAACATTGACCTTGCCTGCTTGTCTGACTCAAAAGTCTGTTCTTCCATGTCAGATTCTGTTTGACAATCCAACTCGGGGAATTGGAGTTTTCGTACGGGGACAAGAATGAGAGCACGATTGCGGGCGGTTCATTCTTCTTCACTGGCGTTGAACCCAACGCCGCAAACAGCGGGAAGACTTTGTCGATCGGCAGCAAAACTGCCCCGGCTGCTGCGGCTTTCGCCGACATTGCCAATGCCGGCAAGGTTATGGTGACCCCCGGCAGTACGCTGGGGTTGGGGAACGGCGCAGGCCTCTTCTCTCAAACCAAAGGGGCGGCTGCTTTGACGAGCAATACACCTGTGGTCTATGCGAGCGGCAATGTGAATCTCACTGGTTCGACCATCCTTGCCGGTGCGGGGACTGCTTCAGCTGGGCTGGTTGTTCATAACGGAACACTGGTGGTGGACGCCGCAGGGAAGACCAATATTACGAATGGGACCGTGACGCTGGAAGGGGATTCGATTCTTTACTTCCATAACGTCGGCGTCAATTTGGCTGACGGCGAAACCACGCAGACGGGCAGCCTGACGCTTGCGGATGCGCCCAGCACCGTGAAAGTCGACAACATTCTGTGGAAGTATGTCTATGGAACGGATACCTACACGCTTGCGCAGAAGTCTGCCGAAGAAGTTGCGCAGACAACCGGCATCAAGACTGCCGGCGTGATTGACTTCTACAACCGACTGCCGAGTGTGTCGCCCTTAAAGGACCGTATCAAGGATGAATTCTTCCTCGGCGAAGCCAATTTGAAAGGCGGGATGAATCTTGCCGCTGCTGCGGGCGTTCAGGCAGCCGCTCTGCAGGGGCTGGGTTTAGCAACGGATACTGCACAGAAACGTGCATCACTTTCGCAGACCTTTGTCGACGGGGTTACGAGTTTCGCCGAAGTTTCCGGCACGCGTCTGGATTTGGGCGGCAATTCATCCATGAATGAGATCAATGCTGAACTCGGCGGCGTGATCGTCGGCGGTGAGTGGACGAGAAGCGACATGACGTTCGGCGGGCTGGCCAATCTGGGTTCCGGCAGCGTACGCGGTCAGTCGGCCAATGCCGGCGTCAAGAATGATGTCGACTACTACGGCGCATCGCTCTATGCGGGCAAACGCTTCGGGCAGTTCAACCTTGTCGGGCAGGCCGGTTATCTGCGTACCAGCAACGATCTGACAGATTCCTCTGTCGGCTATGCTAAGGCCGACAGTGTGAAGACCAATGTCTGGACTATTGGGGTTCGCGGTGAGGCTGCGGTTCAGCTTTATGAGAATTCAAAACTCATTCCGTATGTCGGGCTCAACTATGTGCGTCTGAACACGGATGACTACACCGTAAGCAACGGCACTCATGTTTCGAGCACTCATCAGAGTCTCTGGACGGTCCCGGTCGGGCTGATGTTCACGGGCAAGACGGCAGCTGCCTCCGGGTGGACTCTGCAGCCGCTCTTGGATGTCGCCTATGTTCGATCCTTCGGCGACAAGGATGTCGAAGCAACGACGACTTGGGGTTCTACTGTCGGATCCGTCAATATGGTTGTTTGGGCAGAAAATGTTCTGCGCTCGCGCGCAGGCATTGAAGCCCAGAAGGGCGCGCTCAGTCTGGGCATTCAAGGCGGAGCCGCCTGCGGCAGCGACAATATGAGCAGCTTCTTCGCTCAGGTTTCGGCTCGCTACAGCTTCTAAAGAGAACGGCAGGAACCTTCTTAAGGAGGAAGGTTCTTATTCCAAACTCCCGAACGACTTGATCCTATTCCATAGGGCATGAGTCTTCGGGAGTTTTGTTTTTTCCCCGAGAGAGCCATTAGAGCTTGATGCGGGGAGCTGAGATTGCCGCATACAAACGTCTTTTTTGCCCGTAGGGGCAGGGTTGTATGCAATGAAGTCGGTTCGCTCGGATGTGCGATCTCAGAAGCAATGCCTCAAAGGTGGTGGATGCCTAGGTCGTTTGACCATCTTGCAGTATCTGGAGCAGAGCGTATGATGATTTAAGAAAACGTATGAATATCTGCTCTCGAGCAGTATTCAAAGCATTTATCTCCTCTCAGAAGGCATCGAGCAATGAAGCTTCAACTTCAATTCAGCACAATTGCCGCAGCTGCGGTTCTTTCGCTTTCAAGCGCTGTCGCTTGGGCACATTTCGGGATTGTGATTCCAGAGCATTCCGCCGTTTTGGAACAGAAGGATGCAAATGTGCATTTCACTATCGCCTTTGCTCATCCGATGGAGCGCAACGGGATGACAATGGCTAAGCCCGATGCTTTCTATGTCGTTCAGGACGGACGAAAGACGGATCTTTCGGGTTCACTCAAGGCTGACAAGCTTTTTGAAAAGGCTTCTTGGCAGGCAGACTACCGTTTCGCGCGTCCCGGGGTTTATCAATTTGTGGTTGACCCCAAGCCTTACTGGGAACCTGCGGAAGACAAGTTCATCGTGCATTACACGAAAGTGATTGTTCCTGCCTACGGCGATGAGGATGGCTGGGATAAGCCTGCAGGCGTTAAAACTGAAATTGTTCCGCTCACACGGCCTTTTGCCAACTATGCCGGCAATACTTTCCGCGGTCAGCTTCTGGTTGACGGCAAGCCCGCGGCAGGGGCAGACGTCGAGGTGGAGTACTTTAATCGCGACGGCAAATACGAGGCTCCCAATGACTACTTTGTCACTCAGGTCGTGAAAACCGATGTTCAAGGGATCTTCGCTTTCACTGCGCCGTGGGCCGGCTGGTGGGGCTTTGCTGCGCTCACGGACGCTGACTATAAGCTCAAAGAAGCCGGCGCTGAGAAGGATGTCGAGCTCGGGGCCGTGCTTTGGACGGAATTCACCGCACCGCTGGTGAAGTGAGCCATCATGCATATCGCCGAAGGTGTTCTTTCCGCGCCAGTGCTCATTGCCGGCGCGGCTGCGGCTGCGGCAGGCATCGCCGTCGGATTAAAGCGCCTTGATGAGTCCCGCCTCATAACTGCGGGGCTCGTTGGCGCCGCTTTTTTCATCGCTTCCCTGATTCATGTGCCGATAGGCGTGTCAAGCGCTCATCTGCTGCTTTGCGGACTTGTCGGCGTGATGCTGGGAGTCTCTGCCTACCCTGTGATTTTTACAGCGCTTTTGCTGCAGGGAGTGCTCTTTGAATTTGGCGGGCTCACCGTGCTCGGCGTCAACACAACTACGATGGGAACCGGCGCATTGGCTGCAGGCATGCTTTTCCATGCGTTGGTTCACCCTGGCGTATCGCGCCGGCGATTGATGATTGCTGGCGCTTTAGCGGGCGCAGCAGGCGTTTTAATTGCGGCACTGATGACCGCCTGCGCATTGGCATTCTCGAGCGAAGGTTTCGTTGCTTCGGCGGCTGCGCTCCTTGCGGCACACGTCCCCATTATGGCGGCGGAAGCCGTGATTACCGCTCTTGTGGTCGATATGATCGCTCGAACTTATCCTGAACTGCTTCATCTTGGTGAAGAGAGGCCCTTGTGAACACATCAAAAATCGCAGCCGGAGCGCTTGCGCTTTTGCTTTGTGCGGGTGCGAACGCACACCGCGTGAATATTTTTGCTTGGATTGAAGGTGATCAAGTTGTCACTGAATCCAAGTTTTCCAGCGGCAGCCGGGTGCAAAAGGGAGCCGTTACGGTGAAAAATGCCGCCGATGGTTCTGTTTTGGCGGCCGGCGTCACGGACGATGCCGGGGTCTGGCGGTTCGATGTCACTGACGCGATGCGTCATGCGCCCAAAGGCCTAGAGTTGGAGATCAACGCAGGAGAGGGCCATCAGAATCAATGGTCGATTCCCGCTGATGAGCTTGCTGCGGCCGACGGAGCCGGCGCATCCAAGCTCCCGGCAGCTGCTCCCGTCAGCACGCAAATGACTCAGCCAGCTGCACCGCCGAAAAAAGACAGTGCTGCGGCGGCTATGAGTGAGGCCGAGCTTGAGGCGGTCTTCAGCCGCGTTCTCGATAAGAAGCTTGCACCGGTTTATCGAGAGTTAGCGCTGAGTCACGATAAAACGCCCGGGATCCCGGAAATTGTGGGCGGAATGGGCTGGCTGATTGGCTTGGGCGGCATTGCCGCATGGGCTCGCCGTCGGCGGTCATAAGCATGCGTCTCACTTTGTCTCCGGCATTGCGGCTAGCCGTTCCGAGCATCCTTGGGACGGCAAGTGCTTTCCTGACCACGTTGTCGGCGGCGGAAGCGGCACTCTTGGGAGCCGTTGTGATCCGTCTCGCCGCATGGTTTAGCGGCGAACCGCTTCGTCTTCGGCGGCTCGCCGCCGTGAACGGTTTTCTGATTCTGATCTGGTGCTTCACGCCCTGGAGCACGCCTGGAGTGACGGTTGCTTCAGCGGGTGTCTTTGATATTACGAAGGAGGGGCTCCTGCTATCGCTTCTCGTCACGATGAAGTGCAATGCAGTTTTTCTGCTCTTCGATGCGTTTGTTCCAGGTATGCGGCTCACGGAAGTGGCTTCCGGTCTGCGGGCTGCTCGTCTGCCGATGAAGCTGGTGACGCTTTTGCTTTTCATGACGCGTGAGACGGAACTGCTCAGCCGTTCGTACCGTTCACTTTCGGAATCTGTTCAGCTCCGAGGTTTTCGGGCTTCTATGAATAAGCATTCTTACCAAACGCTTGCAGCCTTTATCTCGACACTCTTTATCCGGGCATATGCAAGAAGCCGTGTGCTCAATGAGGCGCTGATTCTTCGGGGATTCTCTGGGCACTGGCCAGTCCCTGCAAGCGGATTGAAGAATGCCGGTGAAGCGGGACTTCTTGTTCTGACGATTGGCCTTGCTTTGCTGCTTCTCGTCTGGGATTTCGTTTCATGATGCAGACTGCGCTTCTTGAGGTGAAGAACCTTTCCTTTTCACGCTCAGACCGCGTGATTTTTCGCGATGCGGCATTCTCACTAGCTCCAAAGGAATCGCTCGGCCTCTGTGGTCCGATCGGCTGCGGGAAGACCACGCTGCTGAGAATCCTCACGGGACTCGAGCGCCCGCAGGCGATGAATCTTTCGCTGGAAGGCGTGCCGGTAACTGCACAGAAAGACTTTCAAAGACTCAGAAGAAAAGTGGGCTACGTGCTGCAGAATCCGGACGATCAGCTCTTTTTCCCGGAGGTAATTGAAGACGTCATGTTCGGGCCGCTGAATCTCGGTCTCTCATACGCTCAAGCGCGCACTCGTGCATTGGATGTGCTGTCGATGCTTGGAATAGCAAATCTTGCCGAGAGCATCTCTTTCCGGCTCTCCGGCGGGCAGAAGCGGTTGGTCTCCATCGCCTGCATCCTTGCGATGGAACCCGAAGTGATTCTTTTGGATGAGCCGACTACGGCGCTCGACCCCGCATCGGTCGATCGTCTCACCAAGACAATCGAGTCTTTGCAGATCGCCAAGCTGATCGTCAGTCATGATTACGCATTTCTCAAACGTGTCTGCGGCCGAATGGTGACGATTCGCGACGCTCAAATCTTGGCATTGGAATAAAACAGAGGGGATGGCGCTCACCGGGCAGAGACGGTCGAGTGCAGAAAATGAGCTTTCGCTGCAGCGCTGGAAATGCTCTGCGTTCCCACAAAAAGCCAATGGTGGTTGGCAGGCGCATTCAGCCGGTACCGGCAATCTGAGGAGATGCTGGATTCAGCCTTCAGTTCAATGCGGCAGTGATCTGGGCTTTCCGGCTGAGGAAGGCCTTTATTCTCAATGCCGGCCTGACAATCGTCGTGGAGCGTTTGGCTGCTCCCAACAGGACTCGCGTCATTTGGTCAGTCAGAGTGAAGCTTTTCGGCTTTGCAAGCAGGCGGGAATGTCAGCGTACTGAGGCAACGGTGTGAATGACGCTTTTCTGAGGATGTCTTGAATGATTCATGGAGAATAAATAATAAATTCATAAAATTGTAAATGTTGATGTCTGTTGATTCCCATGTGAGTCAGCCGTCCGAGCAGTCTGCAGGCTGTTTGCTGGTCAAAATATTTTGCCGGAGACTAGATAATGATTTTTATAGTGAAATTGATCAGTCACCGCTGTGTATTTATCAATTGAAACGTATACAATAATGGATGAAAACGGATTTTCAGCAACGTATACTAAATAATTTAATTAAATGAAATTTTATTCAGTCAATGAATAAGTAATTTTACCAAGATTACAACTGACAGTTTTAGACTGTGATGAAAACAACTGATGCCGTTTTGTTTAATCCTAGTCGCAGTCTCAGATGGATGAAATAGGAAAGGCAGAGTAATCAGATGTATACGAAAAATTTGGAAGAATGAAAGGTCCTTCCGGGAATGTGTTTCAAAGATGAATTGAGAATGCACTATTCATATAATGCGAACAATTCTCAATATCAATTGATTTATTGATAGTAAACATCTGATTCGCTTAACTCGACAATGCCTATAACTTTTATTTCTTCTGCCGCCCATACGAAAAGATTAACGGCCCAATGGAGTTTCAAACATTCCGCCGTCATGGCAGCCCTGCTGATGGCGTGCTGCAGCGCTCAGGCACAGAATGCGCGTATGGATGAAGATCCAGCATCTGATGACGCTATTGAATTAAAGACGACTTATGTGCGGCCGGAATATGTAGAAATCGAACGACTGCGTGAAACAAAGGAAATTATCGTCATTCCAAAGGAAGATATTGTTGAGCGCGGCAACAGAACAATTTCCGATGTGCTTGAAGGCGTGCCCGGTGTTTCCGTTAATACGAGCGGGTGGGGCAGCATCGATTTGCGCGGTCAAGGCAATGATACGGCTAACCGAAATCTTCAGGTGATGCTCGATGGTGCGCCCATTACGACCTTGCTGAATCATCCTCACTCTACGAACTATGACGTCGTTCCCGTAGAGGAACTCGAACGCATTGAAATTATTCCGGGCGGCGGCAGCGTCCTTTATGGTTCGGGCACAGCGGGCGGCGTGATTAACATCACAACGAATCTTCGTTCGATGAAGGATCCGAAAACGTCAGCCTTCGGCGAATGGAATTCAGACGGATATCGTATCGGCGCGAGCGTGGGGGCTCGGCTCAATGAAAAATTCTCTTTCTTAGGCACCGCTTCAAAAATTGATCGGGATCTCTACTTCAAGAATACGTATCGCAATTCGAATTATTACTCTGCCGGTATTCGATGGGATTTAACCGAAAAGCAAAGTCTCACGCTTCGCGCCAGCCGACTTGAAGAGGATTCTCAGTTCATCAAAACGGCTTCTGCCAGAAACATTCAAAAATACGGGAAAGACTACGTCCCTCCATGGACTACGCAAACCGTTGGCGTGGACGAAAATGGTCAGCTTATTAAACGCCGAGTTAGGGGTTATCTGAACGGAGATCGCGCGATCAACAGCTATAACCTCAGCTATGCCAACGATCTCACGGATAGACTGCATTTGACGGCGGATAGTTTTTACAGCGATGGGTATTTCTCCAACAATCAGTTCGGGGATCAGATCATCGATCAGGAAAGCAAGGGCCTCAAACTGAAATTGGATATAGATTATCTTGAAGGCAGCGATCTGCTGCTTGGGTTTGACTACACCAAGCAAAGTGCTGACTTTAACTACATCGGTTCATGGAAGAAAGACAGCAGCGGCAAGTATTATGGTGAGCCCTACAGCTTCCTTTACGACAAAACAGTCATCGCGCTATACGGTTTGAATACTTTGAAGTGGGGCGACTTCAGCTTTACCCAGGGGCTGCGCCGTGAGCTCACTAAATGGGGATATGACAAAACGGGCAACAGGATTGCCGGCGCAGATACCTCAGATCGCTGGAATACGGCGTTGGAATTGTCGGCGGCTTGGCGGTACCGCGATACCGGCAGAATTTACGCTCGGTATGAGCGCGGCTATACCGTCCCTGACGGTCTGATGATTGCAGATCAAGCGGTTGTCAACGGGGACAGGGTTTATAAAATCACCAATGCCGAAGATGAAAAGTACGATATGTACGAGATTGGTCTTCGCGACAAGGTCGCCTTCTCAACCGTCAGCGTTTCACTCTGGATGTCGAACACCAACAACCAGCTGTACCGTATGTATGTCAGGGGACTCAGTGATGCTCGGACGCTGAATTTGCTTCAGACGCGCCGTTGGGGGGCTGACGTCAGCCTTCAGCAGACGATCGGCAGGCTGACGCTTACGGAATCGTATTCATGGCTTAAAGGAAGGTCTGACTATACATCTGCCGGCAGTCGATTCATGGATGAGGTCGGCAAGGACAAAATCGATTTCACGCGGAGCGGTCTGCAGAAAGTGCCGCAGCACTCTCTGTCGGTGCTTGCAAAGTACGACTTCACAGACAACTTCTCCGGTGACGTTCGCTATACCTACTATGGGAAATACAACAATTTCCTCTCAGATGCTGAAAAGGAAACGGACGGTATTGTCAAGTCCGGACAGATCGTCGATACAAGCCTGCATTTCAAACCTTGGGAGCATTTGGAAATTTATGCCGGCGTAACGAATCTCTTCAACGAGAAGTACTACGACTACGTATCAATCGGGAGCTGGTCGCTGATACCAGGACGTGAGCGGACTTATTTCGTTGGCCTGCGCGGCACGTATTGATCTCATTCAGTGCGAAGGAGGTGCAATAGCACCTCCTTTCGACGTCAGATCTTTTTTTGGGAACGCTGTCTCATGTCTCAGTTTATTCAAACCTTCCTGACAGGAGGGTTCATGATGTGGCCGCTGTTGGCGGCCTCCATCGTTACGATCGCCATCGCCGTCGAACGTACAGTTTTCTACCGACGCTCCGCATCCGATATGCAGGTGCTTCAAGGTGAATTTCTGTCAGCAGTACGGGCTAAAAATTTTGATGCTGCAGCCGCACTTTGCAAAAAAGCGGGAGGCACCGTCGGTGCAGTTCTTGAAAAAGCCATTGCAGAGCGCAATGCCGTGATCAATGCTGAGCAGTATCTTTCCGGAGCTGCGGCTTACAGCGCAGCGCGGCTCAAGGATCATCTCAACTATGTGAGTGCGATCGTAACTTTGGCTCCTTTGATGGGGCTTTTAGGAACCGTGACCGGCATGATCCGATCATTTGATATTTTGTCGATCTCTGAAGGACAGCCGTTTGCTATTACCGGCGGTGTTGCGGAAGCTTTGGTCGCAACGGGGTTCGGGCTGCTCGTCGCCATTATTGCAATGCTGGTTTATGTCTGGCTTTCTCAGCGGGCCAACCGAATTATTGAAGACCTTGAAGCTGCGGCAAGTGCTTATCTCGCCTGTCTTTCGGAGAAGTAAGGCATGCGCATCAACAGTCTCAAGGAGGACAGGAAACCTCTGCTGATGATCATTCCGATGATCGACATCATCTTTTTCCTGCTGGTGTTCTTCATGATGTCGATGCTGACCATGGTGACGCAGAAAACCATTGCCCTTAATCTCCCTAAGGCGACCATCGCAAAAGTGGACACCACCAAAACAGTCCCCGTGTCAATCACAGAGGACGGGCGTCTTTTCCTTGAGCAGAATTTAGTTTCAGAGGAGGAGTTAGCTCGACGGCTTGTGTCTTTAAAGACTGAGAATGAGAAGCTCACTGTGGTGCTGCGCGGCGATGAAAAAACCGATTTCGGCACGGTGGTTGGCGTTATGGATGTCATCCGCCGCACAGGCATTGAACGAGTCTCCATAGCAACCGAGGGAAGACGCTGATGAGTCCGAAGCCACTTTCCTGGCAGTCGGCATTGAGCGCTTCTGTCGTTATTCATGCTTTATTGGTCGGAGGTATCGGTCTTATCTTTTTCCAATCCGCGCCTGTCGGCGGATCCGGCATGCTTACCGTTGATCTTGGCGGCCCTGCAGGGAATGCCGGCGGTTTGGGAGATATGCATCAAGACGGCCGACTTGGCAACGGCGGGGCAGGCGGGGACGGCGCAAAATCCCATTCCAAGGACAGGCGTCTGGAACCGACTGATGAGCCCGAAAAGCCATTGGCCCCGAAAACAGAAGGAGAGACACTGGACGAGCCTCCGAAAGCCGCTGCCGCTGAGACTTCATTGGATTCGAAGCCCACTCCCAAAGCGCCTGAGCTGACATCGACACAGCCAACAGCAGATTCGGGGGATGAGCAGGTGAAGTCTGCGCAGGCAAAGCCTATTCTAAAAAGGCAGAATCCTCAGCCCCAAGTTTCCAAAAACATAAAGCCGGTCAGCAAACCCAAAAGAGAAAACTCGGAAGGCAAAGCTTATAAAGGCGAAACCCAAAAGCCCGCACCGCTTAAAGAAAAAGCTTCCGCTTCCGAAACGGATGGCAAAGACGGCAAGACTAAGCATGTCAGCGCAGGCTCCGGCGGTGCAGTTGGAGCGAGCGGAACGGCTGACGGCAAAGCTCAGACCGAAGGATCCGGAGTGGGGGATGGGCAAGGAACGGCTTTCGGCAGCGGCAATTTCATTGCGAACGGTGACGGCTCCTATACGGCATTGGGTTCCGGCGGCATCTCGTACAAAATCCTTTCAGAGGCAGCGCCAAGGTATCCGCGGGCAGCTCGTTCCATTGGCTTCAACAAGGTCGTACGGGTGCGGGTGAAATTCTTGGTAGGACTCGACGGACAGGTTGAAACCACAGAGATAATCGCCCGAAATATCCCGGATCTAGGTTTCAAAGAGGCTGCTGTCGAGGCAGTAAAGAAAATGAAGTTTGCGCCTATTTATCATCAAGGGCGTAACATTAAGGTTTACTTTCAAAAAACTATTGTGTTTCAACCTTAAATTTTCGTCGTGCTGCTTCCTTATTTGAGAACAGCACGGCACTAATTTCACAGCATTTTCCGAGCGATAAATTTAAAAAAACAGGCTCCGGCAGATTCTGATGCCTGACTGCACCTTCAATGCTCTGAGGGGCAGATGGCTGTACTGCGTGCAAACATAACCAGCACCAAATTGCAGACGTATCGCGGATGCGGCACTTAACTGTGCTCTTCTAGTTTACACGTTTGGCTGCGGCAACTATTTTTAAAGATTGGAACCCAGCCCCTGTTAGGTATCTAAGGCAGTTGTATGCGCGTTCTTTGCCGCAGTAAGATGATTAAAGCGGTATACAAATGAGCCAAAGAACAAATAATATTTAAAATATAGGAACGCAAAATGGTTCTGTATGCGGCATCAACTATTGAGCGCCGCCTGTTTATATAGTGTAAGCATCACATGGTCGGATTGATGTTATTGAGCAGAAGCATGAATCTTTAGATTTTGACTTATCCATGGATATTAAATCATATTCGTTTAAGATCCAATTGATCGATCTGTCGCTGGTTAGAATTTTTATATTATGTGCTTTTGAAGGTGAAGATAGGTGATGAGAAGGTAATAGAATTAAGTCGAGATATAAAACATTTTATGCAATGTTTAAATTTGATTTTGGATTATCTTATGACAGTAAGTATTAAGAAGCAAATTCTAATTCTCATTTTGGCGGCTTTTTCCCTGAATGGAGCATGTGGGATGTTGGATCCTAAAGTTGATGCTGCTGTTAAGGGACTCAGCCCTTTGAATTGGCCTCTGACAGTTAATGATCTTGAGTTGTGGAATAAAGAAAATTTAGTTGTTGCCAAAAATGAAAAAGAGCTCCTTGCTCATTATATGAGATATTATCATGCTAAATCTTCTTCATTGAAAAATGAATTCTATGATGGATTTTTATCTCGCTTCTGGGGATATTTTGTTTCGTGTGTGGCATCTAATCCATTTCATAAACAAGAAATATCTGTATTTGATGTCGCCTATAATCATAGTTTTGATATGGAGTATTTTTATTTTTTGTACGGTCTTCCTGGCGGCAATGCTTGGTCCGTTGATTCTAAAAAAATCGATGAAATCAGAACTAATTTCTACACAATGATTAAAGCTTACCCTAAGCTGAAGGATTATATGACGCCGGAAATGTATAAATATCATCCTTTAATGTTTGCGAATAAAGTTTTCCCTCCCCGATTAGAGGTTTGTGTCAATCGATCTGGGAAAGTTTTCGCACAAATGCAAGAAGCTCAATCCTTTAATGAGGACCCGCTTAATAAAGCTAAAGGGCTGAAATATCAATTTCAATATGAAGGAACGCTCAATCGTAGACTTGCATATAAGTTATATGACACCCTTATTAGAAAGGATGAGGATGTTAGTCAATATGTATATGAATACAGCTTTAAGGGTGCGAAAAAATAATGTAGATTGATGGTAATTCTTGTGTGTGAGTGAATGACCTTGAGTTTTAGGTGTTCGCCTTTTTGTTATATGTGTTTTTGGTGTAATCAAGGCGTCGGATAAGTTTTAAATGTTTGAATCGATGATTGTAGTTGCGCCCCTTTTTTATTAAAGAAGATAAAATCTGGCTTTAATCAAAGCAAAAGTGTTCTGAATATTCGTAATTGATAGTAATGCGTATATAAGAGTTTTTCGTGCTATAGGAATGAATTTTCTATTGCTGGGGTATGTTGAAGACAACACCGTTGGAAACGGTCATTTCACAGGCTTTAATAAGCGGCAGCATTGTGCAGCGGCGTCTGCGACGGCTTGGAGCACAGCTTCGGCTGCCTGTCAGCTGAGATTGAATAAATCTTCGATATGGGAAAAGTTGAGTCGCTTCTAATGGTTGGTATTTTCGAAAAATAATGCCAGGTCGTGCATCTGACAATTCATCCAGAAATCCAAGAGATCAGAGAACGTTGAGGGCATTCATTGCAGCCCCATGGACTGCGAATGAGGAAGGTTAGAGGGGGGCAAAGCAATTTCGAGCAGTGAGGACCTCCTGATTTCTGCTGGAGGCCGCACAGGCTGATTCCCCACTTTGGCACATCTCAAGAATGTCTGCGGGAGGGGTGCATGTTTGTCACGCGATGGAGCCGGAGCCCTCTGGGCTCTGACCGCAGACGAGCTGCGTCAGAAAATGATTTATAGCGGGCGCGAAAGCCGCTCGGTCTTTCGCGAGCCCAAGGCGGAGCGGCAAAGCGGCGGTCTGACAGGATCAAAACGCCGTTACTTCAGTGGTCGGGCTGCTTAGTCGGCCAATACATCGCTCCATGCTTCAAGTATTTCATGGCGTCTCAAGTCGAGCGCATGACAGTAATACGGTGCGCCGTAAATGCGTCCATTCTTTACCGCATTGCATTCGGCGAATTGGGGGTGTTTCCGGATGAATTCAGTTATTTTTTGTCCGCAAGCGGCCGCATCGCCGGTATAGACGATGAGGTCCGGGTTCTTTTCGAAGAGTTCGGAGAGGTCATCGAGTTCCTGAATGCCAGGGATGCGTTCTTCGGCATTTGGCCGAACATTGATGTTCTCTATTGCAAAAGTGTTTGTGAGCAGTTGAGAGAGTGCACTGCGCTCAGAGATCCGGAAGACATAGCTTTCATGGCGAACGGGACTGCGGATCGCCAGAAAAATTGCGGCCTTTTGTCCCTTACGAATGGATTTGCGCACATCGTCGAGCGCTGCCAGTCGCTCCGTTCGTTCACGAATAATGCGTTCGGCTTGTTTTTCCTCGCCGAAAAGTTTGCTGGCGCGGCGCAGAACCGATTCTGTTGATCCCCGCACGTCAAGAATTTTGACCGATATGCCTTCTTTTTCGAGTACTTCTCGGCCCGCTGCAGGATTGAAGTCGGCGGATCCGTTTTCCTCAAGCACCACAAAATTGGCTTTCATGCGCCGCACCGCCGGCAGGAGCACCTGTGTTGGGTCATTCAAAAAGCACGAAACGCATTCAAGGTGCTTTTCCATCGGATGGAGAAGTTCCATGGATGGTACGTCGCCGCCAATCAAGCCGCGGCCATAGATGCGCAGTGCACCGAGATATTCAGCGGCGGCATCGCCGACGATGATGATGTTTTCACATCTGGGAAACGGAATGAACGGATTGCCCATGAGCTGGTCCTTGGAGGTTGATGATTTGGTCCGCAAGCGGCCAAAGCGATTGCTGATGTGTGACGAGAAGCATTGCGGTCTGAGGGAGTTTCGCCTTGAGCAAGGCGATCATCCAGTGTGCATTGGCCGGATCAAGGCCGCTCGTCATTTCGTCGAGAAGCAGGATGTCAGGTTTGACAATAAGAGCCCGCAGCAAAGAAAGCCGCTGCTGTTCACCGCCGGAAAGCAGTGCAGACCAGTCGCCCGAGTCGTAAAGCTTTTCTTTGAGATGGTCAAGGTGTGCGGCACTGAGCAGTTCCTGTGCTGCCTGCTCCGTGATCGTTTCAGGACTTTGCGGATAGGTGAGCGCAGCGATGAGCTCTCCTTTTGGCAAATAAGGCTGCTGCGGCATCCAGAAGATGGATCCGCGTTCAGAGAGTTTACCTTCGTAATTTCCGGCGAAGCCTGAAAGAACTTTGAGAAGCGTGGATTTTCCGATGCCAGACGGGCCGCAGACGATGGTGAAGCTGCCCGGGACGAGTTTGAGATGGACGGGCACGCGGCTGATGTTTTTTCCGTTTGGAACGATGAGATCAAGGGCCGCGGTGAGACCAGTGCATGAATTGTCCTGACATCGTTTCTCCAAAGCTTGGCGTTGATCGTCCGCTTCGGAGAGCCCTGCTTCAAGACGGCGAAGACGCTCATAAGCGGCCGCAAGGGCAGCCAGATCGTCGTAGGACATGATGATCCATGAGAGTGACCGTGCCACGTCATTGAAGGCGCCCCTGATCTGCATGAGTCCGCCCAATTGGATGATGCCGGCGAAAAAACTCGGCAGCGCGAAAAAAATGGGAGCGAGGTGTGTGAATTGTCCGACGCCGACCGTGAAGAGGTTGAGGTCTCGCTTTCGTTTTACCAACGCAATGAGGACAGAGAGAAGCTGCCGGAAGCGCTCGACCAGACCGGCTTCCTCCACAGCCTCAGCATGAGCCCCGGCGATGGCATCTGCATGACGGCGTTTTTCCATCAGGGCAGCACGCAGATTCGCCTCCATGTGCTGAGCATTGATGTTGAGGCCTTTAAGCTTGCGTCCGATGAGGTGTGTAATCCATGTGGCAACGATCGTATAGAGGATGCAGACCCAGAACATGTAGCCGGGGATCGTGATGCCGAACACTTCAGCAGAGCCTGAGAGCTGCCAAAGGATGACTGAAAAACTGCCGATCGTGAGCATGGCGTCGTAAAAGCTCACCAGAAGATCGACGGAAAGATTGACGAGCTGCCGAACATCCTCCGTCACGCGTTGGTCTGGGTTATCGGGTTCTCGGCCGCTCTCGCGCAGCAGATAGTGGGCGCTTTCCGGAGATAGCCAGCGTTTGAAGAAAATCTGCGTAAGGTCGCGGCGAAGCGCAAGCGCCAAGCGGTCCTTGACATAGCCAGCCCAGACGAGCAGTACGATGATGACGGCGGCAAGCCCTATGAAATAAAAAAGTTCTCGGAAGATCGCATCGCGATTGACCGCCTGAAGTGCGTTAAAGAACCGTCCGTTCCAATCGTTATAGAGAACAGCAAGCTTGATATTGAATGCGTATGCCGCAAGAACGATGGCAAAAAGTCCCCACAAGCGCCATTGACTGCGGGTAAAAAGATACTGCGTGATAAGACGGCATAAGCCGCTCGGACGCGGATTAAGGAACATGCTTGTGCTTGAATGGTGCTGTGCCGAAAGCGGTTCGGGGAGACCGCTTTCGGCAGACTTTTTCAGGTGAAATTAGAACTGGGCCGAGAGCCAGGCACGGAAACCTCGAGCATAACCCACGTTGTTCTCACGCATGCCGAACAGCGCAACGTACTTCTCATTTGTCAGGTTAGTGACGGCGAGACCTGCCTGAATGTTGAAGTAATTCGGAATCTTCGGCGTCCAGTTGATGCCTACGGAGTGCAGGGTGTAGTCATCCAAATGGGTTGCTGCATATCCTGGGAACGGAACGGTATCGCCGCCCTTGGCCCAATGGAGCCGGTACCAAGGCTCAAGTTGGGCAGCTGCAATTTTGTAGCTCAGCCGCAGATTGGCGCTCTGAGGCGTAACACCGCCCAGCCGTTCGCCGGTTTCCTTATCTTCAGAATGCAGATAACCGTATGAAGCGGAGGCTTTAAAACCGTTGAGTTCATAGGTGCCGGAAAGCTCAGCACCCTTGTTGACAACGTGGCCGTAGTTCACCGTTTGGTACTTGATCGGTCCGACCATGCCGCCTTGCCACCATTCGAGCATATTATCCTGAACCGAAATGAAGTCCTTGACGTCGTCATAGAAGACCGCAACTCGCCAGGAAAGATGATCGTTCTCAGTGAGAAGATCGCCGAACAGGCCGCTCATGCCGACTTCGTAGTTCGTGGATTTTTCAGGCTTCAGATTGGGATTATTGATGACCTCAACATTCTGACCGTAGTCTGTGCTGTAGAAGTACATCTCATCGAGCATCGGCGGACGGTAACCGGTGTGTACGGACCCCCAGACCAGCAAAGATTCATAGGGCGTCATCTTCAGCGTGATGCCCGGCGTTACTTTGGAGTCGGAAAGCGAAGGGAAACCGGTATTCGATTCGCGCTTGAAGTAGTTGAAGCGCACGACGGGGACCACGGAGAAAAGACCGTTGATCTTATATTCGTCCTCAATGAAGAAGCCGCCGTCAAAACCGTCAGCATCCGGACGGGTTGAATCTTTGTTCCATTCATTTGTCGTTTGATCTAAAACTAAGCCGCTTTGCGATGTCTTTGAAAAATCGAACCCATAGGTGACGGCATGCCGGCCGAGTCCGCTGAGGTAGGAGGTGTTCTGCACATTTCCGCTCACGGAGTCGAACTTATCTTTGGAATTGATGCCGCGCCAAGGATCAGGATTGACGTAGTGGAATTTGGAGTGGGCGTATTGAAGGGCTGCGGTGAGATTCCAGAGGTCGCCTCGTTCGAACTCCCATTTGCCGGTGACGCGTTGCTGTTCATAGCGATAGAACGTATCGCTTTCAGAATTTGCACGGTCAAAATTGTATGAGAGGCTCAGCACGTTGGCATCGTTAGGCATGAAGGAGGCTTTGCCGAATGCTGCTGTGCTGTAGGCATCGATATCGGCTTTGCTTCGTTTGCCGGTCAGTGAGTTGGTGGAAGCACCTGAGTCACGGCGTGAAACCCCAAAGACGACGTCCCACTGGTTGGATCGGCCGAATGCGTAAGCGCTCTTTTGCCATTCCAGATTGTCTGAGGTGTAGCCGGCCTTGACTTTGGCGCCAAAGTTTCGATCGGTTCCCTTCAGGAAATCATTGGCGTTCATTGTGGTGACGGCCAATGTGCCGCCAATACCGCCGTTGCCGTATAGCGCGCTGCCGCCGCCGTGCTTGACTTCAACTTGTTTAAGAATTTCCGGATCAATGAAAATGCCGCTTGGACGGTTGCCGGCCATTGTTTGGTCGTCCTGACGCATTCCGTCAATCAAATACGTAATTTGAGAGGAGTTCGATCCTCGGATTGAAATTTGCGACGATATGTAGGCAAAGTCAAGAACGTCAACGTTAGGAATATCTAAAAGCAGTTCGCCCAAAGTAACAGGCTGATCTTCCTGAATATCCTGCTCTGTGAGCACGCTGAGTGAGCTTGCGGCCTGAGAGAGGGGCTGAGTGGTTCGGGTAGCCGTTACGACAATGGGCTGTGTATCAATGTAAGTCGCTTTGGGAGTCGAATCTTCAGCTGCGGCAGCACTATTCATTCCTGCAAATAGAAAAGATATCGTCAGTACGAGAGGACGAAATGAAAAATGGGGGGGGGGGTAAATATTAGAAGGGCTCATGCCAATCTCCGTTGACAAAGCGGTCTGCGTTTGTAGACTGCAGACGACCTTAATGATGAGAATGATTCGCATTCTAAGGTGAGGTTGGCGAAGCTAACAGATTATTTTTATTGAGAAATTTTGATTACGGCGCTAAGTAATTGGTTAACAAAGGACAATGACGAATTTGAAATGACAGAAGTAATTCTCTGAAATTGTTGTTTGGCGTTCACTGTAAAGGTTTACGAAAAGAGGGGTTTTTATTTCCAAACAGTGACTCCATTGGATGTTTTATAAATTATTAGGCCATTGCATATATCAATAACGACTAAAAATGTGATAGGTAAACTATTTTTTAAGATGTAATTATATGGTTTTCAGATTGAATTTTGGGATGGCTACGAAATTAATACTTGTTGAGAACAAGAAAACATTCAGAAGTTGACAGATTTGAATGCCTAGGTGACTCACCTAAGATACGGGCCTCCAGCTCATTCTTAATGACCGATCGGGCATTGAGCGCTAAATTAGTTCATCCGTTATCGGCAATCCAATGTATTTTTCCAAAGCCGGATGCCAGGGTTGGATTTGGCATCGGCAGAAGACTGGACATTTGCAGGTGAGCGCTGCATCACTTAGGCAGAGAGCATGACGAACTAACGAGATCTTCAAGCGAAATATTCGAAAGATTTTTTGTTCCGAGCTTTCGGTAAATGGCGTTTCGGTGCGCATAGATGGTGCGGTCGCTCAAACCCAAACGTTCGGCAATCTGCTGAGAAGATACGTCTTGGATCATGAGTTCCAGTATTTCGCGTTCTCGCTCAGTGAGGAGGTCAAATGCTTTTTCAAGATCCCGGCCGGTAAGTTCGCCGCAGCTTTTGGCGAGACTTTCTCTGCACAGTTTGGCGATCGCCTTCATCAGGCGGTCTTCGTCAACGGGTTTTTCAAAAAATTCGGCTGCACCCGCCTTCAGCGTCGTAACGGCGAGATCAACGTTGGCGTGTCCCGTAAGGATGATGATGGGCAGCGAGTACCGGCGGCGGCGCATTTCCATCTGCAGCTCCGTGCCGGTCATGTCCGGCATGCTGATGTCAAGAATAAGGCAGCCAGGCACAGATGGTGCGTCATCCATAAGGAAAGACCACGCACCAGCATAAGTGCGAACCTGCCAGCCGGCATAGGTGAGCATCATTTCACACGTTTCACGAAGGTCTTCGTTGTCATCAACGATGCGCACGAGCGTGTGCTGCTGAATATCCTTTAGCGTTCGTGTCATGAGGAGCCGCCTCCGGGGAGAGGAAGAATGATTTGTACTTCGAGACCTTTGTCGGCTCGTGCACTGAAGTGAATGCTGCCGCCGTGTGCGCTGATGATGCTCCGCACGATGCTGAGGCCAAGACCCAAACCGTCTCGTTTCTGTGACGGTCCGCAGGAGGCAATGCGTTCAAGCGCTTCAGCATCGAGCTGTTCTGTTTCGTCTGAAACGATCAGCTCGACGTGATCTTCGCCGCAGGTCAGTGCAATCTTGGACTGCGGGTTCCGTCCGGCTGCAGCTTCTGAGGAGTTCTTGAGGAGATTAAGCACAACCAGCTGGAGTTCAAGGGGATTGCCAGTAATGAAGACATTGTCCGATAGGACAAGCGTCACTGCATGATGAATGAGTTTCATCTGGGCGGCTTCAGCCACTGTTTCCCGGATCAGCTCGGAAAGATTAATCGGGAGGTTGCGGCGGTCCGTTCGGGCATAGGAGCAGACGTGCTCGACAATGTCGTTGATTCGCTCTGTTTGCCTTCGGGCTTTGGCACAGGACTTCTCAATGACGGCAGAGTCCTCTTCGTCGCGGGCGGCGGCCATCTCGATCGTACGCAGCGCATAGCGCAGTGCTGAAAGCGGCTGACGGATTTCGTGCGCAACCATGTTTGAAAGCATGCCCATCGTGCTCATTTGCTCGTAGCGGTGGAACTTTTGGAGAAGCGCAGTGTTGCTCTCTTCCAGAGCCATGCGTCGGGCAGCTTCGTCATTAAGTTCTCGGGTCCGGCGCTCAACGAGGGCATTGACCCGACGAAGGTGCAGCATTAAGGCGAGAAAAGCAACTAGAGCAGCCAATGCGAACGGCCAGACGGCCTCCCAGACTCGCGTAAAAGTCCAATGCCGCAGGTATTCATAGCGTCCCCATTTGAGCTCTCGGTAGAGCTGATCAATGCTTTTGAAGCTGTTGGCGGTGCTCCATGCGATGCCCGCTTCTGTTTGCGGCGGCGCGGTGAGCAGTGCCAGAGAGATTCGCTTGGCAACGTCGGACGGCACCTGACTCATGGCGCCAACCGTCCAGTTAGGAAAGAGCCTCGAGGTGTGCGCGCAGGCGAGAGGAGAGTCTTCTGCCGGCTCGATTACCTTGAAGTGTTTTCTCCTCTCTATAGGCAGTCCTTCCAAAACGCAGGCCCGCATCAGTCCAACGTCAATGGTTCCGTCTTCAAGTGCCTGCAGAATTTTCGGCACGGGCTGATCCACCTGTCTGAGGGAACTGAAGAAGCGGTACGGATCCAAGCCTCTGTCAAGGAGCGCAGAAGCCGGCATCTGCCAGTTGAAGAACATCGATTCGAGACCCGACATCGCCGAGAGATGTTTCAGGTCCTTTAGACTGTTGAGATCAGTGCGTCGGCTGCTCACAACGACTGCGCCGGCAACCGCTCGGTTGGGATCCGGGGCGAAATTGGTGACGAGCGTGGCGAGCGGATAGATGCCGTCAGGCAGCAGCGATGCATAGCACCCGCTGCTGCCGAAAATCACATCTACTTTGCCGCTGCGGGCTGCCTTGATGAGGGCTGCCGTACGGTAGACCTTCACATCCACGCGGTATTCCGGGAGACTTTGCGAGAGAATCTGCGGCAGTTTGCGCAGCACGTAGTCGTCGGCATTCACATAGGTCGTGAATCCCGACGGAGTGCCTTCCTGCAAAAAGGCCATCATCCCAAAACGCAGGACGGGACGGAGGTCTTCCGCCCCGCAGACAGAAAATCCGGGGAACGCGCAGAGCAAAGCCGCTGCTGCGGCCGCGGATCTTATTCTCCAGCTGGATATGTGAAAGGCCATTATGAGGAAATGGGGAATTCCGCACCGACAAAGGTGAGGGGGAGAGCAGCCGATGCCGATGCGGAGATGAAAGACGCTGTGTGCAGGCTACTTCTCTAATCGCCCAAGCGCTTTGAGAATGGATTCACTCGCGACCTTGCCGGAGGTGAAGCCCCACGCCACGTTCATGCCGGGTGAGGAGTCATCGCCGTGCACAGCATTCACAATTTCACCGGCGGCATAAAGACCCGGAATCGGTTTGCCCTGTTGGTTAAGAACCTGAAGATTCTCGTCGACGATAACGCTTCCCATCGTAGTGGCAAAGCGCGGTTTTTGTTCAACGATGTAATACGGACCTTCTGACGAGATTGCGGCCTTCATAAATGCTGCAGGACGGCCAAAGTCCTCATCTTTGCCAAGCTTCACGAGTTCGTTGTAGCGGGCAACGGTCTTCTCAAGCGTGCTGCCGTCAATGCCGGCTGAGGCAGCGGCTTCAGCGAGGGTTGAGCCATGAGCGAAGATCGGAGCTTTGCGGCCGTTTTCGGCGAGCCATTTTTCAAGATCTTCGTCCGTAATGCCCAGCGTGTGAACGCCGTCACGGAAGCCATTCCATGTAGCCTGATCCATCACGAGGTAGAGCATTCCGCCCTTTTGCTTCTCGAGCACAGTGAGGATATCGTGATTGGAGGCCTTTTCATTAATGAGGCGGCGTCCTTCATTGTTAACGAGAATACCCGACTGGAGCCACGCACGGTAGTTGCCTTGAATAATCGACTTTGCTACGCCGGGAGCCGCCTCAACGCCGTTAGGATAGCGCTTGCCGAATTCCATGAGTTCAAGCTTGGCGCCGACGGCTTGGGCCATACGATGTCCGTCGCCGGTTGCTGAGACCGGTCCGTAGTAGAGCGCGCTTTTGAGCGGTTCGATGAGCATCGCCTTATTTGCGCCGTAACCGCCGGTGGCGAGGAGAACTGCTTTGCTCGAGAAGATGTATTTCGTTCCGTCCTTCTTGTGCGCTTCAACACCCACGATCCGGCCGTCTTTAACAATCAGTCGTTCAGCCTTGGTGTCGGTGTGGATCTTGATGCCGAGATCCCGCACGGCCTTTTCCACCTTCCGGTAGGCCGGGCCGCAGCCGCCCTTGAGGTAGAGCGAGCGGTCGAATTGGAATTCGGCGCGGTACTGCAGTTTTTGGTCAATGAATTCCGGTTTGAAGCGATTGATCGCCCAATCGGCAGCGCGAGGAGAGTTCTCCGCGAACATCGTGAGCGTTGTCAGGTCGTTCTTCAGGTGGCCATTGCCGATGAGATCGTAGACCAGAGCTTGCGGAGGATCGTAGGGGACACCTTTTTCCTTCTGGAGCTTCGTGCCCATGATGGCCCACTGCCCGCCGCAGATGGCCGATGCGCCGCCGGTAACGCTCATCTTCTCAAGGACTGTCACGCGGGCACCGTGCTCAGCAGCGTTGACGGCAGCGGCAAGTCCTGAAAAACCCGATCCGATGATGACGACGTCTTCAGCTGCTTCAATCGTTTTTCCGGCATGTTTCGGCGCAGTGCTTCGGGCTGGCTGATTCGGATCGCCTTTGGCTTGACGAATGCAGTCTTCAACAGCCGCGAAGATGGCTTTGCTTGTTACCGTCGCTCCGCTCAGTCCGTCGATCTTTGTGCTCTGGGCTTCAACGATTTGCCGAGGAAGTTCGGCCGCCGCAGTCGTCCCGATGCCTGCCGTTTCCTTCTCTTCGATAACCTTGACTGAAGTCACCGCATCCTTTGAAAAAGTGACCGCAACTTTCACCGGTCCCTTCATGCCCTGAGCCGATGCTTCATAGGTCCCCGGCGTGTAACTCCAGGATGGACCGGCAATGAGCGCGGTTAAAAGAGCCGCAGCAGCGGTTAGACGAAAGTTTCTCATGACTGAATCTCCAAGTCGTTAGGCGGACCTCAAGGCCGCCTGACATGAGTTCATCGTCGTTGTGCGCTTTTCTAATCAACATGACCTAGATCAATCGACTGATTAAGAGAAAAACGCGGATGTGTTGAGAAATTCAGCAATTAAACCCTGTGGGGCCGGATGATTTGTATAAAACCGTCAAATTGTCCAGCGAACGCTAAATTGACCTACCTGATGATGTGCAGGCGTTCTCAATGATTGACTCGGGTCCGAAAGTGCTTTGAAATACCGCCATTATTGTGATTGGCAAACTGGGGTTTCTGGGCTGCCGCTTGCTATCGGACGGAATAAGAGAAAACAGCCCGTTTCGGCGAATTGCGAAAAACATGTTCGTCAAGTCGCCGTATCACGGGGGCAGCTGCAGCCATTATTTCGTTTCAACACGCACGCCGTCAGCAGCGGCATGGAGCACGTGGCCCGCAAAATTCGGATGACGAGCACGAACGAGTTCGATAAAACGCTCGGCAACGTTCTCAGACTTTGTGAGTGCAATCATCGTTGAACCTGATCCGCTGATGAAAAAAGCTGGTGCTCCGGCTGCCTTGGCAGAGGCCCGCACCGAATCGTAGTCTTTGATGAGTTTGCGCCGGCAGGGTTCATGAAGCACGTCCTGACAGGCTTCGGCCAGAAGTTCTTCGCTGCCGGAGCGGAGCGCCTCAATCATGGCAATGGCATGAGAGGTCGTAAAGACGCTGTCTTTAACGGCGATTTCTTTAGGCATTGCACGTCGGGCGTCAGCCGTGCGCACTTCATAGTCAGGGATGATGACGGCAAACTTCCAATTTTGGTCAAGCGGCATACGCAGCGCGTGAAAGCGTTCATCCGAGGCAAAAGACGCGGTGAAGCCGCCGAATGTCACAGGGGCCGCGTTGTCAGGGTGACTCTCAAAGCGAGCGCAAATTTGAAAGAGCTCGTCCTTCGCAAAGGGACTGCCGAGGAAAGCATTGGCGGCGGCAGCGCCGGCGGCGATGCAGGTGCTTGAACTGCCCAGGCCGCGGGCAACGGGAACCTCTGCGTCAATGTGAAGCTTCACGGGAAAGGGCGTCTGCCCGGCTTCACGGAAGATTTCTCGAAAGCCTTGAAGCACCAGATTGTCTTCATTTTGAAAAGCTTCCGGACAGCCGGAAATCTGGAGCGCTTCAGAACGCTCAAAAGTGAAAACGGAGTAGAGCGAAAGTGCCAGGCCGAAGATGTCAAAACCCGGGCCGAGATTCGAAGTGGAGGCCGGAGCACGCACGGTGATCTGCATGAGACTGCTCACGATGGAAAGAATAGAGACGAAGCAGCGGCAAAAGGGCTCCATGCCGCTCGGCCGCTGCCTATGATTTGCACAGCGTCAGAGCTTGGCGGCTGCGGCAAGCACGCGTTCAGGCGCCTGATCAACGTCATAGACCGCGTTGAAGCGCACGGACTGCGTGCGAAGTGCTGAGAGGCACTGCGGGGGTTCAACACCCGTGGAGTCAGCAAGCGCATCCATATATTCAAATGCTGCGGCTTCCGGCGTCGTGCTCTTTAACTTCAGGGGACCGTAAAGGGCATTGAAGACGTCGCGGCAGAATTTGAAGGGCGAGGCAGTGGAGAGCACCACCATCGGCACTTCCGGAGACGCCTGCTCCTGCGCAATCTTCCAGGCAACAGCCGTGTGCGGGTCGATGAGCCGCCCGGTGGTTTCCCAGGCTTCGCGCACAGCGTCGGACGTTTCGGCATCGTCAAGCCAGCCGCAGCCGTAGACGGCGCGGAATTTATCGAGCAGTTCGGGTTCGATCCGGTAGATGCCGTCCGCTTTCAAAGCAGCCATGCGTGCGGCCGTGCGCACGGGATCCATGTCGTCGAGATAGTAAAGCGCTCGCTCGAGGTTGCTCGAGACCAGAATATCCATCGACGGCGAAGACGTCCGCACGAGATCTCGGCGGCGGTCGTAGACGCCCGTTTCGAGGAAGTCGCTCAGGACATGGTTGGCGTTGCTCGCAACGATGAGGCGGCGAACAGGGAGCCCCAGCGTCTTGGCAAACCAGCCGGCAAGCACGTCGCCGTAATTGCCGGTCGGGACGCAGAAGTCGATGCGTTCGCCCTGACGGATGACGCCGGCTTCTGCGAGCTGGCGGTACGCGTCAAAGTAATAAACCACCTGCGGCGCAAGACGGCCGATATTGATGGAATTGGCGCTCGTAAGCGTAATGTTCCGCGCGGCGAGCTCGGCTTTGAGCGGCGAAGCGAAGAGCGCCTTCACCGCGCTCTGAGCATCGTCGAAATTCCCGCGGAGCGCCGCAACTTCCACGTTATTGCCTTTTTGCGTTGCCATCTGCAGGCGCTGAATAGCGCTCACGCCCCCGTCAGGGTAAAAGACTGCAATGCCGATGCCCGGAACGTCAGCAAATCCTTCAAGCGCGGCTTTTCCGGTGTCGCCGCTCGTTGCCGTGGCAATCACAAGTCGGCGGCCGGTGCCGGCCAAGGCGCGGCTCATGAGCTGAGGGAGCATCTGGAGCGCTACGTCCTTGAAGGCGGCCGTGGGACCGTGATAGAGCTCAAGGAGGTGCATGCTGCCGATTTTCGTCACCGGAGTGACCGCGGGATCGGCAAAGGTATTTCCGTAAGCCGCCTCCACCGCGCCGGCGATTTCTTCGGCGCTGAAGTCCGGCAGTAGCGTACCGAGCACACGGCGGGCAGCGCCGGCATATCCGCCGGTGAGCGAAGCCGGGTCGATGTGAAGCTCGGGCAGCTCGTCGGTCACAAAAAGACCGCCGTCGGCGGCCAGACCCTGAAGAACAGCCTCGCGGCTGGTGAGCTGCTGAACGAGGCTGCGGGTGCTGTGATAGCGCATGATGCAATGAACTCCTGCTGTTTTCTTTGAGGTGCGGCGGCTTCTTTCAGTCTTCAGTCTGCCGGTTTTTTGCTGCGGTAAGTCTGCCGGAGACGGATAAACGTGTAAAACATGAAAAACAATTTCTTATAGAAGTGTTTTTGTCGCTTAAGATGTTGGGCAGACGCACGCTGATTGGAAATCATCCTACTCAACGCAAACCTCTGCGGGGCGAATGCGGTTCAAAAGGGCGCTTTTGCACAGAATTCTTTGGCCTTTGTCCGTATTCGCGCAGAACATCTAAGGTTTTTTACCGTCATTACTGAGATATTTTCCCCAAGGGCACTCAGGTAGGATAGTCCAAAGACGCACGCGAAGCGGCGCTTGTTCGTGAAGAACTCCAGCGCGCGGAATATTGAAGTCTTCCTCCGGCGCACCTGCGGATTCGAATCCGGTCGGCAAGCCTCAGGGGAAGCGTCAAGCCGCGAGCCTTGAGGTCCTTCAGGATGACCCGCTGCCATCTATAAACACCTATCCAGCAACCTCAGGCGAAACGCCTGAACATCATCTCAACGTTCAAACGTCAGCGCCGCGCAAAGTGCTTTGCCTGTAGGGAGAGCGGCCGCGCGCGATGCGGTGCCGGTTCTCGGAATTCACAAAAAACGGGAGCTGCCGATGAATCCATTGAATCAGACGAGCTTTCCGCGCCCGCCGGCGCGCTTAGAAATGCCGTCGGATCCGCAGGCCATCGGCTCCGATGCTTTTGCGATTCCGGATGAGCGACATGAGGACATTGGAACGGAGGAAGACATGCTCAAGATCGGACTTCTCGGCTTTGGGACGGTTGGCCGCAGTATTGCCGAACAGCTCGCCGAGCGCGACTGCGGCATTGAACTGCGCCACATTCTGCGCCGCCCGGGGAAAGCCGGCGGCCCGCTCATGACAGAGCATTTTGCCGAGATCATCAATGATCCTGAGGTCGATGTGGTAGTGGATGTGCTTGCCGGCATTGAACCCTCCCGCACGTATATCCGTGAGGCGCTCCTCGCCGGCAAAGCCGTCGTCACCGCCAACAAGGCTGCGCTCGCTGCCAACTACGAGGAGCTTCTCGGCATTGCGCATGCCAAGGGGCTGCCCCTCCTCTTTGAAGCGAGCTGCGGCGGCGGCATTCCCTGGATTGAAAGCCTCAAAAAAGCCGCGCGCATCGACCGCATTGAGTCCATGCACGGCATTCTGAACGGCACGGGGAACTTTATCCTCGACCGCATGGACCGCTTCGGCATGGATTTTGATGAGGCGCTCAAGGAGGCGCAGGCGCTCGGCTATGCCGAAGCTGATCCGACGGCTGACATCGGCGGCTTTGATGTCGCCAACAAAGCCGTTATTTCCGCTTCTGTGGCGTGCGGCGCCCCGTTTAAGGACGATTTTCCGGTGCTCGGCATCGAGAAAGTGACGAAGTCCTTCCTCGACGATTTAAAACGCGAAGGCAAAACCCTTCGCCACATGATGCTTTTTAAGCGCACCAACAACCGCGCTGCCTTGGGCGTTGCGCCTGTTGTGCTTCCGCTCGAATCACTTGAAGCACAGGTGCGCAGCAACTTCAACTGCGTGACGCTTGAGGGCGACCTGGTCGGCAGACTCTCTTTTTACGGTCAGGGCGCCGGCGGCCAGCCGACCGCCGATGCGGTCCTGCAGGACCTCACAAGCATTCGAACACGGCGGGTCGAGCCGCTTCCCGTCGCGGCGCCCCCCGTCTATGACGCGGGGCTGCTTCGCGGAGCCGGGCTTACCGCCCGCGGGATTCTGCCCGACCGCACCCTCGAAGAACTCGCCCGTGCTGCCCGCGAAACCGGCGAATTCATGACCTTTCAACCCGAACCCTGAACCCAACAGACTCTCTAATCATGCTTAAGATCACGAAATTCGGCGGCAGCAGCTGCGCTTCCGCAGAACAATTCCGCAAAGTCAAGGCCATCATCGAGGCCGATCCGTCACGACGCTTCGTCGTTATTTCCGCTGCCGGGCGCAAGACCCCTAAAGACAATAAGCTCACCGATCTCCTCTACCTCTGCCGCGCCCATATTGAATATCACGTGGACTGCCAGCCCGTCTTTGATCTGATTAAGGGGCGGCTCCTCGAGATTAAGAACGAGCTCGGCCTCGATACGCCCATTGAGGAAGAGCTCAGCCGATTCCGCGAAGCGCTCCCCGACCTCACGATTGACGACATTGCGAGCCGCGGCGAATACTTCACCTCCCGTCTGATGGCCGATTTCCTCGGCTTCCCCTTCGTGGATGCCAAGGACGTCGTAGCGATGGAGTTTGACGGCACGTTTAATTTTGAGAAGACGACGGAAAACCTCAAGGGCGTTCTGCAAAAGAACAGCCGCTTCGTTATGCCGGGGTTCTACGGCACGACGCCTGACGGCAAGATCAAGGTGATGACCCGTGGGGGCTCGGACATTTCGGGTTCCATTCTTGCGCGCTGCCTCAAGGCGGACCTCTACGAAAACTGGACGGACGTATCGGGCTTCCTGATGGCCGACCCGCGCATTGTGCCCAATCCGAAGAACATCGAGAAGATCACTTATGCGGAGCTGCGCGAACTCTCCTACATGGGAGCTAGCGTTCTGCACGAAGACGCAATATTCCCGATCCGCGAATACAACATTCCGATTCACGTGCTCAATACCAACCGTCCGCAGGATCCGGGCACGCTGGTGCTCGACAAGATCTCTGACCGCGACACGGGGCCGCTCGTCACCGGCATTGCCGGCAAGAAGGGGTTCCTCTCGATTGAAATTGTCAAGCGCAACATGTCCACCATGGTGGGCATCGTCTCGGGCGCGCTCGACGTGCTCAACAAATACGGCGTTTCAATTGAGCATCTGCCGAGCGGCATTGATTCCTTCAATGTCGTTGTCAACAAAAAGGATGTTGAACACAACCTTTACGAAATCCTTTCGGAAATCAAACAGGCCATTGCGCCCGATTCGATCCGTGTGCCCGAACCGATCGCACTGATTGCCGTTGTCGGCCGCAATATGAATGCCCGCGTGGGATCGTCCGCGAAGCTCTTCGGCGCCTTGGCCGAAGCCAACGTCAATATCCGCATGATCTCGCAGGGCTCGAGCGAAATCGACATCATAGTCGGCGTCTCTCAGCAGGACTTTTCGAAAGCCGTTCAGGCGCTCTACAACACCTTCACGAAATAAGCTTAGCGGCGCCTGCTGCGCCGGGGAAGCGGACTGCCCGACGGCAGCCGCCTCTCCCTCGAGCGGCAGAACGCGTTTTTTGAAGCTTCCACGATGAACTGAATTCAAGCAAACCCAGAGGAATTCCATCATGACCGAACCCAAAGCACTCAAAGTCGGCATTCTCGGCGCCACGGGCGCCGTCGGCGAACAGATGATGATCGTACTGGCGGAGCGCAATTTCCCAGTTACTGAGCTTCGTCTTTTCGGCAGCGCGCGCAGCGCCGGCTCGAAGCTTGCCTTCAAGGGCAAGGAGTACGAGGTCGAAGAGGCCAGTCTCGAACGCATGAAGGGGCTTGATCTCCTTTTAGGCGCGGCTGACAACGATGTGGCCAAGAAGTTCCTGCCCGACGCCGCTAAGCTCGGCGTCACGGTGGTCGACAATTCGAGCGCCTTCCGGCTGGATCCGGAAGTCCCGCTCGTCATCCCTGAAGTCAACCCCGAAGACGTCAAGTGGAGCAAGGGGCTCATTGCCAACCCGAACTGCGCCACGATCATCGGTCTTACGGCCATCGCGCCGCTGCACCGCAAGGCTAAGGTGAAGCGCCTCATCGCTTCGACCTATCAGGCCGTTTCCGGCGCCGGCAAGGGCGGCATTGATGAGCTTGAGGCTGAGGTGAAAGCGCCGGCCGGTACGCCCGCTCCCTGCAAGGTCTTTCCGTATCCCATCGCTTACAACCTCATTCCGCAGATTGGCGGCTTTAACGATGAGGGTTATACGAGCGAAGAAATGAAGATGCAGAACGAAGGCCGCAAGATGCTCCACGACGACAATCTGCTCGTCTCCTGCACCTGCGTGCGCGTGCCGATCATTCGTTCGCACTCCGAGGCGCTTACGATCGAGTTCGAAAACGAAATCTCGCCCGAAGAAGCCCGCGAGCTTTTGAAGGATGCGCCGGGCGTTCGCCTTTGGGATGAACCCGAAGAGAAGCACTATCCGATGCCGCTTCTGACGAGCGACCAGGATCTCGTCTATGTCGGCCGCATCCGCCGCGACCTTTCGGCGCCCAAGGACGTTTACAATCGTTCGCTTGTGCTTTTCTGCTGCGCTGATCAGGTCCGCAAGGGGGCGGCAACGAATGCCGTGCAGATTGCCGAGCTGGTGTTCGGCTTATCCTAAAACGCTTTTTAAGTGCAGAGCGCTTAAAGTCTTCAATGGGCGGGCGGCGGATTTCTTATCCGGCCGCCCGCCGGTCATTTCAGGTGCTCGCCCAAATATGGACGAATGGGCGACCGGGCACCGCTTTTAGTTTGTCCCGTTGATTAAATAGTCAAAGATGTGGCGGTTGCGAAGCGCTTCTGCTGCTGCGCGTTCCTTATAGGCGTCATTGAGCGGCCGATTCAGAATGAAAGGAACTTCCATTTCATGAAGGCTCCCGTGGGAGCGCAGGCGATGGCCCGAAAGCCCCTTCAGATCATGTTTGGAGCGGCTTGTGCCGATGCAGACGTGCTCCTTGGCGAGCACCACCACATCCGCTTCGCGGTCCGGATAGAGCTCGAACATGCGCACCGCGCGTTCCTTGTCGACGGCAATGTCCACTTCCGGCAGGGCGGAAATGGTTTCGATAAGCTGTGCCGTTGAAATGCTGCCTTTGCTCCAGACGCGGACCAGGCCGCCCAAGGCACCGTGGTGCGCGACGAAGGCATCCGTGATCGGGCAGATGACCACCGCTTCTCCCTTGCCGAATTTGGCATCGAGAATATCCTGAAGCCAGAGAACATGAGGTTCGAGATTGTCGAGGCTCATGTCGCTCATGCCGTGGTCTGCGGTCAGCCCCAGATTGATGTCTTCGGCGGCCAGAAGGCCAAAAAGAGCGTCGAGCTTTTGGTAGAACGCGAGCGCTTCAGGGGCTTCGGGCGCATAGCGGTGCTGCACAAAGTCGGTGAGCGAGAGGTACATGACTTCCGGACGGCGGTCACGAAGGAGCTTCAGGCCGGCCTGCAGCACGAAGAGAGAGAGCGCTGCAGAATATTTGCCGGGCTGGGGTTCGCCGACATAGGTGAGCACATTGTCAATGCCGTTTTCTTCGATCGTGCATTGATCCGCGAACTCGGCCGAAAAGGAGATATTGCCGCGCGTCAGATCCAGATCCTTTTGGAGCTGCCGGCGGAGTTTGTCTTTGGCCGTAATTGAGACCACGCGGGCGCCGGCATCTGCAAACCCCGAAAGAATGGTCTGTGCCATGAGCAGCTTGGGATCGGTCATGACAACCGGTTCCCAGGTTTTCGTGTCAAGGTAATAATTGCCGGAAATGCCGTGCTGCGACACGGGAACGCCCGTGATGATGGACATGTTGTTGGGGCAGGTGAAGGCCGGCACGGAGGACTGGGCAGTGCCGGCGAATCCTTCCCGGATGAAACGCGCGATGTTTGGGAGCTCCCCGCGGGAGAGGTAGCGCGCGAGATAGCTCGGATCCGAGCCGTCGATGCAGACGGCAACACAGGGGCGCAGCGGACGGCGATAGTGAATGTGATTGATGGAAAGCAATGACATAAGTGAATTCCTGAATCAGAAAGGGCTGGTTTTTTTAGGCACGGGTACTGGCCATGCGGTTGGCTTGAATGAGTTTTTGGGTATAGGGATGCTGCGGGCGGTTCATGACTGCTTCGGCGGGTCCGTATTCCACGATGCTTCCTCGATAGACCACGGCGATCTTTGTGGAGATATGCTCGACAACCTCCAAGTCGTGGCTGATGAAGAACATCGCAAAGCGGCGTTCCTGCTGCAGACGGTGCAGGGTGAGGAGGACCTGCACCTGTACCGTCGGATCCAGAGCAGAGACAATTTCGTCACAGATGAGCAGATCGGGGTGCGAAAGGATTCCGCGCGCGATGCATACACGCTGGCGCTGGCCGCCGGAAAGTTCATGCGGGTAGCGGGCGAGAAAATCCTCCGGGAGGCTCACGGACTGGAGCGCCTCCCGGATGCGCTCTTGGGCATGGGACTCTAGATTCATGAGTTCGAGCGGTTCTCGCAGAGCCGCTTCGACGGTGAGCCTGGGATTCAAGGCGCCGAACGGGTTTTGGAAAACAATTTGGCAGCGTTTTCTCAGCGCAAGCGCCATTTTGCGGGTACGGCTGATATCTTCCTCAAACAGCGATACCTTGCCTTGACTCGGCTGAACCAACCCGGCAAGCAGCTTGGCAATGGTGGATTTTCCGCTCCCGGACTCTCCCAAAATGCCGAGTGTTTCGCCCGGATAGATGCGCAGAGAGATGTCCTTAAGCGTCGGCTGAGCGCGGCGGCAGAATCCGGCGGCGGGATAGGCATAGGAGACGTTTGAGAGCTCCCCGACGGGGGAGGCGTTGTTTTGGGCTTCGCAGGCAACGGGCTGAAGGGCGGCCAAATTCTCTTTGGCGCGGATGAGCTCCGCCGTATAGGCCTCGCGGGGATGGGCAAATACCGCTGCGGTGTCGCCCGATTCGGCAATGCGGCCGTGCTGCAGCACATACACGCGGTGCGCAAGAAACCGTGCGGCAGCCATGTTGTGCGTAATAAAGAGCATAGAGAGCGCAAACGCTTTCTGCAGCCGCTCGAGGAGCTTGAGGATTTCAGCCTGCACGCAGGCATCCAGGGAACTCGTCGGTTCATCGGCGATCAAAAGCTGCGGACGATTGGCGAGCGCCATGGCAATCATGATGCGCTGCTGCTGGCCGCCAGAAAGTTCATAAGGGTATTTGCCGGCCGTCTGTTTGGGCTCGGGCAGATCGACCATTTCGAGGAGTTCGAGCATGCGCGCATGCGGATCCTCGTCTGATGCCGAGCCGCGCTTAAGGGCTTCAAGGATCTGTGTTCCTACGCGAAGATAAGGATTGAGGCAGGACATCGGATCCTGAAAAATCATGCTGATCGAGCATCCCCGCCAGCGGCGCATCCGGGCATCGTTTTCAATGGGAAGAGGCTCTCCCAAACAGTCAATGCGGCTCTCGGGTGTCAGGCGGCTCCGCTGCGGCTGCAGTCCCAAAATGCATTGGGCTAAAGTGGATTTGCCGGAGCCGGACTCTCCGATGAGGGCCACGGTTTCGCCCGCGCCGATCGTCAAATCGATGTCCTGCAGAATGGTTTTGTGTTCAATCGACAGTGTGAGATGACTGATGTCGAGTACGTTGGCGGTCATGGGGTCATCCGGGGATCGAAAAGTTTGTGCAGTGCATCAACAGCCGTGTTGATCAGTACGAGGGAGACAGCAATAAAGGACACGGCGGCCAGAACCACCGGGGTATCGCGTCCTTGAATGGCATTGAGGGCAAGACTGCCGATGCCGGGAAGTCCGAAAAGAATTTCCATGGTTAAGGTGCCGGCAACGAGGCTGCCGGCAACCAGTCCGGAGAGCGAAAGCAAAATGCCGGCGGCATTAGGCAGGATGTGAAAAACGGCAATGCGCAGCGGCGCCAGTCCTTTGGCTTTTGCCGTGCGGACATAAGGCAGGGCGGCCGATTCTTTGAGCTCTTCACGCAGGGGCTTGACGATGGTTCCGCCGCTGTCGAGCCCCATAATGACAGCGGGCAGGATGAAGCTTCCGATCACCGGCAGCCAATGGAGTTCAATGCAGAAAAGGAGAATGAAAATAACGCCCGCACAAAAGGTCGGCATGGCAATGGACCAGGCATTGAGCCCTTCGACCAGACTGTCAGCGAAGGCTGACTGACGCGCAGCCGCCCAAAGTGAAAGACCGAGCGCGAGGAAGAGCCCCAGCACAAATGCCCAGCCGGCAAGCTGCAGCGTGACGGGAATGGCATTTAGGAGCATGTCCGATACGGATCGGCCGAAACGAAGCGACTGTCCCAAGTCGCCGCGGCTCGCTGCGCTGAGCCAGTCGCCGAACTGAACCAGCCAAGGGTCGTCAAGCTTCAATGCCTGACGAATGGCCGCAGCCTGCTCCGCAGTGAGTCCCCCTTCGAGCCCCAAAACGTCAACCGCGTCGCCGGGAATCGTCCGGCAAAAGAGAAATGTCAGAGCCACAATCAGGACGCACTGCAGGAGACCCTTGCCGGCAGTCGATGCGAGCAGCCATAACTTATGCATGATGAAACCTCCGTTCCTCAGCAGCGCTCAAGCCGCCGTATGGGATCGAGCCTTTCGCGCCATTCATTGGCCAGCAGGGAAAGTGAAAAGGTGAGGAGCACCAAGGCGCACAGGGGAACGATCACTTCATGCGGGGCGCGTTCCATCATGGGCGCTGCGTCGGCAATCATCCTTCCCCATGTCGGCTCATCCGGCGAGCTTCCCAGTCCAAGGAAACTCAGCACCGACTCCGTTACGATGCAGCGCGGCAAAACGATGCCCAGCTGGGTGATCAGCGCGCCCATGATGTTTGGGAGCAGGTGCAGCTTCAGGATGTGCATGCGGCTGCCGCCGAAACTTCTGGCGGCAAGCACATACTCCCGCGATGCTTCGCGCTGATAGACAGAACGCGCGACGTAAGCGACAAGGGGCGAAAAGGCAATGCCGGTGGCCGCCATGAGCTGCCACTGACCGCTGCCCAGCCCCACGATAACGAGGAGCGCCATCAGGGTGCTCGGCAGCGCGCGCACCAGATCGATAAAGGCAAAAAACACGCCGGCGGCAAAACGCCCCATGGAAAGCGCCGTCAAGCCGATGCCGGCACCGATGAAAAAGGCGATGAAGGTGCCGCCCAGCGAGATCTCCAGCGTAGTTCTTGCCCCATAAACGAGCCGCGCCAGTATGTCTCTTCCCAGACTGTCGGTCCCCAAGGGGTGAGCCGGGGAAAAGGGCTGGTCTAAGTTCATGAGGTCTTGGTCGAGCGGAGAAACATCCGTGAGCCACGGTGCAAAGAGAGCCGCCAAGACGATGCTGCCCAGAGCTGCGTAGAGAAGCATCTGCCGCAGGTCTGGAAAGCTTTGAATCTTGTCTGCGCCCGAGGGCGACGCCTTCAGCATGCTGAGCCTCCGCCTCAGGCCTTCAGGTCGGCATGGTCCACGCCGCCGTCCGCCCAGTGACAGGCCCAGGTAAAGCCCGTGTGAAAGCCTATGACGCCCTTGCGGATCGCAATGAGGTCGGGCGTCAGACCGATGACATAGAAGTAGCCCTTTTCCATCACGCGCTTAAAAGCCTTGAGGTAGGCGGCGCGGCGGGCCTGAGCATCGGTCGTTTCTGCGGCCTCGGCAATGAGCTTATCGAGCGTCGGATCCTGAATGCCGCCCCAGAGGACTGGGTTGGGACCTTCGCTCATCAGGCGAACGTAGCGCAGATAAATATCCGAGCGCGGGCCGGAGTTCATGACGGTGAGGTCCCAGTCGTACTGAGACAGCCGCTTTTGCGTGCCGATGTCGTCGAGCGCAACGTGGTGCACCTTGAAGCCCAGTCTGCGGATCATCTGCACGGCAATCTGCGCGTAGGGCACCTGCCACGAGACGAATTCAATCGTGTGCTTCGAGGGATCGACGCCGGCCTCTTTGAGAAGCGCCTTGGCTTTCTCAAGATCGGGCTTTTTGAACTCATCGGCCTCATAGAGCGCACGGTCAAAATAGAAGTTGTTCGCCCCCACGAACTGGTTGCTCGTCTGCGCACGGCTGCCGCCCACAAAGTTCATGAAACCCTGCTTATCGATGCAGTGGGCGAGAGCCTTTCGTACGCGGATGTCGTCAAAGGGCTTGCGCGGCTTGCGGTTGTTGAAGGAGAGGAAGTACCAGGCACTGTCTTTGAGGCCTTCAATGACCGCGGCGCCCGCGCGCTGCAGATCTTCGGCGGCATCTTTGCTGACATAGGCAACATCCAGGTCGCCCGAGCGGATGGCAAGGCTCTTGTCTGTGCCGTCGCGAAGGTCAAAATGCACGGCGGCGAGTTTGGGGAGCCCCTTTTGCCAGTAGTCGGCAAAAGCCGGAGCGTCCAGACTGACCTTCGGGAGCCATTTGCCGAAGCGGAAGGGGCCCGTGCCGATCGGCTGTGTAATCGTGGAGTCCCAGCCCGGGGATTTCGGCGAAAGAATCCAGAGCTCAGCCATGAGCGACATGAAGGGAGCGAAGGGGCGGGCGAAGGCAATCACCACCGTGTTGGGTTCGGGCACAGAGAGGCTCTCAACGTTTTTGAGCGACGAAACGAGCCACCCGCCCTTGATCTTCTCGCGGATGCGGTTGATGTTGGCGACAACGTCTTCGGCGGTCAGCACGTCGCCGTTATGAAATTTGACGCCCTGACGAATTTTCAGGGTATAAGTGCGCCCGTCGCTGCTCACCGTCACTTTTTCCGCGAGGAACGGTTTGACTTGGCCGTCGTCGGCAATGGAAGTGAGCGGCTCAGCGTAGCACTGCTGCACCGCAATGCTGCCGGTATGCCGGTGCGGGTCAGACGTGTCGAGACCGAGCGTGGCATAGCGAAGTTCCCTGCGCTCTGCAGCGTCGGCCGGGAAGCTCGGCAGAGCCGCGGCGGCAAGCGACGCAAGAAGCAGCGTGCGGCGGTGAAGCGAAAAAGCATTGCCCATGATTAATCTCCAAGAGTGGGAACACCAAGAATTTGCTGAAGAGAGCGCCCGTCCAATCCGTCAAGGGACAGTCCAAGAAACCTCAGAACCGTGGGCGCAATTAGGGTGAGATCCGTGACGGCAGAGATCTCGCTCGGACGGAGGCCGGGATGATTGACAAGGCAGTACGGACTCTGTTCATGAAGACCGAATCCGCCGTGCTGACCGCAGCCGATGGGGTAAGGAGAGCCTGGCACCAAGCAGGCCAGACTCTCACCGGCAACACCGTACGGATTGAGGGCCGCGGGGTCAGACTTGAGGGAGAGGAAAAATTCAAGCGCCGGCGCCTGAGAAATGCCGTACAGCTCGAACTGCCGGCGGCAGACGACGTCGCTCAGCCAGTCGGCCTGCCGGAAAAACGCTTCCAGCCGTGCCCGCACGGCTTCAGGAGCCTGCAGATAGACCAAAGCAGCAGTGCCGTTGGGTGCAGTCACAAGCCGGCCCGAGGCGAGTTCTGACTCAAAGCCCGCCTCAGCGAGTTTCTTATCGATGTCGACCAGTCCGGACACGGTTTCGTGCCCATGGTCGGAGCCGGCTATAAAAAGAACGTCCTTTCCTTTTCTGCGGAGTTCATCGACACAGGCATAAACGGCAGAGACATTCTCATCGGTTCGCCGCAGTGCTTCCAAGTGCTCGGGCGAACCCAATGGGCAATGGTGCTGCGTCGTGTCGGGATGCCCCAGCCAGAGGAGGTTCACGGCGGCCAATTGGTTTTCAAGGTCGTCGATGAAACGCTCGGTCATTGCGCGGTCGCCCGCGAGATCCGAACTCACATTGAGCGCTTCGGTTTGCGGGAGTTCCCCGCGCGGACCGAAGCTCCCGGCTCGATGAAAGACATGTCCGCGGTGCGTCGGATCCTGAACATAAGCGGCGCCGGGCGAGGCATTGCCGTACATCCGCAGCCCGCCCGCCGCCTCAGTTCTTTGGGAGAGCGTAGGAACGCCGAGCACATGACCCCGGAGCTCGCGGCAGAGAGAAAAGAACGAGGGTACTCCGACATCGAGGAGCCGGAGCTTTCCATGGTCAAGGAGACAAAGCTTGTTGCCCGCTAGTTCGTGGCGCAGTGGATAGCAGCCCGTTGCGATCGTGGCAGAACAAACGCGCGTGACCGAGGGCGCAGCGGAACGGTGGCGGCGAAGCCACACGGACTCGCCGCGCAGCACATCGAGCGCCGGCGTCGATTGCGCTTCAATGGAATCACGGCGCAGACCGTCCGTAATCACGATCACCGCCAGTTTGTCGACGCTCATGCAATGGCCTCACTGCTGAAGTTGGAATGAGAGGCAGTCTAGAGATCGTAGATTGCAGATTGCTGACAATCTGATGACCTTTATAATTCAACCATCTTTGGTGAGCCATAAACATGCCCGAAAACACTCAAATCGCGTTATTGACGAGCAAATCGCTTCCTGAACTGATTTGTTCAGAGCTAGAAGGCTGGATTGCACAAGGCAAAGTGTCGCCCGGACAGCCTTTGCGGGAAGCGGATATTTCTGCGCAAATGGGGCTTTCACGCGGTCCGGTGCGTGAGGCCTTCCGCATTTTGGAAGAGCGGGGATTGGTGTGCTGTGAGAAAAACAGAGGCGTCCGGGTAGGAAACCTCACCCTTGAACAAGTCAAAGAGATCTACGAACTGCGTGAAACGCTTGAAGGCCTAATCGGACGTCTGGCAGCGGAGCGGGCTGGAGCGGCCGAGAAAGCTGCGCTTAAGGGCATTGTGGAGGAGATGGCTAAAGCCGTGGACGCCGAAGATGTCGCCCGCTACACTGAGCTCAACTTCAAAATTCATGAGATGCTGGCCGGCTGCACGCAGAATGCGGTGCTCAAAGAAATCTATTTGCGTTTGGTTTCCAGACTCCATCTTTTTCGCAGCTACGTTCTTCGTCACCAGACGGGGAGCGCAAAACGGTCCTATCTGGAGCATCAGGCGATTGCCGAAGCGGTTTGTGCCGGTGAGGCCGATGAGGCAGAAAAACGGCTTAAAGCACATACGCGCGAGAGTCTGCAGCACCTGATTGCGATTGCAGAGAAATAATCTTTTAGTTGTCCTTGAGCCCATCGGCATGCTTCGGGGTGCGGGCTTGAGGCAAAAGAGGCCGGAGGATTCTTTCTCTTTGCCGATGCCTTTGCATCAGCTCCGGGCGGCGGCAAGCCTGAGGCCGAAAAGAATGAGAATCACGCCCATTGTGCGGTTGAGCCACCGCTGAAAAGCCGGCCGTCCGAAGACCGGACGAATACGATCCATCATCACTACGAGCACGGCAAGCCAGGCAAGTCCGAGGAATGCCCAGGTGACGCCCATCAGCGCGAGCTGGGGCCCCGCGGGGAGCGCCGCGTCCATAAACTGCGGAAAGAACGTGAGCACGAAAAGCACCACCTTCGGGTTCAGAAGATTGCAAAAGAGCCCGCTTCGAAAGGCGGCGGCAGGCGTTTCGGCCTTGGCGTTCTGAAGGGCGGCTGCCGCAGCTTCAATCGGGGCGCCGTCTTCATGAGATTCATGACGCCGGGACGCAAGGAGCGAACGAAGGCCGAGATAGAAGAGGTACGCCGCACCCGCCCATTTGAGGACAGCAAAGAGCTCTGCGGACCCGGCAATCACCGCAGAAATCCCAAGAATGGCTGCGATGGTATGCACCGCTACGCCGCAGTTGATGCCGAGGACGCAAGCGAGGGCCTGACGGCGCCCGGAGAGGAGCGCTGTTTTGACAACGATGGCAAAGTCGGGGCCGGGCAGCAGCGTGATGACAAGAACGGCCGGTAGAAAGAGGAGGTAGTTTGTGAGCGAGAACATGATGAAGAGCCGGAAAAAACATGCTGTGGCGTCGGCTCGAGAGAGCGGCCCAGCGCCGAATGCGCAGCCTCGGCGTTAAAGAGAATGCTATCGCTAAAAGCGAGCGGGGAGACATCAGGCCTGTCGTTTGAGCCGCGGCCGCTCTTTTGAATTTCGTCACATGTTGTCCGAACAAATGTGAAGCCTTCTGATTCAATTCTCTTGGTCTGTAAAGAAAAGTTTTCTGCTCCGCTCTTATATGCTCGAAAAAGAAGAACGATGAGACGTCCGCAGAAATTCGCTGCGGGCTTCACCCGGAAAAGTTTTATGACGAGCTCGTTCTTAGAGCCTGCGGACAGCATTGAGCTGCTGCCTAATCATCGTCCGCCGGATTATCCATGTTGAAAATGACGCACGCTTTTTCTCGGAGGATTCCCATGAATCGACTCTCCCCAGCCTTTGCCGAGTCCCGCCTCGTCGGCAGCATCGCTGCCGTTATGCTCGCCGCCGCAGCTTCCGGCACTCATGCCGCTCCCCTCGAAACCCTCACCATCGCCGTCAACACAGGTTTCACGACAATGGATCCTTGGGACGCAACGGACAACCTTTCTCGTACTGCGGCCCGCTCCTTTTATGAGAGTCTTTATACGTTTGACAAGAATCTGAAACCGACGCCGCAGCTCGCGGAATCTGTTGACATCAGTCCGGACGGGCGCATTTATACCTTTAAGCTCCGGCAGGGCGTGAAGTTTCACGACGGCACGATCTTGGATGCAGAAGCCGTCAAGCTCAGCTTCGAGCTCGGCGCAAGTCAGGATCTCAAACGCACGCGCCGAAATTTCTTCAATTTTGTCGAAAAAATCGAAGCCGCAGACCAGTACACCGTCCGCTTCACCTTGAAGAGTCCGATGACGGCTTTCCTTGAACGGCTCTCCAACGGCACAGCTGCAATCGCCTGCCCGAGTCTGCTCGCCCGCGCGAAGACGAAGCAGGCGCTTGCTTTTGAAGCCTGCGGCACGGGGCCCTATAAGCTGGTCCGCTTCAATCCCGCCGAGGAGCTTCTGGTTGAACGCAACCCTGACTACCGAGTGCCGGGGCTGCCCAAATTTAAGGCACTGCGCTGGGTGCCGGTGGTGGAGAACAGTACCCGCGCGGCGATGCTGCAGACGGGCGAGGCACAGTTCATACAAATGGCGCCGGTGGAGCAGATTCCGGTTCTGAAGGCCAATCCCAATTTGGCGGTCAACGTGGTGCCGTCTGTTGTTATGCGCTATATGTCCATGAATATGAACGAGAAACCTTTTGACAACCCGAAGGTGCGGCAAGCCGTCAACTATGCCATCAATAAGCAGGCGCTCTGCAAAGTGGCATTCAGCGGCTATGCGCGTCCGGCTGACGGCGTGATTCCTGAGCAGATTCCCAATGCTGTTAAGCTCGGTCCCTGGCCCTATGATCCGAAGAAAGCCCGTGAGCTCTTAAAAGAGGCAGGCTATCCGAACGGTTTTAAGACAACGCTCTGGTCAGCTTTTAACAACACGACGGCCGTGAAGACGATGCAGTTCGTCCAGCAGCAGCTCGCGCAGGTAGGCATCAAGGCCGAGGCACGGGCGCTTGAAGCCGGGCAGCGCGTACAGGTCTACGGCAACAAGGATCCGAAGAAGGCACCCAACCGCCTCTATATCATTGGCTTGTCCAATTCCACCGTTGACCCGGACTGGGGCATGCGCCCGGCGCTTTATTCGAAGAACCAGCCGCCGGTCCTGAATAACGAAGCGTATTACCAAAATCCGAAGGTCGACGCGCTCTTGGATCAGGCGCTCGCGGACACGGATCCGGCAAAGCGCGCAGCCGAATATAAGGAACTGCAGGAAATGGTCTGGCAGGATGCGCCGTGGGCGTTTTTGGTGTTCGAGGATGTGACCTCGGCGGCCAACAAGCACCTCAAGAATTTCAATACGTTGGCTGACGGCAGCTTCGAATTCTATTCGGCCGAGTGGCAGGAAGACTGAGGGCTTATGCAGTCTCCCTCTGAGACTGAGGCATAAGCAAACGTCCTCTGAGAACGGCTTCGGCGCTCAGAGGACGGTTTATTCGGCTGTAGAGAGCAGTCTTCAGAAAGAAAATAAAACCGATGCTTTCAACGGTGACGATTCTCGTCTTCCAGCATCATCTCTGGATTCATGGGCGGGTGTTTCTTGAACCAGAGGCAGATTTCCGAGCGCACCCACTGCAGCGCAAAGTCGGCATTGTTGCGCCGGTGCCAGATGATCTGCGGGTTCCAGCCTCGAATGTCGGCCGGATCCGTTTCCAAAATGGCGAGCGGCAGGTGTGAAGACAAGAGTTCTGCGCCTTCTCTGGGCAGCAGCGCATAGGCATCTGACTGCGCGAGCAGATAGGGCATTGAGAGGAAATAGGGCGTTTCAATGCGCACCGGGCTTAGGTTTTCAGCCCGCCAGGCGAGGTCAATGTTTCTCAGCGACCGCCACTGGGGCATCGAAATCGAAATATAAGGATAGGGTGCAAGGACCTTGGCGCCGACAGGGATGCCGGCCTTAACGCTGGGATGGTTCAGCAGGGGATGGCCGCGGCGCATGACGGCGACATGCCGGCTCTTAAAGAGTGTGGCGGACTGAATGTCGCCGGGCAGCTCTCGGTCGATATCAAAACCGAAGGCCAGATTCGTGGTGCCGTCCCAGAGATTCTCGAGGGTGAGCCCAGCAGCCGGGCGAATCCGGATTTTCAGCTTGGGCGCCCGTTCTGTCAGTGCGGGCAGCGCCGGCGCGAGAAGCACGGCGGCGGCGTTGTCGACCATTTCGAAAATGATCGTACGGTCAATTTCCAGCGGCGAGAATCGTTCTTCAGCGAAAATCCCTTCGAGCGCCTCCAGCGCACGGCGCATGGTCGGCACCAAGGCCTCCATGCGTTTTGTAGGCACAAGGGAGTTGCCCGAGCGGACAAAGAGTTCGTCGCCGATCAGGGCTCTGGCGTGATTGAGCCGGTGCGACGCTTTGGGCGTGGACCAGGCGAGCGTCATTGCAGAACGCGTGAGCGAGCGTTTTTCGGCAAGGAGCAGCAAGAGCGCCAGGTCGTCGTGGGTGAGGTCGTTGGTGAATTCGGGCATCGGGAAGCCGCACTCTGTTTGTCTGAAAAAGAAAATAGAGAAACCGTTTCGAGCTTAGTGCGTCGAAACGGTTTACCCATCTTAGCGAATTCTCGAATATATGCTGCTCAAACAAACAGCAGACGAATAAGCAGTCGGACGGCGTTTAGAAGAAATACGTGAGCCCCGCCATGAACTGAGAGGAATTCGGATCGCTCGAATCGCTGAAATTCTTCGTGTCAAAGAGCCCGGAGCCATGCGTCCAGTTGGCCGAGGCATAGAGGTGAGTGTGCTTGGAGAGCGGATACTCAAAAGCGGCGCCAAAAAGCACTCGCTTGAGATCCGTTGTCTGACCGTCTACGACATGGCCTTTATATTCCCAATCATCGTAGGCGGACGTGAGGTACAGGTCGCCGCCGAAGCACTTGATTTGGGCATTGAGGCTCGCTACCCAGCCGTCAAAACCGCGTCCGGCAATGCCGGATTGATTGTCGGAGGCGAGATTCCCCGCACTGATGAGCTTGCTGACAGGATGTTCAGGCGTGCCCGGCGCACTGTAGACGTTTTTAAAGCCTTGTCCGACAACGAAGAGCCGGACATCGGGATGCACGAGAAAGTTGACGGTCAGACTGGCAATGGTGGTGTCTTCGCCGTAATCGGCGCCGTCTTTATGCGTATTCATGATGCGGTCGAAAACACCGACAGCGGTGAGTGACTGTCCCTGCCAGCGAAATGCCGCAGAAGCGCGGCGGGTATTGTGGCGCTCTTTGCTTTCTTCAACACCGGGATCCGCATTGGTGCCCGTTTGGAAGGAGTATTGTGCAAAGAGCTGCAGACCGCCGGCGATGGTCGGCGTAGCATAGGAAATAGTGTTGTCGAGGCGGTCGCCGCCCACCATCCAGTGCATGCCGCCCGAACGCCCCCAGCCGAAGCCGAAGGGCGTTGCCTGCATGCCGAAAATACCCCAATGACCAAAGGGCGACACGAGCGCGCCCATGCGCCCGAAAGCAATTTCACCCATAGAGCCCTCGAGAGCGAGCGAAGCTTCGCCGCCCCAGAGACGGCTGAAAAGCATTTCGCCGTCATCGGATTCAAAAAGGTTCTCAAGCAGCATCTTCACTTTGGTGCCGTTGCCGAGGTCTTCGGTTCCGGTCAGGCCGATGCGCGGTCCGAGATTGACGCCGAACTCTTCTCTCGCAGAGGTGGAGGACGGCTGAGAGCCCATCTTGTTGTGTTCAACGATGATGCCCGTATCCACAATGCCGTAGACACTGAAGTCGGCGGCCTGAACGGAAAAAGCTGCAGCGAAGGCTGCAGCAGCGGCAAGACGGGTAAGTCGTAGGGCTTGTGTTTTCATGACGTCGAAGGAGAAAAAAGCGCAGGTATTTAAAACGGAATAAAAGTGAAAAACTTCCCCGCAAGCGGGTCGGCGCACGGCGCCTCAAGCTTTCAGACGGTGAGGGCGCTTCACTTGCGGCAGAGGAAACAAGCCGCCGCAGCGAAGCGCCCGAGATCAGGATGGCAGTTCAGGCATTACTTGGAGGGTTTCATGGCCTCCTGAATCGAGAACGGCCAAGCCTGGTAGCCGAAGGTGTCTTTGAGATGCATGACGACGGACGGCTCCTTGGCGCCCCAGTCGAATTCGGTGAGGTAGGGCGAAGGCATGGCCTTGCCTTTGCTCACGCGCATGCCGGCGGTGGAGAAGTAGCCGACCACGGAGTCCTTGTCCCCAGCGTATTCACAAAGGCCGGTGACGGGCGAGTAGTAGTCGTGACCCTTTTCTTCGCCGTAGGTCCAGATCTGTTCAATCGTCATCTTGGATTCATTTACGCGGTAGACGACCAGACGGGTGTACTTCATGTCGGCGAGCGCCGGCTGCTCCATGCCGCGGCCGTCGCCGTTGTCAAAGACGGTGAGATAAACGTCGCCCTTCTTGGATTTTTCGTTGATTCGCCATGCCGTGTGCTGCGTCCAGGTCCAGTCGAACTTGTTTTCGCAGTGGTTCATGAATTTGTCGCAGGCAATGGGCTTCCCGGAGGCGTCGACAGGCGTAAGGAGCTTGTCGGCGAAGGGCTTCTTCCAGCCTTCATGGCTGCCGATGATCCACTTCACCTTCTTGTCGCGCCCGATCTTGATGATGGCTGACTGGTGGCGCGAGGAGACGATGATTGAATCGTCGGTCGGGTCGTAGTCAACGGAGTTGACGTGCGCCCAGTTGCGGCCCGGGCCGGTGCCCAGGATGTCGCCGAAGTCGTCCGAAGCGTCAAGTTTGGCGAGTTCTTCTGCCGTCATGGTCTTGCCGGCCTTGTCGACGTCAATGTTGAGGCACACAGCGCCCTGGTCGAGCGTTTTGATGACCGTTGAGCGGTACGGATCCAGAATGTTGTTGAGGTTCCAGTCGTCAACCACTTCGCCCGCTTCGTTGACCTCGATGATGACGTCGCGCACGGTGCGGACATTGCGGCCGTCGGCCCGGCGGTAGTTGGCGTCGGAAACACGGATGAGATAGTGGCCGTTTTCCATCGGCTCAAGCGCGTGCGAGAAGTCGTCGTAGCCTTCGGGCAGCAGGCGGTTCCAAATGCGGCGTCCGAGGATGTCGTACTTGACGTAGCGTTGGCCGTAGCCCCAGGTGAGCGCGCCGTCCTTATTCTGACGGAAGCCCATCATCACGCCGCCCCATTCGATGGAATTGGGTTCGAAAATTGAATCCGGCATCAGGTACCAGCGCAGCGCCCCGGTGGAGTCAATGATGCCCACTTCGGGCGAGCCGCCCCACTGCAGCGCCCCGCCCGCGGGATTATTCCAAACGGCGCGGCCGCCGCGCGGGTTGTTTTCGAGAATGTTGTTGACGAGGTAGAGACGGTCTTTGTATTTAGGCGCGCACTTAAGTACTTCGGCGCGGAACCAGCCGCCCGTCTGCAGATCGGTGCCGTCGCTGCCAATGTAGGCCGGACCCGCATAAATCTTGTAGGACTCGCGGATATGTTCAACCGTGCGCGCAGCATCGTTGGCCACGCGGTCGTATTCAACTTCAACAGTATTCTGATAGTCCGGATAGAGACCGAAAACCGGAATGCCGCCGTGCGTTCGGCAGAGCCGGTCGGCGACGCTGTAAGCAATTTCCTGACCGTTGGGCTTAGGCACGATGCGCACGGATGCATTGCGCAGTTCATAGCCGCCGTTGCCGATGACGGCGGTGAGCGGTGCAATCTTATAGGGATTCACAAACACCTCGCCGATCTTGCCCTGAGACTGAAAATGCACTGCCGGGCCCGACGGACCGCCGGCTGCGCGGGCGGCAGCTGAAACGGAAAGTGCGAGAACGGAAGTGAGGAATTGGCGTTTGGTGAGGAGCATATTGTGGTTCTCCAACTGGTCTTGGAAAAATATCGAAAAGCGCTGCGGCAGAAGTCATGAACCGCAAGCGCTCATCTGGATGAAGACATTGTGAGGTTTTAAGAGGCGGGGAAACCCTAGTGCTTACACAACAGCAAGTCAGAATGGATGGAACACGGTGTTTAAAAAACTGAAAAACACTCCCCCGAGCGAGAAGCCCTAAAAAAATCCCCGGCAGGTGCGAAACCTGTCGGGGATCATGAGGCCTGAAGCCTCGGGCTCTGGGAAGCCGGTCGGGCATGTGCGGCCGTTTCAGGGGAAAAACCGGCCGCTCAGGCCTCCATTAGAAGCGGTGCACCGTGCCGAAGACGATCTGGTAGCCATTCGGGGTGGCGCTTTCCTTGTTGGCCTGTTCAAGCTTTTCCTGCGAGTAGCCGGCCATGGCGTAGACGGCAGTGCGCTTGCTGAGCGAATAGTCGTAGCCCGCGGCCACCGTCCAGCGCGTGAAGTCAACGTCGTGCTGGTTGTCCATGTCGCGGTAGGCGATCTGGCCCTTGAGCGTGCCGCCGGCCACCGGGTAGTGCACGCCGAAGCTCGCGCCCCAGCCGTCGACAAAGCCGTAGCCTTTACCGCCCGTGAAGCTGTTAATGCCGTCGAAAGCAACGCCGCCGCGCTGAGCCGTATTGAGTTCCTGATCCTGGAAGTACTGATAGAAGGTCACGAACTTCAGGCCGCTGTCGAACTTATAGTTGCCGCCCACCGTGATCGTAAAGCCGTCGTCGGAATGCTTTTTCTCCCCCTGACGCTGGTTGCTGTACAAGGTGGTATCCGCGACGAAGATGCCTTCGAGACTGGCGTTCTGGTAGCGAAGGGCCAGGGAGGCGTAGCGGTCAGCGCTCGACTTGCCTTCAACCTGGTTCTTATCGTCCGTCGTATCCGTCTGGAACGAATACATGGCGTAGCCGGTGACGCCCGAGAAGGTCGGGGTGACATAGCTCAGGGCGTTGTTGACGCGGGTCAACTTGGAGGCGGTTGCAAAGCCGGAGCCGAAGCCGACGGTGTAGTTCGCAAAGAGCGGGTCAATCGCGCGGAAGAGGCCGTTGGCGCCGAGAACGCTGCCGAAGATCGGAAGCACGCCGGCGCTCAGCGTGCCGTACGGGCTGTAGAGGTCGATGTGCGCTTCACGGCCGAAAAGGCGGCCGCCCTGATCGAGCGTGCCGTCGTCAGACTTGAAGCCGGATTCGAGCACGAATCCCACTTTGTAGCCGTTGCCGAGGTCTTCAGTGCCGCGGATACCCCAGCGGGAACCGAATTCAGAGGCGTTTTCCATCGTGAACTTATCAACGGAATCAACGCCGGCCTGGTCAGCATCAGAATGAACGTAGGACAAACCCACGTCGATGACGCCGTACATCTGAACGTCGCCGGCATGAGCTGAAAGAGAACCGAAGGCAAGTGCGGCGGCAACCGCAACGAGAGTCTTGCGCATGGTGGTATTTCCTTTTGAAGTTGGTCCCGATCCTTTCTGAGCCAAAGACATCGGGCATCTGCCGGCCTTGCGGACGGCATGGTATTTAACGAAAAAGCGGAGGCCGCACGACAGTCAGTCTTCCCGCCAAAGGAGGAAAAGACGGGCAAACCGACTGATGCTTCGGCCTCCGTTCACGGAGAAGAAGATTAAACGCTGCAAACGTCCTCTCCTAAGGATGGGACTGAAGGGATCAAAGAATCCGTTCAGTCCCAGCGTCGGAGAGGCTCCTTAAGGGCTTCTGCGCCGCCGCAAAGCTTATCAAAACGCATGGACGGCGGAGAGCCCGGAGGAAGCGGATCAGCAGCCCTTGAACGCGAGCGCAGTGCGCGCAGCGGTGCGGCCGAAGATCATGCAGTCGGCAACGGCAACCGTACCGAGACGGACCATGCCGTGGACGCCGCCCGTCACTTCACCGGCAGCGTAGAGACCCTTGATCGGTTCGCCGCGGCAGGAGAGCACTTCAGCCTTGTTGTTGATTTCAAGACCGCCCATGCAGTGGTGGACGCGCGGCCAGAGGCGAACGGCGAGGAACGGGCCTTCTTCGTTCGGAACAGCGTTGTCAAAGATCATGCAGTCGAATTCCGGATCCTTCTTGGCCTTCATGTAGCTGTTGAAGTCGTCGTTGGTCTTCTTGAGCTGATCAAACGGGATCTTCAGATCGTCAGCCATGGCCTTGAGCGTCGGATATTCCTTCACGACGCCGGATTCGCGGGCATGCTTATAGAGCTCATCGGTCATGTTCTTGCCGATGATGTTGGCCTTGGCGTTCACCGCGGACGTGTAGATCAGGCAGGGATGGCCGATCGCGACGATGGCGTCAGCACGAACCTTGCGGTTGCCGGTTTCCTTGACGAAACGCTTGCCGGTGGCCGGATCGATCATCGGGCCGTAGCCGACGGCGGATTCAACGAAGAGCGGCGCGACGCCGAAGCCCTGTTCGTCAGGCGACGTCCACGGGCCGAGCTGAATCCAGTCCATCTGAATCGTGTTGGCGCCGATTTCCTGAGCCTGCTGAATCGTTTCGCCGGTTGCGCCGGGCTGGTTGGTCGAGGTGAAGGCAGCGGTGAGGCGCGGGTCGTGGGACATGCGCATCTTGACATTCTGCGAGAAGCCGCCGGTGGCGAGGAGCACGCCCTTCGTGGCGCGGATGTAGACGACCTTGCCGGACTCTTCCTTGCCGAACGTGTAGCCGGTGCGGGCCTTGACGCCTTCGACGCAGCCCTTGTCGTTGACGATGAGCTGCTCGACCTTCGTGCGAAGCTGCGGCTTGATGCCTACTTCCTTCAGGCGTTCGAGCATCGGGAGAATGAAGCCGGCGCCGGAATTGCTTTCAACGGCGTGGGAGCGCTTGACGGAATGGCCGCCGTGGTAGGTCACGGCCTTGAACTTGACGCCGATCTTGTCGCGCAGCCAGTAGAAGTTTTCGACGGATTCATCGGCGATGTGGCGGGCGAGTTCCGGATGAGCAAGACCGCCGCCGGCCTTGATGATGTCTGCGTAGAGGAGGTCGGGCGAGTCCTTGATGCCTTCGGCCTTCTGCATGTCGGTGCCGGCAGCTGCAACCGCGCCGCCGTTGATGACGGAGTTGCCGCCGGGGAAGGACATCTTTTCGAGAATGAGGATCTGATCAGACTTCATGCCGCCCTGATGCGCTTCGAGCGCAGCAGCGAGGCCGGCAAAGCCCGTGCCGATGATCACGAATTCCTTGGTTTCATTCCACTTGACGGGCTTGCCGCATTCGGAAGCGGAGGCCACGGGAACCATGCCGGCAAGGCCGAGAGAGGCGGCACCGGCAGCGCCGAAGAGCTTGCGGCGGGAAATATCAGTCATCTTTATTTCTCCTTTGAAGACAGAAATGGTTGCCCGGCAGCAGCAGGGCGGTCTCGGGACAGGCTGAAGCGCTCTCCCGGGTCATTAGACTCTGCCGCTGTTTCCTGGGTGTTGACGTCACTCTAAGCATAGTTTTCGGAATCAACTACCCAAGTACTTAGGTGCTAATTATTAGTGATAATAACTACTCCGCCGGGGGTAGTAACCCGTAAGCATATGAATCGAAAGATGAATCCAGACTTTCTCTCAGCTGAGCGTGCTTGGATCAAGAGGGGGAGCGGTTAAATACCCAGCGCAGTTCTGCGCTTCAGGTCTGCACTTATACTTTCCGATCACTTCAAAAATACCGGCGCTCAGCCGGCATGCATCCTTTTTTCCCCAAGGATTTCCCATGGAATCCGTTCTCGTCAAGGTTGTCTCCTTCATCGCTGTGATCGTCGTGGGCTATCTGCTCAAGCGCGTCGGCTTCTTTCGTGCGGAAGACTTTCGGCTCATCGCCGGACTGGTCCTCAAGGTAACGCTTCCCTGCGCCATCATTTCGAACTTCACCAGAATCGATGTCGATGCGGCGCTCTTTGTGCTCGTGCTGCTCGGGCTCGGATGCAATCTGGTCACCGTTGCCGCGGGCTGGCTCGCATCAAAGCGCGGCGATTCTGCCGAACAGGCCTTCAATATCATTAATTTTTCGGGCTACAACGTCGGCTGCTTCGCTCTTCCTTTTCTGCAGAGCTTCGTGAGCCCCATGGGTGTCGTCGCGGCCTGCATTTGGGATACCGGCAATTCGATCATGTGCACGGGGGCGACCTATTCCATCGCAGCGGCGGTGGCCGGGAAAAACGAAGGCGGCGGCGCCCGGCTTTTCTTCAGGCGGATGTTTTCTTCTGTTCCGATGGATGTTTATGTCGCCATGACGATTCTGGCTTTCCTCGGCTGGAAGCTTCCGCCGCAGGTGCTGGGGTTTACCGACATGGTGGGCGCAGCAAATCCGTTCCTTGCCATGCTGATGATCGGCATCGGCTTTGAATTGAAGCTCGCGCCGGGTTCGGGACTGCATATTGCCAAGACGCTTTTCTGCCGTTATCTGATTGCTGCGGCGCTCGCTTTTCTTTTCTACAACTATCTGCCTTTTGATCAGGAAGTACGCAAGGTTCTCGCCATTCTTGCCTTTGCGCCGCTCTCGGCCGTCTGCACGATCTATACGGCGCTCTGCCTGAATGATCCGGGCAGAGTGGCGCTTTCGTGCACGCTGAACTCGCTCTCGATTGTCTGCAGCGTCACATTCATGACTGTGCTTGTGGTTTGGCTTTAAGACAATCCTTTGATATTTAATTTATTTTTGCACCCGATAGCGCACAGGTGTGCTGGTGTGGCGACAGTTTGCACTTCGCCGAGTCGTGACCCAAGATCACGACTCGACGGAGTTGAGGAGGCTGCGAATCAACGAAGGAAACGAGTTCTGGTCTAAGAAGACGGTTAGCCGCAAGGCTCGAACCTTATCTATTTGGACCATAAGGAAGAGGTCTCCGAACGTATTGACATTCTCATCGGTTTCCGCGTCAATTGATTTGACGAACAGAGCACCGCATCTTTACTCAATTGTTTTTTTCTTCATTAGAAGAATATTAATAATTGCAGGTATGTTTTGGAGGAATGGTATGTTATAAATAATGGATTAAATTAAACCCGCAAAATATTACAAATGAAAGAACGCACATTAAAAGAATAAGTGTCAGGGCCCTTTCTACTCCTGTTGATTTAATATCACCGTAAATCGATCGTGATTCATCTGTAGGAATGGCCTCACCTGTATCAACATTATTTTCGATGTTTTCTAAGGGGCAGGTAACTATGTCCGGATGTATCTCAGACTGTTCTAAGGTGCTTTTGTCTGAACTGTCCGGAACCTCATCGTTACTTTTCATTTCTGCTTTGGAGCAGTTATCATTAAATGCTTCTTTTTCAGAACTTGTATCAACATATATTTGGTTATGATGATCGATTCTGTTATTTTTCTTGAGTCGCTCTAATAAACCTGCGATGGCTAATCCTGCCCCTCCAATCAGCATCCATGCAAGTCCGGGCAGTGCAATAAGTATTGCAAGGAAGGGATTGAAGTGATAGACATCATATAGGGCCCATGCTGCTAAACCGGCAGGCAAAAATGTCATGCGCAGAAAAATAAATATAGGCGCTGCAATATATCCAAGCCAATCCCAACCCGTGATGTCAGACACTGCTATGCCAGCTATGCAATACATAGCAAGCGCATACACGAGATACACTACAGCAACTAAGCCGCCGCTAAAAGCTGTAAATAATTCCTTTAACTTTTCCATTTATTTTTCCGCCTTCGAGAGTGCTCCCGGAACGCTGAAGAGGTATATAAGAAAAAATATATTGACTAATGGAATGAGGCACCATAAACAATGCCATTTACTCTCGTTTAAATCTGCAAGTCTCCTCGAAAATATTCCAATCGTATAGATAAGAAGCACTAAACTTGCAGCCAATATTAAGGATATAAAATAAAGGTCTAACTGACCCGAAAGTCTATATGCTATTTTATCCAATGTATCAATTACTACATTAAGTAGTAATGACAAAATAAAGGTTAAAACGAATCTTATAATAAATTGCTTCCTCGTTAATGGGTCGCAATATAAGTCGATGAAAACCTGTTTAAATGTATTCATTTGCTAAAGGAAAAAATGTAAGAAACTTGATTCATACTATGAGAAAGGCTTTAAATTTTTCTTCCGTATAATATTCGTAGAATACAGCGGCACGACTAATTGTGGTTCAGGAACTTTCAATTACGTGTTAATTGGTAAAAATTAGATGCAATCAACTGCATACGATTGATTACATTGATATAAATTACGCCGGCTGATTCTTATGGAGTACGACTTTTGTTGCTACGAAAATCGTTAAGCTGAGCGAAATTATTGAGCAATTAAACTGAAAAATGATCTCTCGCTTAACGAGCATGGTCAGGCGAAGTTCTGCAGCACCTGCATTTGGACGTATCCGCACTGCGGCGCGCAACCGCGAAGTGAATGCGTCGAAGAGCATTCGAGCATCGGGGATTCGGCTATGCAAGTCCGTTTGTTCTGAAGCGGGAGGAAAATGACCTTCGTCGGCTCAGTGCCCGCTGATGCGAATTGACATCCTCTTCGCCCTGATCTCTGGACCACCCACCCGCTGTCAAGCGGTCTACCGCTGTTTTTGATTCCGGAACTGAGGGCTGTCTCAGGCAACCTCAGGCAACCCGAGGTCAAGTGCTTCGCGGATAAAGCGCCTGCCGCCTTCGGCGGCAGGCTACTTTATACCGCGAAGCACTTGACGGAGCAGCCGCCGATAGACTTGAGCTTGGCGGATGCGTGCGGCGCGAAGCGTCGACCGCATTCCGCCTAGCTACCATCTATCGGACGAAAAATATTGTCAGATGCACCACATAGCGAATTACCAAGCGGAGGTTTCATTTCCAGGCATGCCATCGAC
>NZ_QNRV01000019.1 GCF_003315195.1 Sutterella wadsworthensis | reverse complement strand
GAAGCCGCTTTTTGGAGAATTTTCCATCTTTATGCTCTGCACATTATAATTATAGAGCATGTTAACACAAAAACGAAAGCCCGTGGCCTATTTTTTCAAATAAGATCACGGGCTTGATAAAGATATTGACGGAACTGCCCTTGTTTTAGTGAGCAGGCATCCCGTAGTTCAGGTGGCTTGAAGGTCCTTTGTTTTTTCGTGGTGATCGTACTGGCTGAATTCAAAAAACAAAAGGCTTGAACTATGCAGTTCAAGCCTTTTGTAAGAATCTGGTACGCGGTACTGGGATTGAACCAGTGACCCCTGCCGTGTGAAGGCAGTGCTCTACCCCTGAGCTAACCGCGCGCTGAGAGAAAAAGAATTGTACTGAGAAAACGATGCTTTGCAAGTGATGCATCGAACGGATACCGCCTTTACGCGATCTTACGATAGTTTTTCAGGTCGTTCGCCTCTAGCGGCCTCAACGCCGAGGTTAGCAAGCGCATCGGCTTTTTCGTTGCCTGGATCGCCGGCGTGCCCTTTTACCCAATGCCAGTCAATCTGATGCTGACTGACCAATCGATCAAGTTCCTGCCAAAGTTCGCCGTTTTTGACGGGCTTTTTGTCAGCGGTGCGCCAGCCGTTCTTTTTCCACCCGTGAATCCACCGTGTAATGCCGTCTTTAACGTAGCTGCTGTCAAGATGAATGATGATGGGACAAGGCCGTTTGACCGCTGAGAGTGCACGAATGACAGCCGTCAGCTCCATTTGGTTGTTGGTTGTAAGCGCGCTGCCGCCATAGAGCTCCAGAGTGTACTTACCCCAGACGAGCCAGGCTCCCCATCCCCCAACACCGGGATTTTTTTTGCAGGCTCCATCAGTCCAAATTTCAAGAACAGTAGGTGTAGGTGCTTGAGTCATGGTGCTTTATGGTTTTCCGCAATTGGTGCGGACGGTGTGATGGAGGTTGGGGAGAAAGTTGACGAGACGCGGCCGGCGGCCGGCACGCCTGAGGTCGGTACTTTAGCTGGAATATTGGCAAATTCGCTGCAGTTGACGATTCTCGCTCCGGGACGCCGCTTAACAGCGGAGAGCAAAAGAATATTTGAGCATTGCGGCAGCCATCTGTCACCGGCTTTGTCAAGCCACTCCCAAGCATGAAGGCGGCGTGCGCTGCGAAATCCTGGACGATAAAGTCCAAAGCGTCCGCGGTCAATTTCCAGTCCGAGAAGCGCAAACCAGTCCTTGAGGCGTCGAAGCGGAATCGGCGCCATGTCGGTAGGCAAATAGGGCTTGGCGCCGAGCCGGACGGTCTGCTGCCGCATCCACCAAAAGCCTGCGCCGTTGAAGGCGGTAAGAATAAGCCGGCCTTCGGGCTCGAGCACTCGAACGGCTTCGTGAAGTGCCTGCTGAGGGTTAGGGGACAGTTCCAGCACGTGCGGAAGCGTCACTAGATCCATCGATTCATCAGCGATAGGCAAGAGCTCCGGCGCAGCGACGATGCAGCCGAGATCTCCGCTTAAGACGTCGGCGGAAACGGAAACCGTACTCTGCAGTTCGATCAGCCACTTCGACTGCATACGATTTTCGGCAAGTGTGTTGAGTTCGGGCATGCCGATCTGCAGCGCGCAGCTGCCGAAGACATCAACCGTCAATTCATCGTAGGCTTCAGCTTCCCATTCAAGGAGCAGTCGGCCTGGCGATGTGCCCAGGAACCCGTCAAACGTAAGACGTGCAGGCAGAGCTCCCGCGCCCTTGTCAGGGCGCTCGGAGCGCCCAAAAAAGCGCTGGAACATAGGTGCAGTTAACAACTCGTTGCGGAAACTTGCCCGCTGCAGAAGATTGAAGCAGGCAGAAATGCCCGGATGACGGAAGTCCGAGGCATTACAAGCATTAAGATTAACGGATTATGCAGGCCTTACGCCTGTTAACTGTTCCGGAAGTTCTCCGCTCATGAACCCGTCGTCTTTTCGATCTGCCCTTACTCAATTGTCTGTCGCGCTTTTCATAGCAACTGCGGCGGTTCATCCGACTTATTCCTTTGCGGAGGATGTTCCTCAGGATGCCCAGACGAATGCATCTGCTGGAGGGACTGTGGTCGAGACTGCGTTAACGGAAGCGGCTTTGGAGCGTGAGTCCGCAGTGCCCGCCAGCGTTTGGGATCGAATTCGCGGGGGTTTTGGTATTCCGGAACTGAATTCCCCTTTGGTGGATCGGTGGACGACGTATTACGCCAAGGATCCGGAGTACGTGCAGCGCATGGCGATGCGTGCGAGTCAATATCTCTACAACATCGTCGAAGAGGTGGAGTCTCGCGGACTGCCAATGGAGCTCGCACTTTTGCCTTTTGTAGAAAGCGCCTTCCAGCCGGAAGCTCTTTCTCGCGCAAAAGCGTCCGGCCTTTGGCAGTTCATGCCAGCAACGGGTGCGGATTATGCGCTTGAACAAAACCTCTGGCGCGATGACCGAAACGATGTATTGGAAAGCACTCGTGCAGCACTCGACTACTTTGAATATCTGCACGGGATGTTTAATGACTGGCAGTTGGCGCTCGCTGCCTACAATTGGGGTGAAGGAAGTGTTCGGCGAGCTGTTGAGCGTGCTAAACGAAGCCACAAGGCAACAGACTACGCACATTTGAAAATGCCCCGAGAGACGGCCAACTACGTTCCGAAACTGGAGGCTATCAAGCGCATCGTGAAGGATCCCGGCCGCTATGGCATTGAACTGCCCGACGTTGGCAACGAGCCCTTCTTCGTACGGATTACAAAGCCTCGCGATATTGACCTTAAAACGGCGGCGGAATTGGCCGGCATGTCTGAAGCGGAGTTCCGGCAGCTCAACCCGAGCTTTAAGCTTCCGGTCATTGTGGCATCGCACAACAATGTGATGCTTCTGCCGGCGGATCGTCTTGACTTTTTCGTCGACAATCTCGCAAGCTGGATGGATTCTGGACAGCCGCTTTCACGGTGGACAACCTATCGACTGCAGGCAGGGGATACACTGGCTTCTGTGGCTGAACGCTCTGGCATGACGGAATCGTTCTTGCGTGAAGTGAATGGTATCCCTGCCGGCCGCAAAGTGCTTCCGAATTCCACGCTGCTTGTTCTCGCGGATGCAGATGAGCAGACAGACATCGCTGCGGAAGAAGCAGATGCGAAGCTTCGCCTTTCGCCGCTTACGACTTGGCGCCGTGTCACCTATCGTGTGCGTTCGGGCGACACACTGTCGAGCATTGCGCGCCGTTGGCACATTACGGTGAAATCAATCGTACAGGGCAACCGACTTCGCTCAGATCGTCTGCATTCTGGGCAGCGTTTGGTGCTCACGGTGCCCAATGTCGCGCGTGAACCGATTCGTACTGCGGCTAAAACTTCGGCACCATCCTCTTCTGGACACGTTATTTATGCGGTAAAGCGCGGTGATTCGCTGGCGACTATTGCCAAGCGCTACGGCGTTTCGACGGCATCCCTTAAAACGACGAATCGATTGAGCTCCAATACCATCAGAGCCGGACAACGACTGCGCATTCCAAAGTCGGGTGAACCTATCGAGGAAGAAACGACAACTTATGTCGTTCAACAAGGGGACACCCTTACTTCGATTGCCAATCGGTACGGCGTGAGTGTTGTGAAGCTAAAGCGCTTAAATCGGCTTACCTCCAATGCTCTGAAGGCGGGCGATCGGTTAGAGATTCCGGAGAGCGATGCGCCTAAAGCACCGCCCGCACCGGCAACGGCAGCGAGCCCCAGAACCACAGTGCATAGCGTGGTCTCTGGAGATACGCTTACGTCGATTGCTGAGCGCTACGGTACAACCGTGGCAAAGCTGAGAAGTGCCAATGGATTGAGAAGTTCAAGACTCTCAATTGGTCAGCGTCTGGTGATTCCTGCATCAGCTTCCAAAGTAGCAAGTGCCAGTGAACCCCGCAGATACCGCGTTCGTTCTGGAGATACGCTCACTTCCATTGCGGCGGCCCACAACGTGTCTATTGCTGACCTGATGAGTTTTAACGGGCTTACGACAAGTCGCCTGAACATTGGGCAGTCACTGCGCATTCCTTAATTCACTCTGCTGGCCGTTCGTCCGTTTGGATGTGCGTATTTAAGGGGAAATTATCCGAGCGGTAGACTGCCCGCTTAAAATGGCGGGCAGCATTACGAGTGCTGACGCCGTCTGCACTCCAATTTCATATTGATGGGGGAGACCCCGCTGCCAATCATAACGACAGCGTTTTTCCCATCCCTATTAAAAGAGGACCAACATGGGATTCCTGACCGGCAAAAAGCTCCTGATCACGGGTGTTATCTCCAACCGTTCCATCGCCTACGGCATCGCCGAAGCTTGTCATCGTGAAGGTGCTGAACTGGCTTTTACGTATTCCGATGAACGCTTCGCAGAACGCCTGAAGGGATTTGCCGCGCAGTTTGGCAGCGATATCGTGCTTCCGATGGACGTGACCAAAGACGATCAGATTGCTGCCGTTGTTGAAACGCTCACGGAAAAGTGGGGCGGGCTCGATGGATTCGTTCATTCCATCGGCTACGCTCCTCGTGAGTCGATTGCCGGCGATTTCCTTGAAGGTTTCTCTCGCGACGCTTTTCACACTGCGCTTGATATTTCAACGTATTCCTACCCGGCTCTGGCCAAGGCCTTCCTGCCGATGATGAAGGGACGCAATGCGTCTTGCCTTACGCTGACTTATCTGGGCGGAGAGCGCGCCGTTCCAAACTACAACACGATGGGGTTGGCTAAGGCAGCGCTTGATGCGTCAACGCGCTATTTGGCTCAGTCACTCGGCCGTGAAGGCATTCGCGCCAATGCCATTTCCGCCGGTCCGATCAAGACGCTCGCTGCATCCGGCATTAAGGGCTTTAGCAAGCTTTTGCGTGTGATGGAAAAGAATGCGCCGCTCGGCCGTACGGTGACCATTCAGGAAGTGGGCAATACTGCTGCTTTCCTGCTCTCTGATCTGGCGAGCGGCATTACCGGCAACATCTGCTACGTTGATGCGGGCTTCCACGCCGTGGCAGTAGCTGACGTTGAAGAAGACTAATCAGCCTTTAAACTAAAGACAGGGCTCCGTCTGGCGACATCAGGCCACGGAGCTTTTTCTTTGAATACACACTTAATACATTGTATGAGGGCACAACGTGGCCGAAGATAACGAGAAAAACGCTCAGCGAATTTCTGTTGTGCTCCTGACGCGCAATGAAGTGCATAACATTGAAGCGTGTCTTAAAAGCTGCAGTTTCGCCGACGAGTGGATCGTCGTGGACGACGGCAGCTCCGACGGTACAGTGGAAACGGCCCGACGACTTGGGGCGAAGGTATTCTCTCGAAGTCTCGACGGGGACTGGGCGGCGCAGAAAAATTTTGGTATTGAGCAGGCTGCAGGTCCATGGATTTTTTTGATTGATGCAGATGAGCGCGTAACCCCGGATCTGGCTAAACAGCTGAAGGAAGCGGCGTCCGGATCGAGATGTGCATACTTCGTGCAGAGGCACAACGCTTTTCGGCATATTCATGCTACACATGGGATTCTTCGACCCGATTGGGTTTGCCGCATGGTGCCTAAGACGGCAGTCAAGGTATACGGACGTGTACATGAAGAAATTCGTGTGAATTGTGAGAAAAAACGCCTCGGCGGTACAGGTCTCACGCACTACCCCTACCGGAGTTGGAAGCTTTATTTCAATAAGTTCAATACGTACACCGAACTTTCGGCAGAAAAGTATCTTGAAGAGGGGCGGAACGTTTCATTCGTGAAGGACATCATGCTTCGTCCGATATGGGCTTTTCTCAAGGTCTATTTCATCAATGGCGGTGTGCTTGACGGTCGTGCGGGTTTCATCTTCAGTATTAATCACGCTTTCTACACAATGAATAAATACGTCAAATACTATTTTCTGAAATACTATTCTGGTGAACTTTGAGCCTCTGGATATCAGCTATGAAAACCGTCGGCGTATTCGTCAAACCAACTGAAAATCTCAGTGAACCCCTTGAACATTTGGTGAGTGTGCTTCGTCGTGCGGGATGCAAGGTCCTTTTAGAGGAACGCGCGGCTCAAGCTCTCGGTAATCCTGATGGAGGCTTCCCTCGCCCTGAGTTGGGACGTCGCAGCGACGTGGCCGTGGTATTGGGTGGTGATGGAACATTGCTTGGTGTCGCTCGACAGATTGCGGATTCCCATTGTCCGTTGATTGGTGTAAATGCCGGTCGTCTAGGCTTCATCACCGACGTTGTGCTTGACGATATGGACAGGGTGCTGCCTGCCATGCTGGCAGGGGAATGTTCAGCAGACCAACGTCACCTGCTCGAAGGCGTGGTGTTTCGCAATGGGCAAGAAATCTTTCGCAATGTTGCAGTGAACGATATTGGCTTTAGCCATGGCCGTGCCGGAGGCATGGTTGACTTCATCATCTATGTCGACGGGAAGCAGATGAGTGCTCAGTCGGCAGACGGTGTTGTCTGTTCGACCGCCACGGGGTCAACCGCCTATGCACTCGCTGCCGGCGGTCCCATTTTGCATCCTTCAATGGATGCCGTTGTTTTGGTACCGGTTGCCCCGCATACGCTTTCCAATCGTCCCATCGTTTTGCCGTCCTCAAAGCGCATTGAAATTGAACTCGTAAACGCTCGTGATGCCACGGCGTATTTTGACATGCAAGAATTCTGTGACGTCGAACCGGGTGACATGCTTCGCATTCAGCGCTCGGAACGTGTGATGGAGATTCTTCATCCGCTCAGTTACGACTATTACGACTTGCTTCGCCGAAAATTAAAGTGGAACTATTCACCCACTAGTGTGAAGCACCGCGAGCAGATCAGTGGCTGAAGGAAGCTCTTACGATGCTTACAACGCTCAACCTTAAAGACTTCGTCATCGTTGATCAGCTTTCGCTTGATCTCTCTACGGGCTTCACGGTTTTGACCGGTGAAACCGGTGCCGGCAAATCCATTTTGATTGATGCAATTCAATTGATTCGCGGAGCTCGAGCCGATGCTGATATGGTGCGTAAGGGCGCTGAACGAGCCAATATCATTGCTGAATTCATGCCTTCAGAAGAGGCTCTTCGGTGGCTTGAAATCAATGATTTGCAGGATTCCAGTGCGTCAACAGTGCTTGTACGCCGCAGCATCGATAAAAACGGACGCTCACGTGCCTGGATCAATGGCATTACGGTGACGCTCTCGCAGCTGAAGGAGCTTGGCGACACTTTAGTTGATATACAAGGGCAACATGCGCATCAGCTTCTTTTAAAGACGCAGAATCAATTGAAGCTGCTTGACGCTTATGCAGAAAACACAGCTCAGCTTGAGGCTGTTAAAAAAGCTTTCGCGACTTGGAACGCCAAGGCCAAACGCCTTGAAGAAGCGAGCTCTAGTGCAGAAGTTCGTACCGCCAAAATCGAGCAGCTCACCTGGCTGCTTGAGGATCTCTCCACGTTGGCGCCTAAAAAGGGAGAGTGGGAGTCGCTTAACGAAGAACATACTCGACTTTCCCACGGCGTTTCTATTATTGAAGGTCTCACTGCGTCTGTTGATTGGCTTACCCAAGGTGAAGATTCGGCGTCTGATTTGGTTTCGCGTGCGCAATCTCGTGTTGATGATTTGTCTAATTACGACGAACGTCTCAAAGGTGTCAGTGAAACTCTGACTACGGCAGCTGAGCTGATCGATGATGCGGCTCACGATCTTGAGCGGATTCTGGATAAGACAGAAGCGGATTCCAATCGTTTTGAGAAAGTAGATCGACGCGTATCCAAATATTTTACGATGGCACGAAAGTATCGCACTGAACCGGAAGTGCTTTATGCCTTTGAGGCAGAAAATAAGCGTCGTTTGGAGGAGCTGCAGAACGACGAAAATCTTGATGCTTTGAGGGCTGAAGAAGCTAAGGCAAGAGCAATCTATGATGCAGCAGCGGAAAGGCTCACAAAAGTTCGTCAAGAAGCGGCAGCACGTTTCGCCAAGGCGGTTACGAATGAAATGCAAACGCTGTCCATGAAGGGCGGACGATTTGAAGTAAACCTTGTCCCCATTCCGCGCAGTGAAGTCGGCGTTGAAAAGTGCGAATTCTTAATGGCAGGCCACCCTGGCGTCGATGTTAGTCCCTTGGCTAAGGTGGCGTCCGGCGGGGAGCTGTCTCGCATTGGTCTTGCGATTTTTACATTAACCAGCCGTAATACAAGCGTCCCGACGCTTATCTTTGACGAAGTCGACAGCGGCGTTGGTGGTGCTACAGGTGAAGTGGTTGGCCGAATGATGAAGCAGCTTGGGCAGACGAGGCAAGTACTTTGCGTGACGCATTTGCCGCAAGTAGCTGCTTGCGGCGACCATCATCTCAAAGTAGAGAAGGTTTCTGACGGTATTGAGACTGTGAGCTATTTGAGAGAACTCAATCCAACCCAGCGTGTGGAAGAGATTGCTCGCATGTTGGGAGGACTCCTCATCACGCAGAAAACGAAAGTACTTGCCGAGGAAATGGTTAAAGCAAACCTTTCTCAGGAAGAGTGATTTTATTTTGAAGCCGTTGCTCGAGACGTTGACGATTGATGCCTGCTAAATGTCGATCATTTTCACGGTGATACAGATGAAAAACAGTCGTTGCGAAAAGACCAAGTTTGCGCTGCATCCCAAGATTGATCAAACGGATCGCTAGGTCAGAGTCTTCAAATCCCCAACCTTCATAGGCTTCATCAAATCCATTGACAGCTAAAAAATCCTGCCGCCAAACCCCTAAGTTGCAAGTTCGAACTTTTGCCCATGATGTTGGTTTAAGTTTGCGCATTGATCCCAATGGGATTTTAAGAAGCGGTATAAGGCGATTGATGTGTTCTTTATGTCTTAAAACGTTTAAACCGAATAGATCTGTAAAGGGGATTCTGTGTGTTTCAATTGCATGACTGAGCGTTTCATCCAACAAAACTCGATTGCCCGCAACAAATGCATGTTTTTCTGAAAGTGCCAGGTGCTGCTGAATCCAGTTCGGACGGGGAATACAGTCCCCATCAAGAAATAAAAGGTAATCACCAGAACTCATCCGGACGGCATTGTTGCGAGCAGATGCCGCACGAAATCCTCGGTCATCTTGCCAGGCATGCAGTATTGGAAAGGCAGAATTTTGCTGGAAATTCTCAATGATTTGTTGAGTATCTTTCGTGCTGCCGTCATCAGCGATGCAAACTTCAAAGTCTTGAATTGTCTGCAGCTTCAATGCTTCAAGCACTGTCAGCAATGCTTGAGGGCGATTGTAAGTAGACAAAATGATGCTGGCTTTCATGAGGCATTCACGATTTTCTTCATGGCGCCTAAAACTTCATCCACAGTCGGCCATTCATTTTCGCTGCCCAGAACAATAGCTCTAGGGTTCCACGGCCGTGTGCGAGCTGGGTTCGTAACGCCAATCAATGTAATCTGATTGGCGCCGACCGCTGCAGCTACATGGCTCATGCCGGAGTCGTTAGCAACGACTACACGTGCATGTTTTGCAAGTGCAGCAATAGTGCCGAGTGACGTCGGAGGGCAAATTTTTGCGTCTGGGCAGGCGACTTTCGCCAATTCGATCTCTCGAGCGGCAGGAAAGACGACTGGTTCAATACCCATATCACGAAGCGGTCCACACAACTCGTTGAAGTGTTTCCAGTGCTTCTCTTTCCCGTGGTGCAGTCCTCGAGCGATTGGTGCAAGAAGGGCATAGTTGGCTGGAATGCCGCACTGCGCTATCAAATTTCTAGCCCCAGCTTCATGACGTTTGAGTGGTTTGAGACCAAGGCTTGGCGGTACCTTATCCCAGGCTGGTTTAATATCCCAAGCTTCAAGTGCTTCATGAGCAAGTCTGAAGAACCGTTCAACTTCATGCATCACCGTGTTAGGTTCGGGTACAACCTTATCTAACAGAATACGGCGAAAATCTGTGGGAAATCCCGCACTGCGAATACCCCCGATACGATAAAGAAGAGCTGAACTAAATGAGTTGGGGAAGAGCAGCCCTTTGGGATGTCCTCCCCAACGACGTGCAATATTGCGTATTCGACCAAGGTCTTCTGTGACATGACCTTCAATAGGTTCAAATCGCCAGCCTGTGCCGGCTAGAAGATCTTCGGCCCAGCGTTTGCCTGTCAATACAGGGGTGAGGCCACTTGCCTCGAGAAGTCGTAGCCCCGGCAAAGCCATGCAACAATCGCCGACATGATTAGGGATGCGACAGGTTATATAGAAATTATTCATCGAGATGTTAGACGAGAATTAAAAGAGGTGAGCTGCTTGAAGAATTTTAATTACATGTTCTTCTTCGGTGTCCGGAGATAAAATATATTGCAATGGATTGTTGAGTTTGTGTTTATGCTGAATGGCTGCAGTAATGGCTGTTTCAAGAGATCTTTCGTTCAATCCATCAAATAATATTTTGGCTTCAGGGTGGATTATTTCATTGGAAAATATATTTTTTGATAGGATAACGGGAGTGCCACTTAATATACTCTCAATAGCAACCATCCCGAAGGCTTCGTATCGAGATGATAAAATGAGATAATCTACAAATTTATAAATCACTTCCATATCATGCCGAAAACCTATATAGAAAACGTTTCTAGAAGCCTTTATTGGCCGCCCGGCTACTATTAATGATATAGGTAAGTCAGTTTGGTTGAAAAATTTTACGAGAAAATCTAAGCCTTTAACATAATGGTTGCCAGCTGATGGAATTAAAAATGCAGTATTCTTTTCTGGAATCCCGTTGAGATGGAAGAAATTTAAGCGATCCGATTGGTTTACGGGTGAATTATTGAATTTTGACGTGTCGAATGGTGCGTAAATCGTAGTTATTTTAGATGTAGGTATATTATAAAGATTGTGAACTTCATCAGCCATTCCGTTGGAGTGAGCAACAATTAATTGACCTCTTTGGTAAAATGTTTCTTCGAGACTGATCATTTTCCTATCAAAAAAAGATGGTCTTCTTTTTATGGCATTTAGATACCCCTTATGCGTTCCGCCACAGATGCAAATACTGGCTCTGGGATATCTGTTGCATGAAATAATTCCATCTAAATTGTATTTTTTAGATATTTTTTCTACTCGGTAATTATAGAAGTAGTCGCGAAGTTTGGTTGGCAGCCATCGACAGTTTATTAATTCCAATTTAAATCTTAAATTAGTTGTTGCGTTCTCATCTATCTTCTTAGTAAAAACTACTGGTTCAATATTTAGTTCATTAAGGCCTTTAACTAAGGCAAGGGAATACCTTCCCATACCCCCATCAAGTCTGAGTGAGTGGCATGCGATACCGATTGCTGGTGTCTGATGACGAGACGTAAACGATGCTTGACTGGACATTTCAAATCATGAGTGTTGGAAAATTAAAAGATAGCTGTTAATTAACTCTTTTCCTAGTATCATGGCGCATTGGTCTTGATCCTGCCGTATTGAAAGTGAACTTTAAGTACATTCCCATATTAGGCAATCCGCAACTGCTCAGATTGTTCCGATATCTTCCACCCTATAAAAAGTACATCATAGGGGCTGCATTGGCCATGATTGCGGGCGGTGGAGCGTCTTCTTTGATTGCTTTGGTGCTTGGCAAGCTGACAGACATGGCTTTCTACCAACAGGATGCGGTGGTTGTTTACCTTGCTCCTGTTGCCTTACTTGGAATTTCAGTGCTTCACGGCGGAACTCAGTACCTTAGTCAGTTCCTTTTGGTACGAGTTGCTCAGGGGGTGATGCTTGAACTACGAACACTGATGTTCGAGCGGATTCTTCATTGGGGAGATGATCTCTTTATGAAGTATCGTTGCGCAGAAGTGCAGGCTAAGTTCATCAATGAAGCTTCCACAGCTCTGACCAATGCAGCAGGTGTACTCACTATCATCATTCGTGATTCCATTCAGATCGTCTGCCTTCTTGGGGTGCTTTTTTGGCATAACTGGTTACTGACATTAGTTACCTTCATCGTTGGTCCAGTTATTGCCTTAATTCTCAAATGGGTGAATCGACATATCAAGCGTTTGACAATGCAGACTCAGCAAACATTTGGCGAGCTGATCGGCACAATTCAGGAAAGCTACAGTGGTGAGCGGGTGGTTAAAGTCTATGATGGTTATGACTACGAGATCGCTCGTTTCCGTGATGTCAATGAACGACTGCGGTCACTTACATTGAAAGCGCAGAAGGTTTACTCCGCAGGAACACCGCTCACTCAATTCGCTTCAATGGCGGGAGTATCGATCGTTATCGTGTTCGCCTTGATGCAGGCTAACATGGGATTGCTTACGGTTGGGGAGTTCACGACGTTTTTGGCTGCAATGCTTCTTTTATTACCGCCGATCCGCAAACTCTCTAGTGTCAACGGTACGACAGCCGCAATGACCGCGGCGGCAGAAAGTCTTTTCCGCGTAATTGATGAACTGCCAGAAAAAGATACTGGTTCAAGGACGCTTGAAAACTATAGTGGTGCAGTAGAGTTCTGTGACGTGGGTTTTGCTTATCCTGATCAGGATAAGAGAACGATTAGCCATTTCACTTTATCAGTGAAGCCTGGGGAAATGATTGCATTAGTTGGGTCGTCCGGAGCAGGTAAATCGACCCTCATCAATTTGATTCCTCGCTTCTGGGCTCCTACTGAAGGTGAGATCTACTTCGACGGCATCGCGCAGAGTGAGCTCACTCTCAAGAGTTTGCGTAAGCAAATAGGCCTTGTCAGTCAAGATGTAACAATTTTTGATGACACAATAGCCAACAATATTGCTTATGGCTGTCGTGACAAGGTGACTCGGGAGCAAATTGAAGCTGCAGCAGAGGCTGCAGCATTGACTGATTTCATCAAAACCCTGCCGGAAGGGTTGGACTCTCCAGCAGGACCCAATGGCAACCATTTGTCTGGTGGGCAGCGGCAGCGTGTTTCTATCGCCAGAGCATTTCTTAAGAACGCACCCATCTTACTTTTGGATGAGGCAACGAGTGCTTTGGACACGGAAAGTGAAAAGCACATTCAGAAGTCGCTGGATACGCTCCTTAAGGGACGTACATCATTTGTTGTTGCACATCGCTTGTCAACCATCATCAATGCTGACCGCATTATTGTGATGAAGGATGGCGGTATCGCCGAAATTGGTACGCATGAAGAGTTGCTTGCCAAAGGCGGGTTATACAACCATCTTTATACTCTTCAGTTTTCGAAAGAGAACTGAGTCTGTTTCATGTTCATCGGGATCATTTTCGGCATCATCGCTTGTGCTCTGTGGGGGCTTGTCTACATCATCCCGCTGTGGCTCTCTACATATGACCCGATGTTGATAGCGCTGGCCAGATACACGATTTTTGGTCTTTTTTCGGCAGTACTTCTGGTTTTTAACGGAAAGTATCTGACTCAAGTTTCTAAAAAAGATTGGATTAGCGCTACTGCCTTAGGCGTGGTGGGAAATCTTTTTTTCTATTGGCTGTTGGCTTCTGCAGTTCAATTGGCTGGCGCGCCGATTGCGGGTGCTTTTACTGCGGTAATTCCAATCAGTGTGGCCATTGTGGCAAATTCTTCAGCAAGGCGGTGTGGGGCAGGAGTACCCTGGAGTAGTCTCGTCTTCCCACTCAGCTTGGTGGCTGCCGGTATGGTTTGCCTCAACTGGACGGAGTTCAGTTACTTCCTAGCAAATTCCAATGAACCTCCGGCAGGATTCTGGCTGGGTGTGTTCTATGCATTTTTAAGTTTGTTGGTTTGGACTTGGTACCCAATCAGCAATGCGAATTGGTTAATTGCGCATCCGAAAATTTCTCCAATGTTTTGGACGGCAGCTCAAGGTGCTGCAACACTGCCGACAGCAGCCATCGGTTTGGCAGTTTATGCCGCCATGACGGAGTCCTCAACTTCACTCTGGGAACCTACGCCGACACATTTTTTTATCGGCGTATTATTTTTGGGGATCGTGTGCTCTTGGCTTGCCATTTGTTTTTGGAATGATATGAGTCGCAGATTGACTCCCGCATTGGGCGGTCAAATGATTATTTTTGAAACGATCTTTGCAGTGGTCTATGCACACATTATGCGACAGGCTTTGCCTACAACATTAATGAGTGCCGGTATGGTGCTTCTTTTGGCAGGTGTTTTTGCTTCAGTGCGAGTATTTCATCGCACTGAGATTAAAGCAATGTAGAGCCTATCGGTGTATGGCAGCAGAGTGCGTTCCAAACTTTCTCTACAGAAATACTCTGCATGCAACGTGATAGTTGAGGCGGGTTGTAGTGAGCGCAGAGATGTCGAGTACAGCCTGAGCAAGGGATACCTGTGTTATCTCGTCGCACAATGGTGACGTTGCCTACTGTTTGAATATCTAAATCATTGGAATAAGGTGTTGATTGGCCGCATTTAGGCGCTGGACCCCATGCATCGACAGGCGTTGGGCCATAAAGACACACACAAGGTATGCCCGTAGCTGCAGCAATATGAGAGGTTGCTGTATCAACGCCAATATAGGCGGCTGCCCCCATGATGATTCGCGAGGTCTGTCCAAAACTGGCATGACTCGCCGCAATGAAGGTTTTTTGGGGAGGAAGCGCTTCAGTAATTTTGAGGAGATAGTCAACATCTCCTGGTCCTCCTGTAAAACAAATACCATATCCGGCTGTCATAAGCAGGTGTGCTAGTTCGATCCACTTTTCTATGCCCCAATTTTTGTCTTGGTATCGAGAATTACATTGGCATACGACGTACGACCCAAGCATATGTAACTTTGCTTGAAGGTCGGTCGATAATTCCCGATCAGGATGAATAGGACAGAGTTGAGGAGCTGTTCCCTTGAAAAATGGTCCGAGAAGAGGTTGTGTGCGTTCAAGGATTTGGCCGCCGACAAAATCTATTTGATCTGTAATCAGAATTCGTTTCCAAAGTTCCTCTAGAGATGGATACGGACGCACCATCACTTGATGCTTTGCTGCAAAGTAACCATATAGAACTGTGCAGGTACTATTCATAGTAATTAATGCCCAGTCGTATTTGTTCCAAGATGCAAGGTGGCTGCAGGCTTGTACAAACTTATTGGGGTGATGTTCAACACCTATTACATGACTAATATCCTGAATGCCTTCCAGAATGGGAGCGTTGTCCTTAAAGGTGAGCATGTCGATTTGGGCATCGGGGAAGCGGGCTTTTAGGGCTGGTGCCAAAGCAGCAGCCAAGAGGCAGTCACCAAGATAGCGAAGGGAAACGATGAGAAATTTCATGAACGTAAGATGAATGGGGCAAGAACTTGCCTAACGATTAGACCTTTACAATGTGCACACTATTCAAACGGCAAGTTGAGCATCGTCCTGTGGAACAGATACTTATCAATACTTCTAGAGAAGAAACGCGTGTCGCTATTTTAGATGACGGCCTTCTTCAGGACCTCTTTATTGAACGTGCCTGCGCTCGCGGGTTAGTCGGAAACGTTTACTGGGGACAGGTTGTTCGCGTTCTGCCGGGAATGCAAAGTGCATTTCTGGATGTTGGTCTGGAGCGTACGGCATTTCTGCACATTGCAGAGATTGAAGGAGCCAGAACGGACACTGGCACATTCAAGCCGATAGAGTCTCTTCTGCATGAAGGACAGCGTTTGATGGTTCAGGTGGCTAAGGATCCGATCGGTACCAAAGGCGCACGGCTGACAACAACGATTTCACTTGCTGGCCGTAAGCTTGTCTATCTCCCCAACGATTCTCATATTGGAGTTTCGCAGCGTATTGAGGACGCGGCTCTGCGGGAAGAACTCAGGACTCTAGCAACGACTGTTCGGCAAAAGGATGAAAAGGGCGGCTATATCGTTCGGACGTGCGCTGAAGAAGGGGCGACAGAACAGGAATTCCTTTCTGACATGGCTTATCTGGCTCGGTTGTGGGATGGCATTCGTCATCGGGCGCAGGAAGTCAAGAAGCCGACATTGCTGTACCAAGATTTGACGTTAGCTCAAAGAACGCTGCGCGATATGGTGCATGAAGGGACAGCTGTTATTGAGGTTGATGATGAGGCTGAATATGAAGCCTTATTAGAGTTTGCCAAGCATTTCGTGCCGGCGGCGGTTGACAAACTCCATCATTATGAGGGTGAGCGACCGCTTTTCGAACAGTATGACATTGATGAAGAAATTGAACTTGCACTTGGGCGCCGAGTTGAGTTGAAGAGCGGCGGATACCTTGTGTTCGACCAGACAGAAGCAATGTCGACGATCGATGTCAATACAGGCGCTTATGTTGGGAAACGAGACTTCAGCGATACCGTTTTCAAAACTAACTTGGAGGCGGCTCAAGTTATTGCTCGTCAGCTTCGTTTACGCAATCTCGGCGGCATCATCATTGTCGACTTTATTGACATGGCTAAAGACGAACACCGCGAAGCGGTGCTGAGCGAATTGCGTCGAGCTGTTTCACTCGATCGCACCAAGATGACAGTGAGCGGCTTCAATGAACTCGGTCTCGTTGCAATGACGAGGAAGCGCACACGTGAATCTCTTGCGCATACCCTCTGCGAAACTTGTCCTGTTTGCGGAGGTCGCGGAGAGATTAAGACAGCGAGAACGGTTTGTTATGACATTCTGCGCGAAATTACGCGCTTAGCGAAACTCTATAAGGAAATGAAGGAATTTCGTATTTTGGCAAGCCAAACCGTCATTGACTTACTGCTAGAAGAAGAATCACAGGCGCTCGAGCTGTTGCAGCAGGCGATCGAACGCCCCATCCTGCTGGAGGTGGAATCCGTTTATACGCAGGAGCAATGGGATGTCATCATCGCTTAAAAATAAGAAGGACAGCATCATGACTCAATCTTCAATGGGCACCCAATCTGTTGAGCCAACCTTTTATTGGTATGACTATGAAACTTTTGGCGTCGATCCGCGCAAGGACAGACCGGCGCAATTCGCCGGGCGACGCACAAGACTTGATTTTTCGCCCTTTTCGGGTGATACCGGTGAAATTTTCTACTGTCGCCCAACGGAAGATCAGTTGCCTAATCCTGAAAGCTGTCTGTTGACCGGCATTACGCCGCAATGCTGTGCAGAAAAAGGCGTTTGCGAAAGTGAATTTGCAGATTTGATCTGGGAGCGGCTCAATACTCCTGGAACCGTCAGCATTGGCTACAACACATTGGGGTTTGATGACGAAGTCAATCGCTTCCTCTTCTGGCGCAATTTTCTTGACCCGTACACTCATAGTTGGGCAAAAGGATGTTCCCGATGGGATCTATTTCCTGTTGTCTGTGCTGCATGGGCGCTTCGCGGAGACACCATCAAGTGGCCTCGTTGGGAAGATATCGATCCAATAAAGTACCCGAAGGCCGAAGGTCGTAAAGGCGTGTGCTTCAAGCTGGAGTTTTTGACAAAGGCCAACGGGATTGAACATGGTCATGCACATGATGCGCTTTCTGACGTCGAAGCCACAATTGGATTGGCGAAACTTTTGGCGGAGAGGGAGCCTAAGCTATGGCGTTGGGCTTTCGAAAATCGGACGACAGCCAAAGTGGCAGCAGCAGTATCGGATATGAAACCTGTGGTCTGGGTTACGCCTAAGTTTGGTATCGCTCGGGGATGTACGGGGATCGTAGCTTGCTTCTTTCAAGAGAAGCACGACTGTTGGATGTGGGATCTCTATTTTGATCCGACTGTATTGCAATCGCTCTCTTATGAAGAAATCAAGCAGCGGCTCTTTCCTTCGATAAAGGAGCGAGCGCAGAGTATTGAGCGGCTGCCGATCCGGCGATTGAAGGCGAATGCTTCACCGTTTGTTTGTGCAAATCTCAAAGTACTCTCTCGGGAACGGGCACAGAAATACGGCATTGATCTGGGCGTTGTTGCCGCTAATCTTCAAAAGCTTAAGACTGTGGCGCCGGCGGTACAGACCATTTTTGCGGAACTGGCTGCAGAACGGCGCACTAACGATGCTGCAGCGCCAAGCGTGGATCCTGATCGATCTCTTTATTCTGGATTTGCGAGCAGTGGAGATAAAGCGCGATTTGTTCAGATCCGCAGCTTGATGCCTGAGCGTCTCGCTGCGGAAGCTCCAAAATTTCGTTTTGACGACCAGAAGTTCGCTGAAATGCTCTTCCGCTTCCGCGCACGGAACTGGCCTGAAATGCTCTCAGCCGAAGAGACTGAACGGTGGAAGCAGTTCTGTGCAGATCGGGTCATGTCAGGACGAGACGGGATGCTTCAACTTTCCGATTATTTTGATCAGATCGATGAAGCGCAAGCAAGCGGACTCTATGATGATGAAAGACATCAACAAGTGCTCGAAGCACTTTACGATTGGGGTGAAACACTTGGGAACCGTCTGAGCGATTGAGTACGAAATAAGTCGTTTCCGTACCAATTGAGTTCATGCGCAGTACGACGAATCGTGGTTCGTCGTACTGCTGCGCGAAAGGAGAAGAATGATGGGCAGAAAAAAAATTGGTTTGACTTCGGGGCTGAATCCGCTGCCGGCTTTGAAGATAAAGTCTTGTCTGATCGGTGTCGGCGCCAAACTTGACCTGCCGGTCGAAGTGGTGGAAAGCAATGTAGAGCTTCCGCTCGATGCTCCCACACCGTGTATAGCGCTCGCAGACCGCAAGATTACGGCTCTGATTGCGCTTGAACATCTTCAGCGTCAAGGCTGTGAAGCCGCGGTGCTGGCTGACATTAAGAGTGAACCTTTTCTTGATGAGTTGAGAAAAGAGTTGGAAATGCCGATTGTTTCGCTGCTGGCAAAATTGGATGACAAAGTGAAAAGTGGCACTATCCAGACAATGGCTTGTTTGGGGACTGCTGTGCCGCAGGAATTCTTCGCAGAGCATTTTGGTACAGCGGTCAGATGGGTTTCTCCCGACGATGAGATGAAGGCAGAATTTGCCAAGATCCAAAATCCGTGCGAGGGATTGCGCCGCAATGGTTTGACGCCGGCATTTAAAGCCTACCTCGTCAAGGCCGGTCATGAACTCATGGCACAAGGCGCGGAGGTGCTGATTCCTAATTGCTCGCAGATGGCTCGTTTTGTCGAAGAACTTCGAGCTGAAGGTCTGCCCGTAGAAGATCTCCTTTCTGATGCGGCTGAAATGGCCGTTGCTTCAACTCCCGCTCGTCGGCCTAAGCCCTTTAAGGTTGGACTGATTGGGGGATTAGGGCCGGCTGCAACAGTGGACCTTTACGACAAAATTGTGAAGGCAACACCTGCCAAGACGGATCAGGAGCACATCAAGCTGGTTGTCGAACAGAATCCTCAGATTCCGGATCGCACGGCTTGTCTCTTGAATGGCGGTGAAGACCCGACGCTTGCACTTTTTCATTGCGCACAGCGACTGGAAGCTGATGGCTGCAGCACATTGATTGTGCCCTGCAACACCGCTCATGCATTCCTGCCATATCTTGAACGCTTCATCAAGATTCCGTTTATCAATATGCAGCAGGCGGCTTTGGATGAAATCCAAAACAAACTAGGCACGCGCGCCAAAATTGGATTGCTGGCAACAACGGGAACCGTGCAGACAGGTATTTATGGTGATAAAGCCAAAGCTATGGGCTTACCGATGTTTGTGCCTGATGATATGCATCAGGAGCGTGTTATGGCAGCGATTTACGGACCTCAGGGAGCGAAAGCTGGTTACACGAACGGCATTTGCCGAGAGGATCTGATTTCAGCCGCTGAATATCTGGTAAAGACTCATGGCTGCAACTGTCTCATTCTGGGCTGCACCGAACTGCCGTTGATTCTTGATGAATCCGACGATTTTGAAGTTGCCGGCAGTCGAGTCATTGTCGTCGACCCAACGGCAGCCCTTGCTCGGAAGGTGGTAAAGACTGCTGAAGATGCCTATGCCGCTACCGGTATCCGCTGATTAATGATTTGTGGCGGGGCATCTCTTGATATGTGAGGTGTCCCGCTGTTTTTTTATAGGTGTATGTAATGCAGCAGAAAAACTATCCGCAAATGCCGTCCATAAAGGTTGCATTTTTAGGTCTGGGTGTCATGGGGTATCCCATGGCGGGGCACCTGTCTCGAGCCGGGTTAGATGTATGTGTCTACAACCGTACTGCTGCCAAGGCAACTAAATGGGCCGCCGAGTTTGGCGGTCGGGCCGCTTCAACTCCCCGAGAAGCGGCGTGTGGAGCCCAATTTGTATTTGCCTGCGTCGGCAATGATGATGATCTGAGAAGCGTTGTGTTGGGGGAAAATGGGGCTCTGGCAGGTATGGATTCCGGCAGTGTGTTTGTAGACCATACTACGGCAAGCGCCGTGGTGGAGAGAGAGCTCTCCCAGAAAGCGGCTGAACGTCAGATCGGGTGGGTGGATGCTCCTGTGTCCGGCGGGCAATCTGGTGCAGAGAATGGCTGCTTAACCGTACTTTGCGGCGGTACGAATGCGGATGTCTCGGCAGCAGAACCTGTGATGCGTGCTTATGCTGCTCAAATTACGCATTTTGGTGCTGTGGGTTCCGGTCAGCTTGCAAAGATGGTGAACCAAATCTGCATAGCGGGATGTGTGCAGGGACTGGCAGAGGGGTTGGCATTCGGCATGCATGCAGGACTAGATATGCCGAAACTCATCAAGGCGCTCTCCGGCGGCGCAGCATCCTCTTGGCAGATGATCAATCGAGGAGCCACGATGGTTGAAGGTAAATTCGATTTTGGATTTGCTGTGGATTGGATGCGTAAAGACTTAGGGATTGCGTTGGCAGAAGCCGAAAAAAATGGAACTAAGCTAGATGTTGTTAAAATTGTGGATGGATATTATGAAGAAATTCAGAAAATGAATAAAGGAAAGTGGGATACATCAAGTTTAATTATTCGTTTATAAATAAAGTTGTATGACTAGATCTATTTTGGCATCCATAATTGTGCCTGTATATAATGTCGAGCCCTATATTGATCAATGCTTGAGATCTGTTCTTTCGCAAACTATATGTAATATTGAGATAATAGTAGTCGATGATTGTAGTACGGATAATTCTGCAAAGGTAGTAAAAAAATATTGCAAAATAGATAATCGAATAATTTTTTTGCAACATGATAAAAATAAAGGTCTTTCAAATACGCGAAATACCGGATTGAGTTATGCAAAAGGAGAATTTATATTCTTTGTTGATAGTGATGATTATGTTGACAATAATTACTGTGCACGCCTGATTTATGCGATCGAAAAAGAACAAGCTGATGTTGCATGCTGTAATGTAGTGAAAGTGTATGACAATGCCGTTATATCCCCATATAAAGTTCGTAATGAAAACGCACCATTCCCATCGCTTATTACGCCTCATGTGATGAATTCAATAATGAGTGTTGTATGGAATAAGGTATATAAACGACAAATTATTAATAAAGAAAAAATAAAATTTACACCTAATATTAATAATGAAGACGAGCTTTGGTGGAGGGAATACTGCCTTTTATCATCAAGGGTTGCTTGGGTAGATGGAGATGCGCTCTATTTTTACCGGTGTCGTCAAGCAAGTTTAATGAGAAAAATGACAAATTTTGAACGAAGTTATAATATGTTCGAAATTTCTAAACGCTATTTGGCATTTGCTAAAAAAAGCAAGCGCGAAGATTTTATTAGAGATTCGTATACGCTTTATTTTTCGAGCTCTATACAATATGACTCTGTTCTGGATGAAGCAGCTGGGAGGGTTGTGGAATCTGAGTTGGCTAATTTTATTAAGAATAATGGATTGTCGCCACAAAGTTTTAGTAATCCATTTTTAATTGAAAAGGCTACCACTTTCTTGCGGGATGGCTGGAAGACGCGCTTAATATTAAAAGGTCTTATTGAAGTTAAGAGAAGATTGAGTAGTACCGTCATTAATGCTTTTGGTATTCCGCAATTTGTGAAGATTTCTTATTCTGCAAGGAAAGTGAGGGTTTTGCTTTTTGGGAAAGTGACGCTATATTCTAAGTTTATAGATGAGTGTGGTGCTGTTAAGTATCGTTTTTTGGGGATTGTGGTGTAGTCAATGGCTATTCAAATTCCAATATTGATTGACCCTTCGCAAATATGGGTTGATAGCAGAGGGTCGTTTACGGAAAGCTATAATCAACGTAGGTTAAGCGAAATTGGTATAGATGATATTTTTGTTCAAGATAATGAAGTTTCATCTTGTTATGGTGTTATTCGGGGATTGCATTTCCAGTCTCCGCCGTTCTCTCAGAGTAAACTGATTCGCGTAGTGAGTGGGGAAATATTAGATGTGGTTGTAGATATTAGGAAATATTCTCCTAATTATGGCAATGTGTACAGGTTTATTCTAACAAGCGATAATAGGAATCAATTGTATATACCAAAAGGGTTTGCACATGGGTACTCTGTGCTATCTTCAAGTGCTGTTGTGTTATATAAGTGTGATAATTTTTATAATTCGTCTTTTGAAGGCGCTATAAATGCCCTCGATTCTTCGTTAAATATAAATTGGATGGTGCCAAAATCTAAGATTCTTAGATCTGTGAAAGATGTGAAGGCGAAAGATTTTGAATATTATTGTTCGAATCCTGTTTTTCTGCATAAATTTGAGACTACATAGTGATTGCTATTACTGGTGTAACCGGTCAGCTAGGAAAAACTATGCTGACAACACTTAAGCGAAGGGGAATACTGGGACTAGGGTTTGATCGGCATGAGCTCAATATTGCGGATCAGAATGCAGTCGTTCAGAATCTCCGGCCTGGTGTTTTTGACTGCATTATTAACTGTGCTGCATATACGGCTGTTGACGAAGCCGAAGATCACTCCAGGGATGCCATTGCGGTTAATGCAACCGCGCCAAAATATCTAACGGATACGGGTATTCCCATCATTCATGTCTCTACTGATTACGTGTTTGACGGCAGGGCAAGGCAGCCGTATGAGGTTGACAGTCAAACCGCACCGATGTCAGTTTACGGGCGCAGTAAACAAATGGGGGAGGCCGCACTTTTGACCTCAAAGGCTTGTGGCTGCATCATTCGTACTTCTCGCTTGTATTCACCGATTGCAGGAACGAAGAGTTTTTTTCAAACAATGCTTCAACTGCTTTCCGAAAGACAGTCGCTCGACGTAGTTAGTGATCAGTTCAGTGCTCCAACCTTGGCAGAAGATTTGGCAGATGCTCTCGTAGAGCTTTACCTGCAAGGCGCACATTTGCGATCCATGCAGGTGCTGCACTTTACAAATACCGGTGAGACCTCTTGGCATGGCTTTGCCTCAGCAATCCAGGAAAAGATAGGAACGACCTGTAAACTTAAGGCAGTCCCGGCAGTTCAGTATCCGACGAAAGCACGGCGTCCACACTACAGTGTGTTGTCTCTGCAAAGTCTTCAGGCTTGGCGAATTAAGCCCCGTTCATGGCAAGACGCTCTTACTGAGGCTTGTGTGCAGTGCGGCCGAATTAAGTCTTAATTGTTATGGAAACGATTTTGATCACCGGCGGCGCCGGTTTTATAGGTACGAATTTTGTAGAGTATTTCGCTCGAAAATATCCAGCATATCGTTTGATCGATCTGGATGCGCTGACATATGCTGCTAATAAAGAAGCTTTTCCTCGACAAGCTAAATTGTCGAATGTCATTCCAATTCACGGCGATGTTTGCGATGAATCAGCTGTCAGAGATTTGATGGAGGAATATGACGTTACTGGTGTAATTCATTTTGCTGCAGAAAGTCATGTCGACAATTCCATTGCTGATCCGATGCGTTTTGTGTTCACCAATATTCACGGTACGACTGTGATGTTGGATGCTGCTCTCCGGTATTGGCAACGTACGGGACGGTTAGCGTCGTCGCGCTTTCATCATGTTTCGACTGATGAGGTTTTCGGCACATTGGGAGAGAGCGGTTTTTTTGACGAAAATAGTGCTTATGCTCCCAACAGCCCTTATTCGGCAAGTAAAGCAGCCTCCGATTTGATGGCTCGTTCTTACGCCAAAACTTATGGGATGAACGTGACCTTGTCCAATTGCTCAAACAACTATGGACCCTGGCAACATGATGAAAAGCTCATTCCAACGATCATCCGGCGTTGTTTGGCTCATACCCTAGTGCCTCTGTACGGCAATGGTCTCAACGTGCGTGATTGGTTATGGGTAAATGATCACTGTCGAGCGCTTGATTTGATTTTTCATCAAGCGGCACCGGGTGCTCGTTACAACGTGGGAGGGCATTGTGAGCGAAGCAATCTGGCTATTGCTGAAGGAATATGCAGACTGCTCGATGAGATGCACCCATGGAGCGGTCATCAATACCGAGAGCTCATCACCTTTGTTGACGATAGGCCAGGACATGATTTCCGATATGCCGTCGATGCGCAAAAACTTGAACGAGATCTGGGGTGGAAGCCCGCAATGCCGTTCCTTGTCGGACTGAAGCAGACTGTGGAGTGGTATCTCGCACGGTATCAGGCGGCAGGGGAAATTTGATTGAAATGTGCCGTGATCTCCGAATGAGGGATCTGACGGCGGTAAAATCAAAAATTCAACACAATTCAATATCAGAGGTTCGCCAAGCGGTGAAACCTCATTTTTTCCCTCTTGGAATTCGGCGATGAGTGAAATCACGGAAGCTCAGACTGGGCGCGCAACCAACTTCATCCGCAACATTATTGAAGAAGATCTTGCTGCCGGCGTGAATCAACCCCGGCTCTGGTGCGGGCATCCTGCGCCTTATTCCGAACAGGCCGCCAATGGGGTGCCTGATCCGGCCAAAATTCGTACGCGCTTCCCGCCGGAACCGAACGGTTACCTGCATATTGGGCACGCCAAGAGCATCTGCCTGAACTTCGGTCTGGCGCGTGACTACGGCGGGCGCTGCCATATGCGCTTTGACGATACCAATCCGGTGAAGGAAGATCAGGAGTACGTTGACGGCATTCTTGACAGCGTACGTTGGCTCGGTTTCACGTGGGAGCATGGTGGAGAGAAAAATCTCTATTTTGCAAGCTCTTACTTCGAATACATGTATCAGTTTGCAGAGCATTTGGTGCGCACTGGCTACGCTTATGTCGATGAGCAGACTGCAGACGAAATGCGTGACAATCGCGGCACGCTGAAGGAACCCGGCAAAAATTCACCGTATCGTGATCGCCCGATTGAAGAAAACTTGCGACTCTTCCGTGAAATGCGTGAGGGCAAGCATGCGGAGGGCTCCATGGTGCTGCGGGCGCGCATCGACATGGCCAGTCCCAACATGAATCTCCGTGATCCGGCGATCTACCGCATTCGTTTTGCCGAACACCATGCAACGGGAGACAAATGGTGCATCTATCCGATGTATGCGTTTGCGCATCCGATTGAAGATTCGCTTGAAGAAATCACGCATTCCATTTGCACTCTGGAATTTGAGGATCAGCGTGCTTTCTATGACTGGGCGCTTGAGCGCGTGGTTCCGGTACTGCGCACGCCGCAGTTCGAGGAAGCCAAGGCTATCCTCATGCAGATGAAGGACAGTACGCATCCCAAAGCTGCTGAGTTTGCCGCTGCTTGCTTTGCAGCTCGCGAAAAACTCGGCCAAAGTGCTGTGGAGCAGAATGCTGCAAGTATTCTCAATGTATGGACGAATGGCGTCCCGGATGTGTCTGACGCTTCAGTCAAGGCACTTTTTGAACTGCTCACAGATCATCCTGAACACTTCACACCGCTTCTTCAGTCGGCGCTTTCTGCTGTTATTCGTCCCAACTTTTTCCTGCTTTCACATCAGTATGAATTCAATCGTCTGAGTCTCACCTATGTTGTGGTGAGCAAGCGTAAGCTCATTCAGCTGGTGAAGGAAAAGTATGTCGATGGTTGGGATGATCCTCGCATGCCGACCATCATTGGCCTGCGTCGACGCGGCTATACACCTCAAAGTATGCAGATGTTTGCTGAGCGCTGCGGCATCTCAAAGGTGTCTGGCGGATGGATCGATTACAGCGTTCTCGAGCAGTGCCTGCGCGAGGATCTCGAAGGCTGTGCACATCGCCGTATGACTGTGATGAAACCGTTGAAGCTCATTATCGACAATTACCCCGAGGGGCAGTCTGAAGGGCTTGTTGCAGAGAATCACCCGCAAAAGCCTGAAATGGGTTCCCGCAGCATCACGTTCTCTCGTGAACTCTGGATCGAAGAAACCGATTTTGCTGAAGTGCCGCCAAAGGGTTTCCGTCGTTTAACGGTGCCGGCGGACGGTTCTCCTGCTAAGCCCGTGCGCTTGCGCTACGGGTATGTGATCGTTCCGACGTCTTTTGAAAAGGATGCAGAGGGGCGTGTGACGGCTGTTCACGCGAATTATCTCCCCGAGACCAAGTCCGGCACGGAAGGCTCAATGTCCGTGAAGACCAAGGCTACGATTCATTGGCTGGATGCCCAGACAGCCCGTGCGGCGGAATTCCGGGTGTACGACCGGCTCTTTAATGAGCCGAATCCTGAAGCGGGCGAAGGAACGTTCCTTGATCATCTAACCCCCAACTCCAAGACGATTCTTCAGGGTTATGTGGAGCCTTGCACTGCTGATGCAGCCAATGAAGAGCGTTTCCAGTTTGAGCGTACGGGATACTTCGTTGCTGATCGTAAGGATCATGCTCCAGAACATCCGGTCTTCAATCTCTCTGTGGGTTTGCGCGACTCTTGGGGGAAATAATTCGAAAGAATTAATGCGAGGGGCCTAAGCAGCAAATGAGATTTAACCCGTAGATTTCATTTTTCACTGTGATAATATGACCCGTCAGCTGAGCTGGCGGGTTTTTACTGTCGGCTCCTGAAGCAAAGACTTCTGCCGGAATCGGTTTTAAAGAGTTCCAGGCAAGTCACCGCACACAAATACTCGAGGAATTTGACATCATGAAGAAGATCATCGTCGCTACCGCTGCCGCTCTGCTCGCCGTCGGTGCCCAGGCTGCCACCTACAAAGATGGCTCCTACACGGGTGAAGGCAAGGGCCGCGAATCCGTGATCACCGTTCAGGTCGACGTTAAGGGCGGCAAGATTGCCGACGTCAAGGTCGTCAAGCACGGCGAAACGGAAATGATCATCGCTGCTCCGATCGAACAGATGATTCCGGAAATCGTCAAGAAGAACGGCGTTGAAGGCGTTGACTCCGTCGGCGGCGCCACGCTGTCGTCCGAAGGCATCAAGGCTGCCGTTAAGGACGCCCTTTCCAAGGCCCAGTAATTCGGCTTAAGGACAGCGGCTTCTCCGGAAGCCCTGAATCCGAAAAGGAGGATTCTCGCATCTGCGGCGTCCTCCTTTTTTGTTGTCTGAGCTTCCTATCTCTGTTCTGATACGTGATGTTTGCAAGAAAAATCTTTTGGATTGCCGCGGCTGCGGCGCTCTGTGCCTCGTTACCGGTACTTTCTATTCATGCTGCAGAAACGGCAGCTTCTGCCGAGTCTGAGCAGCAGGAAGCCAAAGAATACGAATTAGATACAACGACCTTCCATATGGGAACGGTTGTCCAGATCAAAGTCTTTGGGAAGACACCAGAAGAGACGAAGCGTTTTGCGCAAATCGTTGAGGACGAGGTGGTGCGCTTTGACGACATGATGAGTGTGCATAAGGATTCTCCCCTCAACAATGTCAATAAGCATGCCGGCGAGAAGGTGGAAGTCACACCCGAAATCGCCGAGATGACTCGGGAAGCGCTCACTATTGCAGACATGACCCATTCAGCATTTGAGCCGATGATTGGACCGTTGGTGAACCTTTGGAAGATCGGTTTCGGCGGCGATCATGTGCCGAGTGATGAGGCGATCAAGGAAGCGATTCGCCGAGTGGATCATCGCCACGTCCGTGTGACGGAGGAGAACGGCAAGTGGTTCATGCAGATTGGCCGCGACCAAAATGTTGATATGGGCGCTATTGCTAAGGGCTACATTGGACAGAAACTTGCAGAGAAACTCAAGGCTGCCGGAGCAACTCATGCGCTGCTTGATTTGGGCGGCAATATCGTAGCAATGGGGGAAAAATACCCGGGAACGCCATGGCGCATTGGTCTGCAGAGTCCCGATAAGAGCCGCGGCGCCTACTTTGCTGTGGTTGCGGTGAGCGACACAAACGTTATTACTTCTGGTGCATATGAACGCAACTTCGAGAAGAACGGCCATCGCTATGGGCATATTCTTAACCCCACAACAGGCCAGCCAGTAGCAACGGACATTGCATCTGTGACGATTGTGGATAAAAACGGTGCTCGGGCGGATGCCCTTTGCACGGCACTCTTTGCTATGGGATGGGAGAAGGCTGAGGCGTTTTTGCTTGCCCACCCTGACGTGCATGCGGTGCTCCTTAGGGACAATTTGGAGGATGTGCTTGTAAGTGAAGCACTCCGCGATAAGATTCAGCCATACGACCCTGAAGTGAGCATTCGTTTGCTGAAGCAGTCTTAATTCATACTGCCTCCGAACTGCGGCGCTCCTTCTTCAACAAGGCCTGTTGAGGAACCGGGCGCCGTTTTCATTTCTGCACGCCTTTCTTTGTTTTACGCTGATGCCGTCTCCACGTTTCGTTCACCTGCGTTTCCACTCTGAATACTCAATTACGGACGGCATTGTCCGCATTGACCCCATGATCCATGCCGTTCTTGAGGGCGGCGGTGCTGCAGTGGGCATCAGCGACTTGATGAACGTTTTTGGCGGCCTGCGCTTTTATACGCATGCGCTGGCGGCAGGGCTGAAACCCATTCTTGGGTGTGACTTAAAGGTCATTAATCCGAAGGATCTCAACAAACCCTTCCGGCTGGGGGTCCTTTGTATGAATCACGAGGGCTACCATTCGCTCTCAGTGCTGCTGACCAAGGCATTCTTGACGAACAATGATGCAGCACGCGGTTTGGTGGATCCCAAATGGTTTGATGATGGCGGATCCGAAGGCCTCATTGCATTGTCGGGCGCTGCGCAGGGCGAATTGGGCTCTTTGCTCTTAGGTAAGAAGTGGTCGCTGGCTCACGAAGCGGCAGAACGCTTCAAAGCTCAATTTTCGGGCCGCTTTTATGTTGAACTGCAGCGTGCCGGTCGTCCGACAGACGAACTCGCCACGGCTCGCCTGGCGAACTTCGCGGTTGAGGAGCAGTTGCCAGTGGTAGCCACACATCCTATTCAATTCCTAAAGCCCGAAGACTTTGAAGCACATGAAGTGCGTTGTTCGATTGCCGAGGGCTACACGCTGCAGGATCCGCGACGCGTCAAGCGCTATACGCCGGAACAGTATTTGAAAAGCGAAGCCGAGATGTGCGAGCTCTTCGCAGATATCCCGGCCGCCATCGAAAATACAGTTGAAATTGCCAAACGATGCAATTTGGACGGCGTACTTTCTAAGCCTCAATTGCCGCTTTTCCCGACGCCCGACGGCATGTCGCTTGACGACTATATCGATCAGCTCTCAAAGGAAGGTCTGCAAAAGCGCCTTGAGTTTTTGTATCCAGATCCAAAGGTTTTGGAAGAAAAGCGTCCGCCCTATGACAAGCGTCTTGAATATGAGCTTGGCATTATTAAAGGGATGAAGTTTCCTGGTTACTTCCTGATCGTGCAGGACTTTATCAATTGGTCGAAGACGCATGGCGTGCCAGTGGGACCAGGCCGAGGGTCTGGTGCGGGTTCGCTTGTTGCTTATTCGCTCGGCATTACGGATTTGGATCCCCTTCATTTCGACTTACTGTTTGAACGCTTCCTGAATCCGGAACGCGTTTCCATGCCTGACTTTGACGTCGACTTTTGTCAGTACAACCGAGATCGTACGATTGACTACGTCAAGCGAACCTACGGTGTGGATGCCGTGAGTCAGATTGCTACGTTCGGCACGCTGGGCGCCAAGGCAGTTGTGCGTGATGTGGGGCGCGCACTAGACGTCCCATATATGAAGACGGATGCGCTCGCGAAGCTTATCCCCATGCAGCCGGGGCGGAACATTTCTCTCGACGATGCAATTGCCGAGGTGCCGGAATTCAAAGAGGCAATTGAACGCGATGACGAATATAAAGAAATCATTCGACTTGCCAAACCGTTGGAAGGCCTGACACGGAACCTCGGCATGCACGCCGGCGGCGTGCTGATTGCACCAGGGAAGCTCACGGATTTCTGTCCGCTCTACAATTCCGACGGGCGTCCCGAAAACACTATCAGTCAGTTCGATAAGAAGGACGTGGAAAACGTTGGTCTTGTGAAGTTTGACTTCTTGGGGCTCACCACACTTTCGATTCTTGCCAAAGCAGTAGAACTCATCGACAAGCTCTATCCAGAGCAGCATTTTGAACTTGAACGTATTCCGGTTGACGATGCGGCGACTTATGAACTCTTCCAGCAAGCCAATACGGCCGCAGTGTTCCAGTTTGAATCGGATGGCATGCGGGGGCTTTTGAAACAGGCGCGTCCAGATCGACTAGAAGACTTGGTGGCTTTGAATGCACTTTACCGTCCGGGCCCAATGGACCTGATTCCGTCCTATATCGATCGAAAATTTGGGCGGGAAAAGGTTGAATACCTTGACGACCGGATGGAACCGGTCCTTAAGGAAACATACGGCATCATGGTCTATCAGGAACAGGTGATGCGTGTGGCTCAGGTGGTGGGCGGTTACTCATTGGGCGGCGCAGATTTGCTGCGTCGCGCAATGGGTAAAAAGAATGTCGAAGAGATGAAGCGCCAGCGCGCTGTTTTTATTAAGGGTGCAGGAGAAAGAGGTGTAAAGGAATCGGTTGCCACAGAGATCTTCGACTTGATGGAAAAGTTTGCGGGCTACGGTTTTAATAAGTCGCACGCCGCAGCTTATTCTTATGTTGCATACCAGACGGCATATCTCAAGGTCCATCACACAGCGGCATTCTTTGCTGCCAACTTGTGCATGGTGATGGACGACGGTGACAAGATGAAGGCACTGATCGATGACGCTCGAGCAAACGGTGTGGACTTCAGACTGCCGGACGTGAATGTTAGCGAATGGTTCTTCTCCGTGCCGACAGAAAACGTCATTCAGCTTGGTCTTGGTGCGATTAAAGGTATCAACCGTGCTTTAGTTGAAGCAATTGTGTCCGAGCGCGAAGCGAATGGACCATTTGAAGATATTTTTGACTTTGCTGCTCGTGTAGAAGGCGTCAATTTTCGCATCTTTGAAAGCATGGTACGTGCAGGGGCGTTTGATTCCACAGATGCAGATCGAGGCAAGCTTTTCAGCAACATTAGTAATGCATTGCAAGGTGGCGCCGCTGTACGTCAAAGCGCTGGTCAAGACAGTCTTTTCGGCGGAGAGGAGACTAAAAAGATCGTCAATTGGGTAGAGGGCGAACAGTGGTCTTTCCGTCGAAATCTAGAAGAAGAGATGACGGCATTCGGCTTCTCACTTTCCGGTCATTTCTTTGATGAATATAAGGACGACCTCCGGGCAATCGGATGCATGCCTCTTGATGAGCTTCAGGTCAGCAAAGAGAACGTTTGCGTCGGCGGGGTTATATCTTCTATTCGTCAAATCAATGGAAAACGCGGTGTAATGGGTGTTGTCGGCATTGACGATGGGACACACAGTATAGAGTTTTTCGCATTTTCGGATCTTTGGGCAACACTGAAGACTTGGATTGCGCCCAAGATGGCTGTTTGGGTCAAGGGAAGGCCAAAATATGATGATTTTTCTAAGAAGGTGACTATCTATCCAGAAGAAATTATGTCAGCAGATGATGCTGTTTGCGCTCGGCTAAAAGCAATAACGATATGCGTGGATTCCGTTGATACACTGAAGACATATTCATTTTTACAGCAACGACATTCCAATGTAGAAGGACATTCCCCAGTCATTAATATCACCGTCAGGTCTGCCAATTTATCTGGTAATGTCCAATTTTTTTCTTCTTTAGAAAATGTTAAAAGATTAATTAAAATGGTTGGTTGCAAGGCTGTTGAATATACTTGAGGTGCAATGAGTGAAATTGTAACGCTCTTCTTAGTATTAAATATGATCTTATCGATTACTATAAATGCTATTTGGTGGGTAAATTGTCGAGAAAGTTGTTAGAGTGACAAATGTATATATTACTGATACAATTTAACCTGATTTTTAATTGAGAGATGTAAAATAAGAAATTATTTTCTGGTCATTTGTGTGGCTCGGTTTAGAGTGCTGACGCACTCGACTAAGTCATAGATATTCATGAGTAGTTAATTATTGCGATCTTTCTTGACTTTATGGGGAGGGGGCTGATTTTATTTTCTGAAGAATGGCATTAACTATATCATCAATTGGAATGTTATTGACATTAAATTGGTCAAATAATATCGCTGATTTATTTGATAAAGGTTGCCAATTTGTTGTCGAAGTTGCTCCGAAAAGTACTACTTCTGGAATATTCAATGCTGCTGCTATATGAGAAGTGCCTCCATCACCAAGCAGACATAAATCGCAAACTGACAATAGTTCAAGAAATTCAGGAAATTCTTTAGTTTGTACTGGGAAGGTATTTGTTATCAACGTTAATTTTTTAACTAAAGAGGGCGGAATCGGCTTTGAACTATTGATTATTAAATTAAATGTTATAATATTCTTTAATGCGCGTATAATTTTTAACAACCTGCATTCCGACAGAGTGCTTGTTTCCCTATTATTCTCGAGGGAATAATAAATTAGTATTTCATTTTCAGGCAGCACAAATTTATGCTTTAATAATTTCTTGTTGAATTGTAAGTGAAAGACAGGCCACTCATCCGGTAATATTGTTGTAGAGGGAGGGGCTACGTTAGCGCAGAATTGAGATTGATGAAGGTATGAGTAGTCCATTTTTGTAAATGGAATCTGATGAGTGATTAATTTGCTATGCCAATTATTTTCACAATATGCAAAGCTTTCCTTACAAAGTAAGGCAAGAGCAATATGGTCGGTTTTTCTCGGTTCCAATCCACAGAAGCCGATATCAAATTTTTTATAGAATTTACAGGCTAATTGAATTATTGATACATATCGTTTGAATCCTGTGAAATCATGATTTAAGCATATGGTCCTTACTCCATATTGTTGAGATATAATATCATTTATAACACCATTTCTGCGGCATGTAAATAATGTTATTTTAGCTTGTGGATACCTTTCTCTTATCCGTTTTATTAAGGGTAAATTGCAAATCAATGTCCCTATATGGGTAAAGTTTAGAATGGCGATATTCATTGTTATTGTTCGATGGTGAAAGTCTGTCTTAGGGCAAATAGTTTTTTAATATTGTATTTTTGCCTTAGAATATACCTTAAGGGATTATATTTAGCAATATAATTATTACCATATGCATTTCGATCTTTGCAGTCTTTGGCTTGTATTGTTGATTGAAATTCTCCATGGCATATTACAGCGGGATTGAGGCGCCAAACAGGGTGATGTTTGGCAAAAGCAGAGAGAGGGGAAAAAAGAAACTCATCAACCGGCATGCTTAGTTTTTGGCTGCGCTCAATAGCTTCTTTTGCTGCTTTCTTAGATATGAAGTAGGCTAAGCAACCAATAGGAGATGGCTTGAGTGGATGATAAAGTGTTGCGTTGTTGGGTAATTTGATATTTTTCTTATCTACTAGAGCAAGCCAAGGGTTGGTAGGTATAAATATTTGGACGAGATCAATTCCTTCAGGTATCCATGAAGGAGATTCAATATATTTAGATGCAGATGGAAAAATTGTTATGTCGTCTTCAAGGATTAGTCCCCAGTCACTCGATGAGTTTATTAATTTTTCCCAACATTTTTTGTGTGATAAATAACATCCAATTTCCGCTTTTGAAAGATCTCTTGGGCAAGCAATTTTTGATAAACTGAATGCTGATTGTTGATGAAATGATATTTCATTTTCCGTAAGTTTACATCCATCTACTCCTACAACTCTCTGAATTTTTAAGGATGTATGCTGGGTGCTAATGGTAGAGAGTTGTTTTTGCATATGCTCCCATCGATCCGGAGAACGATCAAGATTAATAACATAACATTCCATAATATTAGACCCAGTTCATTTTCCTAAAGTCGTTATGAACGTGAGTCCATAACGACTTTTTACGCGAGATATTAGTTTTTTCGGAGGTTAAAAATCTCTTCCCAGCGCTTCACCTGAGCAAGCACTTGATTCGGTGCCGTGCCGCCCACATGATTGCGGGCTTTGACGGAGCCTTCAAGACTGAGCACCGGATAGACATCTGCTTCGATCTTGTCGCAGAAGCTCTGCAGAACTTCAAGAGGGAGTTCTTCAAGCCCACATTTGCGTTCAGCAGCAGCTCGAACCGTCTGACCGACGATGTCGTGGGCCGTACGGAAAGGAACGCCGTGACGGACAAGATAATCAGCAAGGTCAGTTGCGGTGGGGAAGCCCATCTGCGCAGCCTGATGCATGGCTTCAGGCTGGGGTTCCACACCAGCCATCATGTCGCAGAAGGCGCGAAGCGTATCCTTGATGGTATCAATCGCATCAAAGACCGGTTCTTTATCTTCCTGGAAATCTTTGTTATAGGCGAGCGGAGTTCCCTTCATGAGGGTGAGCATCGACATCAAATCGCCATAAACACGACCGGATTTGCCGCGAGCTGTTTCCGGAACATCCGGATTCTTCTTCTGCGGCATGATGGAGGAGCCCGTCGTAAAGCGGTCCGGCAACTTGATAAAGCCGAAGCGCTGGCTCATCCAAATGACGAGCTCTTCAGAGAGGCGGGAAATGTGCGCCATGATGAGAGAGGCTGCTGCGCAGAACTCGATGGCAAAGTCACGGTCTGAAACGGCGTCCAATGAATTCTGAGCAACCGTTTCAAAACCAAGGAGCTTCGCTGTGTATTCACGATCAATTGGGTAAGTCGTACCCGCAAGGGCAGCTGCGCCAAGAGGTGACGAATTGACGCGATGGCGCAGGTCAATCAGACGGGCATGATCGCGTTCGAGCATTTCGACATAGGCAAGCATATGGTGGCCGAACGTAACCGGCTGAGCAACCTGCATATGCGTGAAGCCAGGCATGATGACGTTGTAGTTCTTTTCAGCCTGGGCGACAAGCACCTCCTGAAGATGCTCGACACGACGAATAATTTCGTCGATTTCACCGCGCAGGTAGAGGCGGATATCGGTTGCAACCTGATCGTTGCGGGAGCGGCCGGTGTGAAGACGCTTGCCGGCGTCACCAATCAATGCAGTGAGTCGAGCTTCAATATTGAGATGCACGTCTTCAAGTTCAAGCTGCCATTCAAACTTGCCTGTTTGAATTTCTTCACGAATCTGAGCCATGCCTCGCTTAATGTCTGCCAGATCCTGCGCTGAGATGACGCCAACTTTGGCGAGCATCGTGGCGTGTGCAACGGAGCCGTCGATATCAACGAGCGCCATGCGTTTGTCGAAATCAATGCTTGCCGTATAACGGAGTACAAAGGCGTCGACGGGTTCGCTGAAGCGGCCGGACCAGGCCTTTTTCTTGGCATGCAGGGGATCGTTGGAATTGTCTTGAGCTTGGCTCATGGACTTGCCTCTTCTTAGTATGAGGATGGAGATAAAAAGATAATTTTAAGGGGTGTTGGCCTAAATCGGCCTTTAACAGGGGGGGGCGGAAGCAAAAGAATCAAGGATCCCCTATAATCCGCATTCTTCGGGGCGTAGCGCAGCCCGGTAGCGCGCTTGCTTTGGGAGCAAGATGTCGCGAGTTCGAATCTCGCCGCCCCGACCAGAATTCAACGTAGACCTGCCCGTAGCTCAGTTGGATAGAGCATCTGCCTTCTAAGCAGAGGGTCGCGGGTTCGATTCCTGCCGGGCAGGCCAAATAAAAGAAAGAGCCGCGAAAGTCAACTTCGCGGCTCTTGTGTTATCTGCGATTGGAGAGATTCGCTAAACCGAATCTCTCCGGATGCAAGCAGTTTATGCCTGAGGCAGTTTGCTGAGTTGCTCCTCAACCTTAGCAAGGAGCGCCGTGAATTCCGCAAGGCGCTTCTTTTCTGTATCCACGACAGAAGCAGGAGCCTTGGAGACGAAGCGTTCATTGCCCAGCTTGCTTTGGCATTTCTTGACTTCTCCGGCAAGACGAGCAGCTTCCTTGGAAAGGCGTTCTCGTTCAGCTTTGACGTCAATTTCAACCTTGAGCATCAGTTTGAAGTCGCCAACGATGGCCACGGGCGCTACGGAGCCCTGAGCGGCCTGCTGAAGATCCTCGACATGTGTAACGGATTCTAGGCGTGCAAGCTGCTGCAGATAAGGTGCCGCCGCTGCGCATTCTGCTTCTGGCCCAGAAATAAGGAGCGGCATCTTCTGCGACGGCGGAAGCTTCATTTCGCTTCGCAGATTGCGGATGGAGTCGATCTGCGCCTGAATGGTCGTCATGCGCGCCACGGCGTCGGCATCCACTTTCGCCGCATCAAATGTCGGATAGGTCTGGAGCATGAGGAAGGCATCTTCATCAGCCTTACGCACGCCAGCGGTGACAGAAACCTTCTGCCAAAGCTCTTCCGTGATAAACGGAATGATCGGATGGGCGAGGCGCAGAACAGCTTCGAGCACCGTGACAAGGGTATGACGCGTAGCACGCTGTTCGGCTTCAGAACCGCGCAGCTGAACTTTGGAAAGTTCCACATACCAGTCGCAGTACTGATTCCAGACGAAGGAATACATGGCATTGGCAGCATTGTCGAGGCGGTAGTCCTCGTAGGCTGTCGTCACCTCCTTCACCGTGCGTTCGAATTCGCTGATGATCCACTTGTCCACAAAGGAGAACTGCATGGGTGCGTTCGCCGTAGCGCCGACACCGCAGTCCTTTCCTTCAACGTTCATCAGTACAAAGCGCGTGGCGTTCCAAAGCTTAGTGCAGAAATTTCGGTAGCCCTCAGCCCGTTTCAGATCGAAGTTGACGTTGCGGCCGAGCGTTGCATACGCCGCCATAGTGAAGCGAAGGGCGTCAGCGCCATGGGCAGCAATCCCGTTCGGATAGTTCTTGCGGAGCTTGGCTTCAACGATCGGAGCTTTTTCGGGCTGGCGCAGACCGCGGGTATTTTTCTCAATGAGGTGCTCAAGGTCAATGCCTTGGATGATGTCGAGCGGATCAAGCGTGTTGCCTTCGCTCTTAGACATCTTCTTCCCTTCTGCGTCGCGCACGAGACCGTGAATATAGACATTCTTGAAAGGAACCCGCCCCGTGAAGTGACGCGTCATCATCACCATGCGGGCTACCCAGAAGAAGAGAATGTCATAGCCGGTTACGAGCACAGTGCTCGGCAGATAGAGGTCGTAGGCGGTTTTTTCGTCGCCTTCGGGATGGGGCCAGCCAAGAGTCGAGAAGGGGACAAGGGCGGACGAGAACCACGTGTCGAGCACATCTTCGTCGCGCGTCAGCTTTACACCTTCGCCTGCCTGCTTCTGCGCTTCTTCTTCTGTACGCGCAACATAGACTCGGCCAGCTTCGTCATACCAGGCAGGGATCTGATGACCCCACCAGAGCTGACGAGAGAGACACCAGTCCTGAATATTTTCGAGCCACTGACGGTAGACGCCGCGCCATTCAGCCGGGAAGATATTTACTTCGCCGGATTCAACCGCATCAAGTCCCACTTCAGCGATTGACTTGCCCGGATAGAGGGAGCCCTCAGGAGCGGGCTTACTCATTGCCATGTACCACTGCTCGGAGAGCATCGGTTCGACGATTTCACCGGTACGAGAAACACGAGGCACCATGTGTTTGATGGGTTTCACGGCGACAAGCAGACCAGCGGCCTTGAGATCCTCAACTGCGGCCTTGCGGCATTCGTAGCGATCCATGCCCTGATACTTCGCCGGTACATTCTCGTTCATACGGGCAGTCTTCGTCAGAACATTGAGCATGGCGAGATTGTGGCGGCGGCCGACTTCAAAGTCGTTGAAGTCATGGGCCGGCGTGATCTTCACGCAGCCCGATCCAAACTCACGATCAACGTATTCGTCCGCAATGACAGGAATTTCACGATCAGTGAGCGGGAGTTTCAGCATCTTGCCGACAAGCGACTTGTAGCGTTCGTCTTCGGGGTGAACCGCAACGGCTTGGTCACCAAAAAGCGTCTCCGGACGGGTCGTTGCAACGATGACGCCTTCAGAGCCATCAGCGCCGGGGTAGCGAATTTCCCAAAGATGACCGTCAGCTTCTTCGCTTTCAACTTCAAGGTCAGAAACCGCGCTCTGGAGTTTCGGATCCCAATTGACCAGACGCTTGCCGCGGTAGATGAGACCTTCTTCGTAAAGCTTCACGAAAGTTTCAATGACAACTTTCGAGAGCTTTGGGTTCATCGTGAAATAGAGGCGGTCCCAATCCACGCTGTCACCCATACGGCGCATCTGTTCCAGAATCGTGCCGCCGGAGAACTTCTGCCATTCCCAAATTTTCGCAATGAAGTCTTCACGCTTCATGTCTCGACGGGAGATGCCTTCCTTTTCAAGCTTGCGTTCTACAACGATCTGAGTGGCAATGCCGGCATGATCTGTGCCCGGCAGCCACATTGTGTTGTAGCCCGCCATGCGGTGATAGCGGGTAAGCGTATCCATTACGGTCTGATTAAAGGCATGGCCCATGTGCAGGATGCCAGTAATGTTGGGCGGGGGGAGCTGAATGGAAAAAGCAGGCTTTTTCGGATCAAGGCCGGCCTTGAAGCAGCCGCTCTTTTCCCAGGCAGGGTACCAGCGCGCTTCAATTTCATTGGGTTCAAAACTCTTGGCGAGTTCCTGCGTTTCTTTATCCGTCATGGTGAGTTGTCGACTAACAAAGAGGGTTTCGCGCGATCGCTGGGGGTCATACCAAGAGCGCGCAAGGAAAAATCAAAAGCAGAGGCAGGTCAGATGACCGTCCTCTGCGTAAATTCAAAGCATTTCGCCATTTTCTCACGAACAACTGCTGCCTTGAGTCAACGGGCTTCTGCATTTGAAAATGATTCAGCGCTTGATGATGTCGGAGAGGTCGAGTTTTTGGACTTCTGCGGCGACGGCCTGCTGAATGGTTGATGCTACGGAACGTTCGAGATCTGCTTTGATCCGGGTTACTGCATTTTCGGCTGCCATCTCAACCGTATTCTTCAAGTTTTCCCGAAGTGCGGCTTCTACTGCTGGTGCAAGACGGGCAATAAGCGCTTTCTTTTCCGCTTCAGTCAAAATCAAAGGCTGAGGCTCGAAGGGTTGAGGTTCAATTTCAGCAACGGGCTGCGACTGAACATGCACCTGCGTTGGGATTGGTGTCTGCGTCTGTTTCGTTAAGTTTTCGACAGTTTCCCAAGGAAGATCCACGCGATCCTTCAGCGTGCGGCATTTAAGAAACCGTGAATCGATAACAGGTTCCTGACGGTTCATGAATGATGTCCTTCAAAATGGGGCGGCAGCGGATTATTTGCGGCGGTCATAGGCAGCGAGTTCCACCCCCGCCGCTTTATAGGCACGCCAACGATCGCGCGAAAGTTTGAGTTCGGTGGGTTCAGTGCTCACAACATCAATGATGCGTGAAAAACGACTAAATTCTTTCTGCCAATCAGTGGGCAGTGCGTCGTCAAGCAGCACAAGTACGTCGCCGGTGAGCTGAGGCAGTTGGGTTGAAAGAAGAATGGGCGTTTCAGCCGCGTGACGATCATCAGCGAAAACATGCGGAAGAAATGCGAGATCGTCAAACCGCCACAGCAGCTCGTCGAGCTCTGTGAGTTTTTTCGTCTCCGACGACCACATTGCGAGTGTGAGTCCACGCTTATAGACAGTACGCGCAACAAGACACGCATACCGTAGGCGATTGGGGACATTGAAGTGAAAATCAATCTTCTGCATGTGCAACATTATGGCGCATGCAACTGCCGAATCTGTGATGGGGGAAGACGGAACTATTCTTTGCTAAATGCTCAAAGAACCGATCTGAGTTGTGCTATCCCGCATATGCGGGATGATTGGGTGGACTCTCTTGCCAAGTATTTGGGTGAGAGGCATAATTTCTCTCCTCTGGCGGGGGGGTAGCTCAGCTGGGAGAGCGCTGCGTTCGCAATGCAGAGGTCGGGAGTTCGATCCTCCTCCTCTCCACCACATGATAAGGGTCGGGACGTTTCAAGACGTTCCGACCCTTTCCATTTTTGCTTATTGAACAAGGACTTCGGCACATATAGGGCGTGTCGCGCGGTTTCTAGGTGTTTCATTCAATTTTGGAACATTCGCCGCCGGATGGTATAACGGATGGTATAACCAACCGCCGGGGTTCCCTATGCCAAAGATCATCAAACCACTGACCTCCAAAGAGGTTGCCGCCATCTCCAAGATTGGGCTGACGACTTTAGGGGGTGTTGCTGGGCTAATGCTTCTGGTCAAGCCAGAGGGTGCGCGTTACTTCGTTTATCGCTTTCAAATGAATAAGAAGCGGACGATGATTAGCCTTGGTGCGGTAAATGCGATTTCGCTCAAACAAGCTCGAGAAAGTGCGGCTGCATTTGCAGAAATGCTTCGGAACGGGATTGACCCTGTAGAGGGGCGTCGCAAGCAGATTGAACAACAAAAACTCCAACAGGAGGCAGAGCGACAAGAACGTGATCGTCTTTGCCATACCGTTGCGGCTTGTGCTGAAGAGTGGATTCGCGAGCGAGCTGAAGGTGACTACTGGATCAATAATGTTCGGGGAGAGTCCGTAATGCGGGCATACTTTGCGAACCATATCAATCCAGTCATTGGAGACATTCCAATTTCGGCGTTATTGCCGAAGGACGTATTTGGCCTACTTAAACCGTTATGGCAGACGACGACTGATACTGGGGAAAACTGTAAGTCTGCAGTTTTCAAATTATTCCAGTGGGCTAAGGCGAAGGGATATTGTTCTCAAGAGAATCCGGCTGATCTAACAGGTGTACTCGGGGTACTTCTTGAGCCTTTTAAGGCAAACCGAAAACGGCACCAGAACTTGCCCGCACTAGATTTTCACGAGGTGCCTGATTTTATGGCTGAGCTCATGACTTTTTCAGACGTGAGCTATCGCATGACTGCGTTTTCTATTCTGACCGTACTTCGATCAAAGATGGTCCGTCTGGCAAAGTGGACAGATGTCGATTTTGAAGCCCGTACGCTCCGGATTCCAAATTCAAATTTCAAAACTAAGGGGAGAGGTGATCACACTGTGTATCTTTCTGACGAAGCATTGTCAATATTGACGGCGTTGCCTCGTGACTCCGAGTTGATTTTCCCTTCGCCCCGATTGAAAAAAGCTCTTTCTGATGCGGCAATGGGGCAGGTGTTCAGCAGACTACATCAACGCAGTGTGAATAATGGTGGCAAGGGATGGGTTGATCCCGTTTTATCTGAAAAGGCAGGTCGGCCGATCACAGCAACTCAACATGGAACTGCTCGTGCGAGCTTTAAAACATGGTCGAAAAGCGGTGAAAATCGTCGGCTACTTGATGAAGAGGCGGTAGAGCTGTGTATGGCGCACAAGCTAAAAGACGACTACGGTGGGGCATACAATCGGGCTACTCTTGAAGCAGAGCGTCGAGCTGTCATGGCTGCCTGGGGACGGTTTTGCTTTCAGAAAATAGATTGACGGACATAAAAAAAGAGGAGTCCTTCGACTCCTCTATGCATCAACTTGCAGCCAATCTCTCTCCTTCAAGCGATTTCAGATAGGCGTCTAGCTCCGATCGGCGAAAGACCGTAACTGTTGACCCCATCTTTATCGGTTTAGGAAAAGACTTCCTCTCTTTTGCCCAACGCCACAATGTTGTGCGGCCGATTCGCATGTACAAGGCGGCTTCGGCGGGGCGCAGAAATTCATAATCCTTCAGTTGTTGGTGTTCTGTTTGTGTCATGGTTGACTACCTTAAAGTGGATCGATGTTGCTGATTCAAAATGAATTACGCAGTCAGTTCCAGATTGGGGTTACGGTCGATCAAGCCTTCATGGCGTAGGCGTTGATAGAAGAAATACAGTCCCTTGCCTGTTATTCGTGCATGTGCTTTTTTGTCGAGTTCCCCATCGGTGTGCTTGAACGTATGGAAGCGAGTCACCATCAAGCCCTTATTGATTGAAATTTGCATAGCTTGTGTGCCTTGTTTGTAAATAAATCCTCCCATACGGAGCCAGTCGAAGAATTTTCTGGGGCGGATGCTGAGCACTTTGGCGGCTTCGGTGATCGTATGCTCTGCGTCTGACGCGGTGACAGCCTCGGCAAATTCAACTTTAGGCGTATCACTCTTGACCTGAGCTTCAAGAGCCAAGCGTTGCTCATATTGCTCCGCCCATGCGCGGGCTGCGCAAGCAGGATTTGTGAAGTCTGGCAATGCAAATGCGGCAGGTTGTGCACGGAGTTTTGCAGTTGCTTCCTTTGCAACTCGTTCGCATTCGATGAAGTAAAGACGTGCCTCCTTGCCCCTCGGTGTATTGCTCATCATCGAAATTTCTTTTGATGCCGAGATCGTAAAAAAGTACTCAGTAGGTGTTTTCCCTGAATTCCCCCTTTTGGGGGATAGTGATTTTCCTGAAATTTTTACATAGTCCACATTTTCAGCAAATGCAGCGCGTTCAATCTGAGCTTTTACCCATGTCGAAAAGTCCTTGCCGATTCCGAGAAACCGGTGAAGGTCTCTAGCACTGCAGGTCTGCACCGTTTCGTCGTTGATGCGGGCTGACGAAAGTTTGATCAGTTCATTCATTGAGAATGCTCCAAAAGAAAAGCCCCGACGCGTGAGCGTCGAGGCCTGTTAAGAAAAGTGGATGATTACGCGGTTAGGTGCTTGAGCTGGTGTGAAGCCTGTGTTGAAGCAACAGAGTGATGGGCTAATGGTGCCTTGGGAACGAAAATGTGTTCAAAAATGGGCAAAATAGGCTGTTATCGAGTTAAATTTAACTCTGTGCAATGGCGTTACAAGATCAATTCGGTAAATGCTCTTGTTAGAGACTTTGGATAATATATCCTATTTTGCGTAGATATTCCTTAATTCCCATATTTCAGGTTGGTTGAGTGGAACTTACTTTTGTAAATGGCATCATAAAAATAGATAAAATTGATGAAAAGGAATTGAATTTATTCAAATAATATGGCATAATTACAGTATGCCAAAAGGCAAAGAATAGAAATGGGGTGCAATAATGAATCCGGTTTTGAAATATCGTGGAGGAAAATCTAGGGAGATACTCCGCTTTCTTCAATATATACCTGATAATTTTAATCGTTATATAGAACCTTTTTTTGGTGGTGGCGCAGTATTTTTTTATCTTGAGCCTGATAATGCAATAATAAATGACTTAAATGGGCGTTTAATGATGTTTTATCAGCAATTGAGGGACGATTACCCTGCTATGCGCATACAACTTGATGAACTTCAGCGACAATATGAAGTCAATCAAGCAGAATATAAACGACTAAAAGCTTTGTCACCAGATGAACGAGTTCCGAATGCAAACGAGGACTTGTATTATAAAATTCGCGAGTTATTTAATCACCCAGATGATTCATTTTTGGATGGTGTTTTGTATTTTTTTATTAACAAAACAGCCTATTCTGGTATGATAAGATACAACAATAGCGGCGAATACAATGTTCCATTCGGTAGGTATCCTAATCTTAATACGCACCTTGTGACTGCTCAGCATAGTGAGTTGTTGCAGCGTGCAGAATTATTCAATATGGATTATCGAAAAATCTTTGACATGGCTGGTGAGGACGATTTTATTTTTCTTGACCCGCCGTATGATTGTATTTTTAACGATTATGGCAACATTGATATGATGAACGGTTTCGATGAAACTGAACATAGACGATTAGCAGAAGACTTTCGGAATTTATCGTGCAGAGCGTTAATGGTTATTGGAAAGACCCCATTAACTGAAGAACTCTATAGTGGTTATATTTTTGATGAATATTACAAGAATTATGCAGTGAATATACGCAATCGTTTCAAAAACGATAAAATGCACGTTGTCGTAAAGAACTATTAAAAGGGAGATGTATATATGGCATATTTGAAAAAGAAGGCCCTGTTTTTTACAACATCACCCCGAACACCCTCTAAAATGATACCTGAAATTCAGCTCTTGGCTGAAACTTTTAGTGGTAGAGAATGGAATAAGCAGTCACAAATTGAGTTTACAGAACTGTTAACTAAATCCTCATTTTTTGAAGGAAAAGGTTCATTAAAAAATAAGGACTTTAGTGCGAGGGACAGGATAACTCGGTCCCCTAAAGCGTTAGGATTTGTTGATTTAAAACCATATATCGAATTAACCGAAGCGGGAAATGCATTTGTATATAGTAAACGACCGCAAGAGGTTTTTTTACGGCAGTTATTGAAATTTCAGCTTCCTTCACCATATCATGTTGAAGCAGATGCAATTGGCGGTACTTTCTTTATTAAGCCATATTTGGAAATTATGCGCCTTGTGCGTGATTTGGAAAGCTTATCATTTGATGAACTCAAAATATTTGCTTTAATGTTGACTGACTACAGAGAATACGAAGTCATAAAAAATGCTATTCTTAAATTTAGAGTAGAAAAAGAAGCATATAAAGGGCGGTATAAAAAATTTGTTGATGAAAAATGGACTGAGATATTGTTGAAGACGTATGCCTCTGATATTGATGCAGGCAAAACAAAGACACGGGAAACTGTAGATGGAAGCTTAAAAAAATTTATTTCTACCAAAAAGAATAATGCGCGGGATTATACAGATGCTTGCTTTCGGTATTTGCGTTATACAAGTCTTGTTTCTGTGTCTTATAAAAATCATTCGATTTCATTTTATCCGGATAAGCTAAAGGATGTAGATTTTATACTTAAAAGTGTGGAAAGAAAGCCAGTCTATATTGATGATATAGAAAAATATAAAGAATATTTGTTTAACGCTTCTAAGCCTGTTTTATATATTGATAATCGCAATAATGTGGCAGACCATCTAATGCGTATAAGCGAATATACGCAACGGCAGTTATCAGGGATGACATTAGATGAGTTAAAAGATTTGCGCGATTCTATTGTGGCTGAACGCAAGAAGACTGTTATTAATGAACAAGTCATAAAAATCAAGTCTTATGCCTTGTATTCGGAAATTATTGATACATTTAATGAGATAATTTCTGATGGATATTATGATGCTCCGTTGATGTTGGAATACAACACATGGCGTGCTATGACTATGCTTGATGGCGGTGAAATTAAAGGTAATTTTAACTTTGATGACATAGGTCAACCATTGTCAACGGCGGCAGGTAATATGCCTGATATTGAATGTGATTACAGGGATTATGCGTTATCTGTTGAAGTAACCATGCAATCTGGGCAAAAACAATATGAATCAGAGGGCGAACCCGTAGCGCGTCATTTGGGATATTTGAAAAAAGGGTGTGGTAAAGAAACATATTGTCTATTTATTGCGCCTACGATAAACTCTGCAACCCTTGCACATTTTTACGGGCTGAATCATATTCCAATTGCTTTGTATGGTGGAAAAACAAAAATTATTCCACTAGATCTAGATCAATTCATGCGTTTGGTTGAAAATTCTTATAATTATACAACGCAGCCTAAACCTGTTGATGTGAGAAAATTTCTTGATTCTGTAATAGAGCAAGGAGATATTGCATCAGATGAGAATGACTGGAAAGAGCGCATTCAAAAATGTGTTGATGAATGGTTAGTTGTATAAGGCATAAAATTTGTGATGAGTTCATTCATTAAGAATGCTCCAATAGAAAAAGGCCCCGGATCTCTCCGAGGCCTGTTAAGAAAATTAGGTGATTACGCGGCTTTGCGCTTGGGTTGGCAGGAAGACCAGTGCTGATAGCAGGGCATATCGTTGATGTCGTGCCCGTGCTTGGCAAGAATTTCTAGGATGCGACCCCAAGAAACTTCATGGAAAGCGTCCCAAAAGCTTCCGGCCAAAGGCGAATCAACTATGCGCAAAAGGCCGTCAAGCTTTCCAAAGACGTCAGCAAAGAGAAATCTCACGTAATAGATGAATGTGAGCAGGGCTTCGGCCTCTTGAGCGGACAAGATGACTGAGCCTTCCGCAAGCGTCGGCGCCGGAAGCTGCGGTTTAAGTGTGCAGGTTTCGATGAGCGTGAGTGCAGCTTTCATCTGATCGTGGCGCAGGTCTTTGTAGCTCGCGATCTTGAAGTAATCGTAAAGAGCGTTGTAGACCGTCTGGTAGTGAACGGAGCTGTTCTTAGCGCGCGATTTGATGGCCTTGCGGATCTCGTACTGCTCTGTAGTCGTGATCAGCGCTGACTGGTCTGTCGGGGCTCGCAGCGCTTCTTCCATCCGCTTGAATTCGTCAATGTATGCCCACTTGAATTGCGCAGCCTTCGTGCCCGTGAAGCCCATGGCAAGGAACGTGAATCCTTCCTTCGTCAAGGCGTATGCACGATACTTGACGACGCCATTACCAAGGTTCGCCGGCTTTTCAATGTTGATCTTAATGAAGTTGTTAAGCCGTTCTTCTGGCGTGGTCTTCAAGATGGACTCGATATCACGAAGGACATGATCGTGACGTTTGCCAAAAACATCGGCAATGTTAGTTGAAAGAACGGTTGGAATGCCGTTGTAAATAGTGACCGCAGGAGCGGCTGAGTGAGTAGCAACAGCTTGCATAGCTTGTCTCCGGTAGAGGTTTAAAAACCTCACCGCCGCTTTCCACGGTGGCGGGTGAGGTCTCGCGGGGTGGAAATACCGATCTACCGGAGTCGGCCACCCGAAGGTGCCCGCGAGCCTCTCCCATAAAGAGACTTTTACGCAAGTTATTGAAATTCCCTAGCTCCCCATTTTTGGGGTGCTGGCAAACAAAAAAAAGCCGCATCAAATTGGGCGGCTTACTTGCGCCGATAGATCAGTCGGGTTTCCACGCCCGGCACCGTCGCTTTCACGGTGCAAGGGAAGAGTACTCGATCTGGAGGCGCGTGTCAAAAAGGCCTCGGATCTCTCCGAGGCCATGAGAAAGAAGTCAGCCGATGGCGGCGTTCTTAGCTGGGACGTCTCTATAGCTCCAGCGTGTTTTGATAAGGCGGAGCTTTGTGCTCTTTGACTTTGGTAAGTTCATACGAAGAAGAGAGCATTCCGTCTTTGAGTGTTTGCTTAATTGTGAGTTCACAGTTGAGGATATCCCCAGCGCCGAACGTTTCCTCATGTCTCTCAACACGGGCAAGAAACTCTTCGTCCAACACGGTAACCATGATCGATTGACCGTTGTAGGTAACTCGCCATTTTCGATCCTGCTTGAAGTTTGGCGAATCGACCTGCACGAAAACGGTCACATGATTCTCGGTCAGCAACTGCTCGTCCGGTTCTTTGACAAAGTCGGCGACATCTTCCTCGGTCAGTTCAAAGACTTTTTTGGTATCAGACAGCTGTAAGGAGGAAATCCCTTCAATGTTGAGAGGGCTGACAAATTCTGCGCAATCTCGCTTGACAGAAGAATTTTGGAAAACAACAAATGCCGTATTGTTCACGACAATAGAGTCTTTGCCAACGTAAATTGTTTTCTGTTCTCTGTCTGGGATCGTGTCGATTTTTGTGATCGCTCTTCCCTTCAGCCACTTCTTCAAGGCAAAGATTTCCAGCAAGCAAGAGACAATGGCAATGCCGTTGGCCACGGCACTTGCGGGCTTACCACTTAAGATATCGGTAACAGCCTCGAATATGGATGAATCCAGGACGAGTTCAACTCCAAAGCTTCCTTTCTTGAACGTGGTCACAGAAAGCGAGACTCTCGATTTGTCAGCGAAAATTGTTTCGTTCGCTACATCTGCGATTCGATTTAGAGCAGTCAGAGACTGAGCCAGAACCTTAACTGGAATTTTGTGATTTTCCAATGCCGGTCCATCGTAAACCAACAACATCGGGGTTGAGCTCTTCATGTCGTCGTGCAGAGATTCAGAATTTGTCATTGAGAAGTAGAAAGGAAATATTCAATGCCATTTGAAGATGGTAAATTTTTGCACAAAAGACAACGATGCTCCTTGGAAGGTGGGGGTTTGGAGCGCCGAAGTGGAGCATACCCGAATGCAAACACATGCCAAAAAGACCCCGCTGCCGAAGCTCGAGGCCAGTAAAGCAGAGATCGTAACGCTACGGGCTATAGCGCTGTAGCGACACAATGTGTCACACTAGCGTATTCTTCTTTTACAGGAAAGATCAAATGCGTAAACTTCTCCTTGCGGCACTTCTATCAATCGCCGCATTCTCTTCTGCTTTTGCAGCCGACGTTTATGTTCGTGGCTATACCCGTTCTGATGGCACGTATGTTGCTCCGCATTACCGTTCAAGCCCCAACTCAACACGCAATGACAACTGGTCAACCCGAGGGAATATCAATCCTCACACGGGAAGATTAGGAACGAAAAACCCAGACTACAACTATGGTTCCAGTTCTCCCTATAAGGGTTCGACAACAAGGCAGCCTTCATCAACTTTGAGGGCTCCGAGGTAGGGTCAAACCTTTCCTAGCACGTCAAAAGCAGTTTCAGTGCTATAGCTCGTAGCGTTATGATCTCTGCCCAAGGCTCCGAAGGTTTTCACCAACGGGGCCAAAATGTCACTACGGCGGATTGCAATCTCCTCTCCGTAGAGGCCTCCCCATTGATGAGGAGGGCTTCAGCCTGCCAGGTACAAGATCAGTTGCGGGAACACTTGTAATTTAAAAGGGCGACTCATCAACGTGACAAATCCAATATTACTAGTGTTGGTAGGCATAGCTCCTGCCCCACGTCCGGGAAGTCATTACGTTCGCCTCAAGACGCGGGGCGGAAAATTTGAAGCGCTCAGTCGCCTGCTGCTTGAGCGGCCTCGGCGGCCTTCATTTCTGTGAGCCACGGATCCTCTTCAGCAGGAGGAGCCGGCGGCATTCCAGTGGCCGGTGCAGCGCCGAAAAGATCGGCGGATGGATTCACGCTCTCCGGTTCATCAGATCCTGCATCAGGCTGATCGTCAGCTGCGATCTGCGTTGCTGCAACCGCCTCGGAAGAGGTGGCAGTGGTTTCAACAGTCGGAGGCGGTGCGGGGACCGCGGCTTTCTTCTTGAGCTTGTCTTTAAGTCCGGCCGCGCCTTTTTTTGCAGATGCATTTGCAGAAGTTTCCGGAGCAAACCAATCTTCGGGCGTGCTCACACCATCTCGCAGACTTCTGTAGATGTTGCGCAAGTTGACTACTTGCGCCGGAAGGATCGAGTCTATGCGGCGTTGAATACGATCTTCAAGCTGCTTTTTGGATACGCCAAACTTAGCAAAAGTCTCTACAAGACCTTTGATGCCCTCAGCCGTCATGTCAACGTTTGCTCTTTGAGTAGCTTCGCACTGACTTAGCGCCGCTTCGGTTACATCGCCTGGAATAACAGACAGGATGCATGAGCGAAGTCGACGTGCGCCTTGATTCGCAACCAGCTCGTAGATGTCTCGATTGTCAGTGAGCTGATAGCTGCCTTTTCGCGTATCACGCTTCAACGCAACCTGAAAAACCACTTCGCGTCGCGTGTTGGTTTCTACGTCCCACGCGAAAGCGGCTACCGTGGAAACGCCATCCTTTTGCGACAACTCGCGGATGCCGTATTGAATATTTCCCCAGGCTTGCGCAAGGGCTTCAGCGAGTCTGATTGAGGGGCCGCTGATAATATTGCCGCCACGGCTATAAGCGTAAGTTGCTGAATTGGCTAACGAAGGACGACTGCATGTATTGAGAATGCGATCCATAGCAACGATGGGGTTGCGTGGGTTCATGCGTGCCACCACAAGCGCCGCTTGCACCTCGGCAATCGCTCGTGCTTGATCTGTAGCAGCCAAGGGATTGTTGGCAGTAGGTGTCGATACCTCAGCGCCAGTTGCAGTGAAGGGATTCACGACGGTTTTTACCGGGATCGGCTCAACAATTTGAGTGGTCATGATTTTTAATCCTTTGCAGGGTAAATTCGGAACGCCCGAGACGGCGCAGATTCCGTCGTGCAGGCTTTGTAGACGTCAAGAAACTCTTCTTTGAGTTTCTTGGAATTGATGGTTTTGCGTGTGCTGGGAGCAGACCATGAGGCAATCGTTTTGCCGTCCCTTTTCAGCGAAACCGCATCCTGCATGAACTCCATGATTCGCAGTTGATACGTCTTTTCTTTCGCATCAAGCAGACCCTTCTGTTCTTTAATCGCGCACAATTTGGTCCACGCGTCAACGACATCCCCAGCAGTTGCTTCAACAGCTTTTTTTGCCGTCGCAACGCGGTAACGTCGAGCTGCATCTTTTGTTGAAGTCAAGTCGGGCGGAGTCCTGGACTCAACCAATGCCCAGAATTCGCTTTCACGCTCGATCAACAAAGCTTGAAGTTCTTCATCGGCTTCGATCGTATAGATCCTGAAGTCGTTTCCGCCGATCAGCACTGCGACGTCAGCAGTCTTGACGCCCGTAACAGCAAGGTAGTGCTGAACCTGCGTCATGTAGTAGTCGGGGATTTCATCTGTTCCAGGCTCACCCCAACCATCAGACTTAGACGAAGTCTTGAACTCAACCACCCGGCCGTCATCAGCGATTCCGTCAAGATTTGCGCGCATGAAAGGGTATTTCGAGCTCACAAATGCCTCTGCGGGCTTCGTAACCGTGCGCCCCGTTTTGTCTGCATATGCCTGACGAATAGGTGCTTCCAGAACACGTCCCCAGTAAAGCGCAGGGCGATCATCATCTTCTTCTGCGGTTTCGTCTATTGGCGTCGTTTTCTCTTCCCAAACTTGGTAAGGAGTGCGCCAAGGAGACATGCCAAGAATCGCAGCGACATCGGACCCGCCGATGCCTTTTTGACGTTCTTTTAACCAGGCAATTTGAGAAATCGATTCAGTCATAGTTTTGTCGTCTGCTAGTTAAGACCGAAGGTTGTTGATTTTTTGGTTGGTCTTCTGGGCAAATTCTTCCAAGAAGGCTGGTGGTATCGGCGAGTTGTTGAAGAAGTCGTAGAGGTATTCGACAGCATCAAATAGCGTGCAGACGGCTGTTTGCCCTTCGTTCTCTAGAATTTGCTTCGCTAATTCATCTGAATCGGCTTCAAGATCCAGCTTCGGATCTAAGCAGCTAGGATCGAAGCCGTCTGGGTAATTCCATGTCATAGCTTTAATCTCTTGATGAAAGCAAAGATGTAGTCGATGACCGTTTTTGCGGTGTTCGTAGCAGTGCGATTTCGGGCTTTGCGTTCGTGCTCTTTACGGCGTGTCGCTTTACTTTTTTGTGATGCGTGCCGGTGAGGGTGAGTGGGAACGCTCATGCCGCCTCCTGCTCTTCAGGATGACGCTGAAAATACTGGCGCCAGGATTCGACTTCTTTTTTGAAGTTCGGATGCTTTTCGACTTGTCTTGCTAGCCAAACTTCAAAATCATCGAGCGATGGTTCTTGTACACATGCGCTGTACCACTGGTACATAACGATGGCCTCACGCCCGTGACGGCTGACAGCTGCTTTGGTTGCCAATTCGAGGCTTTGGTTGTCTTTGACGAAAGTAAGAGCAACGCCTCCGATTAAACGGTTCAGCGCCGCTGAGATGCTTTTAACGTTCATTGGCTGAACTCCTAAAAAAGTACGTAACCATTAAGAACTGCCCACTGCATGAGCAGGCAGAGTGAGATACCGAGAGCACTGATACCGGCGCCAGTCAGAAAGGCGCAGAAGATGATTGCGGTATCGCTGAACCCAGTACGTTCGTTGTGGCCGAAGAAGCTCTTGAGGTGCTTCATGGCGAATTCCTTTTTGTAGGTACGAGTTCGCCTAGTGCCCTCGCAGAAAGACGAGGGCGACCAGTGAAATTTTTAGAGTGAACTCGGGGTTAAGCGGTTAAACGCTTGGGCTGGTGTGAAGCCCAGGACTTGTAGCAGTCAAGATCCTTCACGTCGAAGCCGAGCTTTGCTAAATCGCGCTCAGCAGTTGACAGATGCATGCCGTGAACTGCTTCCCAGAACTGTCCGGCGCGCGGTGAATCCACGCGGTGCATGAAGTCGATGAAAAGATCGAGTTCTTCGCGGAAGAGGTATCGCACGTAGTAGATGAATGTACGTTGACGCTCCATGTACCTTTCATCGACGAGGAACTTTCTTGGTTCTTTCTGAGGTGCGGCAGACAACTGTTTCGGTGCGGGTGCGTTCAACGGTGGCAACTGCATCGGCGGCAACGACTCAATGAAGGCGATTGCTGCATCAAAGTCGGCCTCAAGAATGTGCGTGTACTTCTCAACCTTGAAGTGATCTTTCAGGGCGCGATAGACAGTCTGATAGTTGACCGACTGCCCGCGCGCTTTTCTGCCGACGGCTTTTTGAATCGCCCATCGGTGTTCGACGGAGATGTACTCTGGCTTCGGCGGATTGCGCAAGGCTTCTTCCATGCGTTCGAATTGATCGTAGAACGCGCACTTGAACTCAAGTGCCTTATCGCCAGTGAAGCCCATCGCGAGAATAGTGAATCCCTTGCGATCCATCCAATACGCGGGTACCTGACGGGTGGCGCCTTGGTCGTTGAGATTTACCGTTTCGGAGTATCGCGCAAAATTGCGTAATACTTGAAATTCTTGTTTTTTTGCTATCAAGTCGTCAATCGCACGAACCACATCAGAGTGGCGTTTACCGAAAAACTCGGCGACGATTGGGCTTGAGGTAACGGGACGTCCTTCGACAACTTTGAAGGCCGTGGCAGGGATCAGATTCGACATTGAAGTCTCCGTTTGAACAGATTTTGATCTGCCCTCATCGACGCCAATCGAAGGCGGGCAGGCTTGCAGGTTGGCGTACCGCTCAAACGGAAACGGCCTCCCGAAGGAGCCCGCAAGCCCGCCCATAAAAGGAGACTTGCAAAGGGGTTACCAAATCAGTAACCCCTTGCGATCAGCCAATAGAAAAGCCGCATCAACGACTTGAGGCGGCTGACCGCCGTTTGATTTCGGGACGCCAATCCCGTCCTGCTTCATGTGAAGCATTGCGCAGGATGTTACCCGAACCAGGCGCTTTCGTCAATGTGATCAAGATTGAAGTTTTTTCTTAGATGCCCACTCTCGAATCAACTCGTCAGAGGCCTCATGTTGAATCAAGTCCAGCGTATCCGATGTAAGGGGCAGACCGGTGCCGTCAAGAATCTCTTTCATTCGCTGATAAAGAGTTTTTGAACGAAGCATTGCAAGCAAGTCGTGTCCCTTCATGGTTAGGCGGGGGATCGAACAACAAAGCTCCAGACCGTCCTCACCTTCGTTGACCTTAACAGTCAAGTGTCCCGTGTACCCAGCCTCCTTAAGCAGAAGGAGGTGACCAAGTAAGATTTGCCGCTTGTTGGAGATGAGCTTCTCAAGTTTGCGCTCGTCAACGTCTTCTCCAAGGGGGTGATCAATGAATTGCTCAAGGTTATCGTCTTCGATTCTTTCAAGCAGCGTCACGAGGGTCTTAAGATCTCGCTTCATTTCATTCCCCTAGAGGCAAATACGAAAAAAGCCGCTATTGCGGCCCGATCAGCGCCGCTTTCGCGCTGACACGGGAAGAGTACTCGATCTGGAGGCGCGTGTCAAAAAAAGCCCCGCTGGTTAGGCGAGGCGACAATTTGGGTCCTCCGAGGTAAGCTGAACTGCCAGGTACGACTTTGTTCAACTACCTCAGAGGAGGAAAAATGGCTGAAGAGAAAACTCTTGAAGAACGCCTTGCGGCGCTCGAGAAAAAGGTCGAAGAGCTTGAGAAAAAACTTGAGGATCGACCGACTAAATCCGAGGTTTCTCAGGAAATCAATTACCGCACGAAGAACTTTGCGGTTCGCACTGCGGCAGGACGGATCCACTAATGCGATCGATCAGGTTATGAGCTGATCGGTTGAATCTGTCCAAGCAGCGTCGCGCTTCTTCAATGTCTTTGGGGAGCGCGCGTTGCTTCGCGGCCAGGGCGACGACTTCATCAATTGCGTTGATGTCACTCCAAATTTGAATCCATTCATCCATAAGCTTTCGATCAAATTCCATCCCGTTCTCCGTTGTTTGTTGAAAAGACCCACTACTGAACCCGTGAGGCAGGTGCAGTAGTTGGCCTTTTCCCTCCTCGGGTGAGATCATCTAGTTGTCGGACTCCTTTCGACAATTGATGAACTCAACCCAAGGAGAGAAAAGATGGTTTCAGTTCTTGAAGATGCAATCAGGTCAAGACGTGTCGTTACTTTCCATTACGATGGTCTTCCTCGAATTGTCGAGCCTTTCTTGATTGGTACCACCACGGCAGGGCGTCCTGCATTGCGTGGTTTCCAAACAGGAGGCGGAAGCCAATCAGGCAGAGTGCCTGGATGGCATTTGTTCTCGCTCGACAAAATTGTTGGAATAACCATGACCCCAACGACGTTCTCAGGTGTGCGAGATGGGTACAACCCCGCTGATAAAGGAATGTCAGCCATCGGCCTTCACGTCTAGCGTTGAACCCACAGTTGCAAGAACCTGCCTTATCGGCAGGTTCGTTGTGTATCGCGCAGTCACTGTCGTGTTGAATCATTAAATAGTCCTCTTAAAAGACTCACTACTGCGCCAGGGAAGACAGACGCAGTAATTGGCCTTTTCCCTCCTCGGGTGAGATGATTGAGTCGTCGAGGCTCGTCACGTTTCGACGCTTTGTCAACTACCCAAGGAGAGAAAATGAATGAGGTGTATGAGACTCTAAAGAGTGCTCTTTTGTTGAGAAAGGTTGTTTCCTTTGATTACAAGGGGCATATTCGAATCGTTTCCCCATATATCCTCGGGCTCAACAAGCTGATGGGTTATCAGAGCGATGGAGGGAGTAATTCTGGCTGTCTTGGGGTCCCAAAGTATTTTGAGATTCATTTAATTGCCAATGTCCGAATTGTCGAAGGAACTTACGTCGTTCCCCCGCACCTGCCACAAGAAAAAACTCTGGCCAAATTCGAAAAACCGCTTTATTGACGTCTCCGGCTTCGTGAGCGTGAGCGTTGTCTAAGCTCCAGATCGCATATTCAATCGTATCTCTGCATTCCATGAGCTCCTTCCGTGCGAGCTCGATTTTGCTGTTGCTCAGTTCATGCTGCACGAGAGAGAGTGCATTTGTGAGTGTGCTGCGTGCAGTTTTTGTCATATCACCACCTTAAAAGGCCTGTTCAATCGATTAGACGGCGGTCACCTCTCGGTGCGATCATTGGAAAGTCGGAACCGACGACGTTTTCAATAACCTATACCGGGAGGTGACCAATGACTGAAGTGAAAAAAGAAGAGAAAACTGTTGATCAGCGGCTTTCAGACGTTGAAGTAGCCATTCGAGAGTTGACGAGAACCATTGCGGAACAACACGAACTTGATCGTCAGAACCTGGCGAAATATCTCACCCGCATCGACTCGAGCTTGAAAAACATCAAGTAATCTCGACTTTGACCAGGTCTACCTCATGGGCCAGGCGGTTCATGAGGTCGTCCAGTTTTGTGACATCTTCCGGTATCGCCTCTCCGTCCCGAACGTCTTCGATAATCTGGGTGATGTGCTCTGCAAGGCGATAGACGTTACGGGCTTGTTTGCCAAACCGAATTTCGCGTTCTAATTGAGATTCGTTCATTTTGTTCTCCTGAAAAGACCCATGGTTGCGCCCTCGTGGGAAGGCGCAACGGTTGGCCTTTTCGGCCGGGCGGGTGAGGATCCGTAGATCTTCAGACCGCTCGGTCGACACTGCATCCTTAAGCCTTTGCGCTTTTGTGCGCTCGGCGCGGAGGTACTGGCTCCGCGTCTTCTTACGGCCTTCCGTCTGCCGCTCCGGTTAGTCGCCGTCGCGTGCCCCGCTATGCGGAGGAAAGGCAATCGAGCTTGCCGATTGCTTAATTCAAATATTAAGCATGCTTAGCGAAAAAGGCAAGTTAAATACATCCTAGCTTAGTACGCAACACTTGATTTTCATCAATCAACTGTTAAGTTAACTTAATTCATAAGACAACGAAAAAGCCCCAGCGCGGAGCGTCGGGGCTTGTTAAGGAAAAATCGGGCAGGATCAGTAATTAATGCTATGGAGCTATAGCACTGAAACGCGAAAGGTCAAATAGCGGGAGCAGAACGTGAGAAGTTGATGCGTTTGTCTTGTGCGGCTGTCTCTCGGCCAAGCCGCATTCCCACGTAGATCATGAGTAAGGCGGTCTTGGGTTCTCCAATGGAGTCCATCGCGAAGGCCATCCCGCGAGCGAGAGTAAGCCCTTCCGAGTCTTCCTTATAGCAATCGACTAGAAAATCAATGATTTCATCGTCTGAATGCAGTTCGTTGACAGGATTATACGGTTTGACTTTTATGGTGTTTGTCATTGCTCTTCCTCAATATCCATGTCTGCCATACTCTGAGCTTTAGCGATATCTGCTTGCTGGGTTCGCTTGTTCCCGCCGAGTAGAAGGAGGATGACTTCCGTACCGCGAATTGTGAAGTAGATTCTATAACCAGGCCCGACATCCACACGAAGTTCTGAAATCTTACCTATGCGCTTTACATCTCCCCAAAGACCTGCTGCGATGCGGGTTTCCCTGGCGCGAATTGCGCGTAGTGCTACAGCGTCGCGTAGCCCGGCCTTCCAAGTGGAATACTCCTCTGTCGTAATGATTTTGTAGAAATTGCCCTGTGACAGAGCGCTCAACGTCTTTGGAGTTAGGATGGGTTTAGGCATTGATCTTTATTATTGATCTAATTGTCAGGTGGATTTTGTCGACTGTCAATCTGAAAAGCTCTATACAGCCCGCCGAACGCGGGCTGTATAACTCTCAAAGACTTCGATTAACCTCCAGTACGCGGCCTAGAATCTTAAGTCGGTCGCACTCATCACCCACATATTCTTCAGGGCGGTAAGCGGAGTTCTCAGATGAGACGAGTAATCCGTTTTTAATCTTGGAAAGGTACTTGATGCGGTACTCCCCGTCAATGGTGAGTACATAAATTCCACCGTCAGAGATATGAACGCAACCGGGCCGAGTCTCGGTGAAGCTTTCAAAGAGGATGGTGTCTCCATTTTGAAGCTCCGGTTCCATCGAATTTCCGCAGACTTTCGCTCTTTTGCATTGACTCGGTAGCAGATGCCTCTTCTGGAAGAACGACTCCCGGTACCAGCAATCTTCACTGTCGTGTATCAATTCCCAGGTGGGCTCACTGCCGGAACCCGCTGAAAATTCAAGTCTGTATTCGGGAATTGCGACGAATCCGTCAGGAATTTTATCGCCAACGCCGTATGACAGAACTTGTGCAGTCTTCTCTCCCTCACCGGTTTGAAGCCAACGTTGAGAGACGCCAAAAAACTCTGCGACTTTACGCAGATTGCTGTCAAAGATCTTGCCGGATTTCGTCCATTGATTAACGGCAGATGTGGATACCCCGCAGTAGCGGGCAAGGGCTGCTTGAGTCTTGCCTGTGCTTTTATCGAAAAGCGATGCAAGACGAGCTGAAAGTGTGCTGTCTACTGGTGCCATTTATTGCTTACTCCTGTTAAGTGAGCTTACATCTTTATGCCTCCGGATTAATTTGACGCAACAATTAAGATAGCTTAGTATATTGCTTAAAATGACTTAGCAAAATTGCCATTTTTAAGCATGAACACTTTAAGAGAAATTAAGAGGGCTTCACCTGAGCAGTCGTGTCTGTATATCGACCAGATGGGAGGCACGGGTGCTGTCAGTCGCATTTGCGAAGTTTCGTCCGCAGCGGTTAGTCAGTGGCGCCGATACGGCATTCCCCATGCACGCCTGCAGTTCCTGCGAGAGAGGTTGAAGAATCAGAAACTTCTAGAACAAGCACAGGCGCTCATAGCTGAAGTCAAATAAAGGGACTGGACGTGAGCATGCTTGCCCTCAATTACGTGAAAAAGAATCTCCGTGCCGGCGGTTTCGCTCAGGCTGTCCTTGCCTATTTGGCTGACTGCATGAACGAAGCCGACGGAAAGTGCTTTCCTTCACGCGAAACGATTGCTGAGTACTTCTCATCTGAAGATGACCCATGCACTGTAAAACGCGTGGATCGAGCACTCGCGCGCTTACGTGAACTGGGTTTCATTAACTCAGAGCGCGTGCCGCACAGGAAGCAAACCGCTAAGGGTATTGAAGGCGGGTGGCACAACGAATATAGCTTTCCTGGTCTGGCGGGGGTAGCTCCCAAAACAGACGCTACCCATCGCTATGGGGTTGACCCCACGGCGGAGGTAACCCCCATAGCGGAGGTAACCCCCACCGTGGAAAGGGGTAGCCCCCACCGTGGACAAGGGGTAGCCCCCACCGTGGAAAGGGGTAGCCCCCACCGTGGGGTCGATAAACAGAAAGAAACAGAAGTTAAACAGAAGAGAACCAGTAGTAGCGCACACACATGCGAAGAACCTCCGTTCGATGATGGCCTCTTTGACGAAGCAATACGAGTTGCATCCGAAATCGAAGTAGCTCCTGAAAGTCCTCCTGAGAAAAAACAGAAGCAACGAAAGGCTCGCACTTCGGTTGTAGCAGTTGAGAGACCTAACGATCTTCCCGAGCAACTTTGGCAGGACTGGCTAGCGCTCCGGAAAGCAAAGCGAGCTCCCCTCAACACCACAACCATCAACACATTCCGAGCAGAAGCTCAAAAGGCCGGCATCTCTTTTGAAGAAGCTGTTTCTTTCTCAGTCGCTAACGGATATCAAGGCTTTAAGGCTGATTGGTACAGAAAAAATGCAAGCACTTTCACAAATGGTCGGCCGCATCAAGGCTATGCGGGCTTCGGCGCAAGAAACACAGCAGAAATCGATTACAACTACGGACTCACGGTTCGAGGTGCGGTGGGATGAGTGCTCGCGGCATGGTAGGTATCGTTCGTATTGGGTCGACGACTCCTGCACGTTTCATTTTTCGTCTTGTCCAGAGTGCTCTCGGCAAAGATTTCTCGCGCAGCACTTTTCACTTGAAATTTCTCCGCGCTTCCAAGGCATAACTGTGACTTCCTGGCAGACCTTCAACGCCAAGATGGAAGAGGTCAAGAGCGCAGTTCTAGCCTGGGGGGAAGACATTGAGACAAGTGTTAAACGCGGAAAGTCGCTCATTTTTGTCGGTAAGACTGGCACTGGCAAAACACATCTAGGCACAGCAATTGTCATGGGCGCACTCCGCAAAGGCTTCGTCGCAAAGATCGTCGACTGTAGCCTGTTGCTCTCTGAGATTTACGAGACTTACGGCAAAGATGATGCCGGACGTGTGAAAGGCGAAGCTGCAAAACTCATCCGTGCATACATTGATCTGGATGTGCTTGTGATCGATGAGATAGGTCGCAGTCCCATTTCTTCCCACGGAGCTGACCGACTTTTCGAAATCATCGACGGTCGCTACAAGCAGTGCCGACCGACCATTGCAATCTCAAATCTGCCTCTCGTCGGCAAGGATATTCAGGATGCTTCACTTCGAACCGTTCTTGGAGATGCCGCCATCAGTCGTCTATCTGATGGCGGGCAGTGCTTTGCGTTCGACTGGGAAGACTACCGATGGAGGACCAAATGACAGATCTCTTTTCTGCTCTAAAGGTCTATGGCCCGTGTCCGGTT
>NZ_QNRV01000018.1 GCF_003315195.1 Sutterella wadsworthensis | reverse complement strand
TATTCCTGCCTCGCGTCGGCGCTGTTTTGAATTGCTCCAGCTTTCTGAACCACCGCGGCGATTCGAAATGTAGAGCAGGTAACCCGTAGTTCAGGCAGAAAGCAGGTTCGCTTTCTGAGGCTAAGTCACAAGGTATGGTGAAGTCAGGATTTTTTCCTGCGGAGCGGCTGCGCGGGTGGCCGCTCTTCGTTGTATCAAACTAGGCCCATCCAGCTCCAATACGTAGCAGACATCAGAAGAATGAGCAGATAGGCCGCAATTGTCAGAATGATGCCGGTGAAGGCAAAAGTCTTCACGTCAAACGCACCGGTGGAGTAGGCAATCAGATTCTGCGGGGCATTGACCGGAAGAATGAAGCCAAAGCTGATGACGTACTGCAGAATCATCGTAATGCCCAGCACATTGACGTTCGGCGCATCGAGTCCGTTCACGAGAGCGATGATGATTGGAATGAGTGCGCTTGAGAGCGCAGCGGCGGATGCAAAGCCGAGGTGAATGATGATGAGAAAGAGGGCGAGCACCGCAACGACGACAAAAGTGGTCTGATCTGCGAGCCCGAAGGAGGAACCAATGCCTTCGGCGAGCCACTGTGCGGCGTGGGTGGACAAAAGCGTGGAGCCGAGCGAGATGCCGACGCCGAAGACGAGCAGCGTGCCCCAGTTGATGCGGTTGACGACGCTCTTCCAGTCCATCACGCCCATGCTTGGCAGCATAAGGAGCGCAATGGCGCACACTGTCGTAGTCGTCGTATCAAAGGGGTGGAGCTTCTTTTCCGTCACCCACATAAAGAGGAGTACGAGGGAGACGACCGTGAGCTTCCATTCAGCAGCGGACATAGGGCCGAGCTTTGCGAGTTCACGGCGAACGGCATCGTCGCCGCCCGAAATATCTTCGAGCGAACCCTTAAAGAGACGGGTGACGACCACATAGAGCACGACGCTCATCAAAGCAGCGAACGGTGCGGCAGCGACAAACCAGTCAAGCCAGGAAATATCATGACCGGTCAGTTCCTGAATGAACCCCACGGCCACCATATTCTGGGCAGCGGCAGTCTTGATGCCGACATTCCACACGCTGTCGACCTGTGCAACCGTGATGAGGAGCATGGCGCCGAAAGCACTCTTCAGCGGAAGTCCGAAGGCGCGCACCATGCCGGTGACGATCGGCACGAGGCAGGCAACGCGCGCAGTGGTCGACGGCACAAAGAAAGAGAGAATGAAGCCGCAGAGAATGATGCCGAGCACAACACGCGAAGGCGACGTGCCGATTTTGGAGAGCGTAACGAGGGCAATTCGCCGGTCAAGCCCCGTCTGCATCATGGCTGCCGCAAGGAAGAGCGCCGCGCCGACAAGGCAGAAGGCGGGGGAAGAGAAGCCCGTGAGTGCCATGCGAAGCGCTTTGCTCGTGCCGATGAGCCCCTGGCCGTCGGGCTGCGGAGAAAGTCCCACAAGGACCGCAATGAGCGCCATGATGACGCCGGCGGAAACCGGAAACGACACGGCGCCCGTCGCCCAGGTAATGACGGCGAAGGCCATGATGCCGATCATGCGCTGACCGGCAATGGAGAGGTCCGCGAGCTGCGGCATCAGACAGATGATGCCGAGAGCAGCGACGGCAAAGACAAGGCCGTATCGCTTAAAGAAGCCGGGCGAGGGCTGAGTGTCAGCGGTCACAGTCGATTTCCCATTGGAGCCTGCAGACGCAGAGCCCCTTGACGTCATATTGGACGCCGAATCGACAAGGGCAACGGAGTGGGTTGTGTTCATGGGGAGTCCTCTCTTTCTTTTCTTTGGCGAGGTCGGACCGCTTGTTCAGGGATTCGCGGTGCCGTTCCGTTATTCCTAAGCCAAAGCCGTGCCAAAAGCAGAAAGACTTTTATTTTTTTTGAATGACTCCCCAGAAATAGATGTAAACGATCGGAATCGGTGATCGACATGCATGAATAAGGATCCCCGGGGAAGGGATGCCTGTCGGCGTTTAATTCAAAACTGGTGATTTTTTCTTAAGATAAAGTCAATAGGTAGTAACGCTTTATTGACGACATTGCCCTTTTAAATGCGCTGATTTAGAAATGTCTGCACCATATTGGTGCACTGCTCGTTCTGCGAAGAGATGGGTTTAAGGGCAAAAGCGCCGCACCGAACGTGTCAGAGCGGCAGCCTATCGATGACGTTGACCGAGGAGTTTGACCATGAACGGTGCTCTCGAGCAGCGCGACGCGGCATAAAAAAGACCGTCAGCATGAGTGAGACGCCATGCTGACGGTCTGCGGATCCGCGGGATCAATGAGAAGCAATGAAGTGCGGCTTAGTCCTTCAAATCAATGAAGTGCTTATAGATTTCAACGCCTTTTTCAAGCACTTTTTCATCGAAATTGAAACGGTCGGAATGGAGCGGAATCCCGGTGCCGGTGCCCAGAAGAATGAAGAGCCCGGGCAGCGTCCGCTGGTAGTAGGCAAAGTCTTCGGCAATCAAGAGGGGCTTAGGCAGCATTTCGAGGTTCGGCAGACGCTTTTGGGCATCTTCAAAGAGTTTTTCATCGTTGACGACCGGCGGATAGCCTTCAGGGGCATCTACATGAACTTTAACGCCGAGATCCTTAGAGATCTGTTCGCCCAGCGCATAAAGGCGATCGCGCCCCATCTTGAAGGCCGACTCGCTGAAAACGCGCAGCGACCCTTCAAGGTGAGCATGCGCAGCAATGGCGTTGCGCACCGTGCCGGCCTGCAGCAGACCAAACTTCAGCGTGCACCAGGGGCCCTCGGCGGCGTGAAGATCGTCAAGAATCTTTTCTGCACCCACGACAAAGCGGGATGCGGCAAGCAGGGCATCCGCACCGTCTTCGCTTTTGGCGATGTGAGTGCTTTTGCCTTCAATGTCAACCGTGACTTCGCACGATGCGGCAAGGAGCGGCCCCGGACGGGTTGCAGGCTGTCCGAGCGGCAGATCCGGCCAAAGGTGAAAGCCGTAAATGGCCTTCACGTTCTTTTGCGCAAAAATGCCGGACTGGCAGATGAACTGAGCGCCGCCCGTCGTCTCTTCAGCAGGCTGGAAAACCAGCAGAACATTCTGCTTTAAGCGGTCTTTGACCGACGCAACATACTGCGCAAGCTCAAGCACCATGGCCATGTGGCCGTCATGTCCGCAGGCGTGCATGTGCCCTTGATGTCTGGACGAAAAAGGCACGCCGGAGACTTCACAGATGGGGAGCGCATCCATGTCGGAGCGGAAGGCAACGGCTTCATGAGCGCCGGCATCAAACCAAGCGCAGACAGCGTGACCGTCGGGGGAAAAGACCTCGCAGGGCAGTTTCTCAAGCACGCTGCGCACATAAGCGGTGGTCTTGGGAAGATCAAAGTCAAGTTCCGGGATCTGGTGGAGATCGCGGCGGTATTTAAGAATGCGCTCGAACATGAGAGCAATGTCCTTAACAAAAATCGAGTGGGCGAAGCACTGCTGCCGACGGTCAAAGACAGATGACAGAAGAGCTTAAACCGCTGTTGATGCGGTACTGTGAGCAGGCTCGGCGGTCAATAGTGGTCTCATCCTATCAACAGGCTTAACGTCTCGGCCTAAGAAGCACTGTCAACAACGGCGTCTTAAGATGCAGATTGAAAGGATTGAGGGGAAGTTACTAGTCGTGTGTGAGCGCTTCAAGGCCGCTCTTTTCCGGCCTGGAAGTCAGAAAACTTTTCGCTGTCGTTTATGAAGAAACGGCCGCACTGCATGCGGCCGTCGATGAATTGTTTGGGGCACACCGCTCAAACCGGATACCCAAAGCAGCCGGCAGTGCAGTTAAAGCTGCCGCAGCGCACTTTCCAAGGCTGTCTTAGTTGATGTGCCGGCGTCCTTATGCGCCTTAATGATGCGCGCAGGCACGCCTGCCACAACGGCACCGGCCGGAACATCTTCAATGACGACGCTGCCAGCGGCGACGACGGCGCCTTCGCCCACATGGATGCCTTCAATCACGACGGCATTGGCGCCGATAAAGACATCGTCATCGATGATGACGGGCTGCGCGGAAGCGGGTTCAACGACGCCGGCGAGCACAGTGCCAGCTCCAATGTGGCAGCGGCGTCCGACAGTGGCGCGTCCGCCCATCACAACGCCCATATCGATCATGGTGCCTTCGCCGATCACCGCGCCGATGTTGATAATGGCGCCCATCATGACCACTGCGCCGTCGCCGATCGTCACCTGATCGCGAATCACCGCGCCGGGTTCAATGCGGGCGTTGATGCCTTTGAGGTCAAGAAGCGGAATGGCGGAGTTGCGGCAGTCGTTTTCGATGACCATATCGTCGATCTTGCTGCGGTTGGCTTCAAGAATCGGACCGAGTTCCTTCCAGTCGCCGAAAATCACTTTGTCGCCGACGCCGAAGACCTTTGCCGAACCGAAGCTGATCGGGGCTTCGCCGGCTTTCTCGCGAAGCGTGATCTTCACGGGCGTCTTCTTTTCAGCCGTGGCGATGTAGTGAATGATTTCCTGTGCGTTCATCATGGTGATTCAATCCCCAGTGTTAGAAAGTTGAAGTGCAGCACTCAGCGGCGAGCGAAAAGCAGTTCGTCAAGGGTGTGCAGACCCACGGGGGCGTCCTTGAGCTTTTCGGCGGTTTTAAGCGCGCCAATTGCAAAGATCCGGCGGGATTCCGCGCGGTGGGTGAGTGAGAGCTCTTCTTCGTCGCCGAAGAAGGACACGGTATGCACGCCCGCCACGGTGCCGCCGCGGACAGCGTGGACACCGATTTCACCGGCTGTGCGGGGTGCGAATCCTTCGCGGCCGAAGACCGTCGGATGGGTGCCGTCGGGGTTGACGGCTGAAAGAAGGAGCTTCGCCGTGCCGCTCGGCGCATCTTTTTTCATGCGGTGGTGCGTTTCGATGATCTCAATGTCAAAGTCCGGCAGCAGAGCGGCAGCCTCTGCGGCGAGGTGCTTTAAGACCGCAACGCCGATGGAGAAGTTGGCGCTCACCGCTACGGGCGCGTAGCTGCCCAACGCATTGACGCGGGCAGCTTCTTCGTCGCAATAGCCGGTGGTGCCGGAAACGAGCGGCGTTCCGGTGCGCTGCACATAGGCCGCGAGTGCCGGCAGCGACGCCGGAGCGGAAAAATCAATGACGGCATCCATACGGTCGCACTGGGCGAGCTGAGCGATCGTCGCCGTATTGAATTCGGCCGCAACTTCGATGCCGCGGTCTGCGGCGCAGTCTCGGATCATGCGGCCCATGCGGCCCATACCGATGAGAGCGATTCTCATAGCGAAGAGTTCCTTACTTCAGAAAGCCCGCGGCAGCGAGTGACGAACGCAGCGTTTCGCGGTGGGCTTCAGTCATATGCGTGAGCGGGAGACGGTAGCCGCCGACATCCATGCCGAGGAGATTCATAGCCTCTTTGACAGGAACCGGATTCACTTCAATGAAGAGATCGTTGATCACATCGAGAAGTTCAATCTGCGCGCGTCGTGCGTCGTCCGTGCGGCCTTCAAGATAATCGAAAACCATCTGATGCGTCTCCTTCGGAGCGATGTTGGCCAGCACCGAAATGACGCCCGAAGCACCGATGGAAAGGAGCGGCACAATCATGTCGTCGTTGCCCGAATACATGGCGAAATCGTCCGAGAGGTACTTTGCGACCTTTGCCGCATAAGACATATTGCCGCTCGCTTCCTTGATGCCCACAATGTTGGGGTGCTGCGAGAGGCGTGCGACATTGGCCACTGATATGGAGCAGCCCGTGCGGCCGGGTACGTTGTAAAGAATGCAGGGAATCTTCACGGCGTCGGCGACGGTCTTGAAGTGAAGGTACATCCCTTCTTCGTTGGTCTTGTTGTAATAGGGGGTAATGAGGAGCAGACCGTCAGCGCCCAGACGTTCATAGGAGAGCGACTTTTCGAGCATCGTCTGCGTAGAGTTGGAGCCCGATCCGGCAATAACGGGGATGCGGCCTGCAACGCGCTTGACGGTATATTCGCAGACCGCGTTGTCTTCTTCGTGAGACATCGTTGAAGATTCGCCGGTTGTGCCGAGGATCACCAGAGCATCGGTGCTGTTGGCCAGATGAAAGTCAATGAGTTCGCCGAGCTTGTCGAAATTGACCGAATCGTCTTCATTGAAAGGTGTGATAAGTGCGACCAGTGAGCCGCGAATTGTCGGATGAGACATGCTGAATACCGTGCGTAGTTGGGGTTGCAGGGTGGAATTGTAGGGGCGAAGCGGTGCGGTCACTCCTGAGATCCGCGGGTGCTTGAAACGGATTGAAAAATCGCAGTATCGATCTCAAGAGCAGGGAAACCATCCTGCTGCACGTTCAGCGCTCCTCGCCGACAGCCTCAAATTCATAAAAGAAGCGCCAGCAAAGAGCGTTATCTCTGCTGGCGCAAAAAACAACGTGCCGGCAGAGTGCACGCTGCTTTGACCGGTCAAGATAGCGCAACTGCTCACAAATTCACGAAAACCAATCAATTTCGTGCATTTTGCAGGCAGACAGTCCAGCGGGTATCTCCCGCAGGCCCATCCGCCGTCCCCCAGGCTGAGGATGCCGGCGAATTCGGCGGATCTGCCTCCCCTCGGGGTCGCTGCCGGCCTGCCGGCTCGCCCGAGGCTCCTCGCGTCCGCGCCTCTATCGTTCGATGTTTTACAAGTTAACAAGAAAAACCTGCGGCCAAAATACGACAAATGGGAGAAAAGGCGTATTTCAGTCAATCGGGCGCAAGCGACGGACAATTGATGCCGTCATCGGGAAGGTTATCAGGCTGTTTATAAATGTTGACCGGCGCTTCGATTGCATATACGAAGCGCCGGTCATTGAGAGCGGTCCGAAAATCAGCGGCGGCTCTTGAGGAGCGCCTCAACTTCCCGTTCTACTTTTTCCAGATCAGGATCTGTAAGGACCGGAAGCACCTTGATGAGATCGTCGGGCTTGAAATCCCACCATTTGAGCTCAAGGAGCATTGCCGTCAGGCGGTCGTTGAAGCGGCGGCGGATAAATTCAGCCGGATTGCCGCCTACGACCGTGTAGGGCGGAACGTCTTTCGTCACCACCGCAGATGCGGCAATGATGGCGCCGTCGCCGATCTTCACGCCCGGCATAATGACTGAGCGGCGGCCGATCCAGACGTCATTGCCGATGATGGTGTTGCCTTTATGCGGCGTCAGGTCGTAAGTGGACCGGGCCGCTTTTGCCCATTTGCCGCCAAAGAGACTAAAGGGATAGGTCGACACCGTCGATACGCTGTGATTCGCTGCGCCCATGATGAACTTGGTGTTCGCACCGATCGCGCAGAACTTGCCGATGATGAGCTTGTCGCCGAATTCCGGACGGTTGTAGAGAACGTTTTTGCGGTCAAACTCCGTGGGATTCTCGTCGTCTTCGTAATAGGTGTATTCGCCCACTTCAACGTTGGGCGTTGTAACAACATTCTTGATAAAACAGACGGCCGTATCGTCAATTGGAAAAATATCAAAGGGATCCGGCAGATCCGTATTGTGCGGCCCCATGATGCTGAAGGTGCTCATTGAAATAGCTCCGAGGGTGAGTGCGTATCCATTTAGAAATACGATATTGATCATACGACCTTAAGGGCGCTGTCGTATGCCGCTGGCGCAATGGTCAAGCGAATTTTGCCCCACGGCAAAACAAAGCAAAGCAAAGCGATTGATAGTCTCAGCCAAGGGAAAAAGTGGATTCGGAGCAGTTGAGAGAATTACATCGGTACCTGATTAAAAAGGAGCCGCAGCATTGGATGCGCAATGCCGCTGCGGATTGCGGATGCGGGCCGCTGTATGAGCAAGCTGTTTTTGCAGGTATTAGCCGCAGTCACTGCGCCTGATGATGCATGTGGTATGTCGGCGCAGCGATAAGGTGACAAACCGTTTGCCCAACAATTCTTTGACGAAGACCTTCATGCGGCCGCTGGCCGCTGCTTTCTGAAGGTCAATAAACTGACAGACCGCAACGCTTGGAAAACAAAAGAGATCCCGAGGAAAATCCGAGATCTCTTTACCCGGTTGTGTCTGCCCTTGCCCTCGCGTTTTTTCCGGGATGGGGAGCACCACGCGGAGGGCTTCAGGATGCCCGTGTTATCAGTACAGATGAAAGGCGAATTAGAACGTGTAAGTAAGTTTCGCCGTCATGTTGTGGGACGAACCGTTGGTATCCAAAATACCCACATACCCAAAGGACAGGTCGAGGTTGCTGTTGACATCCAAGATGAGAGAAGCGTTCACCCATTGGTAGGAACGAGGTAATTTAACCGTGCTCGAGCCCTGGACACCAGAGATGTTGGACGAGACGTCCATATCACGGTTGAAATTTACGCGCGTGCCGCCGCCCAACAGTGTGTTTACGATTGTGCCCCACTTTTGGAACCATTTGAGCGACAGATCGCCGTAACCGATGTTGGAGGTGTGGGAGTCATAGTGTTCATAACTCACGGCGGCGATATTGCCATTGATGTCGAAATCACCCATGCGGCCACCGGTATACCCAACACCGATTTCAGGAGTGAAGACACTGCTTTTCCCCAACGAGTAGTTCATGCCGATATGCACGGCACCGCCATAGGAAAACGTGTCGGCAGATCCCGTGAATTGTTGTCCGCCGATGCTGCGGGTGACGTCTGTAGAAGTATGAGCCAACATGGCCTCGGCCTTGCCGTAGTACGCCGCGTTCCCTGCCGTGCAGAAGACGCGGGCGAACTTCGCGCCGCCGTAGACCGTGTTCATGTCAAAGTCGAGAGAGTCCGCACTGTCGTCCGTGGTTTCGTAGCCAAGATACAGGGTGAAGAGGTGCTCGTTTCGGTACATGTTGCTGATGCCGAGCAGGATGCCTGTGGTGTGGCCTTTAACTGTGCCGCCAGCCGAGAGGTCGAATTTGTCGTAGGACGTGTAGGGTTTGACGAATGTGAGCCATTCCTGATTGTCCTGCATGCGGTGCGTATAGCCGGTTTGGGACACGTCGGCAGTAGCCGCCTCTACGAACATAGCGCGGCGGTTCAAGCGGTTGGCCAGCGTTTCGGCTAACTGCGCACCGACACCTTTGACGGCGTTCACCCACAGTGTGAAGTAGCCGCTGCCTTGGTCGTAATAACCGTCCAAGCCGTATTGCTGTTTGAGTGTTTCATCGAACTCAACGTCTTGCGTGGGTTTTCCGGTGACACCCGATAAGGCTTGGCCGGAAGCGTTTTGTACTGCGTTGTTGAAGTCGATATCTCCGGATTGGTAACCAGTGATGGAAGAAATTTGAACTTTTTCCACGCTAATTGACCGGGCGTTCAGATTGTCTCCGGAAACTTTAATTCCTTGCCCGTCGCCCACCCGGTTGCCTGTGACGCCTACGCCCCAATTGAGTACCTTAACCTGTCCGCCGTTTTCAATGTGAATGTCAGCTGCTTGTCCGCTCGTGTTGACCTTGCCGCGGTTGTCGACGGCCAATAGGTTAGAAGCGCCCGTATTCGTACCGCTGCCGGCGATGATGGGGCCGCTGATGATGCCGGTGGCCGTGTTGGTCAGTGTGCCGCCGTTTTCAACGGCGACCGCGCCAGTAATAGCGCCGGTATTGTTCAGCGCTTCCTTAGCTTGGGTGGCGTCCGCACCGATATGCAGAGCCACTTGGTCGTCTGCTGTACCGATGACGCCGGAATTAGCGACGACCGCAGAATCGACGTTGAGCGTGGCGGCGTTGGCAATGTCGATCGTGGAGAATTTGCCCGTGTTGCTGATGCCGACCGTGCTTTCGATAGTCGCGTTATCGGTAATTTTCAGATCCTGCACGGTGCCGTGGTTATAAAACGCGGAGCCGCCCGTGCTTTTTAACAAACCGTCGATTTTGGCGGTTGTTATTTTGCCTTGATAGACCTCCACGCCCCAATTGCCGGAGAGTTCAGCATCTTGCTGTAATTCCAAAGTACTCAAATTGCCTTGGGTGCCAACGAATAAACCGGCCGCGTTTTGGCTGGTGGTCTTACTGCCGGACTCCAAACGGATGGTCTCAACCTTGTTGTAGCCGAATGAAATGCCAGACCCGGGAGAGGCGTTAGCGGCTCCCGGCTTGTTATTCCACACTTTATCGTAACTAAGGGCTCCCATACCGGCAATAACGCCGCCGCTCTTATTCACAATCTCTTTCATCCAAACATCTTCCAAATACAGGCCGGTGTTTCCTTGAATCCTACCGCTGTTTTCCAAAGAACCGATGTTTTGCGCCATGATCTCCATACCGGCACTGCGCCATGTTCGGTCTGCATTACCGCCTTTGATGGAACCTATGATCGTGCCGTTATTGACAATTGTGGTTATCGCTGTCTGATCGAAACGCACCCCTGTGAAGCCGCCTTCAATCGTGCCGTTGTTGATGAAGCTGCCCATTTTCCCCTCGCGGGCGAGAAAGCCGAAGCCATTGCGCTTTGTGGCTTGGAATAATTCTCCCGTTTTTTTATTGGTGAAATTGGCACCATTTGCCCTGTAATAGAGAACTGCTGCTAATGGTTCGCCGCCTAGAATTTTGACCGTTTGGCCGGAAGATGCACCGATGGTGAGAGTTGAGGTGGCGGCACCATGACGCCAAGAAATGGAAGCAGGACCTTTCGCAGGATCATCGGTTCCTCTGTTAACGACCCAATTGGATGGATTGGAAGGATCTGGAGAAATGATGTCGGAATAAGCCGTTTTCTCGACGACGGGATTGTCGGCTGCTAAAGCTGGAAAAGAAAAGCAGGCCGCTTGAATGGCGGCGGCGCAAAGCGTTAATTTTGCTAAAGAAGGAAGTGCGACGGAATAATCACTTGAGTGGGATTCTGGGGGTAACATTTTGTTTTACCTGAGAAATATTCAAAAATAATGTGAATATATTACAAGATATTATTTCCAATCCTAAGTCGTAATTTAAGCGTTCGCATTGTCAACAGAAGATATTTGGTGGAACTACCCATCAAACTATGTAGTTCTTTTTTGTTTGCAGGTCAACCGTGGATAATAAAAAACATCCGTGGACAAATGGTTGAAATGAAAGTGGTGATCAACTTTATTCGGATCCGCCGAAATGTGTTTATATTTAAACAAAATGTCTGCAATAGGTTTACCACGTCATCATCAATTATCGTTATCTAAAGACGAATCCGATGCTTTTAAGATCTCGTGTAAAACGGCATCACGAGTTAAAAACAGTGTATCTGTTTTTGCTCAGCTATCGAGCGTTGCCTTCTCTGCCAGTCTTTTTTCAGACCTGAATTGAGCTTCATCAGCGGCTCAAGCAACCATTGCCATTCTTTGAAAAGAGATTCGGCCTGTATCGGTGCCGATCAATTTTGTTCTTTGATAGCGAGTGCCGAGAAAGTGTTTTCTGACGGCCATTTAAGTGTGAGCAAGCTTCTGCTCCCAATTGGGTGATTGGCTTGGCCGCTTCTTTTGTGGTCTTTGCCGTGTAATCTGTATGTTGGTGAAGCTGCGTCGATTCTGATGGTGATGCTGGGCAAACTGCGCTTCTGGAGGAAAAGCTTGCAAGGCGCAAAGAGGTATTTGGGCGCACAGCTCAGCTGCAGCCCTTTGCGGCCGGGATCGATTAAAAATTCGTCCAAGGCGTAACCCAAGCCGATGACTCTATTTGGCGGCTCTTTGATCAACCCCGCATCTCCCGTGACGGCCCTGCTTTTACCAATGACCGTCTAGAAGCGGCAGCGTGCACCACGACTGATATGCGGCAGGAAGACAGCGCAGGCGGGGGCAGCCCATTCACAACAAAGATCAGGAGGGCTGTCTGCGGGCTGAGCTGAAACGAGTCTTTCTATAGCCTCTCGATGGAATGATCGACCGTCTCAGCCAAGGAAAAAAGTAGATCGGGAGCAGCTCAGAGAACTGCATCGGAACCAGGTCAAAAGGAGCCGCAGCACGAGATGCGCAATGCCGCTGCGGCGGCAGTTGCGTGCCGCTCTATAAACAAGCTGTTAGCTCAGTCACTTTGCATGATGACCCGTATGGCATGTCGGCGAAGCGAAACGGCTGCGAACCGTTTGCCCAACCATTCCTTGACGAAGGCCTTCGTGCAGCTGCTAATAAACTGACAGACTGCAACGCTCGTAAAACAAAAGAGATCCCGAAGAAAATCCGAGATCTCTTTAACCTGTTGGGTTTGCCCCTGTCCTCGCGATTTTCCGGGAAGGGGGACCCTAGAGGCAGTTTGGGATCAATACTTGAAAAGGTGACCCATGCGGTCGGCTTTGGTCTTCAGATAGAAGAGGTCGTAGGCAGTGGCATCCATCTGGATGGGCACACGCTCAGTAATGACGATGCCGAATTCTTCGAGCTGATAGACTTTGTCGGGATTGTTCGTCAGGAGACGCATGCTCTTGACGCCCAAGTCACGCAGAATCTGCGCGCCGGTAAAGTACTCTCGTTCGTCGCCCTTAAAGCCGAGCGCAAGGTTTGCTTCGAGCGTATCGAGCCCCTTTTCCTGCAGCTCATAGGCACGCAGCTTATTGATGAGACCGATGCCGCGGCCTTCCTGGCGCATATAGAGCAGGATGCCCCGGCCTTCCTTCTCAATCTGCGTCATTGCGGCGGCGAACTGCTGACCGCAGTCGCAGCGCAGCGACCCAAAGCAGTCGCCCGTTAAGCATTCGGAATGCACGCGGACGAGAAGATCCTTGCCGTCGCCGATCTCGCCCTTGACGAGCGCCACGTGGTGCTCGCCGTTCAAGCGGTTCACGTAGCCGTAGGCGCGGAATTCACCGTACTTCGTCGGCATCTTCACGACGGCCACGCGGTCGACGAGCTTCTCGTAAATTTTGCGGTAGGCCTGAAGATCCTTGATGGTAATGAACTTCTGGTTGTATTGCTTAGCAAGCTCAATCAATTCGGGCGTGCGCATCATCGTGCCGTCGTCTCGCATGATTTCGCAGCACAGCCCCACTTCCTTGAGGCCGGCAAGGCGGCAGAGATCCACCGTTGCTTCGGTGTGGCCGTTGCGCTCAAGCACGCCGTTTTTCTTCGCGAGCAGCGGGAACATATGACCGGGACGACGGAAGTCTTCGGGACGAGCGTCGTCGGCCACGCACTTCATCGCGGTCACAGAGCGCTCGTAGGCAGAAATCCCGGTCGTCGTGTCGATATGGTCAATGGAGACCGTGAACGCAGTCGAATGATTGTCCGTATTGTTCTCGACCATCTGGTGCAGGTCGAGTTTCTTGGCATATTCAGCCGACATGGGCATGCAGATGAGCCCTTTGCCGTGCGTAGCCATGAAGTTGACATTTTCAGGGGTGGCGAATTCCGCCGCGCAGATGAAGTCGCCTTCGTTCTCGCGATCCGGGTCGTCGGTGACGAGAATGATCTTGCCGTTCTTGAGATCTTCAAGAGCTTCCTGCACCGTGTTGAATTGGGCCATCGTCCGTTCTTTCCTTGAAGGGAGGCGCACCGCAGTGCTCCTGAAGGTGCAGCTCCCGGATGTAGTTGGGTTCATGCTCCCGGACTTCACGGCTATCAGGATTTCACGGCCGTTTGGGTCGTGAAGGGTCTGCGCACTTTCGAGCAGCGGACATCGGCGAAGGCGGGGAGCAGGTGCCGGGCGCGGCGGCATGCCGGCCGCACCCGATTTTGCAATAGCGGGCAAGTATAGCCGATGCGCTGAGGCGCAAATGTGAGCAAACGGTTATTCCATATTGCTGGGTGCCGTGAAGCCTTGAAATCCTGCAGTTTCTCAGGATGGGCAGGCGCACAGCATGCATTCGGAATTGGCTTGGATTTTTTCCCGTATCCCGCTAGAAAAAGGATCTGGAGACTAGGTGAGGAGCGGCAGACACGACGGCTTCAATCTCGAATTCGGCCGCATCATCGATGAGCGTGGGGTCTTGATCGAGCTGTCTTTTAATATCGATGGGCTCCACGTTTCTAAGCATTTGCGGATTGGCCAGCCGGTTGCGCCGCACGGCATAGCTCCAGTCGTCGCGCAGAAACTTCAGCGCAAGTCTGGGCAGGCGGGGACGCTCAGAGAGCGCAATGTTGATTTCCGGATCCTGAAGCTCGGCAGCGCTGTTGAGTATCGGATCAAAATGAGTGTCTTTAGGCAGTACTCGTATCAGTGCGGCGATTTCGGAGCAGGTGAGGGGCAGTACGGCTGCGTCGAGGAGCATTTTCTGAAGAGTCTCCGTCAGCTCTCCGTTTTGGAAGAAGCTCGTCAGAAATGCCATGCGGTCAATGAGACCGAAAGCAATCGGCGAGAGCAGCCTTTCCTTTGTCTCGTTTGTTTCATTTGTCTCGTTTTTCTGGTTTGCCGCCTCGCCCTTGGTTTTGATCGGATGGGGGTCTTTGCCTGCTGTCAAGGCGTTGGATGCTTGAGCAAAAGCCGCTTCGAGCGCAAGATCACGCTCAACGTCATCGTCGAGCGTAAAGGAGCTGCTGCCCCAGAGACCTTTAGAGAGCAGGCGTTTGAGCTGGAGACGAAAGGTCTTGTTGCCCGAGAGATCCACTTCAGTCATGAGCTTTTCCATGTGCCGAGGCTCGCAGCCGTTCGCCGCAAGACTTTTCAGCAGCATCTGCGCAGCAGTGATATCGCCTTTGACAGCTGCGGCGAGTGACCAGTTGGAAAGGACTTTCACGGCTCGAGGATCGTGAAGAACAGCAAAACGAGTGCGGTAGTCAATATCTTGAGCAAGACTCGCCCAAATCGCGGGCGTAAGGGAGCCGGCAAAGGCCGCCCGACGGCGCAGACCGGGATTTTCGCTTGAAGCAGCGGCAAAGCGAAAACGTTTGTGAATGGCATCCTCGCCTTTAAAGTCGAGGATTTTTAAAAGGCGAAGACCGAGGTCGCCCTCAAGCCTCACGATTTTCCTTTGGATATCGCCAAAGAAATGAGCCGCAAGCGTCTGTGCGTTTATTTCATTGGCCGGTGCGGCCTGCGGGACGGGGCGGGAGATGAGGACAATGGTATGAGGGATTGTGAGCTGCATAAGGGATTCCTCGGGAGCGGAATTTGAAGCGGCAGACGGGGTCTGCAGTATTTGGAGTTCGAGTGCGGCGCAACGCCCGAAACCTGAGTCGCGCGCTTATTCATTGCCCTAAGCCTACCGAGGGATGCGTCGCTCCCTGACCGATTGAAGCGTGTCCCGCCTGCGGCTGACCCGTCGCCGACTGCAAGCGCCTCGGCGAACGTTGACCATAAAGGCGGCAGCGCTCGGTATGCGGGCCGCCTTCAAAGCCCTTAGGCCAAACTCGATTCAGCCGTTGGCAGAACCCTGTTTATTCACATCCAGCTTTCATTTTGAGCCGCTGTGCGGCCCGCAATGCGGCCGTAGACCAAGCAGTCTGTGACGGCGCAGGAGCCGAGGCGAACAGCACCGTGCACGCCGCCCGTCGCTTCGCCGGCAGCGAAAAGGCCTGGGATCGGTTCATCGGTCGAGATATCGAGCGCTCGCGCCTGCATATCCGTATAGATCCCGCCCATGCAGTGATGAACTTTAGGCACCATTGTCGAAACGTACCAAGGTCCGGTTCCCATTGGCTGAGCCTTCTTATTGACATAGCGTTTGAAATGCGCATCTGTGCCGCTCTTAACGGCTCCGTTCCATTCCTCGACACTCTTTCGAAGACCCTCAATATTGATCTTTTCACCGGCGGCGAGTGCTTCGAGCGTTTCATACTGCTTCACGCAGCCTCGTTCGAGCATTTTCTGCAGCAGGCCGGGGCGAGAAATGCCCATCGGTTCGACGCCTTTGGCATCCGCTATCGCGTAGCAGTGAATGCCTTCATTGAGGAGCGTCATGATGGCGTCGGCTCGAACTTTCCGGTTGGCAAGTTCATCCACGAAACGTTCTCCGGTCTTATCCTGCACCCACACGCCGAACATGGCCGCAGCGCCCTGAGCAAAGAAAAGCGCAATGCCCATCCCCTTTTCGACGGGCGAGGTCCAAGGCGCACACTGGATCCAGTCCGTTTGAATCAATTGGCAGCCGATGCGGGCAGCCTCGCGCCAGGCTTCAGAGGTAGCGCCCGGCTGGCAAGTGGTGCCGAGTTTCTCCGTGAGCTTCGGATCCTGAATGGAGCGGTATTTGATATCAGCTCCGAAGCCGCCGTGGCAGAGTACAACGGCTCTGCGGGCGGCGATGAACTTCACCTTCCCCGAATCGGCCTTCGGGAAGCTGTAGCCCTCACGAACTTGAACGCCTTTCACTCGGCCGTCGGCATCCCGAATAATGCGCTCCAAATAAGTGCGGGTGCGCGGTTTGACCGCAAGCGCTTCAAGCTTGGCAGCTTCCTTGAGGACAATGCCGGAACCGGAGCCGTTTTTAACAATCGCGCAGCGCGGCACGGAATGACCGCCTTCCTGCGCCACGCGCTCCTCGACCCATTCAACGCCGAGCGTTTGGATGGTCCACTCCCAGGTCGGGAGCGCCTCTTCGCAGAGGTGCCGCACTTTTTCGGGCTGGTTGAGACCGCCCCCTTCGGTCATCATGTCTTTGGCCATGAGTTCCGGCGAGTCTTCGAGGCCTTCTTTTTTCTGCATGGGTGTTCCCGGAACGCCCATGATGCCGCCGTTGATGATGGAATTGCCGCCGATGACGCGCATCTTCTCCAATACGCAGACAGAAGCGCCGGCCAGCCGAGCTTCAATAGCGGCGGCAAGACCGGCAAACCCGGAACCGATGACGACAACATCAAACGTTTCATCCCACTTTTCGGGCATCGGATCAAAAGCTTTGGCAGATGCAGATGAAGCGCCGGCAAAGAGTGTTGTGGTAAGCGCAGCGGTTTTAAGCCACTTGCGCCGAGAGAGGTTCGGCATGTCATTCTCCTTTTGAATGGCCGCAGGCAGTCGGGAGCCTGCATATGCTCATTTTCGGCGCAGACGGTGAAGAATGCGTTTATCCGTTTGCGGTCTGCGTGTTTTTCCTGAGCTCATTTTGTAGTTTGTGCTACAGACGAAATTTGTCTTGCTGATCAACACTCTTCCTTTGAAAAAGAGCCTGCGTCTCTAGGGACGTCCGCTGATTCAAAGGAGAGCAAGAATGAAACAATTCGCGATGACGGCTGCTGCCGCGGCAGCAGTCATGATGATGAATCCTGCATTTGCTGCGGATGCGGCTTATGAAGCCGACCTCTGCGTAATCGGCGCGGGTGCGTCCGGCACCGCAGCTGCCTGGGCAGCCGCCGAAAAGGGCATGAAGGTCATCACGCTTGAAAAGTCTGGTCTTCCGGGCGGCACCGGCAAATATTCCGAAGGCATCTTTGCCGTTGAGAGCGCTATGCAGCGCAACTGGAACTACGGTCTCACCAAAGACGAAGCATTCATGAAAATCATGAATTACGGTCACTGGCGCGGCAATGCGCGCATGGTCCGGGCCTTCGTTGACCGCTCCGCCGACACGATTGACTGGATGATCAAGAACGGCGTGAAGTTCGAAAAGCTCTTTTCCAACTATCCCAACGGTCTGTACACCTGGCACATTTACGAGGGCCGCGGTGCGGGCTGGATCAACCTCTTTATCGACAAGTATAAGAAAGCCGGGCAGACGCTTCTGACGAACACTTGGGGACAGAAGCTCATTACCGAAAACGGCCGCGTGGTCGGCGTTGAAGCGACGAACAAAGCGGGCGACAAGATCACCATCCGTTCCAAGGCGACCATCATTGCGACGGGCGGCTTCTTTGACAACAAGACCATGCGTGAGAAATATCTCCGCTTTGCCGATGCGGACGGCCTCGCGCAGACGGGCAAGACCGGCGACGGCATCCAGATGGCCTGGGCCGTTGGCGGCGGGAAGGAAGGCACGGAGGTGCAGGCCTCTTATCGTCCGGGGCCCCGCGGCGTTTCCACGACCAATCAGGTCAGCGCTACCGCCAAGCAGCCGCATCTCTGGCTGTCGCCCAAGGGCGAACGGTTCTGCAACGAAGAAATCATGCTCGAATGGCCGTTTGCCGGCAACGCCCTGGAACGCATCGGCGGAACGATGTTCGTGGTCTATGACCAGAAGACGCTTGATCATATGGAAAAGGACCAGGGCATTGACCTCGGCGTAGGCGTAATGGTGCCGGTCGGCACTAAGCTAACCGAGTTCCAGAAGGACTGGGATGGTGCGGTGCAGGCTGGCTGGGCGTTTAAGGCGGATACGCTTGACGGGCTCGCGAAAGCGACCGGCATGAATGCCGATAAGCTCAAGAAGACAGTGGCGGAATATAACGGCTACTGTGACGTTCGTCACGATGCTGAATTTGCCAAGGACCCGAAATATCTGCGCGAAGTGAAGACCGGTCCTTTCTATGCAATCAAGTCCGTGGCGAGCTCTCTTGGGACCTTGGGCGGCATTAAGGCCAATGAACGCTTTGAAGTCGTTACGCCCGAAGAAGATCCGATTCCAGGGCTTTACGCGGCCGGAAACGATGTGGGCGGCATGTACGGCGACTCGTATGATCTTTTGATGGCGGGCTCGACGGTAGGCTTCGCCGTTAATTCGGGGCGCATCGCAGTGGATTCTGCGGCAGAGTACATCCGCACTCTGAAGTAACGTCATTCCAGTCAGATCGAAGCCATTCGATCTTCATTCGGCTAAGCTCAAACGGCTTCTTGGTCTCATCACCTCGGAGCCGTTTGCCGTTTAGGCCGGCAGCGGGCATTTCGGCACGGGATTCTCAATCCAGTCGTCAACGGCGGCAAAGAGCTGGTCGGAAAAAAGCAGTTTTCGCCCGTCTCGGCGAACAAGATCTGCTTTCATCCAGGAGGACATCTGTCGGGCAACGCTCACGCGGTTGAGGTTGACAATCTCGCCGATGCGTTCGGCAGATATCGTGAGCGGCAGTCTGTGCCAGCCGCTGCTGGGCGACACATTTTTTGCTCGGCAGAGGGCTTTAGCACAGATCACAATCCGTTCGGCAGGCGGACGAATGAAGTTCGCCGTCATGCCTTCCAGAATGGATTCCTCTTTGGCAATGACGGAGCGGATTTCAAGCTGAGCGAGTGCCGGATCCTTCATCAGTGCGGCGGTGAGCACCGCGGGCGGCACGACGCGCACGACGCTTTTTTCAAGCGCCCGCGTGAATACATTGCAGCGTGTGCCCACGCTGGCTGTAAGGTCGCCCATCGCGCGGCCGGGGAGCAAAACAGAGAGGATCGTCGGACGGTGATTTTCCGCTTCCGCAGCGTAATAAGCGCAAAGCCCCGACTCCAAAAAGAAAAGTCGCTGGGATTCTCCGCCGCGTTTGAGGAGTTCGCCTTTGGCAACCTCGCGGCGAATGCCTTCGGTGAGGAAAAGCCGTGCGAAAGGAGCGGGCTCGGCCGGCAGAAAGTAGGGAAGCTGCTCGAAGATGCGTCGCATGAGGCGGCTCGGTGCGATGAGAGTGAGGAACTGACTCCACTATAGAGCCAGAATGTTCAATGATGGCGTCAGCGTTGTTAGGATAGAAGTGACAGACCCTGATAGTTTGTGCTTAACAATGTCTTGTTCCAGAATTTTTGCTGTTCGGCGGGTTTCCCGTGAATATGGTTTTTTCCTTGCAATGGCGCTGTGTTTGTAAACCATCTTCGGGAAAGCGAGCAGAAAGGAAGACAGGGGTGTAATTAAACCCCAATCATTTGTATCCGCCAAAAATCGCACTGTGCCGTTATGATCCGTGCAGCTTTTGGACAGCCCGCTTTGCCTGCAGAGATGCGGCTGACATTTATTTTTTGCAATTCATCAGCTTAGACACCGATTGGAGTTGAATATATGGCAATTACTGAAACCGCTGCAGCCTCATCCGCAGCAGCAGAAGCGGCCGATGCTGCTGTGCATGGGCCTGATTTGTCGATGGGTACGGAACACCTCACTGACGCCATTGCCGATACGACCAATTACTTTGTCGTTTTCTTTGAAAAGCTTTTGGAAGGCCTCACTTGGGGCAATGTCCTTTTCCAGCTCTGCGTTATCGTCGTTGCCGTATTGGCCGGCCTGATGTGTTCAAAGCTTGTGCGCAGCGTCGTTGCCCGGCATATGCCGCCGCATGAGCTTAAAGAGCGGTTTACGCAGCGCATGAAGCGTCTTGCGCTGAGCGTTGTCAATGCCATTGCTTTCGGACTTGCGGCCGGTTCCGTAACGGCGTGCTGTGCCTACGGCGCTGTGATGATGGGGTATCAGGCATCCAGTCTGGTGCTCTTAAAGGTCGCCTACAGCTTCTTTTATGCCTACTCACTGCTTGCAATCGTTTTGGGACTTCTGCAGGCAATGGTGGGTTCGAGCATCATTTCACCCCGCATTACGAAGTCGATCGTCGTCACGTTCTGGATTTTGGCGATTCTGCAGTTCTTCGGGGTCCTCACGCACCTCGTTGATGTGCTTGACGCGACGGCCATTCCAATCGGTTCGGGCAACATGACCGTATGGAAGCTCTTTATGGCAGTCTGCTCGGTCCTGCTCACCGTTGCTGCTGCTAATTGGATCAGCGAGATGATCGAACAGACGATCACCGATGCGAAGAGTCTGACGGGCAACATTAAGGTTGTGCTCGGCCGCGTTGTTCGAATTTTCCTGATGGTGATCGCGGTCATCATCGGCTTGGGTACGGTCGGCATTGATCTCACTATTCTCTCGGTCTTCGGCGGTGCGCTCGGCGTCGGCTTAGGCTTCGGACTCCAGAAGATTGCTTCGAATTACGTGTCGGGCTTCATCATCCTGCTCGACAAGTCTGTGAAGATCGGCGACCTCGTAACGGTCGGCGGCTTCACCGGCAAGGTGACGGAAATCAATACGCGCTTTACGGTCGTGAGGAGTGCGGGCGGCGTTGAAAGCATCGTTCCGAATGAGTCGTTCGTTACCTCGCAGGTACAGAACCTTTCCTATTCGGATTCGCCGACGCTTCAGACGGTTGAGATCTCAGTGGCTTATAACGCCGATGTGAAAAAAGCGCTTGAACTGATGCTCGATGAAGTCGGCAGAGATCGCCCTCGTATTCCGAAGGACCGCAAACCCTGGGCTTCCGTTTCGCGATTTGCAAGTTCAGGGATTGATCTCAATGTCAATTTCTGGGTTGAAGATCCGGTGAACGGCACGGCAGGCATTAAGACCGACATCATGATGAATCTGCTTCGCCGATTTGCTGAAGCCGGCATCGAAATTCCATACAACCGTCTGGAGATTGATATTCTCAACAATAAAAATAAGGCACTGGAAAATCAATAAATAACAAATAATAAAGTCTTCCCATTTATTCCTCCATGCGCTGCGGCATTGGAGACTTTGGCATGGGGCATAGGTGGGAAGACGCCGAGGAGGCCTCGGTTCTTCGTATAGAAGAACGCTCTTACATCTTCAGTATTCCGTTTTAGGTGAGTTTCCTTCAGTGTGCCGGCATTAGAGCCGGGTCATTGGCAGGAAACCATCAATGATGTACGGAAGTGCAAAGCTTTGAATGCGATAATTGCTTTTTTAAGCTGCGATATTTTTGTCTTGATGCCTGGAAGGTCTATAACTAAAACTATCCTTCTTTTAGCTTTAATTTATTCTGTGATCGCAGAGGGTTATTTCTGTTTTATAAGAATAACCAGGACCATTTCATTAAATGGGAATCATTAAGCTCTTTTCCACAGAGAATATTTAGGCACATAATATTTGTTGATGGTGCACCGGTTCGTTAAATTCTTTGGCACCTGTTTATCACATCACAGAAGTATTTCATGGTGGGATATTCTTGTGTATTCATTTCTTTGATGAATACGATGCCGTTGATGGCAAAATATTCTTCTAATGGCAGAGGAGATGTGGATTAGGGTGTCGATTTAGGAGTGTTGACAAGTAATCTATGGTGTTTTCTTTTCGTATTTCTGCTTGTATTTGTTTTCCTTGACAGAGATATTTCGTATCTATAAAGTCAGCTAGCGCGAAAATGAATTTTCGTCTTTATAAAACCTAAGAAAAATTGCGCGGATGGCTGTATTTGTGCGGCTGCTGATGCCTTTATTTCGTAGTTCAAATTTTTGAACTTGGATACGAAGTTGATTATTTCTCTCCAGATTCAAAGACTTTTATTTAAATATTTTATAAGGGGAGAGTAGATGAAGTACGGAAGGTTTACTGCCTTAGTATTGGCTCTTAATTTGGTTTTTGATGGTGTTGCATTTGCGGGTCATAATAATGATATCGAAATAAACTCTGACCGAAACTTTACCAACAATGAAACGATCACTTCAGATAAGAGAACTATTATTGGATCAGGAGTAACGATAACAATTGCTCCAGATGCTGAACTTCGCTTAATCAACAACAATACAACGAATGACCAAGCCTCGGTGGTTGAGACAGGTTTGACAGGCGCTTCTGACATAGCGTTCAACGGCGGAAAGCTAATACTCCGCCGTGAAGGGGATGGCGTGATCATTCGAGCGAATGGCGGGACGACTTCGGCTTTGACGTTTAATACTGAAAGTACTCTTTTAAACGGTACCGCATCCAGAGGCATCGATGCAGACAAGTCAAGCCCTGTCGTCTTTGCTGATGGTTTTACGCTCAATCTTGATCGTTCAGGAAGCACTACGGGGCGAGATGTGGCGGGATTGAGATTAGCGCAGCGAGCTCATTTGAACACGACATTTGCTGACGTAAAATTAACTGCTGGAGACAGCGATTCTAGTTTGACTGGCATCATTTTGGATGATGGTGTTTTGAGTGCGAATAAGCTCAATATAGACATTAATGGCCGTAATTCAAAATCTCTAAAAAAATTTTATGGTTTTAATATCAATAACGATAGATCCCGTAAGGAGGGTTTGAACTTTTCAGCTCCAATAAAGATTTCGCTTCAAGATGCTCTTAATACTGATGCGATAGCACTCAGATTGGTAGGTTGGTACGATTATCATTTTGCCGATTCACTCCAACTTGCAGTGAAGAATACTCATCATGCTTATGGCTTGTATGTCGCCTACGCTGACGCAGTGAATTTGAACGATGATCTGACCATAAATTTCAGCGGGAATACTGAATCATATGGTATTTTTAATTCTAATTATAATTATTATTATGGTATTTCTCCTGATGATGAAGAAAATCAGAATATATTAAAAATTAAAACTGCTGCTATTTATAATGAAGGAGGAAAGTCCACTGCTGTTTGGACGAGAGATGATTCAATTACAATTATCTCAGAATCGCTTACAACCAATGCTCAAGAAGCCTTGTACGCAAGAGACCAAGGTATTATTGAGGTACAAAGAGACTTCGTCACGACAGCAGAATCGATGATTTCTGCATGGAATAACGGAACTGTCATTATAAATAGTTTGGGAAAAGGAAAAGTCCAATTCACTGGTGTTACGAGATTTCAATACGTCGGCAGGACGTTTGGAGGGCTTTACCTTACCGTTGGTTCGGGAAATGCTGATGAGAATTCTTACTGGAATGTGACTGGGCTTTCTCAGCTTTCAACCCTCACGATTGCTCCCAATGCTTCTTTAAACTTCCTCTTGACTGCCGAAGCACTTTCTGAGTTAACGGCCAACAAGGCTTTGATAACGGCTTACGGAACGGTTCCGGTAATACTGCATTCGTCTGCTTCAGCTGCCGGAGCAAGCACTATCACGTTGTCAGGAGCTGGTCTTAATTTGCAGGCTGGTGATGAAATTCGTCTTATTGAAAGTTATGCTGGTGTGGCTTTGGATGACGAACATAATCTTTTGACTGCCGGCACTTCTTTGAATGAACTTAAAGGCAATCTCAATGTAAAGCACATGGCATCCCTCTCTCGCGTGCAAGAAAGTGACCTCACCAAGGATGACTACGATCTCACGATGAAGAGCAGTTACTTATTGACGGCAACTATCAAGAACAAGCGTCCGAATATTGACAAAGTTAACGATCAGACCAATGCGCTGATGCAGTCGAGCATCGCGTCAGCAGCAGCAATGTACGCTGCCGACGAACTTTTGATCGATTCCACAATGAAGTCTCGGCAGGGTGTGCGTCAGACCGGCCCCTTTGCGGCGGCACGAGCAGGAAAATACGATTTGGATGTTGCCGGAGCTTTAGACACCACAGTGACTTCAGGTCTTCTCGGCTACGCTTTCAACCTGCGGGATTCTGAAGTCGGGGCCTTCTTGGAAATGGGACATGGAACATACGATACCCGCACAGCCGCAACGACTCTCGTTGGAGAAACGAAGGGCGACGGCAAACACAACTATGTGGGCTTCGGCGTCTATGGCAATTACACAACACCAATGGATTGGCTGCATGTCACGGGGTATGTCAAGGGCGGCTGGCTGCGCAACGAATTCTCTGTGCCTTTAGCAGGGGTAAAAGTTGACTTTGACCGTACCAGCAATTATTGGGGAGCTCACCTCGGTGCATATGGTGAATTTCAGGCTTCGGAAAAGTTTAAGAGCCGTACGTTCCTGAATTACTTCTACGATGGCCGAGAAAGTGAGATGCATACCGCTTCTGGTTCTGCTGAGGTGGCTGGAGCCAAGTTCCATTTTGCGTCGTTCAATTCGCATCGGGCACAGTTGGGATCGGTGTTTGAGTATGCTTATACGGCTGACTTGCGACCCTATATTGCGTTAACTTATGAATACACATTCAAGGCCGATGCAAAAGGGCGCGCCGCCGATCAATACGGTGATTTGGCTTTAGATGGTACCGATCTCGAAGGCAGCACCGGTATTGTCTCCCTGGGCTGGACGTATCAGAACGAAGCGAGAGACTTTGAGTTTGATGCCGGCATGAACGGATACGCCGGCAAGCGCCGCGGCATCAGTGCGCAGCTGCAGGCAGCTTGGAAATTCTGACCCCGGGCAGGGCGGCTGCGGGCTGCTGAAACAACCGCGTTTGGCGTCCTGAACGCGCGGTTAACGGATCCGTCCGTGAGCGGAGTGTTTTTTAGGAGGCCGTTTCAGTCCAAGCAGCGCGAACCTATCGCGCTGCTTTTTCACTGACGCACCGCCCATCCATGGAATTTCAAATCCGCAGTCTTTTGAGTCTTGACACGATTCATAATCATGAGCCTTACTGAGGCTCCCGTCGCGGAGGCAAAGACGACACTGCTTTGTACTGGGCAGACGATCCGCGTCCGCCCATTTTGTGCTGCCTGAAACCCAGTCCAATTCAGACACAAATGTATTCATGGAACAATATTTCATCCGTCAATAGAATTGAGACTCAATTCCGCTCTGCTGCCAATGGACTGGCAAGCAGGCGGGCCGATGAGGACAAAATGACTACTTATAGCAACAAAAAAATGCGGGAGAACCTCGGCAAATCCATTGACGAGAAGAAGCTCCAGACGATGATGGAATTGAAGCGCGCGTACAACGCGGGCGAAATCACTCTCGAAGAGGGCCGCAAGAGAGCCAAGGCAGAATTGGGCACCTTGGAGCCCTATGAGTTTGCCGTGGCCGAACAAGGTCAGCAATCGCTCGATCCCGATGAATGCCGCAAGGAAGACATTCAGGCGATGATTGATCTCTTCAGCGACGTGCTCTCCACGAAACGCCCAGAGCTGCCGGCCGATCATCCGCTCTCGCACTATTACCAAGAAAACGATACGCTGCGGGGGATCCTGAAGGAGATCGAGGATCTGGTGCAGTACCCGCTGATCAAGAACCAGTGGCTTGAGCTCTACGACCGCTTGGAAAAGTACAAGATCCACTTCAGCCGCAAGCAGAATCAGCTCTATTCGGCCTTGGAGCGTCACGGCTTTGATCGCCCGACCGACACCATGTGGCTCTTGGATGACTTCATCCGCGATGAAATCAATAAGGCCCGTTCGCTCCTCGATGCCGACAAGGACGATGAATTCATCGCCATGCAGCAGACCATTGTCGATGATCTGCGCGACTTGATGGCCAAGGAAGAAACGATTCTCTATCCCACTTCCTTAGCGCTCATTCCGGCCGCAGAATTCGAGCAGATGAAGGCGGGCGATCGGGAAATCGGCTATGCCTGGGGGCAGACTGCGCAGCAAGCCGAGCCCGTCAAGGCAGCGCCGGAAGCGAAGGCAGCCGATGGTGATTTGGCTGCCGACTTGGCTGCCTTGCTTGCAAAATACGGGCACAAGACAGCTTCGCCCCAGCAGACGTTTGATGTCAGCACCGGAAACCTCACGCTCGATCAGATCAATCTCATCTATCGGCACTTGCCCGTCGACATCACCTATGTCGATGAAAACGAGATTGTCCGTTTTTACAGCGACACCAAACACCGCGTCTTCCCGCGCAGCAAGAATGTAATCGGGCGACAGGTGCAGAACTGCCATCCGCGCACGAGCGTGTTTGTCGTCATGGAGATCATCGAGAAGTTCCGCTCCGGCGAACAAAGCAAAGCAGAGTTCTGGATCAATAAGCCCGGTCAATTCATCTACATCATCTATGTTGCGGTGCGCGATGCAGAGGGCAAATTCCGCGGCGTGCTGGAAATGATGCAGGACTGCACCAAGATCCGCGAGATGCAGGGCTCCCGCACGCTTTTAAATTGGGAAAACAGCGTCGAGCGTCTGCACCAGATCCAGGAGCCCGAAGCCCCGGATGCGCAGAACCCGGCTGCGGAGAGCGCCGCTGCTGCCCCATCAGAGGGAGCGAAAACCGTTCCGGAAATCACTGCCGAGACTTATTTAAAGGACCTCATCAAGGATTTCCCGGCGCTTAAGGAGCGCATGGCGCGCATTTCGCCCAAATTTAAGCTCCTGCAGACGCCGCTCGCCCGCGTCATGCTGCCTCACGTGAAGATTGCCGACATCAGTGCCCGCAGCGGCATGGAAGTGAGCACCCTCATTGCTGCCATTAAAGAGCAGATCGAGGGGATCATCGCCGGGAAGCCCTAGTGTGGTTGGCGGCCTCCTGATTTCACTGGCGAAAGCGAAATCCTCCCGCTGGTACAGTCCCAGCGGGAGGAACGAGGAAACATGAGGTTTTGTTTCTGCCGTGAATGACGGGAGGCTTGCTCACTAAAAAGGGGAAGTCCGCCGATATTTTTATTCATCCCATGAAATTTAAAAATATATCCGGATTTCCCTGACACCTTCGGGCCGCCCCTCAAGGATGAGGAGGTCTCTCAGCATCAAGCGATCTTGGATGTCGGCTTGACGCGGGCAGGGTTCTGCTCTCGGAGGTGCGGTTTTCCGTGCGGCGCCGGCGTTGTGGCCGCCAACAACATAGGCGCGGGTCGCGCCTAAGAGCCTATCCGGAGCAGCGGTCTGCTGCTCCTCAAGCGAACCGGCCTTGTTGCGAGAGACGCGCAGCTCAGCAGCAGGAACCCATTCGAAGAGATCCCCAAGCACCAAAAAAACGCGTAAGGGCTCCGAAGGGAATTTCCGTCCTTCAGAGCGGAAAGGCTCTTAAACGGTGATTGGCGGCCAGCGTTCAGACGATTTTATCTTTGCGTATCTGTATGACGGCGCAGTTAAGGGCTTCATTGCACTTTTCGAAGTTCTTCACGCCATGAGGAATGCCGGTTTTAAACGCGAGAAAATTCCTCTCATCAATCGAAAATATTCGAGCTTGAAGAATATCCAGAGAATGATAAATCTGGATCTTTAATATCTTCAAAGCGTAATTAACGATATTATTCTAGTTTCTAAATATTAATCTATCGTAATAATTTGTTTTTTTTCAGTTAAATTTCTTTGTCATTGTTGTTATTTCGCTAATTTGTGATTAAATTTTTATTTAGGGTTTACGCTGATTTTTTATCAAAAAATGGAAGATTTTGTCTGTTAGATTGAAAAATGCTCAGGGTGAAAATGGGCGTCTTCAATGTAAATATGAATGTCGTTTTCATTTTGTCCTGAAGTGCCTATGGCTCTGTGCTTTGAAGCAAAGGTTTTTTGGCAGAGCTGATGAATTTTCAACCTAAGGATGATTTATGAAAAAGGGAAATCTTTCATCTGTAACACTGGCTGTCAGCCTAGTGTTCGGTGGTAATACTATTGCGGCAAACCCGTGCATCGATAAAAGCAGGGACTTTGAGGAAAGCGAAACTTATTCTGTTGACGGTGTCGATACGGTTCGTTCGAAACGAGCAGATCAATTGGTGATGATAAAAATAGATCCCGAGGAAACGCTGACTTTACAAAACACGAATAAAGAGAAGGGGTCAAGGGTTATTAAATCCGAAAAAGGCAATATTGTATTTTTCGGCGGTAATTTGATTTTGCAAAAATCTGATGACTCAACAAATTACGGCGACAGTGATTCCTATAACAGACACTTCATACGTGTTTCTGAGGGCGCTTTGCTTACCGTCGATACTCAAAGTACTGTGATGGAAGGGTCTGTAGCTCGCGGAGTTGTGCTGTCCGGAACGGGACTTTTCACTAGGGGTTTTACGATGAACGTTGATCGATCCACAGTCGATTTGAGTCCGCAGCGAACTTTTGGAGCGGACGTTCGGCCTGACGGATTCCTGAATACGAAATTCGCCGACATAACGATGACTGCTGGAGCCCAAGATCCAAAAATGAATGGCATCAGGGTCTGGCATGGCGGCAGATTCTCTGCCGAATCGCTCAGTCTGCAGTTTAATGGCAGCGGTTCGAAGAATCTGGAATATATTGATGCTTTGTACGTGGGACAGGGTGATGAATCCAAGTATAAAAATCCTGCCGAGCAAATTACGATTTCGGGTCCAATACGCATTTCTATTCAGGATGCTCCTAATGCAAGAGGCTGCGCTCTAGCGCTCCTTTCTAATCGCGATTATTCCATTGCAGGCAAAACTGATATTTCAGTCAGTAAAGCCAAGACCGCTTATGGACTGTATGCCTTTCATAGGGTTAACGTTTTGGATGAGCTGACGATGGATTTTCGTGACAATACTGAAGCGATCGGCATTCGTGCTGCGAGCGAAGCAGATGTCACGGCGAAAGCGGCCAATATTCAAATGTCCGGAGGCATTACACAAGCTGTGTATTTGAAGAATGCGGCTAAGGTGACGGTGACGGATTCACTGACAACCAATGCCTCCCAAGCTTTGGTAGGCATCGACAATTCCGCAGCGGATATTCAAAAAGACTTTGTTACGCTGAGTCAGTCTGAGATATCTGCAGAAAACGGTGCCCGCATTTACATCAACAGTACAAAAAAGGGACTGGTGCAGTTTTCGGGGAATACTCGCATAAGCGACAACGGTACGATTGCTATGCATGTCGGTTCTGGTACTGCGGATAAAAACGCATACTGGAATATTACCGATCGGTCTCAGCTCACTGAACTCTCTGCAGCACCCAGTGCAAGTTTGAACTTTCTGCTGACCCCAGCGCTCTTGTCTTCTCTCGGTCCAGACGAGGCGGTTGTTTCTGTGAAGGGTTCATCCCCTGTTTTGCTGCATTCTGATGCCGGCAAGTCCAGCTGCATCACGCTTTCCGGGACTGCATTGAATTTGAAGGCGGGCGATGAAATTCGGTTGATCAATAGCTCCAACGGCATTGCTTTAAATGATTTGACCAATCGTCTGGCAGCGGGGACTTCCGTCAGTGAACTCAAACGGGATCTCAATGTGGAATCCGTTAAGTCTTTAGCCCGCGTCGAAAAGAGTGAACTCACCCAAGACGATTACGATCTTTCGATGAAAACAGAGCAAATGCTTATTGCGAAGATCAAGAATCGGCGGCCGAGCAAAGACAAGGTGAACGACCAAACCAATGTTTTGATGCTGTCAAGTCTTTCCTCAGCAACGGCGCTTTTTGCTGCGGATGAACTTCTCATTGATTCAACGCTCAAGTCTCGGAAAGGAACTCGGCAGCCTGGTCCCTTCGCCGCGGCACGGGTAGGCGGCTACGAGTTGGATGTTCGCGGCGATCTGGATGAGACAATTGTGTCCGGATTGCTGGGATACGCCTTCAAACTGCAGCAGTCAGAGGTCGGTGCCTTCTTGGAAATGGGGCGCGGCACATATGATGCGCGTTCTCCTACGACTTCACCGATAGGACATGTCAAGGGAGACGGCAAGAATAACTATGTCGGCGTCGGTATTTACGGCAACTGTGCCGCGGCAGTTGATTGGCTGCACTTCACGGGTTACGTGAAGGGCGGGATGATTCGGAGCGAATTCGATGTGCCAATTGCTGGAGTGAAGGCTGAATTTGACCGCACCAGTGCTTATTGGGGGGCTCATGCGGGCGCCTACGGCGAATTTCAGCTGACCAAAAAACTGAAGAACCGCACCTTCCTGAATTACTTCTATGATGGCCGTGAAGGCGAGTCATATAAGGCTGCCGGCTCGTCGGAGGTTTCAGGCGCGACTTTCCACTTTAATTCGCTTAACGCTCATCGGGGACAGTTAGGCACTCTGATGGAGTATCAGTATGACCGAAGGATGCATCCGTATGCGGCGCTCACCTATGAGTACGCCTTCAAGGCCGATGCCAAAGGACATGCTCAGGATCGTTACGGAACATTGGTCTTGAATGAAGCTGATTTGGAAGGCAGTACGGGTATTGCGTCTCTTGGATGGACATATCAGAACTACGCCAATACCTTTGACCTCTCCATTGGTCTCAATGCCTACACTGGTGTCCGCAAAGGCTATAACACACAAGCCCACGCGAGTTGGAAGTTCTAAAAAATCCGTCCGTACAGACTGCTGATACGGACGGTTAAGGAGTTGTTTGAAGAGCCGGACGGACGCTTCATCCGTCCGGCAAATAAAGAAGGAAGAGGAATTAGTTGAATGCCTTCTTCAGGTCAACAGGCATGGCCTGATAGCCCGAAGTATTCTTAAACTGAATTTCAACGGCCGGTTCTTTTTCACCCCACTTGAATTCATCAATGTAGGGGTTCGGAGCGGATTCAAACGCGCCGGTCTTGAAGTTGAACTGAGCGCCGGCCGTGGCGGAGTAGACGAAGACAGAATTCTTATCCTGATAGTACTCAGTAAGCGACGTCACCGGGCTGTACCAAGCGTGGCCGCGTTCCTTGCCGTATTCCCAGATCTGTTCGACCGTCATCTTCTTCTGATCGATCTTGTAGACGACCGCACGCGAATACTTCATTTCAGGAAGCGCGGGCTGTTCCATGCCGCGGGCATCGCCGTTGTCGAAAACGGAGAGGTAGAAGACATCCTTATCAGACTTAGAGTCGACGCGCCAGCCGGTGTGCTGCGTCCAGGTCCAGTCAAAGTCGCCTTCGCACTTAGAACCTTCGCACTTAATGGGCTTGCCGTCTTTGTCGACGGGCTTAAGCACCTTGTCAGCGAACTTCGGACCCCAGCCTTCGGGCGAACCCATGATCCACTTCACCTGCTTGTCGCGGCCGATCTTAATGAGCGCGGACTGATGACGGGAGCTGATGATGATGGAGTCGTCGGTCGGGTCGTAGTCGACGGAGTTGACGTGCGCCCAGTTGCGGCCTGCGCCGGCACCGACGATGTCGCCGAAGTTGTCGGTCTTATCGAGTTCGGCGAGCTGTTCGGCAGTAATCGTCTGGCCGGCCTTCGTCGCATCAATGTTGAGACAGACTGCGCCTTGGTCGAGCGCTTTCAGTACATTGTTGCGGTAGGGATCAAGGATGTCCCAGAGCGCCCATTCGTCAACCACTGTGCCGTTCTGATCCACTTCGATAATCACGTCGCGAACCGTGCGGACATGCTTGCCGTCGGGACGAGCATGGTCGGCAGAGGCAACGCGCACGAGGTAATTGCCGTTCTGCATCGGATCCATGGCATGCGAGAAGTCGGCATAGCCGTCAGGGAGCTGACGGTTGAAGATTTCTCGTCCCATCAGATCGTACTTAACGTAGCGCTGGCCGTAGCCCCAGGTGAACGCGCCGTCATTGTTCTGACGGAAGCCCATCATGATGCCGGCCATATAGATATTGTTCGGGTCGTAGATCTTCGAGGGTTCCATGTACCAGCGGATCTCACCCTTCGTGTCGTAGATGGCGTTCTGCGGATAACGGTTCCATTCGAGTGCGCCGCCCATCGGGTTGTTCCAGACCGCGCGGGTCGTGTTCGGCGTTGCCGCGATCATGTTGTTGATGAGGTAGAGGCGGTCGCTGAACGCAGGATCAACCTTTTTGACTTCAGCCACCGGGAAGACTGAAGTCACGCCGGCGTAGCCCGCAGTAGCAATATTGGCAGGACCGGCATAAATGCGATAAACCTCTTTTTCAACCCGTTCGCTCTTGCCTTCGGTGGTCTTGGTGTAGGAAACCTCAACCGTATTGCGGTAGCCGGCATAGAGACCGAAGATCGGAATGCCGCCATGCGTGCGGGCCTTGGCGTCGCTCACCGTATAGGTGATTTCCTGACCGCCGTCCTTCGGGACGATGCGCACCGAGATGTCGGAGAGGGAGTAGCCGCCGTTGCGAATCACGGCCGTAAGCGGTGCAATGCCGTACGGATTCATCATGACGGCACCAATCTTGCCGGTCGTCGGATAGTTGACATGTGCGCCGGAAGCGCCGCCCATGGCATAAGCACCGGCCGAGAGACTCATGATGCCCGCGAGAACGCTGGCCGCAATGACGGTAGACTTGAACTTCATTACTGTTTCCTTTTTGTGTGGCTTGGGGGAAAGGCCGGCGGCGGATTGGTCGAAATCCTTGCGCGCCGCTTATTTCCCCATAAGACGAAGAGCAGTTTACGAAACTGCTCATTTCGACGAAATGCCGATTTTCCGAGATCAATTTGCAGATGCTGAGCAATGGTTCTTTCGCCAATCCCAAATGGACTGAGCTTTCCTTGGGCGACTTGATGTTTTTCCTGCGGCTAGTGGAGGAAAAGAGCCTCACGGAGGCGGCGAAGGCTCAAGGCATCAGTCTTTCGACGGCATCTCGTGTGCTGAAGATGCTCCGCGATGTGTTTGATGATCCGCTCTTTCTGCGGTCATCTCCGCAGCTGATCCCGACGCAGCGAGCTTTTGAACTCGAACCCGAAGTGCGTGCACTGCTTGGCGCTGCGGGAGCGCTTGTGAAGCCCGAGGTCTTTCGTCCTGCAGATCTCGAGCGTTCATTTCGAATTGGAGTTGTCGACAATGCGGTATACGCTGTGATGCGGGGATTCGTGAAGCGATTTTTGGAAGCTGCGCCGCGTGCCGGTTTGGAATTCGTCCAAATCGATGATCACCTCTTTGAAAAATTAGAAACAGGGGAAATTGACGCTGCCATCTATCCTTCGAGCCGCAAGCTTCCTGCAGGGATGCATGAGCTCAAACTCATTCGGATGGGCTATGCGCTTTGTACGCGGCCGAACCATCCGATTGCGCTGAAATGGCGCGAAACCGGTCGAATCCCTTGGAAGGATGTGAACCGCTGCCGCAAGATTCAGGTATCCAATCGCGGCAGCAGCCAGTATGAGATTTATTCGATGGACGAAAAAACGGTCGTGGGCGAGGAGCTTCTCGACCGGGCGATTGCAGTTCCTTTCTTTTTAGTTGTGCCCGGCATTTTGGAAGAAACCGACTGTGTAGCGGTTCTGCCGCTCCTTACTGCGCGGCTTTTCGAGTCTGAAGGCCGGATTGCGGTCATGCCGCTTCATCCGCAAACGGAGCTTGGCCGTGGACGGGAGACCTTCTGGGCACGGCTCATTTGGCATGAACGCGTTGACCGTGATCCTGCAATGGCATGGCTGAGGGGACTTATCAAGGCGAATGCCGAAAGAATCGGCGATTGCCTTGATGCAGGCGCTGATGATGCTGAGGAGCAATAAAGTACGTTGGACTGCAGACCCTGCTGCTGAAAAAAAGGAACATGCTCTGCACAGCGGATGGAATATTCGATTGAGTATAACTAACTAAGTTTAAGCGGCTGGTCAAGCGGGAACTGTTGCCGGCCGCGCGCGAAGAATTTGATTCGTGATGCTGAACGCTGACAGATCCAGGCCTTCGTGAATCTAGTTAAAACTCACATTGAGATCTTTTGCTCAACTAAGCTTTGGTTAAAATTCATCAGTCAGCATCCACCAGAGCAAAGGGGCCGGGTTATGTCCTATCAAGCAGAGTCTCAATCAACGATTAACGAAGTGCTCCTCCTGATTGCAGTTCTGCAGCGTATTCCGAAGAATCGTTGGGTGTCGTCGACTGAGATTCGCAAGGGGCTAGCTGCCGAGGGCATCGATTTGATGCCCCGTCGTCTTCAGCGCTTTTTGGTTGCTCTAGTGGAGTGCGAAGCTTTTCATATTGAAGTGGACCGCCGCGGAAAACCATACGGCTACCGCCGAAATGCACCCGATTCCACACTTGACGAAAGTTCGCTCACGCCGCAGGAGAGTCTGCTTCTGCGCTTGTGCCAGGAACGTCTCAAGTACCAGCTGCCGCCCTGTATTACGGAAGCAATGGAACCGCTTTTCAGTGCATCCAAAACGGCGCTCAATGAAAACGGCAAAAGCGCTAAAACACGGGAATGGCTGCAGAAAGTGGCATTCGTTTCGGATACGGTGCCGATGATGCCGCCCAAAATTAAACCGCGCATCTTTAATGCCGTGAGTGAAGCGCTCTATCGTGATTCCAAGCTTCGCGTGAAATTCCATAATAGCCGCGGAGAGGAGAACGAAGCCGTGGTTTCTCCGCTTGGCTTAGTGCAGCAGGTGCAGCGCCTTTATCTCATCTGCCAATTTGAGGGCTATAACAATATTCGTCACTTGGCGCTTCACCGCATGGACGAGGCCGAGGTGACCGCCTTCCCGTCCGTCAGGCCGCAGGACTTTTCACTTTCTCAATATGTTGCATCCCGCCACTTTAACTATTCGAACGGCGGCAAGATTCATTTGCTGATTGAATTCACCAACCCAGAGACGGCCGTGAATTTAAGCGAAACGCCATTCAATCCGACCCAAACGCTTCAGCAGCTCGAAGACGGCGCTTGGCGGCTTGAAGCGGATATGGATGATACGGTGCAGCTGACGGGCTGGATTGAAGCCTGGCGTGAACGCGGGGGATTCCGCAAGGTGGAGAAAACGCCGATTGAAGCGTGATTGACAAGATGGTGCTGCGCATAAGCTCAGCGCGCTTGCGCGGCCGCGGGAGCGTTATTTCGCTTTAAAAAAGAGCGTAGGTTCTTGCTTTTCACGTTCATCGGCGGCAATGCGTGCTTTGCCGAATTTCGTGAGCTTTCCGTCTTGATAAAGCGCTTCCCAGTCGCGTACTGCCGAAGGCGGAAGCATCAGCTCACGGGCAACTTCCTCAATCGTCAGGCCTTTTTGAAAGAGCGCGAGCGCTTCTTCTTTGATGGATTTTTCCAGCTGCGGCGTCTTCGGCGGTTTGATCGATTTAGAGGCCTGCGGTGCCTTTGGGGTCCGAGGAGCTGTGTCGGCTTTTGTGTTTCGAGCAGGGCTTTTTGAATTTGCCGGCGGCACAGCAGCAGACGAAACTGAGCGTAAGGGCAGGGGTTCCAGTGAGCGCCTTGCAGTTTCAGACGGCACTGATGATGATTCCGAAGATGCGGAAGCTTCGTCGGGCGTCGTGCCTAAAACATCAAAAATCGAATCAGTAGCGGCGTCGTCAAGCGGGGTGGTCTTACGTTTGGCCATGCAAAGAGTACGGGTGACATTTGAGACGCTAAACATAGCTCAGCCGGAAGAAATCTGCCTGATCATGCCGCATATCCTTGAGCCGCAGCTCACAGACTTGAGGACATTGTCTAAGGATGAGCCTTGCAGCACCCGATAAACTCAAAAGCTGCATGTTTGTTTTCTTTAAGGTGTCCTCATGCACTATCGCCTGGCTGTGCCGGAAGATGCTCCTGCGCTTTTGCAGATTTACTCCGAATATATTCATTCAACGATTACGTTTGAATACACGCTGCCGACAACAGAAGAATTCGCCGAACGCATTCGCACCATTGCCGGCTTTTATCCCTACATTGTCGCCGAAGAGGATGGGCGCTGCATGGGCTATGCCTATGCCCACCGTCATATGGAACGAGCGGCGTATCAATGGAACGCTGAGCTTTCGGTTTATCTCGCCAAGAGCGCAGTGGGCTGCGGTTTGGGCGGAGGGCTTTACAGCCGCCTGATGACGCTTCTCAAGGCTCAGGGGGTCTTGTCTGTTTTCGGCTGCGTAACGTCTCCCAATCCGCCTAGTGATCGGCTGCATAAGCGTATGGGATTCAAACTCGTCGGCACCTATCTTCAGGCGGGTTTTAAGAACGGAGCATGGCACGACGTCAACTGGTATCAGAAGATGCTCGGTGACCATCTTGATGACCCCAAGCCGCCGGTGCCGCTTTCAGCGCTCGAAAAAGATTCCATTCTGGAAGTGTTGACTGGACGACATTTGGAATTTTGATTTCGGCTTAGCCTCATCCCCCGGGTCGTAGCGGCACAGCTCTGTTGCTGTGCATGATTTCGGGATGTTGGACCGTTCATTGCTGTTGCCCGCTTGAGAGGCCAATTTTCTGCGGCAAGATGCAGCTGATGGTTTTCGCAACGATTCAAGCTTTTTTAGAACAATAATCAGGACTAAACGAACCATGAAGAAAGTTTTTCATACTGCCGCAGCTGCTGTTCTCGGTCTCTCCGCATTGACGATCGCTGCTTCTTCAGTACTGGCCGCGGATGCAGACTCTGCGAAACTGGCTGGCTGGACCGAAGGTGCCGAGGTCATCCATGTTGAAGGGAAAGTCCCGCGCATCGACATGATTTCCGGCGTTATTTATTCTCAGATTAAGTCGACCCGCACTGTTCGCCAGCTTCGTATGACGCTTGAAATTCCCCGCACGAAGGTGAAGAAGCCGGCGGTGATCTATTTTCCGGGCGGCGGCTTCACATCGGCGGACCATGAAAAGTTTTCTGAAATGCGGCGCGCGCTTGCCAACGCAGGGTTTGTTGTAGCTGCAGCGGAATACCGCGTGGTGCCCGATAAGTTCCCTGCCATTCTTGAGGATGCAAAGTCTGCAGTGCGTTACCTGCGTGCACATGCAGCTGAATACGGCATCGATCCGGCTCGAATCGGTGTTTTGGGGGATTCTGCCGGCGGCTACCTCTCGCAGATGACCGGCGTCACCAACGGAGAAAAACAGTTTGATAAAGGCGATTGGCTTAATGTTTCGTCCGATGTTCAGGCGGCAGTCACCATTTACGGACTGTCAGATCTGACAACTATCGGCGAGGGTTTTGGTCCTGAAATTGATAAGGTGCATGAATCGCCTGCATCTACTGAGGCGCTGTTGGTGAACGGTCCTGCTTTCAGAACCTATCCGGGAGCTTCGATCATGGCTGACCGGAAGGCTGCGTTGGCCGCCAGCCCATTGGGTCACGTTGACGGATCAGAGCCTCCGTTCCTCATCCTCCACGGCGCGCAGGATCCGCTCGTGAGCCCGACGCAGAGCGCAAAGCTCTTCCGCGCACTGAAGGCAAAGAACGTTGATGCTGAATATGTTTTAGTTGACAACGCTCAGCACGGTGATCTCCCTTGGTTCCAAAAACCCGTCATCGAACGGGTGGTTAACTGGTTCGTGAAGGTGCTTAAACCCGTAAAAGCAGAAGAGGCGGAAGGCGCAGTGCTTTAAAGCCGCGTCAGCTGTCTACGAAGAAAGCCGAACCTCGGCTGGTAATACCGCAGGAGAGTTTTCAAAATGGGGGTGTGATATTGGCATCACACCCCCAATTTGTCTTTTGCGAGGCTAGTATGAACCCATGCCCGACGCGCCCGAGGGGTACGGTCCCGGTTTAAAAAGCCAAGGACAGGACATAAAGACCGTTAAAAACAGATTCCGCGCCTGCGGAGTTAAAGAAGAGAGCTGTTCGCCGCCCGAGGGGTCCCGGCAACCGCAGCTCCGAGAAAGGTTTTCTCAGTCGACCGAATGGGTGTCATCACCCGGACTGCAGAATGAACCAGCGGTCAAATTCAAAATGCAAATGACTGCAGAACATTGACAGTTTCGTGATGCCGATCTGTCGAAAGTCTGCAGGAAACAAATTCAAAGGAACCTCAAATGTCGATTGCCAATCTCATTACGCGTACTTTTACCGGCGCTGCTGCCGCAGCTGTTCTGGCGTTCGGTTTTTCAGCCGGCGCTGCCGCTGCTGATAAAGTCATCCGTATCGGTGTGACGCCAGTGCCCCATGCGGACATCGTCAACTTCATCAAACCTCAGCTTGAAAAAGAGGGCGTAAAGCTTGAAGTGGTTGAATTTAACGATTACGTTCAGCCCAATCTCGCTTTGGATTCGAAGGACTTGGATGCCAACTACTTCCAGACGATTCCTTATCTTGAAGAGTTTGTGAAGCAGCACAACTTTAAGTTCAAGATCCTCGTCTCCGTTCATCTTGAACCGATGGCCGTTTATTCGAAGAAGTTTAAGAACGTGGCCGATATCCCGGCTGGCTCTCGCATTGCCGTACCGTCCGACCCGACCAATGAAGGCCGTGCGCTCAAGGTTCTTGAAAACGCCGGTCTCATCAAGCTGAAGAAAGATGCGACGCTCCTTGCGACGACGGTGGACATCGTTGAGAATCCCAAGAAGCTTTCTTTCTATGAGCTTGAACCGGCTCAGCTCCCGCGTTCGCTCGATGATGTGGCTGCAGCTGTGATTAATGCCAACTATGCACTTCAGGCCGGCCTCAATCCTGCGCATGATTCCATCGCGCTTGAAGCGAAGTCCTCACCCTTCGGCAACGTTGTAGTCGTTCGCGACGGTGATGAAGCAAAGCCCGAGTTCCAGAAACTCAAGGCAGCCATTACGTCTCCTGAAGTGAAGAAGTTCATTGAAGAAAAGTACAAGGGCGGCGTGATCCCGGTTTTCTAATCGGACGATTGCCCAAAAGTAATTGAGTCTGCGCTGCTGCTGTAGAAGCGCAGACTTTTCGGGACCGCTTGCATTTCGGTGCAGGCGGTTTTCGATTGTTAGGTCGTCAGGCTGCGGGGAACCTTATTTAAGGTTAATGGCGGGCAGTTAATATACATTCATGAAAATGTATTCAATTCTTTTGGATTGCCATCTGTATTCTGAACCTCAACTCCCGGGGATGCACCTAGTCCCGGAACACCCGCGGGGGCAAGGGCAAACCTAGCAGGGTAAAGAGATCTCGGATTTTCTTCGGGATCTCTTTTGTTTTCCAACCGTTGCGATCAGTTGGTTTATTGGCTTTCAGATAACGCAGCTGTATGAAGGCCTTCGTCAAAGAATTGTTGGGCAAACGGTTCGTTGTCCGTATTCGGCTGCTCAAACGGCTCTTGTTCAATGAGCTGATTATTGTCGTAAAGCCAAAACTTGCCGGCGTATTCCGGGTTATTCGTGAGGAATTTGCACCCGATATGGACCTGCCCAGTTTGCGGATCCAAACGCCCGACATGGCATCGTTTCTCAATGCGTGACTGTTTCTTTTCCGGATCCCAGCGATTGCGATAGACGTAGACATAGGTACGCCCATCAGCATCCGTGTACATAGAGAAAGACCAGGGATTAGGAAGAATAAATAGGTCGACTATGCGTCAGATCAGGAGCTCCCGGAGCTAGTCTTCGGGAGTTTGGGCTTCATAGTCACTCGTTAATAACAATGAAACCCTCCGTATTTTGGATTCGGCGGGTTTCCCTATTTACGCCAAGTTTTCGGCACAGGCGTTGATGCTGAAAACAACAACGAAAATCGAGCAAAGAATTAATGCACCTCTACGGGGAATCCGGGTTGGGTGAAATCAGCTTTTTCTAAGGCAGCTCGCACCGCTAATTGGTCTTTTTGCGATAGTTTTCCATATTTGCGTTGGCCGACCAACACCGACAAAGGCGCCAAAATCGTTTTACTGCAACGAGCCGTGGAGGGGTTGCTTAAGCCGGCAGCCTGCCAGTCGAGCAATGGGATTTCTCTCCTTCAATACCCTGTTTAGGTGGATGCGTTGTGACCTTGACAGACAAAAGCATAAGTTGCACGCCGCCTTGACCTATGCCGCCGAAGATGACGGGGCGGAACTTGAAAACATCTGGTTGATCGTCAAAGGCAAATGGAATGCGCCAGACCTTATAAGGCTGAGGTGTTGTTTCACTTCGCATCGTCATGATCGTAGTCGTCGTCTTCACGCCACGAGGCGGGCAACACAACGTTTTCGTTGCGGATTTCCGGCTTGAGGATGTTCGGATTGTTGTAGTTCACTAACGGGACCGTACGAACTTCAAATGGAAAACCCCCGCACTGGTTAAACATACGGACAAAGATTTTGATGGCGCCAGAGGGCGTCAAACCAAGAGCTTCAGTTGTTTTCACGAACAACTCCTTGTCCGTGACAGATATTTTGGTATTAAGAGATGTAATCGCTTCCATAGCAATCCCTCGTATGTCTACTAAACTAATAGACTACTTTAGATTAGTTTTATACCACTTTTGTCAACAGTCAAGTAAGTTGCCCCCCTAGCGGACAAATCTTGACCCCTACAGAAATGCATTATTGAGCTCGCCCTTACGACTTTTGAGGGTATTTCCAGAATTTATTTTACGTAGATCAGTTGATCTCGTTAATCATGTCTCTTTTAGAGGGAAACTTAATGAGAGCATGCAACTTAAAGTGACTTGAATTACATTGTATTTATTAATTTAGAGATATTCATCTCGCCTCAACTTAATCTATAGTTTGCAAAATTTATCTCCTTCAATGCCAGCAATATTTTCCCAAAGATCAAGCTTCTTACTATTATTTAAGCTGTTTGACCGGCCAAATAACTGCATGGCTTCGGCGAAGCTGAATGGCAAAAATGGGGCTTGGAATTCTTTTGTTTTTTCGGCGTCGGGAAGTTCTGCGATCTGCAGTTCCTTTTCATAGCGAGCAGCCAGACTGGCAAGAATGCGGACCAATGCATCGTGTTCAAGACGTCGTTCGCGAACGATGAGTTCATCTTCATTGCGATGCGTACTTGCACCGATTTTTCTGAAAATGAAATCAAGCTCTTTGATGGCGGCTGATGCGGGTTTCGTAATAAACCGGATGCGATACTGCGGGAGCTGATCCTCAACGTATGGGATTAAACAATCGCTGACGTCCATGAGTTGTCGGAGTGCGCTGCGGAAAAGTCCAAAGGCACTTTCTGTGCCATTGGGCGGAAGAGCGGCATGGAAAAGGTGAGCATATTTATCAAGGAATTCACGGCAGTCATTTTGACTGATGAACCCTCGTATCTTGTCAACAATCAAGATGCGGGCGTTCGCAGTAATGCGCGCTAGGACGACGTTTTGAAGATGCGCGGGAAGATGCCACAGGGTATCTGGTTCATTGGGTTGCCAGGAGTCAAGCATTTGCTCATCAATGTTGCTCTTTGGAAGTTCGGCAGCATTCAAGGCTGGCAGAAGCCAATTTGCAGCCGCAGTGAAGGCTGCTCTCGATTCACCGACTTCCGATAAGACGGTCCAAAGCGCAAGCAGCTCTTTGCGGTCGGAATTCGGGATGCGGCAGAGCAGATCGACAAACGTATCTTCAGTAGCAGCAGTCATAGAGCACTCCAAAGCACTTAATAAACGGACATCGGGAGAACATCATTCAATTCATCCGATAACCCATCATAGTTCCTCGATGCGACGAATGGCGACGCACGCGGTTTTATGATGAAGTTAAGGAAAGATGGCAGAAAAGCTCTTGGATATCTCTTGCTGCCGAGTTTTGTCAGGAGAATACACACAGATGTCTCGGTCTCGACGTCACACACCCATTGGTCCATTTTTTTGCTGCAACAGCAATCACATCTCAGAAAAACTAGAAAAGCGCTGGCGCAACCGCATGATTCGTGCTGCCGCCCGCAATGCACTTGTTCGAGCACTGCGGCTGAATGAATGCCTCGAAGATGTCGAGGCTCTATATGCTGAGCCGAAGCCTTGGTGTTTCATTAAGCTCTACGGCACGGAGAAGGAAGGCAAATATTGGTATAGCTTTGCCAATACACCAGAAGGTGCAAAGGAGCGAACTCAATTTATGCGAAAGTAAGAAGCAGTCATCTTCATTTGCGATGCAGACCTCATGTTAGATGATGTTCAAGGGGGACTATAATTTTACAATCCAATTGAGCATTTTTTACAGCAACAAATATTGATTTTTTTCTGATTCTTTTTGAATGGAGCCTACTTTACTATATCGTTTTCTTAAGATAATTATATATATTAACAAAATATTCTTGTGTAAATAATTAAAGCCAAACGTTTGCGGCTGTTTTATGGTCAATGGGCGCCGTTTTTTTTTGCCAAGAATGTTGAATCGGTCAGAGATAATAGTAATCCGCAATAAAATCCGATCTAAATTTTGTTTTTTTATCATGGGAATTCTATGCAATATTGACAGGTAGAAATACGAATGAAGAAACGATGCATTTATTGTTGTGAGGTTAAATGATATTCAAGTTAAGGCTACTGAAACTAAACAATAGTGTTGCTTTAATATTAAGAATACACGTTTACCGATGAATCGAAGAACCAAAGGCCGTGGTCTGAAGTCAACGATAGCTGATGTAATAATGTAATCAATCTGGCGAGCTGTCAATTGCATTATTTTCGTATTCGAATGCCATAACGATCTTTAAGCGGAGGAGACCATGAGTTTATTCAAGAAAAAGGAGGGTGCTTAATCCTTTGAGTATCTTCCAACCATCAATGATAAGCACTGACTAACCCGTTAAAGGGGCAAAGACACCCTAATTAATGCTTGCCTTCACAAAGCATTGATGCCGATGGCTTAAAAAAACCAACGATCAAGTGTGATAAGAGGTAAGGTTCACATAGTGACAAACACTATTGCGATCGACCCTGTGGAATTGAGTTTATGGATTGGCGACGTGTTTTCTTTCGATGTACGATCTTGCGGCATTTTCTTGCACGCCCCCGCGGGGTGCTCAGTGAGACTTATCGTTATGAAGAGATTTCACTATTTCCGAAGGATTTAAATGAGAACTATCACCCTTCGGATTTTGCGGAAAAAGTCGTTGATCCAAAGAGTTTTCGCAATATTTTGACCAGCACTCTGGGTTGGACAGTGAGTTTTGTACTGGCCTTCTTTTTAGTTGTTCAACTTACTTATACTAGGGAAACCATTCGACTGCTCGATGAACGGCAGATCTCGCTTGCCCAGGCGACGGCGGACTCCATTGCGACGCGCTATCGTAACTTAGGCATCATCGCCGAGGGAGCTTTAGACGATTTCCCTTCCCAAGATCCCAGCTCTGTTGCTTGGCAGCGAGTACTGCAGAAAATTCAGCGTTTTGCACCTGCTGTATCCCTGCATCTCGAAAAGGTCCCGGGACAATACGAGTCATTGCTTTCTCCAGAAGCTCGAGAACAAAGTATCCATGAGCAGTATGTTTTTGTTTCTATTCCCGTTGATTCACCACAATGGCATGGCTATCTTGCCATTGAGGTGCAAAACACTTTTTGGCTTTCCTCGGCCTGGCGGGCTGTATCCGATGCGGGTTTGATTGGAACTTTGTTTGACGGTAGGGGCAGTGTCATAATCTCTAATCAGCATGGTTCGCATGCATTGGACATGTCCCAAAGCGAAATTAGGGAGCGTACTCAGGGATATACAACGACTTGGACCTCACCAGGAACACGCAATATAGCCGTCATTCATGCGTATGTGCCAGTGCCAGACACAGATTGGCTGCTAGTGGTTGATCAAATGCAAGCCGATCGTGACCGGCAGATGCGCTCTGTGGTGTTTGCTTCCGGCTTTCTTTTTGTGGCAGCGCTTTTTGGCGTGTTTGTGATTGGTTTTTTGGCTAGTCGGCCGTTGTCTTTGTCGGTTGGATACCTTACCGACATGATTGAGGACTTCACACGTTCCGGGCGCAAACCTCCGGTGCCCTTGCAGCTTAAGCATAAAGGCCCCACGGAACTATTGGAAATCGCTGAGCGTTTTGCCAAGGTGGCTGGGGTTGTGATCAACAGTCAAAAACGTCTGCAACAGTTAAATGTCAACCTGGAGCAGGAAGTTGCTCGCCGTACTGAAACGCTTTTACAGCGTAATTCAGAACTTTCGGCACTGCAAAAGCTTTTGACACCTTTGAATCAAGCTGCAGGAAAATCCATTGAAGAAACTATCGTTCGTATTCGAGAAATTTTGTCGCTTAAAGAACTCTACTTTGTACCCAAAAAACAAAATTCCGAACCTTCAGCTGAGACGCTGCAGCGATGCTTAATTCCCATTTTGGCTGAAAAACGGCTTCTCGGGTGGCTTGCAACGTCTCACACTGTGGAAAATGATCCCGAAGCATTACGCGGACTAAACCTTTTGGCGAGCTCGCTTGGAGTGGTTCTTTCCAATCAACAATTGCTGCAGTCCATTGCTAATCAGCACCGTATGCTCGAAGAAGTATTTTCTTCTATGGCGGAAGGTGTGGCGATTCTAGACCACGATGGACTTCTGCTGAAGCATAATGATTGCCTGAGCACGATTTTGGGGTTAGATCTCCCATCGCATCCGCGGCCATATTTGATGCCACTGCTTAAATCTGCTTTCGTGATTCGTTTGGCTCCTGGAATGCAAAAAATGGATGCCAAAACAGCATTGCAACCTCAAATTACATCTTTTGCTTGCGATGAAATCTATCGTTTGACCAGCATTCCTCATGCAACAGAATCGGAGCGCACTTTAGTTGCTATCACCTTCAATATCCGTGCCGAAGAAAAAAACGGTTTGCAGCCTTCGATGGGTATCGTGTTTCGAGATGTCTCTCAGGATGTTCAGGTTGAGCAGATCAAGGACCGCTTGATTTCGGTGGTTGCTCACGAGTTAAAAACTCCGATTACGGCTTTGCGTCTTCAGGCAGAAACTCTGGCTACGCAAATTGGCATTGGAGAAGAAGAGCGTTCCCAGATTCTGCAGGATATGCAGGACGAAGCTTTTCGGCTGCGCAGCCTTGTTGATGACTGGCTTGATATTTCTCGGTTAGAGGAAGGTAAGGTTCAGCTGCAAAGACGAATCATGCATATTGCAACGCCCATTGATCGTGCTGCCAAGATTGTGAACGCCCGTTATCCCATAACCGTGACTCGAAGTATTGATACCGAAGCAGAATGCTTCCGTTTTGATCCTGAACGCATAACACAGGTATTCATTAACCTCTTTAATAATGCGGCTCGTTACCACCGTGAAGGTGCAGATCCATGCGTGCATGTAACCGTTACTAAAGAAGGGGATTGGGTGGCAATTCGGGTGAAAGACAATGGAGTAGGGATTGCAAAAAGCAAGATGCCTTATATTTTTGAACACTTTTTTCAAGCCGACATGAGTATTGCACGGAGGCGCGGCGGAACTGGTTTGGGACTTGCTATTGTGAAAGGCATTGTTGATGTTCACGGAGGCACTATTTCAGTGGCAAGTGAAGTGGGCGTTGGCACTGAATTTACGCTTGTTTTGCCTTACTGAAGGAGTTGGCGATGACCGAGGTACGGCCCTTGATTTTGGTAGTGGATGATGAATCCATGATTCGCCGTTTAGTGCTTGCCAATCTGGAGCGCGCGGGTTATGACGTGATGAGCGCTGCTGATGGCATCCGCGCATTGGAGGTGTATGCCAAAGCCCCGGTCAAGCCTAATCTTGTGATTCTTGATGTCATGATGCCCGAGATGGATGGCTTTGAATGCGCACGGCGGTTGAGAGAAAAAAAGGATGTCCCAGTGATCTTTATGACCGCCAAAACTGATTCAGCATCCAAATTGCGTGGTTTTGATTTAGGGGCAGATGACTACGTCTGTAAGCCCTTCTCCATGGAAGAACTTTTAGCTCGTATTCGTGCCATATTGCATCGCTCAAGTAAAGCTCGCGTGGAAACAAATTATCACAAGTATGAGAACGGCCCTATTACTCTTTGCGTGGAAAAACGACAGGTTCTGATTGCCGGCAGGGAAGTTCATTTTGCCGATACAGAATTTCAACTGTTGGCTATTTTGCTCAAGGATCCAGGCGTTATTCACACGCACGTTGAACTCTTGAGGAAAGTGTGGGGGCCGGAGAGCATTGGAGAGGTGCAGTACCTGCGTGTAGCTTTTGCACGTTTGCGCCGAAAGTTTGAGGAAGCAGGCCTAGAAGGTGGTTTGATATCAGCTTATTCAGGTGTGGGCTATGTTTTTCGGGATCTGCGTGACGAAAACGTGGACTTGTAATGCATTGCAATCTTTCGGCAACTTTTTTCTAATGAGCAGGCGTTTTTCGTTTATGGCTGAGCAAGCTCTCTTTTCTAGACTGTAGTTAGTACGAAAGTGTTTGCTTTACTCATTGTTTTCAATGAGTAATCAAACCTTTTTCTAACAAGAGGAGAGAGCAATGAGTACAGCGCACATAATTGCCCAGCTATGCATGCTGGCAACGCTGATCTTAATGATTACCGGTAAAACCCCTATCTATATGACCGCTATTGTGGGGGCGGCCATTTCAGCATTAATTGCTGGATTCCCTATGGCAGGCGGAACCGGTATGACCGTCACCAAGATGATCGTTTCTGGCTTAAATCCAGTGATTGCCGATATGACGGGTATCTTGCTCTTTATCGGCATTATGCAGGCCACGGGTTTTTTGGACGTGATCATTCGCGATATCGTTCGTCTCGGCAATAAATGGGGCGGCGGTGTCGGTGTGCCTGTGCGGGTGGTGTGGCTGCCGGTGTGATAGGTGCCTTGACGGGCTTTACGCAACCGGTGATCACGGCCGTGATTTGTGGTCCGGCAGCTGTGCGTTTGGGGGTACGTCCCAACCAATCGGCCGGTATGATTGCCCACGCTGGCCATATTGGCAACTTAGCGGGCTTCACTCACCCCACGCAGGTTGCAATTTTGGCGACTGCAGGCATTGGCTACGGCCTCTTCAATGTCTTGGGTTTTATTGCTGCCGGTTCCATCTTCGTGCTCTCCGCAATCCGTGCGACGGCTGACATGCGTCGTCGCGGCATCAAGATTGATGCGGCGGAAAAGGCCCGTATCATACAGGAAATCGAAAATCGCGAATACTCGACCACCTCGTGGAAAGCGTTCTTCCCCTTCCTCGTGTTGGTTATTGGCTTTATCTGTGGTTTGCCGATTTTTCTGGTAGGTATGGCTGCAGCCATTGTCACCATGATGCTGGCGCACGCCAGCCCGAAACAGGCCGAGCTCGACATGATGAAAGGTGTTTCCCTGATTGCTACACCGTTGGTGGCTACGATCGGCTTCCTATTCATGTCCACTGTGATTCGTGAAATTGGCATGGTGCAGACGGTCTCTGATTTTGTCTCGCCGGTGCTCTCGGTACAGCCCGTCCTGATTCTCTTTGCGGTAGCCTTCTTAACGGGCTTCATGACGCAGTCCTATGCTGCTTCGGTGGCGGTTTTGGTGCCTTTCTTACAGGTGACCCTGCAGACTGGTGCGGATCCCTTCGCTTCGGCTTTTGCTGCGGCTTCTGGATGCTCGCTCATTCAGTACTTCTTGACGGGCGGTCCGGTAGCTGCTTTGTCGACGGTGATTCCGGTAATCCCGGGCAGCGACTTGAAGGGAGCAAACGCTTTCCAGCGTCCATCGATTCTCTTTGGCTGCTTAGTGGCTTTCATCATTACGGCTTGCTTGGCTTTCCTTTAGTAACTTGCGCTGCAGTCCGACTTAGCCGGATTAGGGCAGAGGCGGGCTGCAGTTTGGAATTCTCTGGAGTTAATACAAGATGATTGATAAGAAAGTAGTAGTGGTGGCAACCGGCGGCACGATTGCCATGAAGTATGACAAAGAAAAACACGGGTTGGTGCCGGCTTGCTCGGGCAAGGACTTGGCCGATGCCGTGCCGGGTTTGGGCGATATAGCCCCCCTGGAATTCGTGCAGTTTTCCAATATCGCTTCTCCAGGCATGACTCCGCAAAATATGTGGGATCTGCACTGCAAGATTGAAGAACTCCTGGCGCGTGATGATGTCGCAGGCGTGGTAGTGACGCACGGCACGGATACTTTGGAAGAAACTTCATTTTCCCTTGACATCACGGCGAAAAGTCAAAAGCCTGTGGTTTGCACGGCGGCAATGCGCGGTGCAAGCGATATAAGCCCCGATGGTCCCTACAACATCTATTGTTCGGTCAAAACGGCGGCTTCACCTCAAGCCGTTGGTATGGGTGTCATGGTGTGCTTGGATGAAATACTGCAGGCTCCCGGCGAAGTTATGAAGACTCATTCGGCGAATCCTGCTACCTTCCAGTCGCCGTGGTGGGGCCCGATTGGTTATGTGGATATTGATCACATCGTTTGGCGCCGTAAGGTGCTGGGCGTAAAACGTTTCCATCCGCAGGCGCTCACAGCTCGTGTGGATTTGATTAAGTGTATGACTGGCTCGACTCGCGATTATGTGGATTTTGCAGTGAATCAGGGCGTCAAGGGGATTGTGATTGAGGGTTTTGGCCGCGGCAATGTGCCGCCGGCCATGGTTCCAGGAATTGCTGATGCAATAAAAAAAGGCATTGTCGTGATTTTGACAACTCGTACTCCGGGAGGGCGTGTTCTCGATGTCTATGGCTATCCGGGTTCCGTTACCGATACTCGCAGTGTAGGTATTGCTGCTGCCGGTGAAATTTCAGCTGCTAAGGCTCGGTTGAAGCTGATGGTGGTCTTATCCGAATATCCGGAATACGCCACTCAGCGCGATAAGTTAGAAGAGATTTTTGATATCTAACGCTGGACGGTAGCGGCAACAGCTGAAAATAGGACGAAGTGAGTCATTCCTTCCTCTTTTTTCAACCAGAAAGCATGAGAGTTACTTATTTCTGTCATTGTCTAATGACAATTGGGGGTCGCATGTACGATCGTTTGTCTGCTCGATGCTTTATGCCATATCCCGAAGTGCCTGTTCCGCATGCCAAAGAAGGTTCATTAACTGGACTCACTTTTGCCGTGAAGGACATCTTCGATGTAGCTGGTTATCCAACCAGTGCGGGTAATCCCACGTTTCTCGCATTACAAGGTATCAAGCAAAAAACTGCGTCCTGTGTGGAAAAACTTCTGGCTGCTGGTGCAGAATTTCAAGGTAAAACCATCACCGATGAGCTGGCCTTTTCGATGCAGGGCGCAAATTTCCATTTTGGTGCTCCAATTAACGGCGGCGCACCGGATCGGTATACGGGAGGATCTTCGTCGGGCTCGGCCTCGGCAGTGTCTTGCGGGCTTGTAGACTTTGCGTTGGGGTCGGATACCGGTGGTTCAATCCGTTGTCCGGCCAGTCAATGCGGGGTCATCGGCCTTCGCCCTACCGTTGGGCGTGCCGCATTGGATCATTGCCAGCCGCTGAGCAAATCCTTTGACACAGTAGGCTTTTTTGCTCGCAGAATGGAGGTCTTTGAGAAGGTTGCAGCAGTGCTTTATGGGCAGGATGCCAATCCTGAGGACACTAAGCCTCGTTTGATTTTTGTCGATGATATTTGGACATTATTTGGCGATAAAGTCCAACAGGCGCTTAAGAAACCTTATGAGGCTGCGGTAGGTCTCTTTGGTAGCCCTGCATCAGGACAGTTCTCCCCGCAGGGCTTAGAGAGAACCTTCCTGGCGTTTCGTAAATTACAAACTGCCGAGGCCTGGGAGAGTGACGGGAGCTTTATTGAGACGTATCACCCAGTATTGGGGCCAGGGGTAAGAGAGCGTTTTATATTGGCTAAACAATGGCATGTGGAGGATTTATCGCCTGAACGGGAAATCCAAGCAGAATGCCGTGCTCATTTGACTGACTTGTTGAAAGACGATGGATTAGCAATTTTGCCGACAATGCCGGATGCGGGGATTCCTGTTGGTGCGAGTGAAACATTCGTGGAAAGATTCCGGCAGAAAGTGAGCATGTGCCTTTGTCATGGCGGTTTGTCGGGATTCCCATGGATTTCTTTGCCTCTGGGAACAATTAATGGGGCCCCTATTGGTATTTCTCTCGTAGGGCCAAAGGGAAGAGACCTGTGGTTGATTGCTCAGGCGGCGAAGTTGATGTTCATATGTTAACTGACAATATAAAGATGATAAGAACTTGTTTAAAGTCTTTTTGATTTTTCGTAGAAGGTGAATTTTATTATTGACTTAATCATAATCGTTTGAAAGTGTTTTTGACCCTCGATAAATGAAGTGCTTGACAATTCACTTTATGGGATATTGCCTGTAATAATTCAGGATTAACAATATTTCTAGGCTACTGAAAGAGAGAAAGTACTCGCCTCTATAGAAGCGAGTACTTCAGTGTGCCAGTAATCAAAGATTGAAATCACGTGCCAGGTGTTTTCTTAGTACTGCACGCAAAGCTTCGATTTTTTCGCCGTAGTTCGGATCAAGGTTTGAAGGTGTCCGATCGTTCACAAAGCGGCCGAGATTCTTCATGTCCTTGCCGACGGCAGCATCATCGTCAACGACTCGCATTGCAAACATCCAGGTTTCCCATTCCTGGGGATTTTTGTTGAGCGAATCGCCGCTCATGCCTTGCCCCATGCCGAGCCAGCCGGCATTCATAATTGTGTAGAAGGTCTTGCCGGGAAGCAGACCGACGCGTCCCTTCGGGCCGTCGTCATAAGAAAATCCCTTCGAAAACACTCGGAGCTTATAGCCTTTCGTGAACATCGGATCGGTGTCCTGCCAGTTGGGCTGAACAAAGATGATGTGATCGGCTTTCTTGACATAAGCCTGCTCTGTGAGCACATCCGTAGGTGTTTTCCCAAATCCGTCTTTGGCGTGATAGAACTCTTCGCGAGTAGTAATGAGCGGATTGAATTTGTTGGCAATGAGGTCACGAAGTTCAACTTCAAAGCCTTTTTCTTCGAAGAACTTCATGGCCGTGACGCAGAGATCATAGGTGACCGATTCGTGACGAGGATCGTCAAGAATGAAAAGCGCACGTTTTTTGTCTTTAGCGTCCGTGAAGCCGCTCGGCTTCCAATCCGTTTGGCGATACTGAACCGGAACGACCGAAGCAGACGTCACGGCATCGACATTGTCGGGAAGCCTGTCGCCGCCCTTGGCAGCAAGTGTTTTCGTGCCTTCGAGCACGGCTCCCTCTTGAGTTTTTTGAGCCGCGGGAACAACAGAAGCAGAGGTAACAGCATCAGCAGCAAAAGCTGCGGGCACACAAAATCCTGCTGCAACCAAAACAGCAATCAGTTTGAAAGGAGATGACATGCTCATCCTCCCAGTACCCACATTGATTGGCGCTGGCGCTTATTCCGGATCATTGCCGGGCACTGCTAGGTAATCAACCAAGCGGGTGAATTCCATTTTCTCATGCCGGTCTCCGATTCGCATAGGATCTTTCCCGATCCCAGTCGCTTCACCATTCTTATGGACGGTTTAAGGACAGCGCTTTTTATCGAAGGTTTATGAGTAGGGCTAAAGGTTGTTCAGGTTGACATTCGGGAAAGTACCAGTCGATCCTAAAATGTCAGGTATTCCTATCGTCGAATTATTTCGTCATGAGCAGCCCCGAGACTTCAAGCCTCCCAAGATCATTTTTTCAAGCGCTTCCGGACGGAGAAGTGCTGACCGCCTCTCATTGGGGGCTTTTCTACGCCAAAACCAAAGACGGCAGGCTGGTTGCTGTACGCCCGTTTGAGGGTGACCGTGCGCCGAGCCCCAACCTTTCGAGCTTAGTGGAGCACCCATATTCTTCCGCCCGCATTCAAACACCAATGGTGCGGCGGGGTTATTTGGAAAAGGGGTCAGCCTCTCGTGCCGGGCGCGGTGCGGATGAATACGTTCCTGTTTCATGGGACAAGGCTTTAGATTTAGCGGCCGGCGAACTGCGGCGGATTTATGAGACTTACGGTCCTTCGGCCGTCTGGGGGCGCAGCTACGGATGGAAGTCAACCGGTTCGGTGAATAACGCCATTGCGCTGATGCAGCGGCTGCTCTCTCTTTTGGGCGGATGGGTTGAGACCGGCAACAGCTACTCCACTGCAGCGATTTCGACCATCCTTCCGTATGCCGTCGGCGGGAAACTCTTTAAGCCTACCGCCTGGCCGGTCATCATGGAAAAGACCGAGCGCATTGTCTTTTGGGGATGCGATCCGCTCATTACCAACGATATCGACTGGGCAACGACGCTTCATCAGGGCATCGCCGAAATCCGCAGACTGAAGGACCATCCGCGTATCCGTACGATTGCGGTGAATCCGCTTCGGCCTAAAACGGCTGATGTTGTCGGCAGCCGCTGGATGCCGGTAAAGGCCGGGACTGATGCTGCGCTGATGCTCGGCATGATGTATGTCCTCATCACCGAAAATCGACTCGACCGGGCTTTCCTTGCGAACTGCGTGACGGGTTGGGATGAAATGGAGGCCTACATCCTTGGGACGGAAGACGGTGTGAAAAAGACACCGGAATGGGCTGAAATCGGCTGCGGAGTTCCCGCTCAGCAAATTCAATCGTTTGCACGAGAGCTTTCCGAACACCGTTCCATGATCATGTTTGGCTGGGGACCGCAGCGTGCCCGCTACGGGGAGCAGCCGCCCTGGATGGCGGTTGCGCTCGCCTGTGCACTCGGACAGATTGGTCTTCCCGGCGGCGGCATTGGGGTTTCATATCACTATGAAAGCGGCGGCTGGCCGGTTGGCAAAGGTCCCGTTTTAGGGCAGATTCCTGCTCGTCCCAAGGCAGTTTGGCAGTCCGCCGTACCCTGGAAGGGCAGCCGTGCCGTTCCGGTGGCGCGTATGGCTGACGTACTTGCCTGCCCGGGCAAAGTGATTGATTGGAACGGCAGCCGCATTGAATATCCCGATATCCGCTTGGTCTTCTGGTCGGGCGGGAATCCCTTTGCGCATCATCCTGATACACGAGCCCTCGAAGCAGCCTGGCGCCGTCCGGAAACGGTGATTGTCACAGATGCCTTCTGGAGCGCGACGGCACGTCATGCAGACATCGTTCTGCCTGCGGCGACGACCTTGGAGCGAAACGACATTTCGCCGATTGGAACGTCTACCAACGACGGCATCGTCTTCATGCGTCAGGTGATCAATCCCGTCGGAGAAGCACGAAGCGACTATGAGATTTATTCTGAGCTCGCCAAACGCTTGGGACTGGGAGACACTTTTACCGAGGGTCTGGATGAAGCGGGGTGGATTCAGAGACTCTACGAAGAGGCCGCAGCCGCTGGGGCAGCGCAGAATGCTGCGCTGCCGGCTTTTGCTGATTTCTTGAGGAAGGGTGTTCACCTCTACGCGCAGAATCCGGCGGAAACACGCTTCACGGCGTTTGCGGACTTCAGAGCTGATCCTGAAGCGCATCCGCTGCGGACGGAGTCCGGCAAAATTGTGATCTATTCCAAACGCATTGAAGCGCTTCACTATGCGGATGCTCCGGCACATCCAACGTGGATTCCGCCTTTTGCAGCGGATCAGACCAGCGTTCATGGTCAGGACGCTCAGGCTCAGGAGGAACGCAAGGAAGGCTTAGGCGATTGGCTCGAACTGGTGAGTCCCAAGAGCGGCGCCCGACTGCACAGCCAGCTCAATCCCGTGACGAGCGCTCGTTCCAATATTGCCGGACGAGAGCCTTGTGAGATGAATTCGGTTGATGCAGCCAAGCGCGGCATTGCCAACGGAGATGTTGTGAAAGTCTCGAGTCTGCGAGGGGCTATTCTCGCCGGCGCTGTCGTCACCGACGGCGTTCGGGCAGGGACGATCGTTGTGCGTCACGGCGGTTGGTTTGATCCCCAAGAGTCTTCAGACGGCGCAATTGATGCCAACGGCTGCGCCAATGTGCTCACGCCTGACGATCCGGCGAGCGCTCTCTCAAACGGCAACATTGCCTCAACTGCGCTGGTGCAGGTGGAGAAATGGCGGGGGGAGTTATTAGAGGTGCGGGCGTTTAACGCTCCGCACCTCGGTAAATAACTCGACAATTGCATTAAAACTTTAGTGTCGGACGAACTCTGCGGAGCTTGTCCGACTCATGCATCGGGAGGGAAGCAGGGCGGATCTGCTGCGAGCAGCGCCCTCAGCAAGGTTTGCAGACTGTTTCGCCAATCAGCGCTGCGGCCGTATCTTCTACAGACTGCACTTCGATGATGCGCTCGGCGATTTTCTCAAAAATGGGAGACCGTTCTTCGTAAAGTGCCTCTACGCCGCGAGCTTGAGAGAGCGGCCGCTGATAGGTGGAGAGGTGGTCGAGCGGCCTCTGTAGCCAGTAGAACGTGCCGTTGAGCGCGAGCCGCATACGGTTTTCGGGTCGCAGGCAGGCGCCTCCGCCCGTTGAAATGACGAGGCCGTGGCGTCCGGAGAGCTCTTTGATAATCTCGCTTTCAAAACCGCGGAAATACGCTTCACCGTCCTCGCGATAAATCCGTTCGGAGGATTTGCCGACTCGACGCTCCACGAGGGCGTCCAGATCGATGAAAGGACGCAGAAGCCTTGCCGCGACGCATTTGCCGATAGTGGTTTTTCCGCAGCCCGGCATTCCGATCAGAACAATATTGGAGGCTTCGCGGCGAATGTCGCACAGGATCGAGCGCGTCGCACAAAGCGGCAGCGTCCGACCGGCAAAGAGTTCCATCGCCTCGCGTGCGACAACGACGCGCAGTCCCAAAGTGGTGCGGGCTTCCAGGCCGCGCTGCTGCGCTTCCCAGATGAGCCGCGGGCGCACAGGTTCATCAACGGAGTCCAGTACCGCTTTGAGTTTCGGGAAGCATTGGAAAACTTCTGCCGATTCAATCGGCATTTGATCGGTGTTGGGGGCTCGGCCGAGGTTGGTGGCGTTAAAGAGCAGGCTGAAGCCCTCTGCGCCTTCGATACGCTTTGCGGCATCGGCTGAGAGCGGATGATCAATACGGATGACTTTAGCCTGCGGGGCGCCTAGAGCAGTTAGCAGCCGGGCGAGACCTGCGGCAAGCGGCTCCAGAGCCTCTTCAGTCAAAAAGAGCGCACGGGTTTGGCAGATGGTCAGCCCCATAGCGGGGAGCATCTTGAGCAGTCCCGTACCGATCGTAAAATCGCCGGTAATAGTGCCGTCGGTTTCTCGAATAAGAATGTTCGAGCAGTTGGTTGCACGTGCAGCAGGGAGCAAATGGTCGCATAAACGAGCAGCATCAGCCATGAACTTTGGATCGAGTCCAATCCCGTCCCAGCGCCCGTCACGAATGAAGCGAAGCGCATCAGTCTCTCTAAGGTGCAGAGGCTCAGCATTTGTCAAGCCAAATTTTGCAAGAAGCTCCGCACCGCAGGGGGCTGCGGGCGACTTGGAATGATCGGCAAACCATATCCAGCGAGGATCATCGGCGAAAGTACCTTTAAGCAGATCGCCGGTTAATTCTGTGAACGGAAGGTCGACTGTTGATCCGTCAGGCTCCTCGATGACCGCAAGTCGGTTGGATTCGCCTTTGCCCTTGCGGCGCCATGCCTTGCAGCTGCACGGAAGAGGCGTACGCGACGACATGCCCGCTGTCGTTGGAGCAGCAGAATCGTTCAGGCTGCGGGTTTCATGCGCCTCAGCAGCAGAGAAAGATGAACGATTGGTGTCGTTCTGAGCCATTTTTGGGGAAGTCAGTGCTTCAAAAGGAAGGAATGAATAGGAAGTCTAATCATCCGGCGATTGTTTGGCGGGGACGAGTTGGTTCCTTTTATTACTTATCAATCAAGAGGGGCTGGTAACCAGCATGCTCGCGTTATGTTGCTTCATGTAGGTAGTCGATGAAGAACTCATGTAAGCACAGGCAAGATTTCAATCAAGTCCCTATGCCTATTTGACAGATTTTGAAATAATCATTGGTAAAGATTTTGATGAAAGATATGGCTATTTCCTTAGCGAATAAATTCTATTGAAAACTTTACGTAATGATTTCTTCAGGAATATCAAGTTCGTTGCTCAAACTTGTTGGCATTGTAGTTTTCTTTCTTGTTTTTAAAGGTGTGTCCTTAACAAATGCAGCTGAACTTCGCATTGGTGTTACCTACCTGAGTGCTCCTAATCCGTCGTTGTCCATTATTCAAAAAACAACAGACTATCTCAACACTCATCTTGTCGACGGCGTGAGACTTCAGTTTTATGAGATTCGGGAGTTGGAAGAGGCTATTCGGAAACACGAGGTTGATCTGGTTCTTTCTGGAGCAGGCTTTTACCGCCGTCTGCATGATCACGGTCTCCGCATTCTTGCAACGCTTGTGACTGATCGAGGGCCAGACCCCGATCACAGCAACGGATCAGCGATGATTGTTCTAGCTTCGCGGAGTGATCTCAAAACATTGGAGGACTTGCGCGGTAAGACGTTGGCGGCAACAGTTGCAAATGGATTTCAGGGATATCAAATAGGTATGGGAGAGATTGCAAAGATTGAATCGCATCCATTTAAATTTTTTGGACGTACTCTCTTTGTTGGCGAGTCGTCAGGTCTTGATATGCGTCAGGTTGTTGATGCTGTCTTGGATGGACGTGCTGATGTGGGTTTCGTCAAGACCTGCTATATCGAGGACATCTTGACGGCAGGTACGCTGCCGCAGAAGCTTCGAATTCTCAATGCCAGACTAGGGCTCCCTCTGTCATGCTTGTCTTCAACGGAGCTATATCCAAATTGGTCGATTTCGTCTATGTCGACACTTTCGCATGAATTACGCAGGGAAATTACAGCACTTCTTTTGCAAATGCCGGAAGAGCAGGGTGGTACATACTGGACAGTGGCTGGAGATTATCGGTCAGTGGATGAACTTTATCGGAGGCTGAAGCTCGGTCCCTATGAACATTTGAATGATTGGACTCTGCTTCGGATTTGGCGCGAATTCTCTTGGCCGATTGTACTGTTGATCGGTGCCTTAGTGGGGTTAGTTCTGCATGTTATGCGTTCTGATGCGCTGATTGAGCGTCGCACAAAAGAATTGAATGAGATGTTTGCGGAAAAGGAGCAATTAGCGGAGAAGAACAAGGCATTTGAAGATGCAATGGATCGAATGCAGCGGGTGGGCATAATTGGGCAACTTTCTACACTTTTTGCACATGAACTCTCGCAGCCTCTGAACAACGTTGCTTGTTATGCTCACGGTCTCATGAAAGTGTTCACTAATGTGAATGGGGGTGTAACTATTGACAGTGTTAAAGGAGTGATTGAGACACCATTGAAGACCATTTCATATGAGGCGGAACGTGCAGCTCAAATCGTCGAAAAAGTTCGCCATTTTGCAAAACCGCAAGCGAGTGAACGTGTGCATTCTTCTTTCGTGAGGGTTGTCGCTGATGCAGTAGAGGAATTTAAGGGTGCTAAAGCCATTGAAATAACAATAACAGATGAATCTCAAGGTGTTATGGTTCAGATCGATCCAATGGCAATTAGATTGGCAATCCTCAACTTGATTAGGAATGCACAACAAGCAGTTGAAACGGCAAACAGACTCCCAGTCGTGACGATTCAAGTTGGGCAGATTAAGAAAGGGAATCACAATTTTGTGTTTGCTCGTATTCGAGACAATGGTCCGCGTATTGACGATGAGACCTTTGCACAAATGCAGACTCCGCTGTTCACAACCAAGCGGGAAGGTTTAGGGCTGGGGCTGCCGCTCGTTCATAGCATTGCTGAACGTTATGGCGGCTGGCTTAAGATTCGTCGTTGGGGTGATGACGGGGTTGGAGGATTAGAAGCGGAATTTGTAATCACATGCGAGCCTGAAGAGAGAGATTATGTTGAAACCGGAACATCAACCACTGATTAGAGTTATTGACGATGAAGAAGGTGTTCGCACGGCTTTGTCTTTCATGCTGACGAGCGAAGGATTCCGAGTCAAAACTTACGAGAGTGCTCAGACTTTTCTGGTTGACGATACTCCGTCAGAACCAGGGTGCATCATTGCCGATGTTCGTATGCCGGGTATGAGCGGGATTGAACTTTTTGATGAACTTCGTGCACGTTCATATCCTGTTCCTTTGCTTTTCCTTTCCGGCCATGGTGATATTGATATGGCAGTGAGTGCAGTGCTTCACGGAGCAGTCGATTTTGTGACGAAGCCCGTAGTCCCCAAACGTCTTCTGTCTGCCGTCGCCAATGCACTTGATAAGGACCGTCATGCTCGAGCTGGATGGGGTGTTCCGACTAACGCCTCAGCACGATGGAATATTCTCACCGATCGTGAGCAGGAAATTGTCAATCTGATCATTGCAGGACGGATCAATAGGGAAGTCGCTGATGATTTACATATCTCAGTTCGAACGGTAGAGGGACACCGGGCCACAGCCTTCAAAAAGCTTGGAGTTAAAACGCCGGAAGAGGCTGCAAATTTAAAAAAACAAGCGGAGGGCGAACTTTCCCCTATTAGTCCTAGTTCTTTGAGCTAACGCGAACTACGCGCGTAGTGCTATTTCGTATTTTTATTCGGGTGCTCCGGATGGTCGTTTCGGCCTGCGGTTGACCGCACTTGGAGACAAAAACGAAAGGAGAACAATGATGACTGATTTTTCTCGCCGCTCACTTTTGAAATCCGCCGTTGCCGGTGCAGTCGGTGCAATGACCTTTCCTGCGGTAGCTTCTGCCGCAGAAACGAAGTTTGACAAAGAAGCGGATGTAATTGTCCTCGGTTTCGGGGGTGCTGGCGCTGCAACGGCAATTACGGCTGCCGACAACGGTGCGAGTGTCATTATTATCGAGCGTCAGCCTCAGGCAACGCTTCGTTCAAACACTCGCATGTCGGGCGGTATTTTTCATTGCCCAGATAAAACTGGGGATCGTAAAGCATTGAAAGAATATGCTAAAGCGATGTTCTCCGGAGAAAATATTCCCGGTAAACTCGAAGGGGAACAGCCAGAGGTTTCAGACGGGCTTGCACAGGCTTGGGCTGACTATACGCCGAATCTTCTCGACTGGATGAAATCACTCGATCCGAAATTCCAAGCGTTTGCAACGCCTGGTTTTAAGGGCGCAGCATTTCCGAATTTCCCCGGTGCAAAGGATTGCGGCTATCAGGTCTATCGCGCTTCCTATCCGGATCGAGTGAATTCTGCTAAATCAACCTATAACTTCCCGAAGGAACAGTGCATGCAGGGTGAGGCATTCTGGAAGTGTCTCGAAACCGGTGTATTCAATAGAAAGGACAAAATTGCTGTTGATTATGAAACCCGCGGCCGTACGCTGGTCAAGAACGATAAAGGTGAAGTTATCGGCCTCATCGCCGAGAAAGATGGTAAGAAGGTAGCCTATAAAGCTCGTAAGGCTGTAGTTCTCTGTACCGGCGGCTATGAATATTCCAAGACGATGCGTCAGGCTTTCCTTGAAGGGCCTGGGGTTGAAGGATGGGCATTCTACGGCACGCTTTATAACGAAGGTGACGGCATTCGCATGGGGCTTGACGCAGGTGCAGGGATGATGAAGGCAGGCAAAGCCGCTTCACGCATCATTATGCCTGCCCCAATTCGTCACAACGGACTTCGTATCGGCATGATTACTCCGGTCGTCGGTTCTGGCCACGCAATTGTCGTGAATCAGCAAGGTAAACGCTATGCTGCTGAACATAAGGTGACGAAGGATCCGAGCCGTTACTTCTTCTATAAAGAGGCGGTGAGGTTCAATATCGATACGCTTGATTATGCAAATTCGCCATCATGGTTCATCTTTGACGAAACGCTTCGCAAAGCAAAACCCTTGGTCGGTACCGGTATTTCTACGCCGGGCTACGACTTCATAGATTGGGGAGCTAGTGACAATAGTGATGCCGTAAAGAAAGGGTGGATTCTCAAGGCTGACTCAATTGAAGAGCTCGGCAAGAAGATTCTTGAACAGAAGGATAATGGTGGCAAGATGGATCCGAAGGTCCTAGCTGAGACAGTCGCACGCTACAACGAATTCTGTAAGGAAGGAGAAGACAAGGACTTCGGTCGTCTCAAGAGTACGCTGCAGCCTGTGGCTGAAGGTCCGTTCTATGCTGTTCCGCTTGTTGCTGGCGGTCCGAATACCAAGGGCGGTCTTGCTGCCAACGCTAAGCGCGAAGTACTGGATTGGGATCTGAAGCCGATTCCGGGGCTCTACGCCGTTGGTGAAATTGCTTCAGCACTGAAGTTTGTTTATCAGGGCGGCGGCAACCTCACGGAGACGTTGGTCTTCGGCCAGGTTTGCGGCAAGATCGTTGCAACACTGCCAAATCGTGCATAAACGAAAATAGAACCGATTGAAATCGGTCATGTTGGGGGGAGAGAGCGAAATCGTTCCCTCCCCCTTCGAACAGAAGGGGACCCTTTATGAAATTCTTTCAAAGATTGACCGCCGCAATCTGCATTGGTCTGATGGGAGCGTCCGTCTCAGTAAATGCTGCCGAAGGCAAATTTCTAGCCGACCGGCACGTTGCGAAAGGGCTGCCTTGTACATCATGTCATGTGAAGGACGGCAGCGCGGAACTCAAAATTGACGATCAAAAGCACGAAGCCTGTGTTGGGTGTCATGGATGGTATGACGCTGTCTCCAAAAGGACCCAGCCGAAGAATCCTGAAGAAGTGAATCCGCATAGTCAGCACGATGGGAACTTACCGTGTACCGAATGTCACAAGGGGCACAAACCCGGAGTGAACTACTGTGGAGAATGCCATATGTATACATTCAAAGTTCCCTAGAAGGGGGAAATCACAAGCTCATCATTGCAATGGTTAACAACTGTTTGTTATGTGAGGCTGCTTTTCAATTACTCCCCAAACTCCCGGGGATGCACCTAGTCCCGGAACACTCGCGGTGGCAAGGGCAAACCTAACAGGGTAAAGAGATCTCGGATTTTCTTCGGGATCTCTTTTGTTTTCCAAGCGTTGCGATCCGTTGGTTTATTGGCCTTCAGATAACGCAGCTGCATAAAGGCCTTCGTCAAAGAATTGCTGGGCAAACGGTTCGTTGCCGTTTCGTTGCGCCGACATGCCATACGCATCATCAGGCGCAGTGACTGGGCCAATACCTGGACAAACAGCTTGCCC
>NZ_QNRV01000017.1 GCF_003315195.1 Sutterella wadsworthensis | reverse complement strand
TTACAGTCTCTTGTCAAAGGCCTGACCACTGAATCCACAACCTAACTTTAGAAACCGCCGGATGCCGAACGGCACGTCCGGTGGTGTGGGAGGGAGCGAGGTGCAAACCCGCTCTCTACCCGATTCTTCAATGCCGCACATGGACAGCAAGACCTTATAAAAAACCGCCTCGGCCTTACGGCCGGGCGGTTTAGGGGTTCCGGAGCTGCGTTTGCGGAGAGCTCCTTATTCGGGTGAAAGCTCGACGCTTTCGAGAATCTCCGGTCCAGTGAGTTTGCGCTCGCGCTTTTTCCAAGGTTTGTATTCACAGTGGAGCAGCTCATGAGCCCGTTCGCTGCCGGGACTCCCCAGATACTCCTGATACAGCCGAATCACTTCGGGGTTCTCGTAGGACGCGCGGATCTTCTTGACCTTGTCGATCGCATAAATCCCCTGCTGACGCTTGGCCGTATTGCGGCCCCATACACCGCGGGTTGTGCCGCCGCCGCCCACACAGCCGCCCGGACAAGCCATCACTTCAACAAAGTGGTATGGGCACGTTCCGTTGCGGACCATTTCGATGACCTTGGCAATATTGGCACATTCGTGAACCACTGCAATGCGAATGTCGCCGAGGTCGCCGAGACGAACCGTCGCTTCTTTGATGAATTCCATGCCGCGCACCGGCGTGAGCGGCGGCATTGGACGCGGATCCTGATTCTTGACCGCCGACATCGTGCGTACCGCCGCCTCCATCACGCCGCCGGTTGAGCCAAAGAGCTGGCCCGCTCCCGAAGAGAGCGACATCATGGGGGAATCAAACGGCATATCGGGGAGATCGGCCAGATTAAGGCCGGAGCGCTTAATCAGTCTGGCAAACTCGCGGATGGTCAGCACGACGTCAACGTCGCAGGAGCCGTCTGCGCGTTTGAGCGTATCTCGATTGGCCTCGCCTTTTTTAGCGGTGCAAGGCATGATCGAAATGACCCGCATATCCCTCTTCTCGATGCCTGCATGTTCAACCAGCCAAGTCTTGGCCAAAGCCCCGAAAATCGCCTGCGGCGAACGTGTGCTCGACACGTGCGGAATCATGTCGGGGGCAATCTTCTCGACATAATTAACCCAGCCCGGGCAGCAGGACGTGAAGTAAGTGAAGGGCTTGGAATGGAGTGTTCCGGCCTTTTTGGCACGCTCGAAGTTGGCGAGCATCTCGGTGCCTTCTTCCATGATTGTTACGTCGGCCGACCAATTGGTATCCATCACGTAGTCTGCGCCCATGCGCTTCAAAGCACTGACGATCTTGCCCTGCACATCCATGCCGGGGGGCAAGCCGAACTCTTCGGAAAGCGCCACTCGCAAAGCAGGCGCAAACTGAAAGACCGTGGTGATTGAATCGTCGTCGAGCAGGTCGAAGACATCGCACCCTTGATCACGCACGCTGATAGCCCCCGTCGGGCAAACGAGTGAGCACTGCCCGCATTCAATGCATCGATCGGATGACCCCCAATTGACGGCGCCGGTAAAGCCGATTTCGGCTTTCGTGCCCGTTCCGGTGAGGCAGAGCGCCGAAACACCCTGCACTTGCCGGCAGACCTCAATGCAGCGCAGGCAGCGAATGCACTTTCCGCCGTCAAAACGCATGGCGGGTGCGGACATATCGAGCTTGCGAATCGGCTTATACCGCCCGGAAAGTCCCAGACGGTCCGCACCGGTCCAAAGTGCGGCATCCTGCAGTCCGCACTTGCCGTGGCGCTTGCATGACGAGCAGTTTTCGTCATGATCCGCCATCAGCAGTTCAACCTGCATTTTCTGGCGGCGGCGGACTTCCGCCGTACGCGTGCGGATGCGCATGCCGGGCTCAATCTTGGTTTCACAGGACGTTACGATCTCACGGCCGCCCTGGGGAAGCTCTACCTCCACCAAACAGACTCGGCAGGTGCCGGGGCGGTGATTGAGCGCGGCTAATTCGCACAGCGTCGGAATGAAAATACCCGCACGGCGCGCAGCTTCCAAAATCGTGTCGTTGGGTTCAAACGCGACCGTCTGGCCGTTGATAAAGGCGCGGCGGCTGAGGTCCGGCATTTCGTTTTTGTCGGGATAAGCCATTGTCGGAGTCTCCTCGGAATCCTGTTCAACCGTTAGAAAGTCGCCGCATTGGGGGCGGTAGGTTCGTGTTCAACCACTGGATTGCGGGTTGTAACGGCGATGAGACGCATGCATCGCATACAGCGCTGAGACTCCTGACGAGCCTCCTCAATCGTCATAGCGCCTTCGACTTCCTCCCAATTGGCACTGCGCGCTTCAGGATCCAGAAACTTCGACGTATAGCGCGCTTCAATCGGCAGCGGTCTCGTCGGTCTGCAGGCACCGACCAGTTTGGCCTTGGCAATGATTTGTGAGAGCCGTGTTCTCGGAAAGAACGCAGGTTCTCTGGTTTTGAGATATTGGTCAATCGACTTTGCTGCCGCCTCACCCTGCGCCATCGCAAGAATAAGCGTCTTGGGGCCCGTGGCGGCGTCGCCGCCCGCGAATACGCCTTCACGCGATGTGGTGAAGTTTTCTTTGGTTTCGATGGTGCCCCAGCGAGTCAGTGCAATGCCGTCCTCAGGGATGAAAACCGTCGGATCCATCTTCTGACCGATGGCCGCAATAACGTACGAACAAGGGATAATGAACTCGCTACCGGGCAGCGGCTTCACTGCTCGGCGGCCGGAAGCGTCGGGTTCTGTTTGATGCATCCGTACGAGTTCAATGCCGACAACGCGGCCGTTCTCAACCAAAATGCGCTTGGGTGCCGAGAGGAACTCAAATCGAATGCCTTCGGCCCGGGCAGCGTGAATTTCTTCAGGATCGGCCGGCGCAGATGCTTCAATTCGACGATACGCAACCGTAACTTGACAGCCGGGCTTGACGATGCGCCGCGCGGTGCGGCAGCAGTCCATTGCCACATTGCCGCAGCCGATCACGACGACATCTCCCTCTAAGGGCTTCGGACCTTCCGGCGTTCCCTGACTGTGCTCGACCTCGAGCAGAAAATCGAGCCCGCGCAGGTACCCTTGAGCGTTCTGATCCTCATCGGGAAGCCCCAGAAACTGACCGCGTGCGCAGCCGATGCCGAGAAAAACGGCGTCATAGCCCTGAGCGAACAAGTCATTCAAATGGAAATCGCGGCCGAGTTTTTCACCATAGCGATAATGGCCGCCCAGCGTCTTCACAATATCCGTTTCACCGGCCAGCTCTGCCCGCGGGAGGCGGTATGAGGGAATGCCCCAGCGAGCCATGCCGCCCGCTTCCTGCTCCATTTCAAACACATCTACCGGCCGCCCCAGGCGCAGAAGATGATAAGCGCAGACAATGCCGGCAGGCCCTGCACCGATTACGGCAATGCGCTGATGGGGATCAACCCCCGGCGCAGGGTGCTTGAGCATGGCATCGTCAAAAAGTTCCGCGGAGCCCACGCCGAGCTCATCAGCGGCGTGACGCTTCAGATCGCGAATGGCAATCGGCTGCTCATTGAAGCGGCGGGCGCAGGCGGCTTCACAAGGGCGCACACACACGCGGCCGCACGTTCCGACCAAGGGATAACGCTTGAGAAGCACCCCTTCGGCCATCTCCGGCCGCCCGTCACGAATGTAATCGATGTAGCGCGGCACATTGACATGCGCCGGACAGGCTTCAATGCAGGGGGCAGTCGCCGTGCTCACATACTGCTTGGCGTCTTTGAGTCCCTGGAGTCCCGCTACCGGTTCCGTCGTTTCGAGCTCTGCTCGGAAGTTTTCGATCGCCCCCAGAATCGGTTCGGCTGACTGCAGCCCAATGCCGCAGAGACTCGACACCTTCATATGGCGGGCAGTTTCAGCGATTTCGTCCCAGTCTACGGTGCTGCCGCGCCCTTCAACGGCATTTTTCAGTGCCTCAGCAATCAGCACTGTTCCCATGCGGCAGGGCGTACAGCGTCCGCAGGAAAAGCTGCGTGCATCTTCGTAATAGGCATAAAGAATAACGGTCAGGTGCGGAGCGTTCTCAAAGACGAGAAAACCCTGCGGACCGATCACGCTGGTTAACGGATTGCCTTGATTAAAGGCGGCGGCCTCCTCAAGCGGGAAACCGACGGGAAGGTCGCAGGAATCTACGGCCGAACGATTGTCGAGCCGGCGTCCCTGCCAGTGCCCGTAGCTGAATGCGGCTTGCATTGTTGTTGCGCTCTCTTCTTTTGTTTCGGGCATGGATAGTCTTGCGGGCGACGTCCTTTGGTCCACGCCGCCCGCCGAGGGGTCCTCCAGCCCACCCCATGCCGGACGGCTTCTTTGGCCGTTCCGTTCACATCATGGGGTTCTCCTTACTGGTTCCTATTGATTCTAGCGTTCCCCCTAAGAGATAGGGTTCTCACCGATCGAATTAGTCCAAAGATAGATCAAAAGCTATAACGACGGTTACATTAATGTATTCAATTATTTTTAAAAGTTCGAGAAAAATTACAGTTTTCAACAGTCTGCATTCTGCCGATGTCAACGCCATTCTTTATGCCCGTTTTGAACGAAAAACTGCCAAATCGTCTCGGACAATCAATTTCCTGCCTATTTCTATCAATGGCGGGAAGAACGCTCGACAGACAGAGAAAATTGCCTGAAACTGCTTGATGCAGACTTCGGAGAAACGTTTTCGGGTAGAAAATAACCTATTTCTCTCGATACGCCGCACTACCTCCGTCAACTCGAAGTCCACTGACGACATAGGAAAATTTACAAATGACCACGATTCAAAACATGTTGGCAGACATGCGCCGGGAATTAATGTCGGCCAATCCGCCTTTGGGCGTCAGCACGACCCCGGCAGAAGGATTCCGCACACATCGTTTTGAATCCGAAGTGCCGCTTTCCTGTTCCACGGGCGAGATCGCCGTATCGTTCATCCTCTCGGGCGTCAAGACCGTGACGGTCGGAGGCCGGTTTTTTTCCTACGGTGCCGGGGAAGGACTGCTTTGCGGCGCCGCGCTGCCAAGTACTTTTCGAGCGATGCACGCGAGCCCCGAAGAACCTTTCTTATCGGTTTCTTTGGCGCTTGACCGCGCTACGCTGATCGAACTGGCCGAACACCTGCCGCAAACCGACCAGAAAGAGAACGCGGAGCTGCCGCCCGAAGCCATCTTTGTGTTTGAACCGACTGAAGACTTGCTCTTTGACTTTGAGCGGCTCATCAAGCTGCTCAAAACGCCCGAGCTTGCACCGCTGCGAGCCCCCTGCATTATTCGCGATATTCACAGCCTTCTGCTGGCCGGCCCTACCGCAGCGCGGCTCCTGCCGCTTCTACGTGAAAGCGCCCCGGCGAACACCGTCGTTCGTGCTATTGGGTGGCTGCGGCGCAATTTCGATAAGCCCATATCCATTGAAGCTCTGGCGAAGCTTCACGGCATGTCGACGTCGAATTTTCATCGCCAATTTAAAGCCGTTGCCGGCATGAGCCCGCTGCAGTTCCAAAAGCAAATTCGTTTGTGCGAAGCACAGCATTTGATGCTTGCCGAGCGCGCACAAGTCTCTGCCGCAGCTTATGCCGTAGGTTACGAAAGCCCGACTCAGTTCGTGCGAGACTATAAGCGCCTCTTTGGCGATTCACCGCTTCGCGACGTCCGCAAGCGCCGAGACTTTGGCCGCACGGCTGAAAGCATTAAGCTTGTCGGCGTCGAACACGGAACCCGCACCGCGGCATAAGCTTCGCATATGCCCCATCTCACCACTTCCTAACGTTTTAGGCCGCACATGCTTGACTCCGCCGTACGCTTCGATCTTGACCGCGAGCGCCGCATCGGGCTCCCTGAAGCTGTCTTTTGCGCAGGCAAACCTTTTGACACGCTTGCGGGTCTTTTCGCACGATTTGCCCTCCGAAATGCGCCGCCCGTTCTTTTCACGCGTCTGGATGCCGAGGTTTTTGCGAAAATTGATCCGGATACGGCAGGAAAATACAACTTCGACCCGCTTTCGCGCACGGCCTGGAACGCCGTGCGTCCCCGCCGGCCCGGCGTGTGCGCCGTAGTCTCTGCGGGGAGCGCCGATGCCCCCGTCGTCATGGAAGCGGCTCGAACGCTTGAATATCTCGGCTACGAAGTCAAGCCCTTCATCGACTGCGGCGTAGCCGGCCTCTGGCGCATTGAAGCCGCACTCCCTGAAATCAACGCCTGCGATGCGGTCATCTGCGCTGCCGGTCTTGACGCTGCGCTCGCCTCTGTACTGGGCGGCCTCACCATGCGTCCGCTCTTTGCTGTGCCGACTTCCATCGGCTACGGCATCGCTCAGGGCGGCGAAACCGCACTGCGCAGCATGCTCGCATCCTGCGCGCCCGGCGTCGCCGTACTGAATATCGACAACGGCTACGGCGCGGCATGCGCGGCCGCCAGAGTCCTGGCGGCTCTTTATCCGCAGGCGCCGTCCGAAACCGCCCGCTGACCCTTTCTTTTTGTTCCGCTTTGGACACCACTATGCCCGACAGCATTCTCGCCATCCGCATTCATGCGGGCTTTAACGCATCGTCCTTCACGGCAGGGCTTCTGGCACTGACCGAACAAACCTCCGGCACTGCCGGCGCCTATCTGCGAAGCCTGTTTCCAGGCCTTGACATCGGACTGGAACTCAAACCCGCCTGGGTGCGCGGCATCAGCGGGTGGACGGTGAAGTTCCTCACGCCTGCCGAAACCGGACACGGTCACCGGCATCCCGAAGACATCGAAGCCATTTACGCCGCGAGCCGTCTCTCCGCGGGCGCCCGGCAGCGTGCCCGAGCTGTTTGGCACGAACTCGTGTGCGCCGAAGCTCGAGTGCACGGCACTGCGGAAAATGAAGTTCACTTCCATGAAGTCGGCCGCTTAAGCAATATTCTCGCTGTCGGTCTGTGCGCACAGTTTCTCGAGACGCTCGAGCTCGAAAGAATTGCTGCAAGCCCCATTCCTGTGAGCGACGGCGAGGTGATCTGTGCTCACGGCACGGTGCCTTACCCGGCGCCCGCAATGTTTGCCATGATGCCGGGCGTTGCGGTGCGGCCTTCGTCAGGCATTGGGGAGCTTGTGACGCCCACCGGTCTTGCCATGCTTAAAGGTTTTGGCGCGCATTTCGGTCCTTGGCCTGAAATGCAGATTTCTTCCGCAGTCAATGTATTCGTGCCCGGCTGCACTTTTGACAATGTGCCTAATGGAACCCGATTCCTGTTAGGCCGGCCGCTCCCGCAGCCCGTGGAATAATCTTTCAGTCACAGATATAACGAAGGCGCAGAAAGCTCAATGCCTCTGCGCCTTTTGTCTGGCTGTTATTCGGGTCGAAAGAGAGATATCAGCCTTTGAGCAGAATGTTGACGCGTTCACGCATCGTCTCTGCATCCACCGGACCGCGGTGCTGCCAAATCGGCTCTCCGGATGCATCGTAGAAGATCTGTGCGGGCATTTCTTCGATCAGGTAATCGTTTTCAATGCCGTTCCATTCATCAATGTTGATGACGATAAAGGCAGCGCGGTCGCCATATTCCTTCTGCATTTCTTCCATCAGCTTGGCCATTTCCGGGCAGCTCGCGCACCAAGGCGCTCCGAAATCAACAACCGTTACCTTGCCTTTCACCGGGAAAGGAAGATCCTTGTCCTTATCTTTCTTCTTTGGTGCCGGTTCGTCTGCCGCAGCTTCAGCCGCAAGCAGCGATGCGCCCGGAAGCGCAGCAAAAGCCGCAAGTGCAGCCCCCTTTCCGATCAAATTGCGTCTCTGCATGACATGGATCTCCAGATGGTTATTTAAATATTAGCGGTTTGATTTGGGATCAACGCTTTGCACCGCTTCTTCTCGAAGCTTGAGCTCGCCGTTGACCATATCGTAAATCGCATTGGACGCCCCAATCCCTAAGGTATCGTGCGTCACGAGCAAAACGCCGGCACCCGCTTGGCGGGCCTCAATCAACATCCGCACCACAACCTCAGCGCTTTCGCGGTCCAGATTGGAAGTGGGTTCATCAGCCACAATCAGCTCGGGCGAATTCATGAGCGCTCTCGCAAACGCCGCTCGACGAAGCTCTCCGCCGGAAAGCGCTCGAGGATACTGTCCGCCCAGATCAGCAAGACCAACGGCAGTGAGGAGCTCTTCAGCGCGGCCTGCTGGTTCAGTCCCCCGACGATTGGCCAAATGCCACGGCAGACGAATGTTGTCCAGAATGGTGAGTGTCGGCACAAGTCCTGCATGCTGCGGGACATAGCCGATGTGCGCATTGCGAAGCGCGGAAATCTGTTCGTCCGACATTCCCGAGAGGGCCCTGCCGTTAAAAGCGACCTCGCCCTCTGTCGGCATGCATAAACCCAAAAGGAGCGTCAGCAGCGTCGTTTTGCCCGATCCCGAGCGTCCCAAAACGGTGACGAAATCTCCTGCACCGACCGACAGATCCGCGTGGCGCAGCGCCCAGAAAGGACGTCCGGCGCGTTCATATCGGCGGCCAAGCTGTTTGGCAGAAAGCTTCATGGCGTCAATCCTCGCGCAAGGTCGTGAAGATGTCGCTGCGGCCAATCCGCCAGGCAGTCGGCAGCGACGCCAACGGCACCGTAAGAATGCCCGCCGCTACGCTCGCTGCCAACGCCCGCAGCCAGCTGCCGGTCTCCGGAGCAAGATAAGGCAGTCCGATCGCATGAGCGATGACCGTCGAAAAATTCGATACCACCAACGCCGCGAGACCAATGCCGACGGCGGATCCCAGCATTGAAATAATGAAAGCTTCCGCGAGCACAATGCCGACCACTTTGCCGCGGGAGGCACCCAGGGCCCGCAATGTCGCAAACTCCCGCTGACGCTCGCTGAAGGCAAAGAAATAGACAATCAGCATGATGATGGCCGCAGCCGCCCAAAATCCGCCGGCAGCGGTGTACATAACGCTCACGACCTTCTGGAGTTTCGCAGACGTATCACTCATCATGTTCGAGGCAAACACGAAATTGACATTCGCTTTCAGCCCGAGTTGATCGAGCAGTTCATCAGAAACCGTAATCGGATCAACACCGGGATTCACCCGCACAAGAATGGCCGAGAGGCTCTGAGCCATTTCGTCTGCTCTGTCCGGCGAGGCAGCCCTGCCGGCCCGGCGAGCCGCATCAAGCGTCATGAAGATTGACGAGTCAAATCCCATGCCTGTCGGCGCAAGACGGCCGACGATGCGGTACTCCTGATCAAAAAACTTCAGGGTGCTGCCGATTTCACCATAGATGTAATCACCGACAATGACGTCATTGCCCGAGAGCGGCTTATCCGCAGCATGTTTAAGCCATGGAGCGATTACGAAGTCAGTGGCTTCGTCAATGCCGATCAGCTGCACCTTGACCGAACAGCACTGCGCGTCTAAAGACGAAATGAAGAGCTGCCCTGAAGCCTTGGCCACCCCGGGAAGTTTCTGCACGACATCCAGAAGCTTTCCGTCCAGATAGAACGTTGAAGGCTCAGCACGCAGGATCACGCTTTGGATCTTCTTGCCCTGTCCCTGTGGGACGACTAACACGTCAGCCCCCATTCGGGCAGCGAGCGAACTGATGCCGGCTTCCAGATTGGCCGTTACCATCGCACTCGAAAAGAGCAGAAACGTAAAAACCGCGGCGATCAGTCCGAGCAAAAGCGAACGAAGCGGCCGCTGCGTAACGTTCGCGGCGGCGATGGTGAACGTCGTGAGCGGCTTATATTCACCTGCCGCTTTTGCAGGTTGACCTGCAACGTTCTGTGAAGGCTGAGGATTCGTCATGCTCTCTAAATCTTTCCTTCTGTGCTTGGCCGGCAGAGCCGGCCAATTCCGAGAAGGCAGCATCCTGTTTATTTTGGGTGAATAACCGCTTCAGCGGCAGGCCAATCTGCGGATCTCAATCAGCGCAATGACTGCGATGACCGCTGCGGCAACAATCAGCACCGGCTGAGTGATGCTGTGGCAGTGCATCATCGGACTCGGGCACGGCCCAATCAGCGGACCCGCAACGCCGGCAATCAGAATTGCATTTAAGAAGACCCCGACAGCCATGCCGAATCCCGCACCGGCCGATCGAGAGAACATCATGGCGAGACCGAGAAATGCAACAACCGCCGATGCGCCGCCTGCTGCTCTAGTCATCCAATAGCAGACGCTCGGACCGTTGTGCCAGCAATGCGGCAAGAGCCCCGTAAAAAGCGCGGCGGCCAAAGCCAGGCCGATGACGAAAAATAACCCGCCGGAAATCAGCGCGGGATGGTTGGAATTCATTGTTTAATCTCCGCTAAGACGAAATGCTGCATGCACACCTTAGTGTGCATCAAACAGCAAGCATTCTGCTCTTTGCCGCAATGGGTGAGCAATGCTTCAGTCCTTGCGCTGCAAAAGCACAGGTGCTTTGCTTTCGTACGGCTTCCAAGAAGTGCCTTCAAAGGGATAGCCGTTGGAGACCCACCCCTGAATGCCGTCAGGCATGACGTACACATTCTCGTAGCCGGCGTTAATCGCCTCCAGTGCCGCTTCAAACGAGACGGTGCACATACGGTTGATGCAGTAAAGAATCACAAAGGAATTCTTTTTGTCTTTCGGCAGCAGATTCATCCAATCGGCCTTGTTGGCATGAATGGATCCCTTCAAATGGCTCTTTTCATAAATGTCTTCCGGATTGCAGTCGTAGACATAGACGTCAGGCTGTCCAAGCACCTTCGAAACCTTGTTGAGCGAGAGCGGAATCGGCTGGCGCATCTGCTGCACGGTCATTTTGGAGCCGTCAGCGGCATCGGCGGCATAAGCCGGAGAACCGGTCGAGATCATCAGGACCGCGGCAAGCGCCGTGCTGAACGCGGCAAAGGACTTCTTCTGCATTTTTCTTCCTTCGTGAAGGGTCTGCTGATGCATTGCTTTTTTGGGTTCGGCAATGCATAGGGATTTATGGCGAACCCTAACAGGAAAAGATTAAGCAATTGTTATGGCAATACTTGAAATATCCTTATAAATCAAAGTAAAAACACGAAAAGCTCGGCAGTCGAAACTGTCGAGCTTTTCTATCCTGCTCCTAGAGGACTCTTTGCAGAGCCCTCTTCGGGAAAGATCACTCAGGAAGGATTACTTCTTGGCGGTCTTGTTCGCGGCATTCAGGATGGCGAGAGCCTGCGTGGTGTACGTCGTGGCTTCGTCAACGAGCTGCTTGGCAAACTTCGGAGCGTGGACACCCCAGGAGCCGTCGTCCTTGATCTTGGCGGCATTCAGGCGGGCTTCTTCAGCATAGAGCTGAACCTGCGCGCGATCGGCCGTCGAGAGCTTCGTGACCTTCAGCAGATCCTGGATGCTGGCCATGTCGGCGATGACCTTGGCATAGCCTTCCTTGACGGGGGTCTGCCAGGCGATGACCTTGTTATAGATGGTCTTCTGATCCTTGAAGCGCATCATTTCCGGGAACTTCGACTGGATCGGGCTGTGGCAGCCCATCGCGTCGACGACGTGCTTATCCTGGTAAGCCGTACGGCCGCAGGTCCACATCAAGTCGAGGTACGGACGGCCTTCGTCCTTGGTCAGGTGCCAGCCCTTCGGCGACACGAGCTTGCGGTCAGCGCCTTCAGGCGGGTTGATGGACTTCTTTTCCGGATCAACGAGGATGCGCCAGATGTGGGACGCACGGACGTTGTCGAAGCCGGCCATGTCAGGACGCTGGATCGCGGCGAAGTTTTCGCAGGAACCCATCTTCGGCATATGGCAGGATTCGCAGCTGTTGCGGCTGTGCGTACCGCCCTGCGAGAAGAAGTAGGCGGCCGTGGTGTGGCAGTCCTGGCAGTTCTTCTTCAGGTTCGGAACCGTGTACTGGCTGGTCCAGTCGTTGGACGTAACTTCGTGCGGGTCATGGCAGGTCGTGCAGCGCATGCCCTTCTGATAGTGCTTCGTGTAGTGCGACTGCGAACCTTCGGTACCGCAAGCCGGGCAGAAGCTCTTGAAGTAAGACGTGAACGGAGCCTTGGGATTGGCCTTAGCGTCTTCACGGTTGTAGACGAAACGCTGGTGGCAGCGTTCGCAGTCGGACGGCATGCCGGCACCGCGGGCGCCGTACAGGTGAGCACCTGCGCCGTGGCATTCTTCGCAGCTCACGCCCTTAGCGATCGTGTGCGCACGAAGCTTTTCGCCGTCGCCGAGGGCGGCAAAGAGTTCATCCTGACTCTTGAAGTCGAACTTCCAGGTGTGGCAGATTTCGCAGTAGGACGAACCCGGCTGGAACATGGCCTGCTTACGGTTCGAAGCACCGTAGGAGTTCATACCCCAGACCTTGGAGCTCTGAGCACCGAAGTCTTCGAGCTTGGTCGGGAAGGTCGGATCCCATGCGTTGATCTTCTTGGCAACTTCAGGGGTGATGTGTTCGGCCCAGTTGCGGGAGAACTGGTTGCCGCCGGCAACGATCTTACCGGTAGCCTGGGAGAGGCTGCCGCCGTCTTCGATGTGGTAGGTACCACGGACGAGCCACTTATCGACGAAGCCGTACTTCGTACGCGGCGTGCCCATCAGGACGTAGACGTCCTCGACATTGATGCCTTCAGGAAGGACGGAAGCCTTCGAGCCGTAAAGCGGACGCTTCAGGTCGCCCTGAACCACGGCTTCGGTCATTTCTTCCGGGAAGCGAACGATCTTGTTGTGACGCGAACGTTCCCACTTTTCATACTGAGAGGGGTGGCATTCGCCGCACTTCTTCGGGCCGACGAAATTGTTCGGCAGATCGAGGAAGGATTCGTACGGGAGGCGGTACGTCACAGCGGTCGTACGACCGGTGTCTTCACGGTACTTGTCGCCGCCGCCGAAATTCACCCATTCTTCTTCACGATCGGACATCGTGAACTTACCGACAACGCGGCCTTCCTTCAAATACTTGAAGTAGGGGTGATTAGCCTTCAGGTAGTCCCAGAAAGCCTTATCTTGAGAGACATAGCCTTCAAGCGTACGCGGGAGAACTTCTTTGGCGGAGGTCTGGGCCGCCGGGGTTTCAGCTGCCATGGCTGACGAAGCGACGAGCGCTGCCGACATACAGGCGGCGAGAGACAGAAGCTTGTGCTGCTTGGTCATATCTAGCTCCTTTCGGGTCTCTATATATATAGATGTTGTTAAATAGCTCAGATCTTTCGATCGGCTTCTTTGAGGTCAATGCGCATCCCTCACGGGCGGCGCAACATCAATTTACTCCCTTAACTTCTTCTTAAGACTCAAAACCTTTTGGGGAGTGTTCTCAACCTTCTGAATAGTCAAAAATACTCAGAATTAGGTGCTCTTCAGGATGTCTTAATGGATCATTTCGATATATTTCAAATGTTTGCTCGACTTTCGTCATTTCCGAACGATGCAGGCTGTTATATCGAACATAAATACCTCTCTAGAGATATTTTGTCACCCTTTTTAGGTTGACACGATATACGATTCCGATTTTCGGAACGTATAGTTTTGTTTATCGATTTTTACTATCGAATTCCCATATGACAATATCAAATCTGATAATTGTCTTTTTTGATTGGTACTGAGAATTGTTCTCATTTAACTATAGGATAAACCTAGGTATTTAGGGAAATTACCGACCCTGAATTTAGAAATATTTTATGGATAATTAGTTGCCGATAGCTACGTTTTGCCTAACGACTTCGATCTGAACGTTCATTTTTTTCGTACATTCTGAGTACTGCCAAACCTTATTTGAGAGTGTCTTTCAAAGCGCTTCAGAGACGCGTAGCAACCGTCCGTACGGATGACAGCCCTAGGGAGAAAAAAGGCTCAAACGTCTTTAGTCAACGCTTGAGCCTTGAAATTACAGTCAGCCTCGCGGCTGCCGCGGGCTTGCCCGTACTTGGATTCTCTGTCTGCCGAAGATGCCCTCATTGACAGAGTATGTGAGCGCCTAGATACCGCTCACGTTCGTATTGTTAGGATCCATCGTTGCCGCGCGCGTTTTGGGTTTGGCATTCTCAATGCGGAAATCGTCGGCCCCTCTCGCTGAAGCCAATTCTCCTTCCTTATAAACCGTCATCTTCGGCGGAAGTCCGTCCTCGGCAAGGTCAGGTTCATTGCCGCCGACGATCCTCGGGAGCACCAGCGTAAAGCGCAGCCCCTGCGCTCCTGCCCGTTCGACCGTACAGCGTCCGGCGTGCCGCTCGGCGATGCTTGCAATAATGGAGAGTCCCAGCCCCATTCCGTCAGCGCCTTTAGTGGTTTGCAGAGGCTTGAAAAGATTGTCAAAGGCCTCATCGGTAATGTAAGGACCGTTGTCCTCCACAGAAAGCGCCCAAGTTTTTTCGTCAATGGGCGTGAGAGAAACGATGATCTTCGGGTGTTCAACGCCGGAAATGGCGTCTGCTGCGTTTTTCATGAGATTCAAGACCGCGAGTTCAATTTCCCACGCGTCCACCTCCGCCATAGAGTGCTTGTTCACGCGCACGATCACTTCCGCAGCCGTCTGCCGCGCACGACGGAAGTTGGTGATGGCATTCCCGATGACGCCGTACAAATCCACAATGGTTCGCGGCGGATAGTCGTGTTTGGCGTAGGCTCGGACTCGGTTGACAATCTGATTGGCGCGCTCGGCCTGATCCAGAATTTCCCCCAGTGCCCAGCCAAACGCTTTCTCGTCGTAATTGCCCTTCTGCACGCGGCGATTCAGGCTGCCCGCGAAATTGACAATAGCCGCAAGCGGCTGCTTGAGCTCATGCGCAATGATCGTGGACATCTGTCCGACAATGCCGGTGCGTTCAAGGTTGGCAATATGCTGACGCGACTGAACGGCTTCGGCCTCGATCATTTCACGCTCTTCGAGGGCTCTGCGCAGCTGCGCAGTCTTGCGCTTAACTAATACCGACAAACTGACGGCATACGAAATGATGATGAAGGCCGCCAAGAGCGCAAAGGCAATGAACTCGGCATTTTCACGCAGGAAACGGTTGAGATTCCATGACCCGAGGTTTTCGTACGGACCGCGCTTCAATTCGTAAAACAAATCGTAAATCGTACGGTTGACGGCCGGAAGCGCCCACTCGCCGCCGTAGCGCTGGCTTGCCGCGGCATAAAGCACCGTGCTGACAGCCTTTTTCCAAGCAGGATCAAGCGTACGCAGCACGCCCACCGTGATGGACGGATAGGTAATCGTCGAGTGGGCGCAGGAAAGCGTGTCGTCCCTTTGCGGAGAAAAGATTGAAAGGTCATGCGTGATGCCGACCTTCCCGCGGTTTTCGAGCTTTTCAAGTTCGCATGCCGGAAGAATGCCTACCGTCTGCGCTCCTGAAAGCACGGCATGAAGCACTGAGGCAGAGGACCACCCGTAAAAGGTTGTTCGATCTTCTATGTCGATGCGAGAAATACCGTGCTGAAAGAGTTTCACTACCGCCGCGTCCCAGCCGGCCAAGGAGTCGCGGCTGGTGGCGGCAAACGTCGTGCTGGGATTGGCCAAAGCACTGAACGCTGTCGACTCACGTCCGCGGCGCGTAAAAATGACCGCGGCCTGCGCATCTTCGGCACGAATCGCCGCATTAGGCAGAAAACTTGCGGAGGCCTCGTAATATCCAGTCGACTGCGCCAGCGCGAATTCATCCGCATCGGCAAGGATGAAGTCGAGCTGACGGCTCTTGACGCCAAGTTCGAGCTGCCGATTGTCAAACCAGAGAATTTCTAGATTCGCCTCGCCCAGAACGTACTTGAGTTCTTCGAGCGTAAATCGCAGCCACTGCGCTCGAGACGACAAGCCTAAAGAAGCCTGCACGCCGATCTTCAAAGGGCGCGGGAAATTGGTTGTCACCGGCACCGCATAAAGATCGCTTTTATTAAAAGGCGCCGACTGTACCATTGTCGGCACAGGAAGCGAGCGCAAAACGGGCTTCACAGCCTGAGCAACATCCCCTGAAGGCGTGCCGGTAGCCGCTCCCATGCCGATGAAGGACGAAGCCGCGCGCGGCGGTTCCGGCGGCAGGTCGGGATAGTCGGCCAAGGCTGAAAGCGGAACAGTCAGCGCGAGGACGGCGGCGGCCGAAAAAAAAGGGAACCGGCGAATCTTCGTCATGATGCGCAAAAATGATGAAATGAAAGAGAGGAGCATCACACTCTCGCAAAGCGTTTGAGTGCGCCATAAGCTTCCAACGTATATTAGCCTTGCCTCGCAGGCGGTTTAGTAGGCGAGGTCTCCTAAAGCAATACTGCCGCCTCAACCCTCCCCATTTTTCCTTGTCGGTTATGGCCAAACTTCCATCCCTTCCTGAACGCACGCTTTCTCCCGACGACCGTCTCGCGCGGCTGCTGACGCCCACTGTTGCCTTGCCGATGGCGGCAGCGGGCATTGAAACTGTCGAGGATCTCTACGAATGCGCAGCAGCACTCGGAAATACCTGGTTTCGCCGAATTGAAGGGCTTGATGCCGCTCTGGCCGGGGAACTCATGATGTGGCTGGCGCGCTGGGGCAAATCCGTCGGTGAAGTGACGCCGCGCTTCTTTCCGCCCGGTTCGCTCCCGGCGGTGCGCACATCGGCCAGCCGGCGTCAGACCGATGCTTCACGCGGGCTCTCTGCGCCGGGCGACCCGCGTATTCGCCCGATTGAACAAATTGAACTCCCCGAGGCGCTCTCGGGCAAAAAGGGACTCAACCGGGCGCCGGCCGCGGCTTGTGCGCTCTCTGCCCGCGATGACCTGGAAGCCATCCGTACTTGGCTTAACGCTCGAGCCGGGAATCCCAATACGCATGCGAGCTATCGAAAGGAAGCTGAACGTTTTCTGCTCTGGAGTCTGGTCGAAAAAGAAACGGCGCTCTCGGACATTCGCGCCGATGAAGCTTCTCAGTACTTGCGCTGGCTCGAAGATCTCGGGCGAACCGATGACAAGACGTTCAGCCGAAAATGGCGGATTCCGCAGGCATTCTGGATCGGCGAAAAAAATGCCGAACGATCATCCGCAGCCTGGCGGCCCTACAATGGCCCGCTTTCGCCGGCAAGCCGCCGAAACGCCATCGTCGTCGTGCGCCAGCTCTTTAATTTTCTGAAGCGCACGGGCTACCTCATCTTCAATCCCTTCGACCAAGTGAGCCCCAAGGTACCGCTTCTGAAGGGCGAAGGCGCGCCGCAGGCATTTGCCGATCGATCGCTTACCCCCGAACAGTGGAGTGAAATCACAGGGCACCTGTCGCTCATCCCGGAGGGACAGCCGCGTGAACGTATGAAGCTCATCCTGATGCTTGGCAAATCACTCGGTCTGCGGGCTTCTGAAATGCTTGAAGCCCGTACCGGCTGGATTGTCCGGCGCAGCTTCGGCGGCGGTGAGCGTCCGGCCATTGAAGTGATCGGCAAAGGCAGCAAAGTCCGACGGCTGCCGCTCACCGCTGAGCAGCTCAGCATCATCAATCAGGCACTCGCAGCACGAGGCATTCCCGAAGCCGCTCAGACGCCTCCGGATACACCGCTCCTCGTAAACCTCGGACGCGGCCGCAATCCTGGCGGCCCCATGAGCCGCAGCGGCCTCTATCGTGTGCTGGAGTCCTTCTTCGACCGCGTGGCCGATGAGGTGGCGCTCAGTGCGCCGCTTGACGCCGCCAAACTGCGTGCATCGTCCACACACTGGCTGCGCCACACCTTTGCGGTCTCGGCCCTAAAGGAAATGAGCGTCAATGTCGTTCAGGCCGCCATGGGACACGCTTCTGTTGCAACCACCGGCCGGTATCTCTCGCCCGAAGAAGCAGAAATGGGCGAAGCGATGAGTCACATGAAGGCGCTCTAAAGCGCCCCATCTTGGAAGTGACGGGAATTTGATTCAGTCCGGGCGGCTGCCGCGCCCGCTCTGAATCTTTTTCTGACGCAGCTCATCACCGGTCAGCGCCCTGACGGCTCCGGAAACGCCGGAGCCCGTGCTCCGCCATCCCGCTGCGGGCTTATTCTGCGAGGATCGGTGATGAAGACCGCGTTTTGCAGCCTTTTTTCACTGAAAAATCTGCTTATAGCGAAGCAGCACCGATTCAACGGTCTGCTTAGGATTGAGCGTATGGTCAGCTGCTCGGCGGCACGAGAGCGCCTGCGTGCAGAACCCCGCTGCGCGCTTAGCATCCGTGTGCGAGGCCAAGCGTTCAATGGCGGCGTTTTCGTCGATAAAGTACCGCAGCTGAAGGCCAAGCGCCGAGCGCATCAGATCGTGCGCCCAGCGCGACACGAGGAGCGAGAAAGCCGGGAGCGTGAGATCGGGGGCATAAAGCCGCACAAGGGCATCAACCGAGAGTTCGGGGCCCGCACGCAAAAATTCGAGCACGGCATTCTCCGTTTTAGCGGAAAGCCGATCGTCTGCAGAGGGTTCAAGCGCTGCCAGAGGCGAACCGCCCGCCATCGCAAGGGCCTCTTCCGGTTTCTTGAGTTTTTTGGACTTCAAAAAAGCGAGCGCCGCCTCATGATCAGGCATTGGCACGCGCACCAGCCGAGAGCGGGAGCGAATCGTCGGCAGCACATCATCGAGCTTTTCAGCCGTAAGAACCCAAATCAGTCCTTCTGGAGGCTCCTCCATGGATTTAAGGAGTGACGCTGCCGCTTCAGCCCGGAGTTTATCGGCCGGATGCACGAGCACCACACGACGGCCGCCCTGATTGGCGTTCAGCGACAAAAAATCGCCCAGCACACGAATTTGATGAATGCGGATTTCGCGGGAGAGCTTCTTCTTGGCATCGCTGCGTTCGTTTTCCGCGGGCTCATACGCCACGTCATAGCGTGCGCACTGAGCTTCCGAAAGCACCTGCTTAAAGTCCGGATGGGTGCCGGCCTGCGCCAGCCGGCAGCCGGTGCAGTGCCCGCAGGGGGTGCCGTCCGAATGGGGCGAAAGACAAAAGAGCGACTTGGAAAACGCGAGTGCGAGCTCATAGAGCCCCGCACCCGGGGCACCGTACAAAAGCACCGCATTGGGCATCCGATCACGCATCGCCAAAAGCGTCTGTGCGGGCTCTTCGAGCCACGGATAAGGCGCTAAAGCCATGACGAAATCCTCGCAAAAATGTCTGCTGACACATCCTTTGCCGGCCGATCCGCATTGATAATCAGAAAGCGCTCCGGAGCAGCAGCTGCTCTCGCCAGATAAGCCTCCCGCACGCGGGTAAAGAAAGCTTCTCCCATACGCTCGAATCGATCCTGATCTCCGGCCCGGGCACGCAGCCGTGCGGCGGCCACAGCGGGAGCAATGTCAAAGAGCAGCGTCAGATCCGGCGCAAAACCGCCGAGCGTCCACTTCTCAAGCGCCTCTACTTTCTCGCCGGGAAACCCCTTGCCGCCCACTTGATAGGCATAAGTAGCATCGGTAAAGCGGTCAGAAAGCACCCAGCGGCCGGACTCCAAAGTCGGCCGAATGACCCGCCGAACATGATCGGCGCGGGCGGCAAAGAAGAGGAGCGTTTCAGCATCCGGCGCCATATCGTCGGCAAGGAGCATGGCGCGGATTTTTTCCGCCAAAGGCGTTCCGCCCGGCTCACGCGTGTGGAGGACGCTGACGCCTTGATCGGCTAAATGCTTGAGGAGGCTTTCCGTCTGCGTGGACTTGCCCGCACCGTCAATGCCTTCAATCGTAATGAAGCGCCCCAACATGCCCTGAATACTCCGCTTTGAATAGTGAACCTGAAAGCAAGCCTGCCTGTGGCCGTCATTCTACCGATGCGGGCTTCGAAGCGTTCTGCGGCGCCTCGGCAGTCGAGGCAGGCTTATCTGCCTGAACGGACTTAGCCGGCGCACCGCGCTTGAGGATAAAGCGGTTTACCGCGCGATTGTGATCGCGCAGGTTCGTTGAAAATTCACTCGTACCGTCACCGCGGGAAACAAAGTAAAGATACTTGGAAGGTTCCGGGTGCGCCGCCGCCTCAATAGAAGCAGCCGAAGGCATCGAAATTGGAGTGGGCGGGAGGCCCTTATTGAGATAAGTGTTCCAGTCGCCCGGCCGCTGCAGATCCTTTTTCGTCAGATTGCCGGAAAACATCGGTCCGAGTCCGTAGATCACCGTCGGATCGGTCTGCAGCGGCATGCCGATCCTTAGACGGTTGTTAAAGACAGAACTCACAAGATGCCGATCGCTCTTCACGCCCGTTTCTTTTTCAATGATGGAGGCGAGAATCAGAAGCTCATAGGGGGTTTTGGCCTCACAGAGCTCCGAGCGGGTTGCCCAAGCCTCATCGACGAGTCTGCGCTGCCGAGCGGCAGCCTGCTCCAAAACAATGAGATCACTCGTGCCGCTGCCGTATCGATAAGTGTCGGGCGCTAAGAAACCTTCGAGCGTCGCGGTATCCGAAGCGCCTTCCATCGATTTAACGCCCAAACGCTCGAGCAGTGCATCATCGGTGAGTTTGGCAGATTCGGGAGAGAGATCCTCCGCCGAAGCCAGAATATCCTCAACCGTCCATAAAGCGGCGCCCTCCGGAATACGCAGCTGTTTATCAACGAGCGCCGGTCCGGAAAGCGTCTCCAAGACATTGTAGGGCGTCATGCCGCGGGTAAAACGAAAGCGGCCGACATGAATCTTGCGCACCAGCGTTGGTTCAAGCCTTGTTAAAAGTTTCGCCTGCCAAATCGGCACCTCCACACCCGCCTGAGCCAGTCGGCCGAGCACTCGCGTCACGCTGTCGCCTTCAAGCACAGGCACCACGACAGTGTCACAGGTCATCACCGCGGGTTTTTCATAGAGCATGGCACGAACCTGCTGCCAGGCTACGGCAGCGCCTCCGGCAAGCAGCATTACCAGAAGAGCCAGCATCAAGAGTCGGCGCCCCCAATGCGGTTTGTGAGCAGAATGCACTGTCTTTTCGGACGAATCCGTCGGCTCGCCGGCCGAGTTTTCCGCTGAGTGCTGCGCCCCCGTCTGACTGCATTCCTCTTCACTCTTCTTAACCGCTGAAGCTTCAGACTCCGAAACAGTTTCGAGGCCAGGCGCCTCGTCCGGCTTCTCAAGAGGGGCTTCATCTGAAGCCGCATTGCTGGGCGTCTCAATGTTCTTCACTTCAATTCTCTGCACTTAACGGAAATCATCAGGACGCCTGAGTCTAGCGCATGACGCTTCAGAGAATCGGCCGGCGCCTCGCTGACGCGGTCTCCAATATGCATCGCGCCAGCCGTCAAAGAACAAGCATCTTTTTCCTCAAACGGCTATGCTTTCACGTCACAAGAACTCAATTAAAACTGCGAGGGTCGGCCGCAGCCGCTTAGGAACGGCCTTGACCCCAAATCAAACCATGGAACAGACGACCACTTCTTTGGCAGTGCCGCCAAGCATTGCCTGCGCACCGAACACTGCACTCATTCGTGTGACGGGCGAAGACGCCCGGCATTTCCTCCACGGCCAGTTCACCCAGAAAATTGAGAACCTCGCCGGCCGCACAACGCTTGCCGGCTACTGCTCTCCCAAAGGGCGCCTGCTTGCCGTCCTGCGCGCCTGGCTTCCCGGTGATGCCGTGATGCTCGCGCTGCCCGCGGAAATGGCCGAAGGTTTTCTCAAGCGCCTGCATATGTATGTGCTGCGCTCCAAAGTCACATTCGAAGTTGTTGACCCCGCACCTGCCATGCTGATCGCGGTCGGTGAGGAAGGTGCGAAGACACTCTCTGCGCTGGGCCTTGAAATGCCCGCCCACGGCGTCTGCATTGAAAAGAACGGCTTTACGCTGCTCGGCATTGAACCGTCTCAAACGGTTCCCGGCTTCTGTGCGGGCGGTGCCCGCGCCTTGGTGATCCTGCCCGCAGGAAAGACTGCCGCAGACTTTGGACTGACGCCGGCACCTGCAGCTTGGGCGCTCGCCTCATCCATTGCCGCCGGCATTCCTCAGGTGCTTCCGCCCACGCGCGAAACGTTTGTGCCTCAGGCTGTCAACCTCGAACTCGTTGACGGCGTCAGTTTTTCCAAGGGCTGCTACCCCGGTCAGGAAGTTGTTTCCCGCCTGCAACATCTCGGCGAAACGAACCGTCGTGCCGCCGTCGGCATTCTTTCCGCAGAAGCGGCCGCTCCGGCCGGCGCTCCCGTCTACGCTAAGGGTGAAGAGGTCGGCAGAGTTGTGCGTGCTGTGACCTTGGGCGGACGCACGCTCGTGCTTTTCTCCGCTACGATCGGCTCACTCCTTACCGGCATCACGCTTACCCCCGACGGTCAGCCGCTCGAACTGGTTGAGCTGCCCTATCGCTACCGCAACATCTTGAAAACTTCGGCCTGATGCCGAAAAATAATTAAATCGACGGCCGGTCAGGCACCGCTCCCGAACGCGCCTCGGTTCCGCACAGATCAGCGGAATCGAGGCGGTTTGTTATCAATCATTTCCCGACATAACTTTTCCCCGCCACATCTCTCATGTTGAAGCAGTCTCTTTGGGCGCTCGCTGCAGCACTCTTCTTCTCAATGATGGCCGCCTGCGTGAAACTCACCAACGGTGAGCTGACGACGCTGGAGATGGTCTTTTACCGATCCCTTTTCGGCGTCATTACCATCGGACTCTTTGTGAAGCGCAACCATTTGTCGCTTAAAACGCCTCATTTGATGGGCAACATCACGCGCTCTATTCTCGGTACGCTCAGTATTTCCGTCTGGTTCTTCACGCTCGGACAGCTGCCCTTCGGCACTAACATGACGCTCGTCTATACGACACCGCTCTTCATGTCGGTAAACTTCATCATCCTGGCGCTGCTGCGGCATCAGCGGGCGCCCTGGGGACTGGCGGCTGCAATCATCGCCGGTTTCAGCGGCATTACGATCATTCTGCAGCCGAGCTTTTCAAGCGACCAGCTCTGGCCGGCGCTTTTGACGCTTTCTGTGGCGCTCCTGGATTTGGCAATTTACTGGCAGATGAAAGAACTCGGCCGACTGCAGGAACCCTCTTGGCGAATTGTTTTTTACTTCACGTGCTTTGGCACCTGCTTCGGACTGATCGGCGCGTACCTGCTCGAAGACGGTCTTCATATGCCGAGTCCCGAAGCGGCGCTCGCCGTGCTTGCCATGGGCGCCTTTGCCACGCTCGGTCAAATCGCCACTACCCGCTCCTATGCCTATGGCAACATGCTGCTTTCGTCATGCCTTGGATTCTCTGCCATTCCTTTTGCCGCGATCATCAGCTGGCTCCTCTTTGATGAGCCCTCGACGCTGATGTCGATCTGCGGCATGCTCCTGATCACGACGGCAGGCATTGGCGCCACCATCATCACGAAGCGCGCAGAAGCCCGCGGCATTGCGCCGGTCGAAGGCAAGGTCGCTGCGGAAGGCAGCAAAGAATAATGCTATTGCGTTAATGGACAAAATTTACATTGACTTATGGAATGAGTCAGTGCCTCAGCAAGAGACGCAGCCATAAAATAGTTCCATGCTTGGGAGGCCCAGATTTTGCATCTGGGTCTCTTTTTAAATTGCAATCATTCATGGACGAAAAACGGCGCTCACTTCTGCGCCTTTCGTCTCTTCTGAATACGCTCGAAAAGAAAAGGAGTTGGTATGTGCACAACGGTGATTGTCGGTCGTCTGGCCTCGACCACGGGTCGCGTCATCCTCGGCCACAATGAGGACTCAGGCGGACGCTGCATGCATCAGCAATTCTGGGTGCCCGGCGGTTCGCACTCGGCAGGTGAATTCGTTGAAGGAGAACCCGGCCGCGCCCGCGTTCCTCAGGCGCCTGTCACGCTCGGCACCTATTGGAGCAATATGCTTGCGCCGGCCCCCGGCTCCTCCTTTGATCAGGGCATGGCCAATGACGCAGGCGTCGTCATGTGCTCAAACTCCGGCGGCGACTCTTATGACGGTCACCTCTCGGACGAAGAAGTCGGTTTGTTCGAAGGAGGCATTGGGTTCCTCCTTCGCCGCTGCGTGATGGAGCGAGCGCATACTGCCCGTGAAGCCGTTGAAATTGCGGGCGAGCTGATCAGCAAATACGGCTACTGGAGTCCCGCACGAAACTACTCTTTTGCCGACGCTCAGGAAGCTTGGGTACTCAATGTTGTTAAGGGCAAGCACTTCGTCGCACACCGCGTGCCAGACGACAAAGTCGTTCTGATTTCTAATTACTTAGCCATCCGTGTGGTGGACTTTTCCGATACGGAAAACGTCATTGCCTCGCCTGACTTGATTGACTACGCCGTCAAGAAAGGCCGCTTCTCGCCGGCCGCAGGCAGCTACTACCATGAGTTTGATTTCTCCGTCGCCTATCAGCCCGACGAAATCCGCCTCGACCCCAATAAGAGCATCCGCATGCGCACGGGCTGGCAGTACATCACGAGAGAAGTTTTCGACGATCCGAACCATTATCCGGAAATGGTTACGCCTCCGCATAAAATGAGCGTTGAGGACGTGAAGGCGGTTCTTCGTCTTACGGCTGAAGAAACATACCGCACCCGCGGCGACGGCCGGGCCGACGCCTTCCACGCGAGTGCACAAGACATCTCTCGCGCCCATACGCGCGAATCCTGGGTGGCAGATATAGCCGATGACCCGCTTTATACGGTGCTCTGGCGTTGCTCGTCGTCTCAGGACCCGAATCCCTATGTGCCTTGGTTCCCGATGGCCGGCGAAATCCCGCAGGGCTACCAATGGTCAACGCTCGAGGACGCCCGCCGGTTCCATTTCAGCATGCCCGCTGACATGCTCGACTTCAATGAAGATCACAGCTGGTTCATTTACGGTTCGCTCAGCGAAATCGTGAACTTCAACCGCGGTCTGATGGCCGGCATCTGGCCGGTGCGCGATTCACTTGAGGCTGAGTTCATCGGCGCAGCGGAGAAGGTTAAGCATGAAGCCGAAGCCCTCCCGCATGCTGAAGCTAAGAAGCTCTTGGGCGACTTCACGTGCCGCATGTGCGCCAAGGCGGATGAAACGTATCGTGAACTGCGCGATGCACTCACAATTGATGCCGCTGATGTTGTGCTCGCAGACGCTGAAGCCGTAGATATTTCCGTGAGCGACCCGAACGCACTGGTAGCCATTACGCTTACGCCCGCGGTTGAATCTTCCGAACTCGATCTCGATCCGAACAGCGTGCTGTGGAGTCTGGGTTTTTCAGGCAAAAAGGAATCCGTTCTCGCCCCGGCCAAGCCCATTTCATCAGCGAAGAATGATGACGGCAGCTGGACGCTTTCCTTCCGTGCCAATGAAGTCGCCCGCTGGGCAGTACCGGGCTGCTTCATGGACACCTACATTCGCGGTTTCGTCGGCCACCGCCGTTTTGTCTCACAGGTGAACTTCCGTTTTACCGCATAAGAGGCATACAGCGCTAATTTCCGGACGTTTGCCCGAAAAAGTGCCGGCAGGAGAGAACACTTCTGTCGGCGCTTTTGTTACTGCATGAGCCCGCACGCCTCATGGACTATTGGAACGGCCGGCTGTTTGCAATTTCAACTCGGTTCACTTCAAACCCATTCATCCAAAAATTGATTTATGCCGCAGTGAAGATTTACAGCAGCGACAGTCTCATTCCATTCGGATCAGCTGCTTCATCACAGCCGTACGCAGGAATCGGCTCTAATCGTTAGAATCAAACATTCTGCACTGACTCCGCGATGAATCAACTAAAAAATACTTCAGATCGTTTATCCCATCTCTGCCGCCGCATTGCCATGCTGGTTATCGGCATGGAATTTGCCACCTTTGGTATTTCTCTGACAGCAGTTTCAAACATCGGCACAACGCCTATCAGCACAGTTCCGTATGTGCTTTCCAAGATCTTTCCGCTCTCATTCGGAACGACTACCTTCATCCTCAACGTATTCTTCGTTGTCCTTCAAGCCTTGCTTCTGCGCAGCCGCTTTTCCATCCTCAATTTATTACAGATTCCTGCCGTACTCGTCTTCAGCGCATTCATCGACCTCAACATGCACCTTTTGCAGCCATACAGCCCAAACAATTGGTGGCTGAGCATGGCAATGAGTATGTTCGGCAATCTGGTACTTGCTGTAGGAATCATCCTGCAAGTTCGCTCCAAAACAATTGTGCAGCCAGGCGAAGGCATTGTGCTCGCTTTTGCGGCCGTATTTCATCGCCCATTCGGCACCGTCAAAATCGTAAACGATACCGTACTGGTTGTCATTGCCGGCATTCTTTCAGTTGCGGTGCTGGGCAGTTTGGTCGGGTTACGGGAAGGAACCGCAGTCTCGGCCATTTTGGTCGGTTTTCTTGTAAAAGCAATCACTGCTTTCTTCCCAGACCAACGTTCGGAAAAACCGCATGTGGTGAATATTCGTCACGAATAAAAAATCTTATTGATAGGCGCAAAAAGTGTATGCCCTGCAGTCTGAGACGCGAAAATGAACGAATTGCATGCGTTTCATTTCTTTATTCAGCGGAAATAAAACCTCTTCTCATAAAGCACAAACTATATCGATGATCAAAACTTCACTCCGCTCGGCAGGCCCCGCAGCGGCTGAGCTCACACGACGGCACTCGAAAAAAGTGCCGCCGAGATGAGCTCTGGCTCTGTACCGACGGGCATGTCTAGCGAGGCGATTGCAGCAGGCTGAGAGGCGGTTAACGCGGCATGGCGACAGGTTCCCACGTCAGTCCGCGCCAGGCAGCTTCCATGAGATGAAGCTCCATCCGGCAAGCTGTCAGAAATGCTGACGTCATTTCCGCTTTGACAGCTTCATCCGTTTCCGCAGCAAGTTCATCAGCAATTCCGAGTGCCTGACGCACCTCCGCCGAATACTCCGGCGACCCATAACCAGCGATCCAGTCCGCAAAGGGATTCTTTTGGAGCCTGCTTTTCTTTTGCGCCTTCACAAAGACTTGCCCCAGCCCGTCATAAACCCAAAAACAAGGCAGAAGCGCTGCTATGCCGACAGCCGGATGCGATGTCTTGGCACAAAGCGCTTCATAATTAATGTAAAGCAGCGTCGCGGGTTCAATCGTCTTGAAAAGCGGATCATCGGCCAAATGTTTCCCTGCGGCATGTGCGGCATACACACTATCGAGCGATTCCCGGACAGCATCGGTATCCTTGGCCCATCCATGGAGACGCTTGGCAATGCGCTTGCGCTCTTCAAGGGGGAGATTAGACATCGTCGCCACGCGTCCGGCCAGGGCATGCAGCGAAGCTGCGTAGCCCGCGAGATAGTGAACATTCTGAACAACGTAAAAGAGAAATGCCTTTTTTGGCAAAGTCCCGTCAGCCAAACCCTGTGTGAAAGGATGACGGCAGCAAGCCTCAAGGATTTTTTCGGCGGCTCTAACCGCATGGCCGCTCCAGTCTGCCGGAGCGGTCTGAGGCTCTCCGGCAGCCCAAACGCTTTTGGGCAGAAATGCCAGGAACCCCGTACTGAAAACGATTGATGCTGTGCTGATAAGCACCTGTCGGCGAGTACGGCAAACAGACGCTTCTTTATTGATATTCATTGCTTTTAGCTCTTCTAAGGTTTCAAGCGCTTAACCTGCTATCCTTCGCTTCGTCTCATCTAAACTGCCGCGATACACTTGAGGCCGATGCGTCATAATTTGACTTATTAGCCGTTTCAGCGTTCGGGAATAAGGCTTCATTTAGGCGTTTGAACAGACCGGGCGAATCGGAGATTTCATTATGTTGTACGGCGCCGTTATCGGAGATGTGCTCGGGAGTACGTTTGAATTCAACAATTGGCTCAAAAGTCCTGAGGAGCTCCCGATCTTTCCGCCGGACGCCCATCCCACAGACGACTCCGTCCTGACGTGTGCCGTCGCAGACGCCTTGATTGCGTCTGCGGTTCGTGACGATGTAAGCGAGAATACACTGCGCGTTGACCCAGTGCAATTTCAGAGAAAAGTGAGAGGGGCTCTGCGCGACTGGGGCTGTGCATTCCCAAAGGCTGGCTACGGCAGTCGATTTATGCGCTGGATGCTGAGCGACACCGAAGCGCCTACCGGGAGTCTCGGCAACGGCTCCGCCATGCGCGCATCCGGATGCGCATGGGCAGCAGGATCGCTCTTCGAAGCGCTTGAACTCGCAGCCCTTTCGGCGCTCCCAACGCATAATCACCCGGAAGGCGTTGCGGGCGCTCAGGCTGCCGTGTGGCTCATCTATCGCCTGCGAGAAGGCGCTGATCCCGAAAACCTTCGCCGCGAATGGAATGGTCTGTGGGGCCAGCCGCTCGGCGAATTGCCTCAATTGACCGTTCTGGAGGCGTCTCGTCCGATTCGCACGGACTTACGGTGCTCAGCGACGCTTCCTGTGGCAGCTGCACTGGTCTTAGGAAGCTCATCGTATGAGGAGACCGTGCGCCGGGCCGTAGCGCTCGGCGGCGACTGCGATACCATCGCCGCTATTGCCGGGGCAGCCGCTGAGGCCGCTTGGGGCGTTCCTGAAGATCTTCGAGCCAAAGTCGATGCTTTGCTCCCCATTCGTCTCATTGAATTAATCAGGCGCTTTGAATCTGTTTTTGCCGTCAGCGCTCCCAAACGAATGCCCGCCTGATCATTCGTCAGCTCGGCGTCCCTTTGCCGTAGTTTTCGCTTCCCCGGAAGGCCGCCGCGTTTTTTTATTGGCCAGAGCATCAAGTTGAGGCGCTAAGATGCTTGGGCTAACACCCATCCTCTTCGTCTGACAGCCATGCTCTACCGCCGTATATTCGACTACCTTATTGACAACGCAAGTTCGGACGCAGAAAAGCGGCTGCTCAATACCTTAAAAAAGCCGGCACTGCGAAACCAGCGATACTTTGCGGATCTGGACCTCACTTCTGCTCGATACAACAGTACGCTCAAGCGCCGGCTTCTGCAGTTCAGTGCAGACTTTCGTTTTCATTCTGAATTTCAATTCTGCTTAATTCAGCTCTGGGAACCAAGGCTCTTTGACATTTTCCCCGACATAAAAGGTTGGTCGACGCTCACGCCTACAGACGGCAAGGAGGAGCAGCTCATTGAGTTCCGCGATTCTCTCATCGCTTATGCCAAAACGTGTCCGAGCAAAGCCATGGCAGCGAGCATTCTCGCCGCAGGGTGGATGTGCGGTATGTTTGCCCCGGTGAGCAATGAAGTTACTGATTTCGGCAGAGCACTGATTGCTGCGCTCAGAACGAAGTACGACGTGCCGGCAGATGAGGACTGCCAATCCGATGAACGCACGCCTGACGCCAATGCAGACCCAGAAGAGCAGACGCCGGCCTCTGCGCCCCCAAAAGAAGCCCCCGCAGCTCAGCCTGTCCCGACTTCACGCACTGCCGACGGCCAGAGAAACTCGAGCGCACCAGTCGAATTAACCGTATGGGATCCTGCCACTGCGGCCGGACCGGTGCTTAAACCCATCCTCTTTGACGAACTGCTGAAAAGTTTTTCCGGCAAGGCCGAAAAACGCGTGGCTGCCGTTCTAAAAACACCGCAGCCCGCAGAAGCCATCGCGTTAGGCGCTCCGCTTGGCAAACTGCGCACCCGCGAGGATCTGAAAATCGCCCTGCTCGCTGCGGAAGAAAAGACGCCCGCTTTTTTTGAACAAGCCATGCTGGCTGTTTCCTGCGGCCCGCTCCATACCAAGATTGCTCAAAACGTCGCGCATTTTCATGCTGCAGACGCTGACGAAGAACGCGAAGCGGCGCTCCTCGCTTTGGCAGAGTTAGCCAAAGACATTTCCAAATCCCGAGTTCCCGAACTGCTGGCCGGCATCTGGCGCTGCGGTCTTTTTTCGCCCGACGGACGTCTCACGCTGTTCGGACGCCGAACCTATCAGCATTTCCTGCACCTCGGCTTCCTTGATTTTGATCTCTCTGCGCTCTATCCGGATCTCCTACTTAGCAACGAAGCGGGCGATCTGACGAAACGGCCGGATACTGCAGACTCCGCTGAAAAAAGTGAAGCTGCCGCCCCGGAGAGTGATTCAGTGCAGCCAGACCTGGCTCAAGCCGACGAAAAGGAGCGGAGCGAGGCCCCTCAGCCGTACGGCACCCTTCCGGTTCGTCAGCTCCTTCTGCGCTGGATTATTGAGCATATCGACAGTGATGCCGAATCTCGAATCATTGGGCTGCTCAAGTCAAAAACGCTGCGCGGCTCCCCGATTACGCGAGGCGTGCGCATCACCCGCGTGCGCGGCAACAATGCGCTGATGAAGCGCATCTTGTCGGCAGACCGTTCCGACCCCGGATTGCTTTCTGTTTTACGGCTGGCGATCGGAGAAAAGATGTTTGAGCGATGCTCGGCGCTCTACCCATCCTTCGCGCAGGGTCGTTTTTTGGACCGCAATAAAGAAGGCCGGCGGCCTTATCTCTCTGAACTGAAAAACTACATCGACGATGCAGGGACAGTTCAGCCCGCAGAAGCAGCCTCCTTTCTGGCCGGCGCCTGGCCTTGCGGGCTCTTTCAGGATGACGGCGATTCGCCCGCAGATGCTGACGCACTTTCGCTCGCCGGACAGCTGATTCTCAAGAAGATGGACGATGCCGGCATTGTCCCGTTGTCCGACATGATCCGTCACGCGGAAGACGCCGCGGCCAGAGCCCGCGAAGCAGAAGCCCGCGCCGCTGAACGTGCGGAAGCGCTGCATCGAGAGCAAGAAATGGCCGAGGCGGTTCGCTCCGCTCAGCGCAGACAAGCTGAGACGGCTGCAGCTGCGCTGGCGGCCGCTGCTGAGGACGATGAAACGGTTCAGGAAGCCGCTCCCGCACACCCCGTGGAAAAAAGAGGCGCACAGAAAAAAACTGGAGCGGTTTTGCCCGCTCAGAGAGCCAAACTCAAAAGTGACCCGAATACGGTTGACGCCCTCAGCGCCGAAGCCTCCGTCACCGCGCCAACGCCGGCCGCAGACAATGTGCTCCCTGCCGCAGAACCTGCATCCGCAGCACAAAGTGCTGTCAGCGGCTCTAAGCCGACCGGCGAATTAGCTGGGCAGCATCCCGAACCCGTCCAATCGCCCGCGCCCTTGAAAGCGCCGCTGCGCAATCCCGACCGAGAGCCAACGCCCGGCTGTGAACGGTGGCTTGGCTTCGTGCACCGCACCGGAACCTTTGTCAACTTCTTCTGCTTTGCCGTATGGAACCCATTTGAGGAGCGTTTTGAAGCCGCTTCTGAAGAGTCCCTTCGCACGCGTTTCCCAAGCCTCGGCGCCGTCAATCTGAAGGGCGTTTCGACGGGAGCTGTCAACGACGGCTCCATTTATGCTGCCGACATCGATTTTTCTGCAGATCTGAAGATCAATCTTGACGTGGGTACGGGCGCTCCGCGCCCGGACTTCAAATACCGTATTGACTTCGATAAGCTGACGCGGCAGGGCCGCATGCGCCGTGCTTCCGACATCGGCATCTATCGAATCGTCTTTCCGGAATCTGCCGAAGTCGACTTCAGCAAGACCATTCCGGTGCGCCTCTCGCTCGATCCAACCGTTGAACCGCCTAAAGGCACAAAGGCCGCCAAAAACAATAAAGTTTGGCAAAGCATGGGGATCTCTTCCGTGCCGGTGCTGCTCGCTTACCAAGGCCGATTCCTCGGTCCGTGGACCCTCAAGGAAGATGCGGGCCACCATCCCTATCTGGCTGCGCCCGAAGGCCTCGCCGACGGCCTTGCGCCAGGGCTTGAAGCAGACGGCACCGCCCCTGATTTGCTTGAAACGCACGAAAGCTATCGCGCCGTTGATCAAATTGTCGTCGGCCAAAGCGCCGTGCTCGACACGGAAGGACTCAAGGTCGGGCGCTTTGACATATTGAGCGACAGAGCACTCCTCGCCAAAGCTGCTCAGGCCGCTCAAAGAGCACTGTCGGCTTCGGCCGCTCCGCACTCATCCGGAACGGATGCGGGCAGAAGGCAGATTGAATCGTGGCTTGCGGCCGAGCATTCTGCCAATGAACTCTTTCCCGATGTCGCTGAGGTTTCAGAACGCCGCCGGGCTCGTCTGGAAAAACTCCTGGAAGCATCCGGCCGCAGCAGCCTTTTCACTCGTGAAATAGCCGATCTTGCCCGCATTTCGATGGGTGCGCAGGCGCTTGAAAAGGGCCCGCTCTTTGAGGCCGTGCTCGAACGCATCTTTTCGGATGCCAAAACGCTCAAGCAGCTCGGTGCCAGTTCTGCTTTCGTCAGTATTCTCGAAAAGAAAGAGCGGCAGGTCGATCAGCTGGCCCAGCGAATCGAAGCCGAACGCATCCGTGCTCAGGCTGAACTTTCTGCCGCTGAGGCAGAAAAGACCGCTGCCCTTCAGGCGCTCCAGGACGAACAAGCCAAACTCGCAGCTCAGCGCAAACACACAGCAGCCGAATTCGCAGCGCTTGCTGATCTGGAGGCCGTCAACGCCAAACGTCAGACACTCGCTCAGGATGCTGAGGCGCTTCAATCCCGCATTGAGGACCTCACACAGTCTGCCGAAGATCTCGAATCCCGCGTTTCCGAAGCTGCCCAGCGCGCACAGAACTATATTTTCGACGGCCGTGCCGCAGCCAAATTCATGGAAGCAGCAGCCGACTTTCGCCGGGAAGAAACTGAGAAATCCGTTGTCATCCGTGCCGAGACCATCCGCCGTCTGAAGACCTCTGCGCTTTCGGGCGCCGAACTTGCCGATTATCTGGTAAGGGGCGTCTCAGCCGTTCGCAGCTACAGTGCCAACGACATCCTCAACCTCTTTTTGTCCCTCACGCAGAACTTCCTGACCGTCTTCTCCGGGCCGCCGGGATCGGGCAAAACATCGATCTGCTCCATCCTTGCGCACGTCCTTGGACTCGACCTCGTATCGGAGGCGCTCGGCCGTCAGTCGCCCGAATCGCTCGCGCTTTGGCCGTCGCCGGAATTTGCCGACCGCTATCTGCCGATCTCCGTGGAGCGCGGCTGGACCTCCAAACGCGACTTCGTGGGATATTGGAATCCGCTCACCAAGACTTTTGAGAGCGTTGATGACCGCCGGCGCGATGCTTTCCAGGCTCTCGATGCTGAAGCTCGGCTCGGAGCGCCCAAACTCCCTGCGGTGATGCTTCTCGATGAAGCCAACCTCTCGCCCATGGAGTACTACTGGGCAGACTTCATGAATGTCTGCGACGATGCCTCTGGTCACGCCTCCATCAGCCTCGGCGACCACAGAAGACTGAAGATTTCGCCTGCGCTTCGTTTTCTCGCTACGATCAACAACGACCACACGACTGAAACACTCTCACCTCGCCTCGTCGATCGCGCTGCCGTCATTACCCTGCCGGCCGCAGACCGCGCAGCCCTGATTCGCACTCCGCGGAGCTTTACGCCGCAGATCATCAGCTGGGCGGCACTTTCATCATTATTTTCCGCCGGCACAACACCTCTCACCGGCGCCGCGAGGGAAGGCTTGGAAGAGCTTATTTCGCTTACGGCTGCTGCCGGAACGCCGATGTCAATTCGTGTGCAGCTCGCTTTTGAAAAAGCCGTGCTCGGCGGTCTGCCTGTTTTCCGTGAAGATCCAAAATTGGGGCAAAGTGTGGCAGACGCTGCACTCGACTGCGCCGCAGCCTCCCGGCTGCTCCCGCATCTTTCCGGCAATGGCCCGGACTACAGATCGGCGCTCGTCAATCTGTTGGATGCGGCTCACCGGCGGCGGCTGGTGCGAACCGCCGGACTGCTCGAAACGATGATCAGCCGCGGCGACCGTGCACTCGGATACTTCAGCTTCTTGTGAAGCTACCGACCGATATCCAAGAGCATCACGCAAGGAGCCTGAGTGGTGAACGACGCGATTCATTCCTCTGCCGCAGCCGTGAGCGACGATTCACACTCCATCTCTCGAATCGCCGCTAACCGGCTGCGTCTCGTTCCGCTCAGCTGGAAGGGCGAAACGGTGGAGCTTACGCTCCAGTCTGCGCCCGTCCACCTCTGCGCAGACACGCTCGTGAGGACGCTGCCGACGGTTTTTGCAGATCGGCCGTACCGCATTGAATGTGAAGGCGCCATGCTCAAGCGGCTCGCTGCGGTCACGATTGAGCTCAATGACGATGTCGTTTTATGTTCATCGACGAGCCGTGACGGCCTGCAGTTCTTTGCTCAGCCGACTGACCCGAATCTTTTTGCGGACGTATTTGGTCTTGCGAGACTCTCCGTCTCGCTTCGCAGACCCGACGCTCTAGTCCCGGAGCTTTTCTATGCGCCGCCCATCCATGTGCTTTTGCCTAAAGGGGAACGCGCCGAAGCCATATCTAAAATGGCTGTACGAGTCGCATCAGCGAGCGACAGACTCTTCCCGAAAGTGTGCTCGCACGATCGAACGAAAGAGGACTGCGGCGAATCATCTTCGGAAAAAGCGATTCGCAATCAGGAAGAAGCGCTCGAGCGCATTATTCAGCTCTATGAACGGCACTTCAGTTATTTTCGTACGAATGCACGCAGCCGTCTGAGCGAACGTGAAGAGGTCGGCGCCTTTGCCAAACTCAAAAGCTTTACACAGAAAACCCTCGAATTTATTGTTCGCCATCCCGAAGAGCTCGAACCGGCTCCCGGCGGCATCGGCATACGCCCGAACGGCATAGGACCCGCCTGGCTGCCGCGCAGGTCCTTGATTCGTTCTGCACAGCCCTCCTTCAATACTTATGAAAACCAAGCGCTGGTCGGGTTTTTAACCTCGCTTGCCCATGAAATCGACACGGAATCTGCGGAACTCACGGCAGCGGCCGAGCAGCTTCCGCACACGCAGTTCAATGTCCCTGAGGGTTATGTGCCTTCCACCGCCGCCATTTTTGCGGAGTCCGCCAAACGTCTCCAGCTTGCCGCGAGCCGCTTTCTGCAGTTTCGAGAGCGCCTGACTCAACTGCGCGAGCTCTATGTGCGCACCCTCGGCATTGAAGGCGAAATGCATCCATGGCCGCTGCGCCCAACGCCGGTCTTTCTCGCCATTACGCCTTATCGAGAAATCTTTGAGGCGGTTTCCAACTGGCGCAAAGCTCCGCCGCCCGGTCTGGAGGAAGGCGAGATGCTGCTCACCTGCATGGCGAACAGCCGTTTATACGAATACTACGTTCTCACAGCGCTGCTCGACGCATTCTCCGCCAACGGGTTCCTGCAGACGACGGCCTCAAGATATGACTATCAGGGAGCGCAAGGCCTGACCACGGGCAGTGACGAACGTCCCCACGCCAATACCTTCACGTTTGAGAAAGACGGCATCGAACTCACACTCTGGTACCAACCGGTCGTGAGCGGCGGGATGTATGCCGGAGAAAACGGGCTTGGACTCGCCCGCACTTCGGACTGGTCCCTGATGCAAAACAGCGACTCTCCCAACACGCTGAGAACCGCCGACAAGCCCTTTTACACGCCGGACTTTATCCTTCGTGCCGCATTGAAGCACGACGCCGACTCGGCCGACCATTCACGGGCGGTTTACTTTGTGGCTGACGCTAAATTCTCCCGCATGCAGACCGTGATCGCTTCTCAGACGATGAGCTTAGTGTTCCGCTATCTCTTTTCCATCCGGCCGATCCGGCCTCAGGATCAGCACGCCGGGCTTTGGATTTTCTGCGGCTCGGACCTGCACGGAGACGCCTCAGCTTCCCCGCTCACCTCCATGGGCGCCTCTCTCCATGGGCCGGCCTTTGTGGTTGAGCGGCTCGATCCCGAAATGGAAACTCAGGCGCTTGTCCGCACGGTGCTCCAGACCGCGCATGCACTCGCAGCCAACCCTTAAACACTTTATGCCCGAGATTGAAACTCCGGCCGGCTGGGGTTCAGTCTGAGCCCGAATGCGCTTAACGCTGCCAATCAAACGAAAGCCTCCAGAAAATGCCGAGATTTTTCTGGAGGCTCTGAAAGAATCTGCCGATACTTAGTTCGACAGCGTCAGAACAGTTACTTGACGTCGCCGAACCACTTGTCGTAGATCTTCTGGAAAGTACCGTCAGCACGCATCTCGTCCAATGCGTCATCGAGCTCCTTCAACAGCTTCTTATTGCCCTTCTGGACGGCCATGCCGTAGAAGTCGTCGGAAACGACAAAATCAAGCGCCGTCAGATTCATGCTCTTAGAAGCTTTCTGTGTAAGGAAGTACTTGTTGACGGGACCGTCATTGAGCATTGCGAAGCAGCCGCCCTTATTGAGTTCCAAAAAGGCATCCGCAGCAGAATTGAAGGTACGCACCGTCGTGCCGGGGATACGCTTCATCACCAATGCGCCGCTTGAGCCGATTTCGGCGCAAAGCAATTTATTTTCAAGGTCTTTGACGCTCTTGATCTTGGGAGCGTTATCCTTCGTGGTCATCACGGTGAGACCGGCGTTGAGGTACGGTTTGGTGAAATCGACCTTTTCCGCACGTTCCGGCGTAATCGTCAGCGCCGAAACAGCCGCATCAATGTTGCCGCTCACCAGCGCCGGCACGAGACCGTCGAGCGTCATGGAAATAATCTGCACATCGAACCCTTTTCGGCGTCCGATTTCACGGATCAGATCCATGTCAAAGCCTTCGTATTCACCGTTTTGCGAATTCACATATTCGAACGGCGCATAAACGGTGAGACTGCCGACTCGAAGTGTCTGAGCAGCATCAGCGGCGGCTGAAAAAGAGAAAACAACGGCGGCAGCTGCGGCAGCCGCAGCCATTTTTTTGAACATAGCCATCAGAGGGCCTCATATTTATGAAGCGGATTGTGCAGCAGAACGTGATCCCTCTTCTTATCGTTCACATGCTTCGAGTCTCAGGCGCTGGCGGCCTCCTCTCCGCGGGGATTTTTCGAACTGCCGGACCCTCCCGGGTTGGCTTCTGACTGAGTGACGGACACAAAGCGCCCTCCAGTCAGTGGTGAATTTATGCCGACGGGATCTTTTCCGTCAGCCTTGGTCAATGCCTTCCGGGCGGCACGTTTTCCTTTGAGTGCATCAGCCTGATGGTCGGCATCTTCCGCGGATCCGGCCTGAGGGGCCGTCCCGTTCCTCCTCGCCTTCACGGGCGCTTCGGACCCCATAATCCTACACAGAATTGAGACATTCGCTCAAAACCAATCATCCGCGCGGGCAATGTCAATGACTTAAGTCAAACGCTTCATAGCGTTGCGCGTGTATTCCCTGTTGACTGCATTGACCGACAGCAGACCGTATGAACGTCCTGCAAGCATACAAAACGGCTTCTGTGAGCAATATTCCACAGAAGCCGTTCAAATGTGCCTGGCCGAACTTTGGCAAACGATCAGGCAGAGCTCGTCTTCAGTCAATGCTGACGAACAAGATCATCCATAAACTGCAGATACGTCTCCTTCGTGAATACGGGCTTAAATTCACGGCAGATGCGATCGGCTTCCTTAGCATCGTCGCAGAGCAGGTCAATCAGCGTCATGGCCAGCACCTCAGGCGTCTTCACATACGCCGTCTCCTCATCCGAAACGACGTAGTCTGCACCGTGGAGCGTGCCGGTAACGCAGCCCACCCACGGATGCACGCAGGGCATGAGATGGGATACGTCGCCCATATCCGTGCTGCCGGCAGAATGAACGCCTTCCTCAACGTTTGCTGCGCCGAAAATCTGGTTGGCGTTTTCGCGCAGCAGCGTACGGAAGTTTTCATCGGGCTTAAGCGGGAGGTAGCCCGGAAGATCCGTAATATCGCACTTAGCGTTCAGCGCCATGGCGCCCGCATTCAGTGCGCGGTTAATGTCGCGGTTGTAGCGGGCGAGCGCCTCGACGTTGGCCGCACGCGTGTAGCTCTCCATCTTCACGTAGTCAGGAATGACATTCACAAGGTCGCCGCCGGAATTGATGATCGGATGGAAGCGCACGCAGTCGTCTTCGCGGAAGGTCTCGCGCAGCGCATTGACGCCCATCACCCCCATCATTGCCGCATTGAGTGCATTGATGCCGCGATCCGGAGCACCAGCCGCATGAGCAGCACGGCCGTGATATTCGATCAGTTTGCCGACAAAGCCGTTCGAACTTGCCCCAACGGTGAATTCCCCCTCGGGATTGGTGGTCGCGTTGACGTGCATCATCATAGCCATGTCGATGTCGTCAAAGGCGCCTTCGGCAATAAGCTGCTGTTTGCCCCCTAAGAACTGAAGCTTGCCTTCGCGGCGCAGTCCGCTGCGGTAGTCAATTTCGACATATTCTTCGGCCGGAACAGCAAAGAAGACCAGATCGCCGCCGAGATAATCCATGACCCCGGATTCTTTCATTGCATAGGCGACAGCCAGCAGATTGCCGATCTGCACATTGTGTCCGCAGCAGTGAGCTGCGCCCGTCGCGGGATCACTGTGCGGATGGTTGCGGCAGACGATGGCATCGAGCTCGCCCAGAACGGCAACCGTACGGCGGTGTCCCTTGCCGGCAAGACGCGCCTTCACGCCAGTGATGCCCCAGCCCGTTTCATAGTCCAGGCCGAGCGCATCAAAGGCGGCACGAACTTTGGCAGAAGTTTTCTGCTCTTTAAAACCGAGTTCAGGCTCGGCAAAAATGGCATGCCCGAGACGGACAATGTCGGGGTTGCGGCGACGAATAACTTCGCAGACCCGCGCTTTCAGTTCTTCCTTATTCATTTTGGAAAAAACCTTGCAAATGAAGCGACTCCGATGGAGCTCAAAAAAAATTCAAAGAGACTGCGCAGATCTTCAGCCGATCGCCCGGAACCGGGTGGATCGGTTTGGCGCTGCGCAGACTCCTCTTACCTGTCAATGACAAATTCTGCGCCCGCCCAGTGAACTTGAACAGTCCGGACTTGAGCGGGCGAATAAAGCTGCCTCAATGCATCAGAAGATGCCTTCAAGATGCAGAATGATTTCAGCGAGCACAGTTGCGCAGATGAAGCTGCCCGCACCGACGGCCAGCGCCACCGGAACAATGCGCCAGGAAAGACGCTTAAAGGCGTCGATATCCTTGCCGAGCGACAGGCCGCAGTAAGCAAGCACCGGCGTCGTGATGGGCAGGAACCCTACCTGCTTCGTATAGTGGATGACCCAGTCGCCGCCCGGGAAGCCCGGCAGCGAGATAACCACTGCGATGATCGATACCCAAAAGACCATCGGGAGAATACGAAAGCCCGGCAGGTGCGAAACCAGAATGCCGAAGGCCGTGATCACGACGAGAAGCAGTACGCCAATCGAGCTTTCGGCCATATTGACTTTCGGGAGCTGGATGCAGTTGGCGATCCAGGTAAAGAAGGCCGTCACCAGAAGGATGAACAGCACGTCCTTCATTTCTTCCATGAGTTTGCGGATTTCCATTTTTCGTTTCCTTTGTCTTGTTCGCTTGTATTCGTTGCCATGGAAGAGGATCAGTCGTTGACCTTAGGCTTCGCCGATCCCTTGTCACCCGTAAAGAACTCATAAACCTTGATCGTAACGGGGAGCGAAATAAAGAGCGCAAAGTAGATGCCGATCACAGACGTGAGGAGATTGGCCGCCGCTGCATAGGCACGCACGGTTTCTTCCCATTCCGGATGAACGACGATGATCGAGCTCGTCGCTGCGGCCATCATGGAGGCGCTGCCTATGCCGGCGCCCATGGCAAGCGCATGCGGATGGAAGAAACCCATCTGAGCAATGACGCCGGCCAGAACCGACACCCAAAGCGCGCCGAAGACCGTTCCGCAGACATACATGCCCATTACGCCGTGGCCTTCTGGAGAATCCAGGCCGAAGCGCTCCGAAATAATGGCGACGTTGGGTTCTCGGTCAATGGAGTAGCACGCGCCGATCGCTTCGCGTTTCATGCCGACGAGAAGCGCCACCGGCAGACCGAAGATCAGCGTGCCGAAGAAGTGGCCGAATTCCTGCATGATCAGCGCCCAGCCGGACTGCATGATCATTTCAATATTCGGACCGATGTCCAGCGCGATCTTCGTGATCAGCAAAAGAACGCCCACGGAGAGCATCTTGCCGGCTCGATTCATTTCATCGAGCCTCACGACACTCCAGCGCGGAAAGCTCACCAATGCACCAAATACGAGTGCATAAAGCAGCGGCAAAAGCACGACTAGACCGAACTTTTGTACACCCACCAGTTCCGCGAGCACCACAATAATGAGTGCCGCCGCGTGAATTTTGAAGTTCCGGATGAGATCCATGAGCGTCTCCAAAAACCTTCCGCCGGTTAAAACTGCTTGGCAAGCCGTTTTTTTTCGATGTTCGGCGGTTGAGGCTGTAATTAAATTAAAGAGGGAAGAGGTATAAAAAAAACGGGAGGCGCCTTTCGGAGCTTCCCGTTCGTTTTTGGGAACCCTTTTAGGTTCCCGCTTGTTGGGTGCTGGTGGAATTCGGTTTCTCCGAATGCCTGTCAGTCTCTTCGAACGTGCATCCGCAAGGCGTCAAGCGTCTCGCTGCCTGTTGTGCTGCGAGACGCGGATGTAGAGGATGTAGAGCTGGTGCGGAGAGCATTCGAGCGGCGGCCGTGAAGGACGTCGGCAGCTCGGCAAGAAGTGCGGATGTACACCTGCATAATGCTTCCTATTGGCTCATGAAAACATTCGAAGAAATCGGCCGCAGCTGTATACCTATCAGGTCTACTGCCGCAACGCGTTTCAAGCACCATAGCACGAGATGCAAAAAAACGGCAAAACCGCGAAATTCGCCGTATGACAACGATGAATTTCAGCTTCCTTACGGATTCCGCTTGAAAAATTCATATTTTTTCACGTAATTTTTCTAAAAAATCAAGTGGAGCATTTGAATTTGGACAAACAAGTGATTGATATGCATCAATTGGGTTTTGCAGTCCTACCAAGCCCTTTTCGAGTGACGGCAGGTACGATGAAATCACTATGAAGCCGGAAAATTTTCTCTCCTGCCTGCAGCCTCGCCGTCAGTGGTGGCGACTCCCGTCAAGTTCAATGGCGGGTGCGCAGACCTGCGCGCCGGTTTGAGAGAAGGAAAGATCGTGCAGCGCACTTGATGCTTTCCCCCAGTTTCTCAGTCCAACCCGCCTTCCGGCGGGTTTTGTTTTTCAGCCGTATCTCAAAAAAACAAAAGAAGTCCCGCCGCAGACGATTTGCAGTTTTTCTCCTTCATGCCCTCACGAGAATTCACCATGACCTCCCCTGCACCGGCTTGCGCCTCTGACGCTTCGCTTGACGAAAACCGCATTCCCTTTTTCTTCGGACCCGCATCGCTCCTCATTCCATTTCTCATTTTTGCGCTGCTTTCGGTCTACCTTTTTATCGTCCTCAAAGTATTCGATCTGATGGCGCTTGCGGGTGCCGGTCTCACGGCGCTGGTAGCAGGCGCGCTGCTCACCCAAAAGCCGATGCGCTATTGGAAAGCGGTCTTGGAAGGCGCCGCATCGCCAATGACGGCAACCGTGCTGCTGCTATTGATGGCTGCCGGCGTATTCTCGGCCATGATGAAGGCCGCCGGGCTCGCCGAAGCCCTCGCCGCCTTCACGGGCGGCGCAATTGCCGGAACGCCGCTGCTCACCCCAGCCGTTTTTCTCATTTCATCGCTTTTGGCCACAGCCACCGGCAGCTCCATTTCCACGATTCTGGCTGCATCCCCCATCTTTTTGCCTTTCGGCGCTGCGCTCGGCTGCGATGTGCCGCTGATGGCCGGCGCCATTCTTTCGGGCGCCATTTTCGGCGACAACCTCGCGCCGGTTTCGGACGTGGCCATCATCTCGGCCATGACGCAGACGGATAAGTTCGGCAAGCCCCTTGATCTCGGCCGCGTTGTCAAGACCCGCTTCCCGTTTGCCGTCATTGCGCTCATCATTGCGCTCCCCTTCTACGCTCTCGGCGGCAGCGCTTCAGAACCATCCGCAGCGCTCAATGCCGCCGCAGATCCGATGCGTCTCCTGATGCTGATCCCGGTGGTGCTCCTCATCTACATTGCGATAAAGATGCGCGACGCACTCCACGCTGTCACGATGGCAACCGTTGCCGGACTGATCATCGGTCTGCTCACCGGCGTGATTGAACCCTCGCAGATCGTTCGCGTAGAAAATGGCTCCATTTCCGGCATTCTGACGGGCGGCATCGCCAACGTCTCAGGCATCATGCTGATGTGCCTTGCACTCTTTGGCTTTACGGGCGTTATTGAACACGCCGGGCTTGCCGATGCCACGGCCAAGTTCCTCACGAACGAAAATCAGTCGCCGCGCCGCGCCGAAGTGACTCTGGCCGTCGCCACGGTCTTCATTTCCACCTGCCTTGCCGCCGTCACGAGCGTCGCTGTGGCGCTGGCCGGACAGCTGGCCGACCGACTGCTGCGCAGCAGCATCGATCCGTACCGCCGCGCTTATCTGCTCGCTGGATTTGCCAACAGCATCCCGGTGGTTCTGCCGTTTTCGGCCTTCTCACTCATTACGCTTTCAGCCGCCTCGGCGCTGGGAGACCCGTCCCTCACGCCGTTTTCTTTGATGACGGCCACGTTCTATCCCATTGCGCTTTTCGTCGTATTCTCAGTATCGATCGCCACCGGCATCGGACGTCCTAAGATGAGTGATGAACCTCAGGCCACGGACAAGGCATAAGACTTGACTCCGCTTTCATCAGAGAGAACCGGAATGCGGCGCACCTTTGAGACACACTATGACTGCCCCCCTTAACTCCCTGCCCAAAGCATCCTCAGAACTCGAACCGGATGAGTTTGAACTCTTTGACCTTACCGTTACCGTGGAGGGCGGCAATTTCGTCTGCCGTCATCATCTCGGCCAAGGATTCAAAGTCGAAGGTGAAGATCTGGTCTTCCCCGAAGGCGGCCGATTTTCCCTCTATGCCATGGCCGCGCTGCTGCCGCTGATTCCTGCCAAACAGCGGCCGACAGCCGCGGCAGACTGGATGACCACTGACGCGCTCATTGCCTGTCCGGATCCCAACTGCGGCGCCCGCTTTCGCATTTCACGCACGGGGCTGCGGCGGTTCCGACACGGTGAATGCACCGTCGTGCCGCTCCCAGCCAAAACAGACAAACATCCCTAATTCAAACTGAACTTTTTTCGGACCTCCGTCATGACGCCATCCATTGCCCGTACGCAGCTCACTGCCGACTACAGCATTCCCAAAATCATCAACGGCGGCTGGCAGCTCGCCACCGGTCATGCGCTCGCACATGCGCTCGACATGAAGGACGCCCACAATGCCTTCGCCGAACTGCTCGACCGCGGCTTTGATACTTTTGACTGCGCAGACATTTATACGGGGGTTGAAGCGTTCTACGGCCAAATCATTGCCGAACGGCGCCGCGCCGGCTTGTCGCTGCCGCAGATTCACACCAAATTTGTCCCCGATCTTAAGGATCTCGCTCATGTCGACCGCGCCTACGTTGAGCGCGTGATTGAGCGCTCACTTTCGCGTCTTGGCGTTGAACGTCTCGACATGGTGCAGTTCCACTGGTGGGACTACGACGTTCCCGGCATGATTGATACGGCCGGCGAACTCATGCGGCTCCAAGAAAAGGGACTCATCCGCTGCATCTCTACGACGAATTTCAACACCGCCAACCTCAAAAAGCTTGTGGATGCCGGCATTCCCGTCGTTACCAATCAGTGCCAGTATTCGCTCCTCGACCGCCGCCCGGAAAAGGCCATGACAGATTTCTGCCGCCGCAGCGGCGTCAAGCTCATCGCTTACGGCACGGTCGCCGGGGGCTTTCTTTCCGACAAGTGGCTCGGCAAACCTGAACCGGACCTTCAGAGCCTCGAAAACCGTTCTCTCGTCAAATACTTGCTGGTCATTGAGGATACGCTCGGCTGGGCGGGTTATCAGAAACTCCTCGAACGCCTTGCTGCTTTGGGCAAATCGACTGGTCTTTCAATTGCCGGTCTGTCGTCTCTCTACACCATCGGTAAGCCCGAAGCCGCAGCGGCAGTGGTGGGAACGCGCAACAGCCGTCATGTTGCCGACACCTGCCGACTCATCGGGAAGACCTTCCCCGAAGACGCACGCCGTGAGATGGATGAGTTCCTTAAGCTCTTCCCGCAGATCGAAGGGGACTGCTTTGATATTGAACGCCAGCCCGGTTCGCGCCATATTGCCATCATGCGCATGAATCTCGTCGACAGCACAACGGGCAAATAAAAGAGCTGCCGCGCTTGATCATTTGATAAACGCTCATGCACCCTAAGGATGCATGAGCGTTCAATTCACTCCTCTCCCGCTGAGAAGCGGAAACGTGGCGGAGACAGTTTCTCTGCTGCCCTTTCAGGGCAGCAGCGGTCACCGGCCCTGACGAGCATTGATGCCGTCAATGAGTCCGGGCAGTTCGCTTAGCGAATCAATCACAAAATCAGCGCCGGCCGCCAAGAGGACTGAACGAGCACGGATGCGTGCCGCAGCTTTTTCCGCATCCGTGAGCGCGCTGAATTCAGCGTGCGAAAGTCCCATGACGGATGAACCGTCGACGACGCCGACAGCCCAGACGCCGGCGGCACGCGCCTCTTCAATGTCGCTCACCGTATCGCCGATTTTCACAACGGTACGCACGGCGGGGAGCTTCAGCAGGCGCATGTTCTCAAAAATCATGTAGGGCCAAGGACGTCCGAAACCGCCCGTCTCATCCGCCGTGACAAGGCAGTCCGGCGCATAACCCGCTTGACGCGCGGCCTCTTCGACCACATTCATCATCTCGCGGGTGTAGCCGGTGGTGCTGCCGATCTTCAGACCGCGGCTGCGCAGCTCCTTCACACAGTCAAGAACGCCGTCCTTCAGTTCACAGTGACGATCGAGCACAGCGAACAAAGCCGGCTCAAAGTCGTGATAAATCGCCTGCGCATCGCTTTCTTCCGGAGACCGTCCCCAACGCTCTGTCCAGCGTGCTTTGACCGCGGGCATCGCCAGCATGGTGCGGATATGCTCAATTTTGAGTTTGCCCATCGGCGCCCGCGTCTCTTCGAGCGTCACATCAATGCCTGCCTTGCGGAAAGCCTCAACGAACGCTGAAACCGGCGCAAAACAGCCAAAGTCAACCGTGGTGCCCGCCCAATCGAAAATAACGCCTTGAATGGTCTGCTTCATAATGATCTGCCTGAGATGGATGTTCAGAGTGATGCGAGATAGCCGCGGAAAAGGCCGAGAATTTTCGGCACATCGTCACTGTGAATTTCGCCGATATTGCCCAGCCGGAAGCTCGGACGTTCCGTGAGCTTGCCCGGATAAATGACATATCCGCCGGCCTTGAGCACCGCATACATGTGCTTGAAATCGAAACCGGCCTGATCCGGATAAAGGAAAGTCGTGATGAAGGGCCCCTGCCGATCTGCTGCCACGTAGGCTTTAAAGCCCAGTTCGGCCATGCCTTCACGCAGCGCCTCATTGACCGCAGCATAGCGGGCATGCCGAGCTGCAATGCCGCCTTCGGCTTTGAGCTCCCGGAGCGCTTCATCAAATGCCGCCACGACATGCGTGGGAGAAGTGAACCGCCATTTGCCGTGATCCTTCTCGAGCGTTTCATACTGCGCAGTCAAATCGAGCGAGAGCGAACGTGCATTGCCTTTAGCGGCAAGCAGCGCAGATTTGCGGGCAATGATGAAGGAAAAGCCCGGCACGCCCTGAATGCACTTATTGGCCGAGGAAACCAAAAAATCAATGCCTAGAGACTCCACCGGGATTTCCACCCCGCCGAAGCTGCTCATGGCATCCACGATGAACAAGCGATTTTTCGCCTTTACGACGCGGGCCACACTTTCGATGTCGTTGAGAATACCCGTCGTCGTTTCGCTGTGCACCATCGAGACCATCGTCGTTTCGGGGTGCGCATCCAGCCACTCGGCAACTCTTTGAGCATCAGGCGTCTCATCCCAGCCGCAGTCAATGCGGTCAAACGGAATGCGGTGATAAGTCAGAATCTGGCACATGCGCTCTGAATAAGCGCCGTTGACAAGCACCAGTACGCGGTCGGCTGCACCCGGCACGCTTGAGAGAACAGATTCCACGCCGAAAGTGCCTGAGCCCTGCATCAGCACGACGCCGTACTCGGCAGGGTTTGCTTCGGCCAGTTCCAAGAGCGAAGCGCGAATGGATTCGGTCATTGCCTTGTAGTCGTCGTCCCAAGTGCAGCGGTCGACAAGCATGGCTTCGCGGACGGCGAGCGTCGTAGTGAGCGGGCCGGGCGTTAAAAGTTTGTAGGTATTGGGATCAGCAATATTGGGCATTTGCATCATTCAAAATGCTGCGCATGAAAGCATGCGCCAGCAGTATTTTTTCTAGTGTGCTTAGACACCCGATGCACAGCAGCCTCTGAAGGCTGCCCGCACGGGTGTTTTTTGAGAGACAAACCCCTCGATCAGACAGGTCTCGTCGAGGGGTTCGAACTGAAGAAGCGCGCTCTGTGAGTCTTTACTCACCCTTGACGAGCTTCTGGTGCTTCTGGAGGAGCTCCACAGTCAAGGCTTCAGGGAACTGCTTCGGATTGGCCGGTTTGTTTTCGGCCGATACCGTTTCACCCTTGTAGAGCGCCACTGGGTAGTACTGGAGCAGTTCCGGGCGAGCATTCTTGATGATCACTTCGACCACCTTCTGTGCATTCGGATTGGTCTTATCCCCTTTGTCGACAACTGCAGCCGCTTCAGTGAGCATGAAGTTGCCTTCCACCGGGTCAATAAAGTCAACCGGAAGTCCTTTGGCCTTGTCCGCTACGGCCTGATGACGAAGCCCGAAGCCTACAGCCACCTCACCCGCACGAATGAGTTTGAGCGGAGCGGAACCCGATTTCGTCAGATGCGCACCGGCATTCTTCTCAATCGCCTGAAGAATCTTCGCGCCCTCGGCTTCACCCTTATCGGCAATGACAGCCTGCGTCATCAGCCACGATGTGGAAGAACCCAGAATGTCCGGCACGGAAATATGACCGGCATAGATGGGCTGAGCAAGATCCTCAATGCGGGTGGGACGAGGCAGCTTGTCCGCAGCGAGCACCTGAGTATTGATGAAGAGCGCTCCGCAGTTGCCGAGGATCGGCGCATAGTAATCCGGTGTCGGATTGATCGTGTCCGGCGTGAACGCAAGCTTCTGGAAAAGTTTCTGGCTCTTCTGGAGACTGTCAAGATAGTAGGAAGCGGTGGTTACCACGTCGGCTTCAATATTCTTGCCTTCGGCAGCGAGCTTGCCGCCGAGTTCGGAGGTGCCCAGCCCCTGAATCTTATAGAGCCCCTTCATGCCGTTGGCATCCAAGGCATTCTTCATCGCCTTTTGTGCCTCTTCGTCAGCATTCGAATAAATGATGACAGCCGCGGCCTCAGCCGCAGGGGCAGCTTTCTGCTCAGCGGGCTTTTCACCATTGCAGCCGGCAAGCAGAGATACTGCGGCGGCAGCAGCCGCGAGAGTGAACATTTGCTTCATTTTTTTATCCAATACAAGTAAATGACAAATAAGAGAGGTGTTTGAATTTCATGCCGCTGGGGAGTCGGTCACTGCGGGAGTGCGTTCAGCAGCAAGCGTTATGAACGAGTTGAGCCGGCCTTTTGATCAGTGCGCGAGCACTCTGCCAACTTGTCGAGAATGAGTTTTGCGGCGACGTTTGTCACGAATACCAAGAGCGACAGCACGAAGATTGCGTCAAACCGCTCGTAATAGGAAAATTCCTTGATCTTCGTAGTCAGAAGCATCGTCGACGTGCCGCAGAGGAAGACCACCGCTGAAATGGTCACCATTGAATTGATGAAATAGAGTTCAAACATTTCAATGAGCGTCGCCCGCGCATTCGGGAGCACCACACGGCGGATCGTCTGAATCCAGGTATCACCCATCAGCAGTCCCGTGGTCTCCCATCCTGCATTCATGCGTGAGAGCGCTGCCGTCCCCATCAGGTAAGGCGAAGCAAAGAAGTGCACCAGGTTCGCGAGGATCAGAATGGCGATCGTGTTCTGTAGAATCGTGCCTGAGAACGCGAAGAGGAAGCCCACGCCAATCACCATGCCCGGCAAAGTACTCGTCATCATGGCCAATCCATCCATGGCGGAACGACAGACGCGAGGCAGCTTGGAGCGCGCCTGAATAAGCGCCGCAGCAAAGGAGATAAACGTACCGATGGCCGCAGAAGCAGCTGCCACGCCGATCGAACGGAGATAGATCCCGCCGATATCGTCTTCGCCCAAAATGTCGATGAAATGCTGAATCGTGAAGTTCGGCTTATAAGGCCAGTTCTCAACAAAGGGCACGATGAACATCACGGCAAAGATGCAAAGCAGCACTGCCGCCAATCCCGCATAGAAGAGGAGAAATGCTCCGTCTCTTGCGGCTGACGGCATGAGCATCGGCCGCACAATGTCCGTACTGCGGAAATTGAGTTTTTCGCTCCACCGCAGCAAAGCCACCGCACCGACTGCCGGCACCATCATCGATATCGCCACCACAGCACCGCGGCCGAAATCCGGCACGGCACCCATCATCGTCGAATAGAGTTCGGTAGCGACCACATCATATTGACCCGCAATGGAAATCGGAATGCCAAAATCCGTGAAGGCCAAGAAGAAGCCCAGCATAAAGGCGGAAACGCAGGCACCGGCGACCGGACGAAGCGCCGAAGTCCAAAAGCGTCTCAGGAACCCGTCGCCCATCACGCGCGAGACGATTGCGTAGCGCGGATCAACGTAAATAAAGGCATTGCTGATGATCAAGAAAACGGGCGGCAGCAGGTAAGCCACGTCAGCAATCAGCAGTCCCCAAAAACCGTAAATCGAAAACGGCGGCGGACCAAAGAACTGGCTGATAAGCCCCATACGGCCAAAGGAGTAAATGACGGCAAAGCCATAGGTGATCGAAGGCAGAAAGAGCGGCAGGAGCATCAGAATCCGCACCGCTTTCTTCACCCAAGCCGGCAGCTGTGAAATCACCAGACCGTAGGCAGCGAAGAAACCCAAAAGGGTAGCGACAGCCGCTGCGGCAGTACTCACCGCAAAGCTGTTGGCCATCATCGACCAGAAACCCGGGCGCATGACCACCGAGAACCAGTTCGCGGCCGTCAGCGTGCCTTTCTCCAAAATCGACTGGCCAAAGATCAAGGCGAGCGGGACGCCTAAAAAGAGCGCGAAGAAAATCATTACCGCCCCATAGAGCACTCGGTAATGTCTGCGCTCATCCGTGCCGGCGCCCGTGAGGAACGCCGATACCCCCGCGAGCAGCGTACTGCCCGAAGACGCTGTCGTCATGGACGTCATCCTCTCAGCTCGCTGCCGGCATCAGCGACTGCTCGGCTGCGGGCTGCCCAAACAGTCGATAAATATTGTCGCGCTTGATCGTCAGCTGCGAAAGAATGAAGCGGCGAACGAAATCGTCCGCCGGCCGGTGCACAATGCCCTGAGGCGTATCGAACTGTGCAATTCGGCCGCCATTGATGATGAGCACCTTGTCCGAAAGCGTCAGCGCTTCTTCCGGATCATGCGTCACAATCAGCGTCGTTAGTTTGAGCTGCCGAGCAATGGTGCGGATGCGCTCTTTGATGGATTCTTTAATCAATCCGTCAAGCGCAGAAAGCGGCTCGTCAAGGAGCAGAAGGCGCGGCTTCATCACCAGCGTTCTCGCCAGCGCCACGCGCTGCTTCTGACCGCCGGAAAGCTCCTGCACGCGGCTTTTAAGATGCGGCTCGAGTCCCAATAAATGGATGAGATCGCGTACTTCTTCCGGAGTGGATCGGCCCGGACAATTCTTCAGACCGTAGACAATATTTTCTTCGGCATTGAGATTGGGAAAGAGCGCATAGTCCTGAAAGACAATATTGAAGCCGCGCTTTTCCATCGGAACGTTCGTCACATTCTCACCGTCAACCAGAATGCGTCCGGAGGTTGCCGGCACCAGCCCGAGAATTAAATTCAAAAGCGTCGTCTTGCCGCAGCCGGACGGTCCCAAAATGGAGACGATGCTGCCTTTGGGGATGGCGAGTGAAATTTCAGAAAGAATGGACTTGTCGCCGTAGCGCTTAGCGATATTCTCGAGAACAAGCATGAACGTGTGAGGGATGAGCAAAACTAAACAGCTGTTATTTTCAGCACTCCATGTGACGAGGCTGTAACGCTCATCTGACGTCGTCATGAATATTTCGTGACAGCTTGCCGACAGCAATGGCTCAAAAAAAACAGCGGCCTCAACGGGCCGCTGTTTTTTCTTCGGAGCAGACTTTGGTGCTATTGACGAACCTTGCGTATCGTCACAATCAGACCGCGGTCGCCGACCTCAACGGGCTGATCCATTTCGCCCTCCAGGTCACCCGGCTGCGGCATGAAATTGCCGGTCTTGGAGATGCGCGCACCCACCACCACAATCTTTGTGTTGGCAAGCGTCTCCGCCCCCATGGCCATGCGCATGGTTTCATTGAGTTCGAAGTTGTAGGGCAGATCCTTCACCTTCACCTTGGTGAACGCTACGGGCATGCGGCTTCCTGAAGCCGGGCGCGCGTAGATGAAGACCGTATCGTCTGGCGAGGTCTGATCTTTGAGCGCAGCGTCAAGCGTCACCGTACCGGCCACAGCGCTCATGGTCGCGGGCGATGCTGTCGGCACCGGCTCAACGGCCGTCGAAGAAGGCGCCGCCGCTGACTTGCCGCCGGCACCGCCGGCATTTGGCGAAACGGCCGAGATCGAGTCATTCACGCCGCCAAGACGCTTGGCTTCATTGATATTAGAAGCAATCTGATCGCGGTCGGGGAAGTCCGGCGGCACAACCTTGAGCAGACGCTCCCAATACTGCGCAGCCTGAGCATAGCGTTCGCGGTCCCAAGACTGCATGGCCAGCAGCGCCAAGGCCTTCCACTGATTAGGATCCACTTTGAGGGCATCCTGCAGGAGCTTCTCGACTTCAGGCGTGATGACCTTGCCGTTGGCCGCAGCCATCATGTCGGCCATATCAGCCATGATGTCGGCATTGTTGGGCACCAGTGCATTCAACTTCTTGAAAGCCTCCACGGCATCATCGAAACGATTCATCGAGGCCGCCGTACGGGCAAGCAGGAACCAGCCCTGAGCATTTCTCGGATCTTCAGCCAATCGGGCTTTCAGATCGTCGAGCATCTTCTGCATATCGCGCTGCGAGTGACCGCGCGAATTGGCACTCTGGCGCTCCATCATTTCGATAAAGGCCGGATCCATGGCCGTATAGCGGCCAAGCGCGTAGTAGGCGACTGCTGCAGAAGCCGGAATAACCACAAGAAGCACCACTGCGAGCACGCGCGGCATCATCATGCTGCGCCCGCTCTTGATTTCTTCTTCGTGCTTGGCTTCTTCCAAAACGCGGCGTTCAAGTTCGCTGCGCGTTTCTTCGTATTCATCCTGATCGATTCGACCGGCAGCTCGCTCCGCCTCAAGGTCATTGGCCTGCTGCTGAAGGATAGCGAGCACCTGACTGCGGCGGTCACTTTCCGCTTTGGCCCGGGACCCGAACCAGAGCGGCAGGCAGACGGCCGCAACCGCTGCCACGCACATGAGTACACAGAGAATAATGAAAATCGTCACTTTCGATTACTCCTTGCGTCCGCTCAGGAGGTCATCGGCCATCGCCTTCTCCTGTGCCGTCAATGGCTTGACAGATTCCGCCACAAGGCGCTTGCGTCGGCGAAGGTTGATGTAGAAGGCACCAATGCCGATCAGGAACAGACAGAGCGGTCCAAGCCACAGAATTGCCGTGGAAAGTTTGAACGGCGGCTTGTAAAGCACAAAGTCCCCATAGCGGTCGACCATGTAGTCAACAATTTCCTGATTGGTTTTGCCGGCTTTGACTTGTTCGATCACTTGGTTGCGCAAGTCAACGGCAAGTTCCGCATTGGACTCCGCAATCGACTGATTCTGGCAGACGAGACAGCGCAGCTGCTCGGACACCTCAACGACGCGCTTGTGCGCTACCGGATCAAAGGCCGTCGGCGCAGCCTCACGCGGAGCCGCCTGAGCGGTCTGAGCGAGCGGCAGTGCGAGAAGCGCAGCGGCGCCTAAGGCTGCGGCGGCAAGAATGAAGCGTTTAATCATTTTTCCTTCTCCAGGATTTCGATAAGCGGCTTCACCTGAATGTTCCAAAGATCATCCAGAATCGGATAGCTCACCTTGGCGCGAATGACGCCCTTCTTGTCGATGATGAAGGTTTCCGGCACGCCCGTAACACCGAGATCGATGCCGACCTTGTTCTTCTCTTCAAAGATCACAACGTCATAGGGATTGCCTGTGTCTTCGAGCACCTGCCGACCGGCGCCGACCGTGTCCTTATAGAGGAAGCCCACAATCGGGGTTTTCAGGCCCGAGCGCTTCAGCCCGACAAGATAGGGGTGCTCCTCCTTGCAGGGCAGGCACCAGCTTGCCCAAACGTTAAGCATCCAGACTTTGCCCTTCATCTCTTCGGTGCTGAATTTCTGAGTCGGATCAAAGAGCGTCGGCAGTTCAAAAGTCGGCAGCGGCTTATTGATCAGCACAGAAGGCAGAGCGCGGGGATCGAGGTAGAGCCCCTTGAAGAGGAACCCCGCGAGCACCACGAAGATAGCAAACGGAATAAGGAATTTCGCTTTCATCATTTTCTGAGTTCTCCGAGACGATCAAACGGCTGGCGCTGCGCCGGCGCTGTTGGACTTGGCCGCCTCCGCCGCCTTCTTTTCACGGCGGCGGCGATAACGGCGATCAAGCATCGCAAGCAGGCCGCCCACGCTCATGATGATGCAGCCGAACCAGATCCAAGTCACGAAAGGCTTCGAATACACGCGAACCACCCAGCCGCCGTCCGAACTCGGCACGCCCAGACTCACATACACGTCACCCGTAATGGAATGGCGAATGGCGGCCTCTGTCATCGGCATCGAATTGGAGCTGAAGTACTTGCGCTTTTCCGGATAAAGGTGCTGAAGTTCCTTGCCGTCCTTCGAGAGCGTGAAATCGCCTCGGTCGGCGGTGAAGTTGGCGCCGCGAGCGGAGCTCACGCCGTTGAAGGTGAAGGTATAGCCCGCAACATGCACGACGTCAGATTCAAACATGCGGACATCGCGCTCAGCCTGATAGCCCTTCACCAGCGCCACTCCGATGATGAACACTGCTACGCCAAAGTGTGCAAGGTGCATGCCCCACGTGGCACGCGTCATGCGGGTAAGACGACCGAAGATGCCGGTGCCGGCGGGGGCAAACTTCAGTTCGCCGCGAATTTCCTCAACGATGCCGCACATCACGAAGACAGCCAGCGTCGTGCCGGTAAAGACCCAGGTGCTCCATGCGCCCATCAGAAGCGGAACGGCAATGCCGACCGCGATCGCCACCACAAAGCACCAGGCGAGGCGCTTCACGAGCGTCATGGGATCGGCTTCCTTCCAGCGTGCGATCGGCCCCACTGCCATCAGGAACACCAGCGGGAGCATCAGCGGACCGAAGACCGCATCAAAGTACGGAGGCCCAACAGAAATCTTGCCGGCATTAAGCGCATCGAGGAAGAGCGGATAGAGCGTGCCCAAAAGGACGGCGCCCATCGCCACCACCAGCAAAACATTGTTGACCAGCAGCATGGATTCGCGCGAGATCAGTGCGAAGTTGCCGCCCAAACCCACCGTTGGCGCACGCCAAGCGAAAAGCAGGAACGAAAGCCCGATCACCAGAATCAGGAAAGCCAGAATAAAGAGGCCGCGTTCCGGATCCGTAGCAAACGCATGCACCGACGTGAGAACACCGGAACGGACGAGGAAGGTCCCCAAGAGCGAGAGTGAGAACGTGATGATCGCCAAGAGCACTGTCCAAATACGGAAGCAGCCGCGCTTTTCAGTCACTGCAAGCGAGTGAATCAGCGCCGTACCCGTGAGCCAGGGCATGAAGGACGAGTTTTCGACCGGATCCCAGAACCACCAGCCGCCCCAGCCGAGTTCGTAGTAGGCCCAGTAGGAACCGAGCGCAATACCGAGCGTGAGCAAAATCCAGGCAGCCGTCGTCCAAGGACGCATCCAACGCGCCCAGGCCGCATCAAGACGTCCGGAAAGGAGCGCAGCAATCGCAAAGGCGAAGGGAACCGAGAAACCCACGTAGCCCAAATAAAGCAGCGGCGGATGGAAGACCATCCCCGGATCCTGCAGGAGCGGATTCAAGTCTGCACCTTCGGCCGGTGCCGGGAAAATTCGCAGGAACGGATTGGAGGTAAAGAGCATGAAGAGCAGGAACCCCATGCCGACAAGCCCCATAACGCCCGTCACGCGAGCCACCATATCCTCAGGGAGCTTCCTCGCCGAGAATGCAACTGCAGCTCCCCACCAGCCAAGCGTTACCGTCCAGAAGAGAATCGAGCCTTCATGAGAACCCCAAGTCGCTGCGACCTTGTAGTACCAGGGCAGCATCGAGTTGGAGTTGTTGGCAACGTTGAGCACGCTGAAGTCGGAAATATAAAACGAGTACGCAAGGCACCCGAAGGCGATCGTGCCGAATAATGCGTTGGCTGCAGCCGCAGGCCGCGCCACTGCCATGAGCGGACCGCTGCCGCGGGCTGCGCCCACGAGCGGCAGAACGCCCTGGACAATGCTGAGCGCAAGGCACAGGATCAGTGCGAAGTGACCAATCTCAGGTATCACTTGATTTCTCCGTTGTTGACATACCGGGAGGTTCTCTATCAGAGCCTCGCTCGGTCATCGGCTTCTTCTAATGTAAATGGACGGGCCTTCTATGGTGTCCGCCGCTGGTGAAGGCGCTGCGCAGTTCGTTCTTTGCCGTTGTTCCGAGTCAAACGGCGCAGAGCAGCTTCGCAGCGCGAAGAATAATGTCCCTTAATCCTTACGGATGGTTGGCCGGCATCGGAGCGCCCGATTTGACCGCCTCGGCGTGGCTCTTCGAGTCCATGCCCTGAGCGTGAGCCTTGGCTACGCCGGCCTTATGCGCATCTTCGAGCGCTTTGGCGGCCTCAGGCGGCATGTAGTTTTCGTCATGCTTGGCGAGCACTTCACTCGCAACAAACACACCGGCTTCGTTGAGTTTGCCCTGCGCAACAACGCCCTGCTCTTCGGCAAAGAGGTCGGGCAGAATGCCCTTATATTCGACATTAACCGTCTGTGCCGTATCGGTGATACGGAAGTGGACGGTTACGCCGTCCTTTTCCCGAACGACTGAATTCTTCTCAACCACGCCGCCGAGGCGGAACGTGCGGCCCACAGGCGCTTCTTTAGCGGCTACCTGAGTGGGTGAGAAAAAGAAGACCAGATTTTCGTTAAAGGCCTGCAGTGCCATGAAGATGCCTGCGCAGAGCACTACGGCGGCTGCGCCGATCAAGGCAAGTTTTTTAGTTTTGGCGTTCATGTTTTTTCCTTGGGGTCTCAATCGCAGGGGGATCAGCTTTCCAGCGTCGACTGCGCTGCACGTGCTTCGCGCATGATGCGCCGACAGATCGCTCGGCGGCGAGTAATCAGGCCGTAAAGCTCAAACAAAACACCGAGCACAAATGCGCCGTATGCGCACCAAACGTAGTAACCGTGGCCGTTCATGTAAATGAAGTCAGCCAGAGAGTTCCAGTTGTTCATAATTTCCCCTCCAGCGCAGCCTTCTGCGCCCAATCGCTCTTGCGTTCGCGTTCAAGAATCATCGTACGAGTCCGCGAAAGCACGACGGCTGCGCCGTAGAGCGTGCCGGCAGCCAGCATGATGAAAATGGTGTTGAGCATGATCGGCGCAATCGAAGAGCCGCTCGAAGTAATGGAGGCTCCCTGATGAAGGGTGTTCCACCAGCGCACCGAGAAGTAGATAATCGGGACGTTCACGGCACCGACGATGGAAATGACGCTCGCAGCCTGATCAGCGCGGCGCTTATCGTCAATGGCCGAATGGAGCGCAATAAAGCCGAGATAGAGGAAGAAGAGAATCAGCATGGATGTCAGGCGAGCATCCCACACCCAGTATGTGCCCCACGTCGGCCGTCCCCAGAATGCACCCGAAAAAAGCGCAATAAAGCCCATGAGGGCGCCGGTCGGCGCCATCGCTTGCGCCAGAATGAAAGCAAGTCGGGAGTTTTTAAGCAGTCCCACGATGCTCGCAACGGCCATCAGCAGGTAAAGCGACATGGCGAGCCACGCCGCAGGAATGTGAATAAAAATAATGCGGTAAGAGTTGCCTTGACGCGCCTCAATCGGGCAGACGAAGAACCCGAGATAAACGCCGACGACAAAGAGCACCAGTGCTGCGCTCATAAACCATGGAATAAGCTTCCCGGCCTTGCGATAGAAGCCTTCCAATGTAATTGAAGTGCTCATCAGGTTCTGTTCTCCTGCGATGAATTATTTTTGTTCTGAATAATGAAGGTTTACTGTTCGGCAATCCGCAGCGCCGCAGCCACTGCAAAAGGCGCCAATGCGAGTGCAAAGAGCGAAAGCCCGCCGACGATCATGAAGTGAGAAGCCGGTGAGAGACTCATAGCAGCGGCAGTTGCCGCTCCCGAGCCGAAAATGAGGACGGGAATATAAAGCGGAAGCACGAGAAGCGACGTCAGGACGCCGCCGGCACGAAGTCCCAGCGTCAGCGCAGCGCCGACCGCACCAACGAGAGAGAGCACCGGCGTACCAATCAGGAGACTCGCTACCATGACGAGCGTCACATCGAGCTCCAAGTCGAACATCACCCCGAAAATAGTCGCAAAGATGGTCATGGGCACCCCCGTAACGATCCAATGCGCGGCTACTTTAGCCACCACAATGACCGGAACCGGCTCTGCAGCCACGAGCATCTGTTCGAGCGTGCCGTCCTCATGGTCGGTCGCAAACATACGCGGGAGCGAAAGGAGCGCCGCGAGAAGCGCCGCAACCCAAACGACACCCGGGGCGATGCTGCGCAGGATATTGGTTTCCGCACCGACACCCAAAGGCACGAGCGTTACAACCACCGCAAAAAAGAAGATCACCTGAGCGAGGTCAGACTTGCGGCGAAGTGAGAGCGTCAGATCGCGTTTCAGAATCGTCATGAAGAGATTAAACATCTTGGCGTCTCCTCTCTTCAGTCCCGGGCAGCGCTTTCGGCTTCGGCAGCTGCCGCATCCGCCATCGCCCGCTCAACCGCCGATCGGCGCTTGGGAGCCCAACGCTCCGGTTCAATGATGAACAGGTGCTTCGGATCCACCGGCACTTCCTGATGCGTCACCAGCATGACCACGCCGCCCTCGGCAACATGTTTGGAAACCAAGTCCGCCAGCCGGGCGACACCCTTGACATCGAGCGCTGTAAAGGGTTCATCCAGGATCCAAAGCGGCACAGATTCTGAAAGCCAAAGACGCGCCAGCGCAACGCGTCTGCGCTGTCCCTGCGAGAGCTGGCCGGCAGGAACGTCTTCGTAGTCTGAGAGGCCCACGGCTGCCAATGCTGCGCGAGCAGCTTCGGGCGTGCAGCTCAGCGAAGCAATGCGCGCATTGATGAGGACGTTCTCCATCACGGAAAGATCATCCTTCACGCCGTTGCGGTGGCCGATATAGCAGAGCTCGCGCCAGAAATCCTGAGCCGCCTTGAGAATCGGTTCGCCGCGCCAGAAGATCTCACCTTCGGCCGGCCGCATCAGTCCCGTCAAGAGACGCAAAAGCGTGGTTTTTCCCGCCCCGTTTGATCCCGCAATGCGGACCAGCGAACCCGGAGCCACAGTGAACGACATGCCCGTAAAGAGCGTACGTTCGCCGCGCTCGCAGGTCAGTCCGCGAACTTCAATAAGAGGCTGGGTAATCGAGCTTGGGGTTGTCATGAGCGGCGTTCTTTGCGTCCAGGGCCTAAGGACGCTTGAGTTCTATTTTGCGGGGCAGTTTAGGAACCGCAAATTAAGGCCGCCTTACAGAAATTACAGCCTGTGACTGTATGCAATCTATTGATTGATTTGATTATTTTTATCTTCAGCCAACACATTGATTTGTATTCATTCGCATGGTTTGGGAGCCCGTTTCTAAAGGAGCAGTGCCGAGGCTGAGAAAAGCGCTCCGAGTCTTAACCTATCCGTCGCTCATTCATGCCCATTCATATAATGTGAAGGTTTTCTTTTTCCGCCGTCTTCACGGTGAACTTATTCATGCTCCTCATGCCCCGCCAGTCTTCTGTTGCCCTTTTTCTTTGCGCCTCTGCCGGTGCTGCCCTCTTGCTTTCGGGCTGTTCCTCTGCGACTCAAGAGCTTGAAAAGGCCTTCGACAGCCGCGTCAATATTGAACCGGTCGTCGGGTCTATCTGGCGCATTTCGGCGGAACGCCCGAAGGTTGAATCTTCCGCCCGCATCGCCGATTTCGTTTACGAGCGCGCCAAGGCCTTCTGCACCGACAAGGGCATGGGCATGATGCCGCTCAAGGGTTCTTCATCGGCAGCCTCAGCCGACGGTCAGCCTGCCAAGGCGTGGCTCGAGTTCCGCTGCGCCAGCCCCGAAAAGGTCGAGCGGGAATATAAGGGCATTACGCTGCATTTTGACGAACTGCTCGGCGACGACGGGAAAAAGAAGAAAAATTAATTCGCCGCTCAGCTTTTGCTTTGATGAGCACGAAAGCGACTCATGAGGGAGAGCAGACTGTTTCCGCTGATGACGAACAGTCTGCGTCCGCGCCTTGGGAGAACACCTCAGCCGAGGCTGAAGCGGCTTCCTGCGGTGCGCTCCCCGCTGTGCAAACCTTCAATCCCAGCGAAGAAGTTCGTACGCTCCCGCATCTGCCGGGCTGCTATCGCTACTTCGGCGCCGACGGCACCTGCCTATACGTCGGCAAGGCGAGGGACCTGAAAAACCGTGTTTCCTCATACTTTCGCAAAACCGGACTCTCCCCGCGCATAGCGCTGATGGTGAGCCGCATTGCGCGGATTGAAACCACCGTTACGCGTTCCGAAGCCGAAGCGCTCCTGCTTGAGAACAATCTCATCAAGACGCTTAAGCCGCACTACAACATCCGTCTGCGCGACGACGCGAGCTACCCTTACATCCGCATTGGCGCGGGCGACTTCCCTCGTCTTTCCTATTACCGTGGCGGCGTCGACAAACGGTCGAAATTTTTCGGTCCGTACCCCAGTTCGAGTGCGGCGCGAACCGCCATCGAAATGCTGCAAAAAGCTTTTCAGCTGCGCACCTGCGAAGAATCCGTTTTTAAAAACCGATCACGCCCCTGTCTTTTGGGACAGATCGGGCGCTGTACGGCTCCCTGCTGCGGACTTATCACCAAAGAGGCTTATGCGGCAGATTGTCGTCGTGCTGCACAGTTTCTCGAAGGCCGCTCCATTGACGTTCTCAACGATCTGGAAAAACGCATGTGGGCTGCTTCGGATGCCTGGCAGTTTGAAGAAGCCGCCCATCTGCGCGACCGCATCGCCGCGCTCACTCAAATGCGGCATCAGCAGGCCATTGAGACAACAGGCGGAGATGTTGACGCCGACATCGTGGCGGCATCGATAGGTCAGGGCATTGTCTGTGTGAATCTCGCCATGGTGCGCGGCGGCCGCCATTTAGGCGATCGCGCCATATTTCCTAAAGCCGGCGACCGAGCACCGACCGCTCAGGATCTGATGCCCTCGAAGGGTGAAGTCATTGAAGCCTTTGTCAGTCAGCACTACGCCGAACTTCCCATTCCGGCCCTGTTGATCGTTGAACCTGATCCTGCCGATCCGGAGCTGCCGGCCCGCTTGTCATCACTGCTCACGGATCTTGCCGGCCGCCGCGTACCCGTTGTCAGCGAACCGCAGGAAACACGCCGGCGCTGGCTTGAGATGTGCATACAGGGGGCGCAGATAGCGCTTGCCCGAAGACTCGCTGAATCCGGCACTCAAACCGCGCGCCTCAATGATTTGATGGCGGTGCTCGGTCCTGCATTTGCACCGAAGAATGACGATCCCATGGAATTCTCCGTCGAATGCTTTGACATCTCTCATACACAGGGCGAAGCTACACAAGCATCCTGCGTAGTTTTCCGAGAGGGCCGCATGCAGTCGTCGCTCTACCGGCGATTCAATATAGCGGGCATTGAACCCGGCGACGACTATGCTGCAATGAAGCAAGTGCTTGCTCGCAGATATGCGCCTGCAGCACGCGGAGAAGCAGAGCTTCCGACAGTTGTATTAATTGACGGCGGCCGCGGCCAGGTGGAGATGGCCCGAGAAGTTTTCGAAGATCTCGGACTCGATGTCGGCGCAATCGTTGGGGTAGCTAAAGGCGAAGGACGCAAAACCGGTCTTGAGACACTCGTCTTCCCAGTCATCGACGGTCATCGACGCGAACCGCTCATTTTGGGCGAAATGTCTCGAGCACTGATGCTCATCGCCGAAATTCGCGACGAAGCCCATCGCTTTGCGATTACAGGCATGCGGGCCAAGCGCGCTAAGACTCGAAATACATCTAAATTAGAGGATTTGTCCGGCGTCGGACCCAAACGCCGCGCTAAACTACTCGGGCACTTCGGCGGCATGAAGCAGCTCAAAAATGCTTCAGCTGAAGATATTGCTCAAGTGCCCGGTATTTCTCGCAAACTTGCCGAACAAATCTACAGTCAGCTGCATACGGCAGTCCCGGTGAATACGGGCGCCCCTCTGTCAACCGAATCCGACGAGCAGCCCTGATTGAAAATTCTTAATTATTTCAAACCCTTTCAGGCCCAACGGCAAAATAATGAAGCTCAAGCCGCCTTTCAAAATCAACGTCCCTATGGTCCTCACGTGGCTGCGCATTGCGCTGATCCCCGTGGTTCTCGGCGTTTTCTATATCCCTGAAACATGGCTTGCGCCGCATTGGGTCAACGTCATCGCCTGCGTCACATTTGTTGTCGCCGCCGTGACAGATGCGCTCGACGGATTTCTGGCCAGACGCTACGAAGGCTGGGCTACCCGCATGGGTGCGTTCCTTGACCCGATTGCCGACAAGCTTGTTGTGTCAGCAGCCCTGGTGGCTCTGGTCGGGCTCGATCGTCTCGACATGGCCGTTGCGATGATCATTATCGGACGCGAAATCACGGTGACCGGCATTCGCGAATGGATGGCCAAGATCGGTGAATCCGGCCGCGTCAAAGTCAATTGGTACGGCAAAACAAAGACGATTGCACAGATGACGGCTATCCCTTGTCTTCTTTGGAACGACCCGATCTTCGGCATCGACATTGCCTTGATCGGGACGGGGCTCATCTGGCTGGCGGCGGTGCTGACGATTTATTCGATGTATGTCTATCTTTCAGCCGCAGTTCCCTTCTTTGATGAAGAACGTGCCCGCCGAGCTGCAGAACGTCAGGCTGCCGTCCTCAAGGCAAGCGCAGAATTTAAACATCATTGACATCCTCTCCGCCATGAAGAACGGAGATTCCCTACTGAGTCCTTACGCGTTTTCAGGCGCTTGGGGATCTCTTCGGATGGGTTCCTGCTGCTGACCTGCGCGTCTCTTGCGAGAAGGCCGATTCACTTGAACTGCAGCAGTGGACTGCAGCTCCCCACAGGCTCTAAGGCGCTGCCCGCGCCT
>NZ_QNRV01000016.1 GCF_003315195.1 Sutterella wadsworthensis | reverse complement strand
TTACAGTCTCTTGTCAAAGGCCTGACCACTGAATCCAAAACCTAACTTTAGAAACCGCCGGATGCCGAACGGCACGTCCGGTGGTGTGGGAGGGAGCGAGGTGCAAACCCGCTCTCTACCCGATCGGACGCCCCGTTTTTAAGCATTAGCGTATCGACGCCTTTTGGCACTCAAGGAGCAATCCACCCATGCTCAGGTTTTTTGTATCCCGACAGAGCAGCAAAAAACGCTTTCAGCAACGCCGCAAGTTTCAAATATACAGGCATACCAAAAAATATTTTTAACTGACCAGTAGTTCGGGTTTATGGAGAAGCGGATAACGGAACTTTTTACTGAATTCATTGTTTACCAAAATGTTTATAGATATATTTATCTAGATATCGACTTTTTATATCATTTTATATAAGCAAAAATACTGTTACTTATTGTAATCAACCCTTTCCAGCAGCAATAGCACTCCATCAGAATCCCAGCACTTCGTTCAACTTTATGAACGCTCTCAACAACTACCAAAGGGAAAGCAAATGGAATTCGTTGAGCTTGTAATACTGCTCATCGCCGTGCTGCTGATCTGGTTTAAGCCTGAGCATGAAAAATTAGCTTGGAGACTGACCATCGTCGGCTGGCTCATGGTTGTACTCATGTACGTCGGCCACGTGTCGACGAGCATTCTCGGCGTCCTCAACCTCTAACCTTCGGAGATCTGCAAATGGTTGATTATTCCAAGCCGATCACCGACGGCGATATCAAAAAAGCCAAAACCTGGTATGACATCGTCTGCTGGGGAGGCTTATTAATTGTTCTTCTCCCGGTCGGTATTGCCAACCTCATTCTTGGCTACCTGATGGGTGACAGCCCCTGCACGCTCTGCTGGGGACAACGTGAGCAAATGGCCTTCATCGGCGTCGTGGCACTTTTCATGGTGCGATATGGTTTCAAGCCAAAGTATCTGGCGACCATGCTTGTGATGGCTGCCGTCGGTCTTTGGTCATCCTTCCGCCATCTTGGCGTCCATGCCGCTCGTGATGTGGGACAGGGCTTTGGTCTTGAAATCATGGGACTTCACACTCAAATGTGGGCGGAAATCGTCTTCTGGTGTGTGGTGATGCTTTTCGGACTCGCACTTTTCCTTGCTCCGCGTTTTGATGCGCTCATCGCGGAACTCAAAGGCAAACGGTGGCGTCCGACGACTGGCTTTATGCAGATCGCCTTCGGCATTGTCTCCTTCATTCTTGCTTCGAACGCTTTTCAGGCGGCTTGGACGACCGGTCTTCCGCCAAACTGGGGGCAGGGAGATCCTTGGCGCTTTTCGTGGAATCCGAAGTACATTGTTTGGTCTTCGGACAGTTGGGAAGGCATGTTCTCGGGTTTTAATTTCCTCGGCAAACGAGATGTGAAAGAGCCTGACTTTGCTTATGCGCCCAACGCTGAACGCCTCGGAATTAAGTTTGAGCACAATGCCGCCAATGCGCCTGTCGCACTCAACGGCAGCCTCAAAATTGAAGAGACCCGCGCAGTGCCGGGCATTTCGGCCAAACTTAATACCATCGCCAAAATTCGAGGCGAGTACGTCATTGCTTCCAAATATGATTTTTGGTTCCTCAACGCCGACCTCTCACCCAAGTTCCATGCTGCTATGGATCCCTGGTTCTCGGCCAATGTGCTTGACTTGGTGGGTATTACAGCGTTGGACAAAGACGCTTATGTGCTGATGGGTTCCAACAAGTCGCTTCTGCGTGTTCGACAGAATCCGGAGGCCGATGATGTTCAGGGCTGGCCCAACTTCACTGCCGGGCGCAGCCACATTGAGGCTGTCGGCGGTCTTGGCCGAGCTCGAATCGATACGGAACGTGCGAAGTTCTCGTACATTCATTCGAGTGCTACCGATGGACGCTATGTCTTCATGGCTACCGTGCCTGACAACAAGAATAAGAAGCAGTTTGTCATCAGCAAGGCGCTGATGAAGGACTGGATGCTTTCAGGCGAGTTTGTCCCCACAGCCGAGATGCTTAAGAAGGATCGTTCTCTTGGCGAACTTTATGTGACCGGTATGGTCTATGAAGACGGCAAGCTCTATGCCGTGTCCAAAAACTGGAACGTACTCGTTGTCATCGATGTGGCCCAGGAAGCTGTGGTCGAAGCTTGGGGACTGCCTGAGGAATTAACGGATATTCGCGGCCTGGTGAAGGATGGCAGCACCTTCGAGGTGATTGATGCCAACCGAGTCGTGAAGCTGACGATGTAAGCGTTTCACGCTCCCCGGCAAGTCTCTGCGGCTAACCCGTTTAGGGTTGATGCAGAGGGGCCCGAACGACTCGAAGGAGCGGCTTTTTTGCGGTTCCTTCGGGTCGTTTTATTTTGGCGCGTGAATGTTTGCAGTGCAGTCGGAGACAATCAGACTGACGGTTAAAATGACCAAAATAGATGGAATGCTTTTTCTTTGAGCGAATGCTGTATGTCAATACCCGAAAATACACCGCTCCTTACGGCTCTTCGCCGCCGGCAGCTCTTGAATACGCTTCGAAACTTGGCCGGGTTCGCGGTGGCTCGTATGCGAGAGGCGCAGCTTCAGGAAGTAGCTTCGTCAATGACATTGACGACGCTACTTTCGCTTGTTCCGCTCTTGGCTGTCTCGCTTGCTGCTTTTGCAGCGTTCCCGAGTTTTTCTGAGACGCGGGCAGCGCTCGAGGAAGCGGTAATGTCAGTGCTGCCGCTCTCCTACAGCGAAGTGATCATGAAGTACTTGAAGGTCTTCAGTGACCATGCTTCCGGCCTTGGTGCTTTTGGTCTGGCTGGTTTGGCACTCACTGCGCTCCTGATGATTGATAAGTTCTTCGTGACGGTGAACCGCATCTTTCGCGTTCGCCGCATGCGTTCGTGGGCTCAGCGGGCGATGATTTACTGGGCACTTCTCACGCTTGGGCCCATTGCCATTGCGCTCTCAATCACGCTTTCAACGCAAGCCATCCGCATCGCCGCAGGGGCAGCAGGGACTGGGGGGCTGCCGGGCTGGCTTTTCGCACTTATTCAGATCATCCTGCAGACCATTGGCTATGCCATTCTCTTCAAACTGGTTCCCAACTGCCGTGTGCCGTTCACGCATGCGCTGACGGGCGGTGCTGCTGTCGCTTTGGCCGGGCAGGTATTCCGCGAGGCTTTCGAGTATTACATCACCGCAGGGACGCTCTCTTCTATCTACGGCGCCTTTGTGGCCTTTCCGGTATTTTTGCTCTGGTTTTATATTGCCTGGATGCTTGTTTTCGCTGGGGCTGCGATTACCGCGACGCTTCCGCAGCTCACTTCCGGACGATTCGCTGATTCATATAAGCTTGGAAACGATTTCCTCACAGGGCTTGCGTTGCTTCGCGAACTCACGAGCGCTCGAGCGTCGGGATCTCCCTGTGTGTCTGAGCTGGCGCTTTCTCGTGCAGTGGACAGCTATCCTCAGGGGATCGAGCGCATCCTTGTGAAACTCTCTGAAAAAGGCTACTGCGCCCCGGTGGTGCTCGACGAAAAGCGGCGGGAAACCGGTTGGGCGCTTTTGTGCGATCCGGAGAAAAAAACGCTGGCCGATGCCTTTGCCGTGCTGCTGATTGATCCCTGCAATGGTCTGGTTCAGCCGGCCCAGCCGAATGTCAATAAACCGGAGGGCCCGCTTTTTGCATGGTACCGCGAGTTCCTGCGTGATCCGATGATTGATCAGCCTGTTGCTGAACTCATCGAGCGTTTGCCTGTGACAGATGAAAAGATGCCGACTGTACCCCGCGGTCATGAGCCGGTGCTGCTTGCCGACGGAAGGTCTTCCGAGAGCAGATCCGCTTAAGGTTGACTTGCTAGATTGGCGTGCAGAAGAAAATGAGCGGCATATGGCCTGAATGGGCAAGCGTGCCGCCGATCGTATTAAGGAGCATCCTGATGACCCAGAATTTCGCCCGTGCTGCTTTGAGTGCCGCACTTTGTTCTTCGCTTTTAATGGTTTCTGCGCTGGCTGCTGCCGGCCCCATTGAAGACGGCGTCAAGCTTCTTGAAGCGCAGAGATACGCTGAGGCGACGAAGCTTTTCCAAAAGGAAGCAGCAAAGGACAACCCCAGGGCAATGTACTACTTGGGTGACATGCTCAATCAGGGACTTGGTACGCACCGTCAGCCGCTCAGCGCTACCGCCTGGTGGGAAAAAGGCGCCTATCTCGGTGATGTTGACTGCCAGCTTGCGCTTGCCTCGGCCTATCGTGCCGGTCTCGGCGTCAAACTCGATCCGCGTCAGGCGCTGATTTGGGACCGTGTGGCCGCCAAGCACGGCAGTTCGGAAGCCATGCGCAACATTGGAGATTATTTTGCTCAGGGCAACGGCCAGGAAGTTGACTTCAAGGAAGCGGCTAAATGGTACTGGCGCGGAGCCAACGGAGGCTTCCCCGGTGCTCAGCGTGCATTGGCTCAGCTTCTGATGACGGGGGACGGCGTGGATAAGGATCCGGCAGCGGCGTATGTACTGATGCGCGCTGCTTCACAGGCTCAAAAAAACTATGCTCCAGACCGCAATGCAGCGGCAGATGCCCGCGTGTTGCGCCACGAACTGTCCGCCGATCAGCTGGCCAAAGCGGAGAAGCTGACGAAGGAATCCGTGCTGGAGTCGCTTAAGGCTTTGGGGGCCGGTGACTAAAATCAGACGTTTCATTTCAGCATCCGCGAAACAAAGCTTTCGCGGACGCTGCTGAAAGGCCCTAGGACCGCTTTAAAGTGCGCCGGCGCGGCGCTGCAGACGGTCGAGCACGATAAAAATGAAAAGCGTGAAGGCTGAAAGCAGCAGGCAGAGCGTGGTCGCAACATCAAAGTCTGCCCGTGAAACCGCATTCCAAATCTCAAGCGAGAGTGTATTGGTGCGGTCGGAAATGTTCCCGCCCACCATCATCGTGATGCCAACTTCGCCGCTTGCGCGAGAAATGCCGAGCAGCAACCCGGAGAGAATCTGGCCGCGTACAAGCGGCAGAGTAACTTTGCGGTAGACGGTGAGCGGCGGTGCGCCGTGCACGCGCGCAGCAAATTCAAGCGCTTTGAGCTGTTCGCTTGCAAGCGCTCCCTGAATCGGGCGAATGACGAGCGGCAGTCCCGCGATGAAGGCAGCCAGATAGACCGCCCAAGGCGTGAAGACGATTGAAATGCCGACCGCATCGAGCATGCCGCCCAACGGGCCGCTCCGTCCGATGAGTAGCAGCAGAAGGTAGCCTAATGCAACAGGCGGAAAGACAAGCGGCAAGGTAACGAAAAAGCTCAGTGCCCGCACGCCAACGCCTTCTCGCCGGGCGAAGAGCCAAGCGAGCGGGGGTGCAAGCACGAGAAATCCGGCTCCCGCCACCAGGCAGGTTTTTGCCGTGAGCATGACGGCAAAAATAAGTTCCGGCGACTTCAGTGCCGAGAGCCAGCTTTCTGTCACGATTTCGGTCTCCCTCTCAAGGAGGCATTAAGCCTAACGAAGGGATTAACGAGAAACACCAAACTTCTCGAGCACCGCGTCGGCTTTGGGGCTCCCCAGCCAGGTTAAAAACGCTTTGACGTCATCGGCTTCGCCCGCTGCGCCTTTTACTGGCTGAGCAGTCATGCGAATAGGTTCGTAACCTTCTTTCACAGCGACAAAGCCGCCGATCTTGTCTTTGCCTTGACGAGCTGCGAGGAGATTGACAAAGCCCGCATCCATCTCTGCGCGGGAGACATAGGACATCACCTGAGGCACCATTGAAACCACATTGAGCTTCCCAGCGATTTTTTCTGCAAGTCCGGAACCATCGAGGTATTCCTTGGCTGCGCGTCCGTAGACTGCGGCCTTCGGGTCGGGCATCGCCACGCGTTTGACGGCATCGCTGGTCAGATCTTCGGGCGATGCGAGCGTCAGGCCTTTGCGCCAAATGAGGATCAGCGGCGTATCGCCCAAACGGACCCCGGCATCAGCATTCAGTGCTTTTGTGAATTTTTTGAGACTCGTAGCATCCGAAACAACGACTGTAACCGGACTGCCGCTTTCAACCTGAGCGAGCATCTGACCGATGTTGCCGCCGAAAGCCTTTTCAACTTTTGCGCCGGTGTCTTTTTCATATTGGGCGGTCAGTGCCTCAACCATTTTGATATAGCCGCCGCCTGTCGTGACGGTGACCTGGGCTTGTGCTGCGCCGGCAAGGGTCAGGGCGGCAGCGGCAGTGATCAATGTAGATGTGAACAGCTTCATTGTCTGTAAACTCCTCTAATTATGGGAAGCGGCCGTGCGGAGATCCATTTCTCGCAAACGGCCAGATTGAAGAAGAAATGCGCGTCGGGCGAGCCGCCGCATCTCCTCTTCAGAATGGGTGATATAAAGAATCGGAACATCGAGCGTTTGTGCGGCACGTTCGATGAAGCCCATCAGCAGACTGCGGCGCTCAGGATCAAGGCTCGAAAGCGGCTCATCGAGTATGAGAAGCGATTCAGTTCCCATCAGTGCGCGAGCCAGTGCAACGCGCTGTCCTTCACCGCCGGAAAGGCTGCCAGGATGACGATGGAGAAGCCGTTCAAGGCCAAGGATCTCCACCACTTCTGCGAAATCAACTCGCGGTCTGCGCCTGCCGGCCGTCTGAGGAAAACGAATATTTTCTTCGACAGAGAGGTGCGGCAGAAGACGGGCCGTTTGAAAAACGAATCCGATGCCGCGGGCTTCCGGCGCAAGGTTGATGCTGCGCGCAGTGCTGAAGACTGAGCGCCCCTCTAATTCAATCTCTCCTTCGTCGGGTTTGAGCGCCCCGGAGAGCAGATTGGCAATAGTCGTTTTGCCCGAGCCGGATTCGCCGCGCAGCACTGTAATGCCTTTCGCAACAGAAAGGTCAATGGAAAGGCTGAGCTCTCCTAAACGCTTGCGAATTTGGGCCTTGAGCATGAAGCGTCTTTTCGCCTGAATCAGTGAAGGAAGTCGTTATTCCTAAAAAGGTTAACGCTCTGGTTCGCGTAATCTAGCGCAGACAGTTCCTTTGAACAAGACGGTCGAAAGAATAAGTTGCAGACCTATCGCTGCGGATTAAAGCTTAAAAGCAAGTCATGCCGGTGCATCAGGCATCGGCATGACTTGTCGCTGGCTGGCTTGGCCAAGGTGTTGGCGTATGCGGCTTTCTTATTTAAGAGCGTTTGGCTCGCAAGCCATCCTTTTTTGAAGATCCATCAGAATGTGACTTTGTCCGGATCTTGCCCGGAAAAGCCGAATTCCGGGAATGCCTGGATTTCGGCAATGACGTCCGCGGGCAGAGCAAAGCTGAAAACGTTGAGATTTGCGCGAATGCGTTCGGGAGTAACGGACTTGGGCAACGGTAAGGTACCGGTTTCAAGGCAGAAGCGAAGTGCAAGCTGCGCGGTGGTGATGCCGAGGCGTTCGGCCAAGGCAACCAGCCGAGGATCCGTAAGCACGCGTCCGCAGCCGAGCGGACTCCAGGCTTCGACCAGAATTTCGTGAGCACGGCAGTAATCGACGATTTCGCGCTGCAGGTAGCCCGGGTGATATTCAATTTGATTCACCATGGGCTGCACTTCAGTCTGCATCAGCGGCTCAAGGTGCGCCGGGCGGAAATTGGAGACGCCGATAGCACGGATGCGTCCAGCCTTATAGAGCTCAGTGAGAGCACGCCAGGTTTCAAGGTTGAGTTCCGTCCAGTTTGCAAAGCGCGAAGGCGAAGCCGGCCAATGGATGAGGTAGAGGTCAAGGTAGTCGAGCTGCAGATCAGAAAGCGTTTTTTCGAAAGCTTCGAGCGTTGTCTGGTAACCGCGGCAAGTATTCCAGACCTTGCTGGTTACGAAAATGTCTTCACGCTTGATGCCGGAATCCTTGATCCCGCGGCCGACGCTGCGCTCGTTGTGGTAGATCGCGGCGGTGTCAATATGACGGTAGCCGGCTTCAATGGCTTCACGCACGGCATTTTCTGCAGTGGGACCGTCGGCAGACTGCCAGGTGCCAAAGCCGATGCATGGAATTTTGACGCCGTTTTTCAGAGTGAAGGCGTCGGTCGCATGTTGAAAGTGCATTTCTATGATCCTTGAAAAAGGAATGCATCCGTTCAAGATGAAAGAAGCGGATAGATGTTTGCCATTGTGCACGTCTCGCAGGCTGTGCGCTAATGAAAACGCCTGTCGACGAAAGAATATCGACAGGCGTTTTGTGAGACGGCTGAAGTCCTTTAAGTGTGGAACTTCACGGGCCGAACGGCTTACTTGACGACAGCGCGCTTAATCAGTTCCTGAAAGTGCTGCTGAACCTTCTGGTTGGCAAGTGCGTTGTGAATCACGGCCTTCTGGCTGTCAAAGGACGGATAAAGTTCAGCCTTGCGCTTGGCTTCAAGCTTGACGACATGGAAGCCGAACTGGGTGCGAACCGGAGCCTGTGCGACTTCGCCCGGCTTCAGTGCAGAGAACGCAGCGCCGAAGGCCGGCACAAAGGAACGCGGAACAACCCAGCCCAGGAGGCCGCCCTGAGCCTTGTTGGCTGTATCCTCGGAGAATTCCTGAGCGAGTTTGCCAAAATCAGCGCCCTTGGCGAGACGGGAAATCAGGTTCTTGGCCTGATCTTCGGTCTTCACGAGAATATGGCGGACCTGATATTCCGTGTCGCCATAGGAGGCCTTATCGGCTTCGTAAGCTTTCTGAAGATCAGCATCGCTTACCGGGTTCTTCTTGGCCCAATCCTGAGCAAGGCCCTGAATGAGGATCTGATTGCGGGCGTTGTCGATCGCGCGCTGCACGTCGGCATTCTGCTGAATCTTGGCCTTCTTGGCTTCCTGCAGCAGTGCAGTCTGCTGAATCAGCAGGTTTTTCACCTGGCTTTCAAGCTCCGGGCCAGCAGGCTGACCCTGTGCGACAGCGCGGTCGTAGACCGCCTTTTGTTCAGCGACGGACACCGTTTCCCCGTTGACCTTAAAGGCCTTCAGTTCTGCGTTGGCGGCGCCGGCCGCAATCAAAAGGGCTGCGCCGAGCGCAATAGCTTTTTTATCCATGATTTTTGTGTCTCTTTAAGAGTGCACGGCCGCAAGAGCGCGAAGCCCTTCCAACCGTGTACATGCCGCGGTATACGCGCGATTGTGCGAAATGGAATTGCGATTAATTCTGCCGACCGGGTGCTTGTTTTGTCATCCACACGGCAGCGGCAATTGTAAATATCAATGTCAAGCTGATCAGGCCGAAAAGCTTAAAGTTTACCCATACATCGGTCGAGCAGAGGTACGCCACCACGAGGTTCAGGATACCCACGACGATGAAGAAGACAATCCACATCCACTGAAGCTTCATCCAGGCGGCATCGGGCATTTCGACGGCGTCTTTCATCAGCATGCGGATAAAGCTGCGTCCGGAGTAGGCCCCGTATCCGAGCACCGCAGCGAAGATCCAGTAGAGGATCGTCGGTTTCCATTTGATGAACATTTCATTTTTAAGCCACAGCGTAAGGCCGCCGAAAACCACGATGACAGCGAGGCTGATCCAGAGCATAGGCTCGACTTTGGCGCCTTTGAGCTTGAGCCAGCCCACCTGCAGAATCGTTGCGAGAATAGCCGTTACGGTCGCAATGAAAACTGGCGCAGTCGTTGCTGTCACGCCGTCGCCCATAAAGCTCGAAGCGAGCGAGAGCGCTCCGTCGGGGAAGTATTCCGCGCCTTTGAAGGCGGCGAAAAAGAGGATGACAGGGAAAATGTCGAAGAGGAATTTCATAATTCTTGTGACGAGATTTCAGGTCTTCAGAGCGAGAAAGCTCAGAAGACTGAACGATTGAATTTCGTGCGGGTGAGAAGGATAACGGAGTCTCTGGGAATACGTGTTCTCAAGCATAGATTTGAAGATTTCAATTTGATGCAGCATGAGTCATCTATTGGATTCTTCCCGTTGCCGCAGAGGACGGATAGACGGCGAATTTTCTTCTCTGGCGGTAACATCTCGGAACGCATTGACGGGTCTTATTTGCAGACCCGCTGATAAGGTACCTGCATTCCGGTCTTGCGATCGGTTTGGGTTTCAGATGCCGGCGCCCGAGGTTCAATTCTTGGTTGATGCCGGCAGCTGCCAAGCGGCGGGTGATGCACGTGCTTGAAGCTAAGCTGGTGTATCCCGCTCTTCAGTGAGGAAACGCTCAATGCATTGGATCAATAACGTCTTGTTTGCTGCTGCAGTTGCGGCGGCTGCGGTCGGCGGAGGCTCCGCTATGGCCGGCGAGGAGAATAAAAATATGAACGAACTGCCGACGCCCTATGTGACGGTGGAGGGCATCACGGAGTACCGTTTGGCCAATGGCCTCAAGGTTGTGCTTTATCCGGATGCCAGCAAACCGACGGCTACGGTCAACATGACCTACCTTGTGGGATCTCGCCAGGAAAACTACGGTGAGACGGGTATGGCGCATCTGCTTGAGCACCTGATGTTCAAGGGTTCGAAGAATTATCCCCATCCAACGGCGGAATTCACTCGCCGGGGTTTTCGCATGAACGGTTCGACTTGGCTTGACCGTACGAACTATTTCGTGAGTTTCAATGCGACCGATGACAACATGAAGTGGGCGATCGGCTGGCAGGCCGATGCTATGGTCAATTCCTTTATTGCGCAGAAGGATCTCGACACCGAAATGACGGTGGTGCGCAACGAGTATGAAATGGGAGAGAACAAGCCCATTTCAGTGATGATGAAGCGCATGCAGAGCGTGATGTTCGATTGGCAGAGCTACGGCCGTTCGACGATCGGTGCTCGAAGCGATATTGAGAATGTCGAAATTAAAAATCTGCAGGCTTTCTATCATCTCTACTATCAGCCCGACAATGCGGTGCTGACCATTTCGGGCAAGTTCGATCGCGATCAGGTTCTGGCCTGGGTGAATGAAGCCTTCGGCGTCATTCCTAAGCCCACTCGCGTGCTGCCTAAAGAATGGACCGTAGAACCTACAGCGGACGGAGAGCGCGAGTTCTTCATTCGCCGCAAGGGCGAGCAGCAGCTCGTCGCAGTGGGCTACCGCATTCCGTCGGCTTTGGCTGACGATTATGAAGCCACAGCGATGGCGGCGGACATTCTTGCGGATGCTCCGACCGGTCGTCTTTATAAGGCACTGGTGGATACCGGAATGGCTTCTCAGGTCTTCGGCTGGCCGGTTGCCGCCGCTAAGCCCGGCTTTGTGATGTTCGGCGCCATGGTAAAGAAGGGCGACCCGATCGAACCCGTCAAGAAAAAGCTCATCGAGGAAATTGAGAATGCCTTTGCCCGTTCCGGCGTGACAGAGGAGGAGCTTAACCGTCAGAAAGCCGATCAGGAGATGATGTTTGAGCGCACGCTCTCAGACCCCGAGGAATTCGGCGTTGAACTCTCCGACTACATCGCACTCGGTGACTGGCGCCTTTTCTTTGTGGATCGCGAGCAGGTGAAGAACGTCACCCCTGCGCAGATCGATGCCGCCGCCGCGAAGTACTTTGTTCGCGACAACCGTGTCGTCGGGCTCTTTGTGCCGGATGATCATCCAAAGCGCGCTGAAATTGCCCAGGCGCCTTCGGCTGAAGAACTGATTTCACGCTTTACCTTTAAGGAAACGGGTGCTGAGGTTGAAGCGTTTGATTCTTCTCAGGACAACATCGACAAGCGCACGCAGATTATCGAGGTGGGCGGCGTTAAGACGGCGCTGCTTCCCAAACAGACGCGCGGCAACACGGTGGTTGTCAAGATGCGCTTCAATGTGGGCAACAATAAGGAGCTTGCCCGCAGCGCCATCCCGATGCTGTCGGGGGCGATGCTCATGCGCGGTACGAAGACGATGACCCGTGATCAGATTGAAGATGCATTCACGGCCAATAAGATGGACGGATCCCCCTTCAGTTTCACTACGGATCGCGAGCATCTCGCTGCAGCGCTCAAGCTCGTCGGTGAGCTCTTTACGCAGTCGAGCTATCCGGAAAAGGAATTTGAAACACTCAAGAGCCAGACGATTGCTGGTCTCAAGGCCCGCTCAGATGAACCGGCAACGCTTGGCCGCGATGCCATTACGAAGCACTTCAATACCTATCCTCAGGGAGACGCCCGTTATTCGGAAACATCCGCGGAACTGATCGCTGACCTCGAAAAGGTGACGCTCGCCGACGTAAAGCGCTACTACAACGATGTCTTTGGTCTCGGCCTCGGTTACATCGCCGTGGTGGGCGACTTCGATGCGGCGGAAGTGACCGCCGAACTCAAAGCCGACGTGATTGACCAAAAGGCTGCCAAGATTCCGTTTGAGCGCATTGTTGCGGAATATCGGCCGGTGGAGCCAGCTCGTTTCGTGATTGATACGCCTGACAAAGAAAACGCGATGCTTTTTGCCCGCGTGGATTTGCCAGCCAATCTTTCCGATGCTGATATGCCGGCCTTGATCACGGCTGACTGGATCATCGGCGGTTCGGATGGATTGTCTAACCGCATCGTCAATCGTCTGCGGCAGAAGGAAGGTCTTTCTTACGGCTCGGGTTCAAACATCACGCTGCCGTCCTTTGGCAACCGTGCTAAGTGGTCCGTAGGCGCCATCGTTGCGCCGCAGAATCTCGCTCAAGCCGAAAAGAGCCTCAAGGATGAGCTCGCTCGTGCCTACCGTGACGGCATTACGGAAGCTGAGCTTACCGAAGCCAAGCGCGGCATCATCGGCTCGCGTGCGGTGAATCGCGCGCAGGACGGTATGGTGGCTTCCAATTGGGTGAACAATTTGGAAACGGGCCGTACGTGGCAGTTCTCCAAGGAAACCGAAGCCGCCATTGAGGCGCTGACCGTTGAAGACGTCAATAAGGCGCTTCGCCGCTTCTGTGATGTCTCCAAACTCACCTTTGCACTGGCGGGTGATCTTGCCAAAGCGAAAGCTGCGGGGAAAGATTTCACGCAGCCTTAAAATAGCAGCTTGAGTCAGTCAACAGGCCTTGTCAGTGTATGCTGGCAAGGCCTGAATCTTGTTAGGAAAGTCAATATGCAGATTCATATCGAAACCGGTGATTGGAAAACACTGCAGCATCCTTGCGAACGTATTCGGCTCATGGTGTTTGTTGCTGAGCAAGGCGTGCCGAAAGCCGAAGAGATTGATGATCTCGATCCTGTGAGTACTCACTTCGTTGCATGGGACGAACATCACATGACGCTCGGCTGTGCGCGTATGACGCCAGACGGCAAAATCGGACGTTTGGCTGTGCTTAAACCTTTTCGCGGGCGCGGTGTCGGCCGTGTGCTGATGGAAGCGGTGCTCAATTATGCGAAGAAGGAGGGGCTGCAGACGGTCCGGCTGAATGCGCAGACGCATGCCCGCACGTTCTACGAAGCGCTTGGCTTCAAGGCTGAGGGAGATGTTTTTGAGGAGTGCGGTATCCCGCACATCAAAATGAGTGCAGCGCTTTAAAGTGTTTGCTCGCCTCTGGCGAGCTCACAAGAAAGCCGCAGGAAGCCCATGAATGAATTCCAGAGGAGAAAAGCGGTGAGCACCGCCGGCACCCCGCGGAACTCCAATGAGTGCGGCAAAGCGGCGTCCTGACTGGTGGATCAAACCCTCGCCGCCTCTGCGATCGGACTCTTTAGATCAGCACCTGTGCGTCTGTCCAATACTCTGAATAACAAGCCGCGATGGCGTCTAGTCCCGCATGGTTAATGCGCAGCCGGGCGGCCTGTGCGGCTGCTTGCTTGGCATGATAGGCAAAGCCGTTGCCAGCAGCACGGATCATCTGCACATCATTTGCACCGTCTCCAACGGCAATCGTTTCGCAGAGTTCGGCTTTTGCGGCGCTCGACAAAACTTCTAGTGCGCGTCGTTTGCCATCTGCGTCCAGAATGCGTCCGCCTGCAGGTCCGACAACTTCCCCGGTGAGGCATCCGTCTTCGATAACAAGCTCGTTGCAGATGACGCCTGTCATACCTAATTTGGCAGCCGCAGGCCGAGCGATTTGAGAAAAGCCCCCGGAGATGATCCAGCGATCAACGCGGTGAGCCTGCATGAAGCGCATCAGTCGCTGAGCACCAGGCGAAAAACGGATGTTTTCTGAGGCTTGAAGTGCGATTCCGGCGTCGGCGCCTTTGAGAAGGCGCACGCGTTCAACGAGATTTTTGGAGAACGGCCAAAGACCTTCCATAGCCTCTCTCGTCAGGCGGGCCATCTCCGGTCCGCAGCCGGCAATAGCGGCCATGTCGTCAATGCATTCGTTCGCAATGAGTGTGCTGTCCATATCAAGCGCGATGAGTCGGACATTTTGGATAGAGAGCTCTGCGGGAAGCCGCAGACAGTCGACCGCTTTTCCCTGAGCCTGCGCTTCAAGCTGATCGGCTGCTGCGGCGTTAATAGCTTTTATCCGCAGTGCCGTCGTCTCTGGATGAAAAAGTACCGATTCAGGTTTGGCAGCTCGACACAGATCAAGAAAATCGGACAGCCGGAGTGCTGGACCGACCAGCAGCAGATCCTGCATGACGAAATTGTCCTTAGAACGATAAGAGACGATGGTGAAGTGCCCGACAGTCTATCTCAGCCATGATGTGATGCAGGAGAGCGGCGAGAGATAGAAAAAGACCGCCGATCTGATGCAGATCAGCGGTCTTTAAGAGTCTTTCGGGTTCAGTCTGAATAGCTGGCGCGGAGTTGCTGTCCTTAACGGAAGCGGTGCGTCCTCTGGGAATCAATGTTGTTCGAACCGTGCATTTCGGACTTCACCTTTCCCCTGTGAGGCACTTCGCTTCTGCCGAGACAGAACGAAGCGCTCCAGCACTTCAGACGAATGAGCCGGAAGGATTACTTCTTGGCCTGAGCAGCGTCAAGCTGCTTGGCGAAGATGTAGGCCTGTTCGCCGGCGATGCGGCCGAACGTGACGATGTCAGCCTGAGCATTGCCGCCGAGACGGTTGCCGCCGTGGACGCCGCCAGTGACTTCACCCGCAGCGAAGAGGCCCGGGATAACCTGGCTCTTCGTGTTGTAGACCTGGGTGAGCGGGTCGATCTTGATGCCGCCCATCGTGTGGTGAACAGCCGGGGTGACCAGAATGGCGTAGAACGGGCCCTTGTCGAGGTCGCGCGGCATATCGGCACGGCCGAAAGCGTCCTTATTGGCGGCCTTGCCGGCCTTCCACGCATCCATCGTGGCCTTCAGCGTGTCGGCAGGAACGCCCATCTTGCCGGCGACTTCATCGAGCGTAGCGCCATTGAGGCAGTACTTCTGCTTGATGTAGTTGTTCGTGGCCTTCAGGGACTTCTGCATATCGCTGTCGAAGAACAGGTAAGCAACGCCGTCCTTCTGCTTCAAGATGGCGGCGGAAACCTTGTCGCGGGTTTCGAGCTCGTTGAAGAAGCGCTTGCCTTCCTTGTTGATCAAGACAGCGCCGTTGCCGCGGACGGCTTCGGTGATCATTTCGCCGACGTTCGGAACAACGGTCGGGTGCGTCTGAATCTGATCCATCTGAATCAGCTGAGCGCCGATCTTTTCAGCCAGAAGCAGACCGTCGCCGGTGGCGCCCGGATGGTTCGTCGTAGCAAAGCCCTTCAGACGAGGTACATACTTGGCAACCATTTCGTTGTTGGCGCCGAAGCCGCCGGCCGCGTCAACCACAGCCTTGGAGTGAATGGTGTACGTGCCGTCCTTGCCCTTAACCTTCAGGCCGACCACACGGCCGCTCTTGTCGGTCAGGATCTGTTCGGCATGCGTGTTGGTACGCACGTCGATCTTGAGGTTCTTAGCAGCCGTGTAGAGCGTGCGGACAACTTCCGGGCCGACGAGCGCACCGCCGGTCGGACGATGCGTACGGGGCTGAGAGGCGCCGGCCATCAGACCAACGTCGCGGAGATCGCCGCCGTGAGCAAGCAGCCAGTAAACGGAAGAGGCCGATTTCGTGACGAGGGTGCGAACGAGCGCCGGGTCATTGAGCCAATGACCGCCCTTCATCGTGTCATAGAACATGATTTCGACGGAGTCTTTCGTGCCCTTGGCCTGCTGCAGAGCAGTGCCAACAGCATTCAGACCGCCCGCGGCACGGACCGTATTGCCGCCGACCATGGCCATCTTTTCCACTACGACGACGTTGGCGCCGAGTTCGTGAGCCTGAACGGCGGCGGACAAGCCTGCACCACCCGCACCGATCACGGCAACGTCAACGGTGATGTCTTCAGCGGCGCCGGCCGTGCCGAAGCAGGCCATCACAGCGGCAGCAACGAGAATCTTCTTCATGTTGGATATTTCCTTTTTTTGTGTTTGCTGGGCGTTTGCTCGCCATTCCGAGGACGCCCATAGACTCAAACCCGGGTGAGGACACCCGTGATTCAAGCGGTGATCTTAACCCAGGCCCAATAATCTAAGATAGTCTTTTCGTTTAGGCGTACCTCATTAAGGGCAAAAATAAGGTCAACTTTACAAACAAGAACTGACGCCTCAAAACCGTGATATTCCGGTTAACGAGTTGTGTGCACTACAAAATCCATGCATCCTTTCTATAAGCCTAATGGATTCGTTTATGTCTATGCAGCATCGTGTACGGTGTTAGTTCCTACTCCATTAGAGTGAGCGACGGCATGTCTTTTCTTGTGATTTTTTGCGAATAATGAATAAGAGGATGGATCCATCCATCTTCTGTGTGTAACAGTCTCACTCCATTGTGAGTGCTGGCGCGACATGTGAAAATATGCATCCGGCTTGACCGCCGAGCTGATTAACACGGATTGTCCAGAATTAAAAGAGGCTGATCACCATGTCGAAACTTTCTCCAGAAACCTTCAAGGCCCTCTTGGCGCTTGAGTCAGCTTTCGGTCAAGTGGAAAGTGTTTCGGAACTGAAGGCGGAGCTGTCGGCGACATTTCCTGACGGCGCTCGTGCGCTGCGCTTTGGCAGTGAAGATTATCCTTCGGTGCTTGAAGATCTGGCTGATCCTCCAAAAGTACTCTGCGCCCGCGGTGATCTTTCGCTTGCAGAGCGGCAGCTTCGAGTGTCAATTGTGGGTTCGCGTGATGCATCTTCTGATCGATGCGAAGCTGCCGAACTCGTCGCAGCTGATTTGGCGGCCCGCGGAGCCGTTATCGTTTCTGGGTTAGCCCGAGGCATTGATGCCGCGGCTCATCGCGGGGCTCTTTCCGCTTGGACGCCCGAGAAACGAGCCGGCAGAACAATTGCCGTTCTAGGGACGCCGCTGTCTTTTCCCTGGCCGCCGGAAAATGCGCGTTTAGCCGATGAAATTGCCGAGTCTGGTCTGATTCTTTCGGAATGTCCGCAGGCAGAAGGCCGGCGCTTTGATCCTGAAGCTCGTGCGCGTTCACTGAAGCGCAGAAATCGTTTGGTGGCGGCTTTAGGCACTGGAACGCTGGTTATGGCTGCTCGTCCGGGGTCAAGCACGCTGATTGAAGTTCAGGCTGCGCTTGCCATCGGACGCCCCGTCATTCTTTGGCAGGCTTGTACCCAAGAATCTTGGGCGGAGGATTTGCTGAAGAATGCGCCAAAGGATGCTGAGGGGCGATCCTTAGTCGCGGCAGCAGGCAGTGCTCGAGAGGTGGAGGCACTGCTTTCGCCTTGGGCAAGAGTGTGGTGGCTGTGATGTCACGCACATCAAGCGAACGCTAGAGGAAAGCGAAAAAAAGCCGTTCGAACATTCGATGTTCAAACGGCATGAAGAGAAGGAGAAGTTTTTGCTGCGGCCGGCGGCTCCGAGGCGCCGCTCAGTGAAGACTCAAGCCTCAATTAAGGCACTTTGAAATTGAATTCGTGGCACTGATTGCAGTAGTTTTCGCTTTCCTGATGCATCAAGTGGCAGTTCGTGCACTCGAGCGTTTTGCCGTAATGCGGAGAGACGTGAGGATTGACGGGCTTCACATTCTTCGTCTTTTCAACCAGCTGATCAACATTGTGGCAGCCCGTGCAGGTAGCCATTTCAGGCATCTGCGGGTTCTTCATGTCAGGACCGTGGCAGGTCTGGCACTGCAGGCCCTTGGCGATATGCTGTTCGGCGAGTTTCTCGCCGGCTGAAGCAGTGCCTGCAAAGGCCAGCGCAGCGGCCAAGCAGAGCGCGGTAAGCGTGCGGTTCATGGCGGGGTCTTCCAAAAGGGAGTTAAGAAGCAGAGGCGCTGCCTAATCTTGGGGGTCGGCGGTGCTTTGCTTTAAAGAAATAGGTTTCGCCGGAATGAAGTGCTAAGAAAAACCTTAACGATTGGAATGGGCGAAAGTCTGAGGTCTGGAGCGGGAAACGAATAGTTCAACACTGCTTTAGACGGTTAACTATTCTTTGTTTACCGAACGACCCGCCTGACAGGAAGCGCGCGGAGCGCTTGGTCTGGACAGGCGGGTTTTCTTTTAAGCCTGAATATTCAGGCAGGCATTACATCGCAGCGAAGTGTTCGCCGGCGATCATACCGAACGTGAGCGCATCGATCACGGCAACCGTGCCCAGACGCGAAGCGCCATGCACGCCGCCCGTGATTTCGCCGCCGGCGTAGAGGCCCTTGATCGGGGCATGGGTCGTGGCGGAGATCACCTGCGAATCCGGGTTGATCATGACGCCGCCCATCGTGTGATGGATCTTCGGAGCGACTTCAATGCCGTAGTACGGACCCTTGGCCAGGTTGAGGCCGTTCTGGAACTTCAGGATACGGTGGAATTCCGGGTCTTCCTGCTTGGCGACGAAGCCGTTGAAGCGTTCAACCTGTTCGAGGAACGGAGCCTTATTGATCTTGAAGTAGTCGGCAAGTTCTTCGAGCGTATTGAACTTCTTGACCGTGCCCATTTCGATCGGCAGCTTCACGAAGGAAGGATTAATAGCCTTGACGATCTCTTCGCTGGCAATGGCGATCGGATAATTTTCATCCTTGCCGATGACGTTGAAGAGCGCGTCGGACTTGATCTTGCGGCCAGCGTGTTCATCCATGAAGCGCTTGCCGGTCTTGCGGTCAACAACGATGCCGAAGTCCATGCAGGCGTGGTTGGTGAAGTTCACGGAAACGCCAAAGCCCTTTTCACGCGGGTTGGTGTAGGGGAGGAACTGCAGCCAGCAGAGCTGGACCGGAGCAGCACCGATGCCGAGAGACTTGACGAGCACACCGGCCGTGGCGCCGAGCTGGTTCGTGGAGTCCGTGGTCGGAACAACGCGCGGGTCCTGAATCTGACGGAACCAAATGTCGCGGGAGAAACCGCCGGCGGCAAGCATGACGCCGAGCTTGGCGCGGATAGTCTTGGTCTTGCCGGTCTTGTTTTCGAGGTCATCGCTTTGGAGCTTGGCGTTGAAGCGATAGCCTTCGCGGTAGGTGACGCCCACAACAGCATCGCCGTCCATGATGAAGTCGTCGAACTTGGCGCGGGTCTTCACCGTGACGTTGCTGAGCTTCTTGATCTGGTCGTACATCGGGTGGATGTAGCCAGAGCCGGTGCCGGCCTTAATTTCATAGGAACGCGGAACGGAGTGGCCGCCTTCGAAGAGCATGTGGTTGGGCACGAATTCGGCGCCGCAGTCCTCGACAAACTTGATCGTGTCGTTGCAGCGGTCAACGATCTTCGAGAGCAGTTCAACGTGGTTGAGGCCGAGACCGTCTTTCAGGCAGTCAGCGATGAAGAGTTCACGGCTGTCCTTGATGCCCTGAGCCTTCTGCACGGGGTTGACCGGGCAGGCAACGTTGCCGCCGCAGATGGCGGAGTTGCCGCCGACGACCGGCATTTTTTCGAGCATCAGAACCTTTTTGCCGGCGCGGCCAGCCTTGAGGGCGCAGGCCATACCGGCAAAGCCGGAGCCGATGATGACGACATCGTATTCTTCGTCATACTTCTCAACCTTGGCAGCGGGAATGCCTGCATTGGCGGCAGCGCTCGCCATAATGCCGGCGGCGGCAGCGGCGCCAGCCTTGAGGAGGTTGCGGCGGCAGAGATTCATTTCGGACATTCTTATCTTCCTTTGAAGAGTGATCCGTTCAACTCGGAGCAGAGCGCTCCAAGTCTCAAGGGGATTACGGATTGTGAGAAGCTCGTCCGACGGGAGCCCAAACAGCTCCTGCGTCCTAAGCGATGTAAGTATTCTGAAGCGTTTCTGAAACGCTGCGGCTAGACCAAGGTATAGGTGATCTCTCTGAGAGACCGCTGCAGTTGAGAGCCGCGGCGCCGGTACAATGACGAAGCGGCGGATGCCCGTATTCGCCGCAGACTTTTGCGCTCACGGAAGCTGAATTTCGCTGGCTGCCTGGATGCTTCGCCGGCTTTGGCAAAACACCGATTTGGTGGACGATGAAGGCTGCTTATCCTCATTCGCATTTTTTTAAATCGATTGGCTGCACAATCCTCATGCGCAGTGCTGCTGCCGGGCTGATATTGGCTGCGGTGACGGCATCCGCATCGCCGGATGTTCCGACGGCGTCCGCCAGTCAGAGTGAAGCGCAGACGGTGTCCGAAGTGGCGGCTGTTTCCGGCGCCACTTTCAACCTTTCGGAAGTCCGCGCAATGCACTTTCGTGAGGACACGGGCATCGAAGGCGTTTCTCGCCTAGAAGCCTCGACGACAATCGGTCCCGATGATTTCGTTTTTGCGGTCGAGGAAACAGACCGCAATGAGTCGTATATCCGCATGCTCGCCAGTCTTGCCGAAGGGCTGCGCGTGGCTTTTCCGGATCGGCGCACACACATTCGTCAAATTCCTTCGCGCGGATTTATTGATGTTGTCAGGGCGGAAAAAATTCCGTTTGTTTTCGCGACTGCCGGCACCATGGTGGCGCTTGTCAATGAATCTGGCGCAGTGCCGCTCGCCGCACGGGAACGACTCAATACCCATGCAGAAGAATCCTCGCAGAGTGCTGCCGGCGGACTGCTTGTCGTTGACGCCAAGCGCAGGGATTTGGGCAGTTTGGAGAGCCTCGAAGGCGCACGCATAGCGGTAGAAAGCAGTGTTGCCTTTGGGCCTTGGCAGTGGCTGGCGGGGCGGCTTTTAGCGGATCACCATGATCCGCGGAAATTCTTTTCCGAGGCAGTTTGGCGGCCGCACGACGTCCCTGAGGTGCTTAATGCCGTTCTTTCGGGGCGTGCGGACGCAGGACTTATCAGCGTGTGTACTTTTGAGGCGCTTGCCGCTGAAGGGATGATCGATCCCAAAGCCTTTCGTCCGGCAGCAGTACTAAAACGAACGCCGGGCGCGTGTTTATCGAGCACGCCGCTCTACCCAGATTGGACGCTCGGCTATATGGCGTGGGCGGACGGGAATCAGGTTCGCCGAGTGGCTGCCGTTGCCTTCAGCTTGCCCGAGAACGACGGCTGGCGCTGGGGGCTGCGCGTGGATCTGTCGAGCGTACGCAGCCTAATGGAAGCGCTCCATTTCGGGCCCTACAGTTATTTGGATGAACAAACGGTCGCAGGTTTTATGAAGAGCCACGCAGAATGGTTTGCTGCGCTCGTTGCGGTGTTTCTCTTTGTACTTTTCCATGCGCTTCGATCCCGCTATCTGGTGCGCGTGAAGACTCAAGCTCTGCGCACTGCGTTGGAAGAGAAAGAGCGGATGGAAAATGAAGCAAGGGTGTCGCGTGAACAGCTTTCGGCCATTGAACGAGCAGGCATGCTTTCACAGATGAGTTCAATGTTTGCGCATGAACTTAAGCAGCCGCTCTCATCGCTTTCCAACTACGTGGGCGGTCTGAAGCTCTGGAATGCTCATCGACAGACCAATGATGCGGACCGTGCATTAGCCGATGATGCACTTTCAGCGATGGCAGAGGAAGCCAACCGCATCACGGCAATTGTCAACCGAGTGCGCGGGTATGCCAAAGCTTCTACCGAACCTCTTAAACCCACCGACTGGACTGCAGTTGTGCGGCGGGCGGAATTGATCGTTGAGCGCCATGATGCGCGTCGGGTGCCGATTTACACGGCCCCGGGCCAATATCTCGCTGCCGATCCCGAGGACGATCGTCCTGCCTGGGTATTGGGTGACGCCTTGGAGCTTGAGCTCCTCGTCCTCAACTTCATTCGCAATGCAGCGCATGCCGCACAGAAAAATCCCAAAGGGTTCGTGAGCGTATCGCTCGCGCGTGAAGGAGACAATTATGTGCTGCATGTGACCGACAACGGTCCCAAGCTGTCGCCGGAAGGATTTGCCAGACTCACCGGATACGGCGACAGCGTGAAGCAGGAGGGCATGGGCATCGGTCTTTCTATTTGCCGCGGGATTGCTGATCGCCACGGCGGACAGCTGAAGTTTTATCAGCTCCCGACAGAGGGTGTCTGCGCTGAAGCCGTGATTGAGGCTGCAGAACCGCCGGAAGGGACGCATGAGACGGATAAAGGCAGCAGTCAGTCCTCAAGCGCTGCGGCTGAAAAAGGAAAAGGAGGAGTGCAATGACAAAAGCTTTGGATACGCCGCTCGTACGGATTGTGGATGATGATGCCGAGCAATTGAAAAGTCTGGCATTCCTGCTGCGTATGGGCGGCTGGGAGGTCATGACTTACCAAAGTGCAGCTGCATTTCTGGAAATGGATGATCCGCGGCGCTCGGGCTGCCTGCTCCTTGACCACCGCATGCCCAACATGACTGGGATGGAGCTCCATGAGACGCTCGTTGAGCGAGGCAGTCTGCTCCCTGTGATTTTTTTGTCCGCCCACGGCGATATTCCCATGGCTATGCAGGCCGTGCATCGCGGAGCCATGGATTTTCTTGTCAAGCCCGCTGCGCCTGAGGTGCTTCTGGCTGCGGTGGAAAAAGCCGTGAAGAAAAATTTGGCAGATATCGCTGCCGAAGCCGGACAGGTGGACTTGGCTCAAAAAGCGGCGCTCCTCACTGAACGTGAACTGGAGGTGGCGAGGCTTGTGGCTCAAGGACTGCTCAATAAGCAAATCGCCGATCGACTGTCTATTTCATTGCCGACCGTTAAACTCCATCGCGGCAATGCGGCAAGAAAGCTGGGCGTGCGGTCGGCTGTCGCAATGGCCAAGGCATTGGAGATGGCAGGGCTTCTTGCCGAGACCGACAAAGCGGGAGGTTCGTCATGACGATTTCCCGCAGAAAGCTCGTTGGAGCGGCGGGGCTGTTGCCTCCTTTTGCTGCTGCCTTCACGCTTTCCTCCGCAGTGAAGGCTTCGGAGCCTGAAACGAGTGATGCTGAAAGCTGCAGCGTGGCGGTCATCGGGGCAGGGGCAGCGGGACTTGCGGCAGCAATCGCCGCTAAGGAAGCGGGAGCGGTTCGTGTGGTCGTGCTCGAAAAAACAGCACTTGCTGGCGGCCACATGATGGTGAGTTCCGGCATGCTCAATGCCGTTGACCCTGAAGGGCAAAAGCGTTCCGGCCGAACCGATTCGGCAGAACATTTTTTCCGCGACACCTATGAGGGCGGCGGCGGTCTGGGCGATCCGGACCTCATCGCAACGATGGTTCGTTCGAGTGCTGACGTCTTTGCTTGGCTCAAGAGCCTGGGGGTTGAATTTGATCCAGCGCTTTATGAAGCCTACACCGGTGTCTATCCTCGCGCGCATCGAACGATCCAAGCGCGAAGCGGCATGGCATACAGCCGCGCTTTAATGCGTCGTGCCCACAAGCTCGGCGTCGAGGTACGCTACCGCCAGCGGGTCGAAGCGCTCGTGATGCATAACGGCCGCGTGCTTGGCGTTGAATTGACCGATATGGATGCGGATTCGCCCGAGCACAAAACATTGATGGCCAAGTCGGTGGTCATTGCCTCAGGCGGTTTCGGCGCCAATCGCCTGATGCGTGCTCGGTGGGCACCATGGATTTCCATGGATTTGGGGACTACATACAGCCCGGGGCGAATTGAAGAAGATCCGGCAACGGGTGACGGCATCCGCATGGCCGAAGCTGTCGGTGCAGGTTTGGTCGGTATGGAGTATGTCCTTGCCATTCCTTTCTGGGGCGGACGAGTGCTCGACTATCCCGGAGCAGAAATTTTCCTCACTGCCCGCGGCGAAAGATTCACCGATGAAACGGCCTCGTGGGATACCGTGCTTGCTGATCTGACTGCTGCAGGGGGAAGTGAATTTTGGGTGATTACGGATAGCCGCAGCCGAAAAGGTGCGACTTTTGCGACGAAGGTTCAGCAGGGATTAGTGGAGAGTGCAGCATCACTCAAAGAGCTTGCAAAAAAGATGAACATTTCGTCAGCTCAGCTCTCCGAAGTGTTTGCCCGCTATAACGAAGCGGCAAGGACTGGCGCGGATCCGGATTTCGGACGAACGCGGTTTCTGCAGGAATTGAAGGAGCCGCCCTTTTACTTTGGCCGAGAACGGTTCGAAGTGCATTACACGTGCGGCGGCATCGCCATTAATCCCAAGGCAGAAGTGCTTTATGCAGGCAGTCAAAAGCGGCCCGTCCTTGGGCTCTATGCAGCGGGTGAAGTCACCGGCGGCGTGCATGGAAAATTCCGTTTGGGCGGCAGCGGACTGCTTGATGCATTTGTGTTCGGTCGTATTGCTGGACGGAACGCGGCGCAAACGTGTCTTATCGACACAATGCGGTAGAGTTTGGCGCTCATTCTGTTGACTTTTCTTCTCTCGGAGCCTGCTTAAACATGTTTTATGAACGGAGCTGCTTTATTTTCGATTTGGACGGCACGCTGATTGATTCGCTTGGCGTTTGGAGTCAGGTGGATCAAGAGCTGATGCGCCGCTTGTCAAACGGCCGCGTAATGCTCTCCGAGGATGAAGCAGGAACGCTTCGCATACGGGCGATGAAGACCTACGGCGAGGGGTCTGATGCTTATTTGAAGTACATGGCTGATCTCAAGCGTGCTTTTGACCTGCCTGGAACCCTTGAAGAAATTCATTTTCAGCGCTACAGCCTCGCTCAGGAATTTTTGCGCACACGCGTGCACTATCGTGAAGGGGCTGCAGAGCTCATCAAATACCTCAAGGCACTCGGCAAGAAGCTCGCGATCGTTACCACAACTCGTCGGCGCAACATTGATGTTTATGCCTCTCAGAACGAATCGATGATAGCCGCTGCGCCGCTCTCGGAAATCATGGATTTGATTGTGACGAGAGACGATGTCGCACACGTAAAGCCCGATCCAGAAGGCTTTTACAAAGTGCTCGACGCATTAAAGGCAGAGCCTGATGAATGCATCATGGTGGAGGATGCACTTCCCGGCATTCGCGGCGCAAAGTCGGCCGGGATCGATTCAGTCGTGATTGAAGAGCGCCATAACGCCGATGACCGAGTGCAGCTCGAAGCTGCCGCACTGGCGCGATTTGCGTCGCCGGCAGCGCTTTTAAAAGAGATTCAGGCAGAAATAGAGGCCGCAGCTGGCGGGATCCATTGCATGCGGTCGAGCAGCTGAGGCGGCTGAAGTCCTTGAAGCCGCTCGAAGGTTCGTGATGAATCTGCAATCAGCAGACTTCCTCACTGTAACACCGTTATTTATTTGATCTCAGAGTAAAAACCCGCGGTAAACCATGAAAAATTGCGCCGACGCATAAGCCGGCCAAAGAATAACGTTCAGTTCTTTCGAACGGTATCTAAAAGAGATACATTGAATTTGCAGGGCATACAGCTCGATCGAACCGCTTGAGCCCTTCCGCATTTCTGAGCCTCCTTGTGCGGATGATGTGTTCGCGGATACTTCTTTAGTGAGCGCCCTGTTTCCCCCCGCAGCCGGCTTCCTCCTCCCTCCGCTTTGACCGGCTGCGGGATTTTTTTATGCTCGTTTTTGAAGTGGTATGGATTTTTTTTGGCCCGATTAGGTGTCGCATCCCTGCCGTTTGTTCGGTGCTGAGGAGCCGACAAAACACACTCGAACACTCTCTGAGAGCGCACAGCTTCTTCACCATATAATCCTTGAACCAGCAGTCCGTTGAGAGGCTGCAGCAACCTTAATCTCACAGTTCATACGATCCCTATGACTCAGGAAGATCCCAACAACATGATGCAGGCACACCCTCCTGAGGAGGCACTTTCCGGTGCGCTCTCCATTCGGCCGAGTCTGGCCGATCCGACCGCAGCCGCAGAGCTTTTCGGCTGTGCAGCATCCGATTTTCTTCATGCCGTTTATGGCCAGCACGCTGGTATGGAGTCTGAGGACGAAAGCGATGAACGCATTGCCGCAATCGTCTTTGGTCTGGCGGCGCTTTTTGAAGATCAAAGCGGCATTGTGGAGCTGCCTGCAGGCTTTTCGACGGCGAAGGCGGGTGCCCGACTTCGTCAGCAGCTTAGCCGTCGTCTGAATGCAATGAGTGCGGAGGACCGAAAGCTTTTTGACGACGATGCACAAATCGTCACGCTTGCGGTCAACGTCTTTTTTGAAGAACTGCTGATGATGGCCGATGCGTGGTTTCAGACGACTGACCGCGAACCCGATGAAGCTGCATTTCACGACTTCCTGTCTCAGGAGACGCTCCATGCCTGGATGCTCGGCTGGGCGGAAAAGATTTTGGGCATTAAAGCGCGCTGACTGCCGCTGCTGCCGTGAAAGGATAAAGGATGAAAAAAACGCTCATCAACCAAGCCCTGAAAAATGCGGTTGGCCAGGAAAGCTGCGGGAACACTTCCGTGCAGGCTGAGAAGACGGATCCCGCAGCGCTTTCCGCACGCGAATTTGAGGATTTTCTGGCAAGCATCGTAACGGGTGTTATTCAGAATGTTGTGGATGTGCGTGCAGGGAAACTCAAACCCGACGAGGCATCGAGCCGTGATGATGCCACTGTGCGCACGCTTGCGCAGATTCTGATGGGCGAGCATGAACGAATTTGTCTTATGCTGGCGCCGGGTACGCCGAAACCCGGTCCGGAGCTTGTTGCTGCTATGAAAGCGAATCTGCCTGCACTTTTTCGCGATCTGCCGCAAGGTGTTGACGCGGGGAATCCCCGTGCGCTCATGGTGCATGCGGCGCGGGTCTTTCTGCGGGAAATCTATACGATGCTCAAAGCCGCGGCAGCCGAAGGCGGCGAGCTTACGCCGGAACGTCTTAAAGTTCGAATCGAACGCACGGCATTTGTTTGGGGGGAGCGCTTTTTGGGCGACACCCTCAACGAAACAGAAGGAATGCGCTGATGAAATGCGGATCCTGCGGCCCTCGGCGCTGCGGCGGAGGGTGTGGTGCAGATTACAGCAGCAGGGCGGATCAAAAACCCAGCCTCGGAGCCATTGATATCGTTGACGGTATTTTTCGGCAGGCGCTGCGCAATATGGCCAAGCGCCTCTCGATGCTTCGTACGGGTGAAATGACGCCCGAGGAGCTCGATGCAGCCAATGAGAAGCTGGTTTTCTGGCTTGCTTCTACATTCTCAGGTGAAAACCGCCATTTTGAGACGGTGGATGAATGGCATCCGTATGGCTTGAGTGACGAACTCGAACGTATCTTTGGTGATCATCTTTCGATTGAAGGCGGTCAAGGTGATGACCGGACCATTGCACGAGCGGCTCGCCTTTTCGTTCGTGAGGGTGAAGCGATGCTTACCGAAGCACTTGAAGCAGGGCTGCCTGCATCGAGTGCCGCTGAGACGGAACCAGCCGTGATCTTTGCTGCACGCTGGGCCAATCTCTTTGCCGGTCAGCTTGCCGAATGGCCGGAGGATTAAAAATGTCGGGAGAACTTGACCCGCGCCTCAAAGCTGAACTCGAGAATCGGCTTCGGGAAGAAGCACTGGGACGCATTTTCCGCGGCCTTTCGCCTGAAGCCATGCGGACGCTTCGTGCCGTGAGCGAAATGCGCAATCGTTCACCTCAGGATGTGCTTCGTGACGAACTCCAAGGCTACATCCTTGAGAAACTCCCGCCGGTTGACGTCGAGGGCATCATTCAGTCGATGGGAAGCAAGTTCTATCAGCTGGGCTGGATGTGCGGCAAGGCCAAGAATTTCATCCGTGCATGGAACCGCAGCCGCGAAGACTGAGGGTTTAGGGTTTGCTTGCTCTTGAGTGTCAAGGGAAGGCCGCCGTCACAATGCCCGCTGAAGGGACGCAAGCTTTCGAGAACCCGAGGCCAATGCCAGTGAACTGCGAGAAGCTTCGCCCCATTCCGTGACAGCTCAGGGAGCAGAGACCGAGCCGCGCGGGGCCCCAGCACATGCATCTATTCGCGCTCCTTGCGGCTGCCGATGGGTTCAATGAAGACCGGATGCGGCTTCTTGTCGGAATCTTCAGCTGCGAGTTTATCGAGTGCTGCCACGCGTTTCTGAATGCGCATCACCGACCACGTCTGCAAGCCGACAGAGAGTGCAATGAAGGCCAGGCCAATGTAGAAAGAAAGGCCGAGATCTTTGGCTTCACCGAAAAGGATCATTGCGAGAATGATGGAATAAATGGGTTCCAAGTTATAGGTGAGGTTGACGGTGAAGGCGGAGATTTTTTCGAGCGACTGAATCTGCAGGATGTACATCCCAATCGTGCAGAAACTCGCGAAAATGAGCAAGTAAAGGAAGTTGATTGGGGTTGGCAGGAAAGACTCCGGCGGAGTGATGGAAAGGTACCAAGGCATGAGCACGAGCGCACAGGCCAATCCGCCGAGAAGCTGCCAGCTCATAACCGTCGTTGCACGATACTTTGCTTTGTACATGCGGAAAAAGACGGCAAGCGCGGCGGCTGCAGCCGCACTCGTCAAACTCAGCATAATGCCGGTTCGGTACTGTGTATCGAAGTGAAAGATGAGCGAAATGCCGAAGACCGTGAGGATTGAAAAACCGATCTCTTTGATGCTCATGCGCGTACGCGTAATGAGCGGCTCGAGGATGGCCGTAAAAAATCCCATGGAGGAGAACGTGACAATCGTGATGGAGACGTTTGAGGCCTTGATTGCAGCGTAAAAAAGAGTCCATTGAATCATCAGCAGCGCACCGACGGCCATGATGCCGAGACGGTCTTTGGGGCGCACATATTCAATCGTGCGCCGCAGGGCAAGCCATCCCCAGAGCAGGGTGCCGGCGATGATGATTCGCCAAAGCACGATGAAGCCTGGCGACATCGTGATGAGTTTGCCGAAGATGCCAGTCCACCCCGCGAGGAGTACGGAAAGGTGGAGTTGGAGAAAGGCTTTTTTCATATAGAGCAGCGGCTGAATTTGAATGTGATGCGCGATGATAGACGTTTTGCTTTCGCTTGAGGCAATGCTGCGGATGCTTGGTCTAGATATGAAAGGCTGAAAACGCCTTGTTTTTTTGTGACGTCTTCTGACGCTAATTTGGCATACACTTTCTGTCTGGATCAAGTTCAATATGCTGAACGCTTGTTCAGTAAGGAAAATTTGGCTATTTTGTCAAATTGTGTTAAAACAAAACAAAGAGAATCGAAAGCGCTTGTAGGCGATGATTCCATCGCCGAGCCAGCTGGTTCGAGAGGGAGGTCATATGACCGAAAGAACAAATGGACATGGGATGTACCCGTGGGGCCGACTGGTTCTGTTTGTGCTCTTCCTCATCTTTCTGGCGATCGTTCTAAAGGCGATGGGGTGGTGTGTCGGCGGCGTCTGTGATGTTGGTCTCGACGCTTTGCTGAAGTAGCCTGTCTTGGTCGAATAAACGAGAAAAACTGAACCGAACTAAAGTCAAGACCTGAATTCACGGCATGATCTGCTGAAATGAAAAGGCCGGAGATAATTCAGATCGGGTTCAAGCGGCGTCAAGTTGGATACGATGGTCCGACGGCGCCGTTTTTTGTGGGTTCTTAAGCGGACCGCCTTCATCCCTCAATGATGTTTATGGGAAAAACAACTGACGATTTACGCCTTATTGGCTTTGAGCCCGTTGTCGGCACTGAGCCGAGGGTTCTGATTTTAGGCAGTATGCCGAGTGAAGCTTCATTGGCCGCAGGCTGTTATTACGCGCATCCAAGGAATCGTTTCTGGCGAGTCGTTGGAGAGTGCTTCGGATTTGATCCGACCCTTCCATATAAAGAGCGGCTTGATGCGCTGGAGGCATCCGGAGCTGCGCTCTGGGACACTATTGAAAGCTGTGAACGGACGGGGAGCTTAGATTCAGCCATTCTTCGCCCGCAGGTAAACGATTTTTCAGCATTTTTCGCCGCACACCCCACGATAGAACGCGTTTGTCTCAATGGCGGAAAGGCCGCTCAAATGTGGCGCCGTCACGCAGTCCCCGTTCTTACTGCGCATGCCGATATGCTTAAAGATTTGGATGTGCGCGTTCTGCCGTCAACCAGCCCGGCCAACGCCAGAATGGGACTTGAGGACCTGCTTGCGCTTTGGCGGCCGGCTTTGTATGTGCAGTCAAATGTGGGCAAAACGGTGAATAAAATAGTTGCCTAATTTTTAAGCTGCCTTGATGACGCCTGAGATACAGGGGAAATAAGAGTTGCCCACAGCATTCTCCACCCGACTTGTGGATTCTTCATGTGGATAACTCGCTGACGTCAACAGGATTCTCCGTTCCTTGATAAATCGAAGGCAAATATCGGATTGAGGCTGGCAGGCATAAAAAAGGCCCGTCAGAACTTATTTCCCGACGGACCTTAGAAACGGAAAAAGTGTATTTCCGTGGTAATGAGAAAGCGCGCAGCTCAAATTAGTACAGACCGATCACCTTCCACCAGGCCATACCAATGGTCAGCCAAATCACGACGTTCATCGTGCAAATGACAAAGCCGTTGCGCCACCATTCGCCCTGCGAAACGTAGCCGGCACCGAAATAGACGGGACCGCACCCATTGCCGTAGTGCGTGAGCGAGATCGGGCAGTTGGCGAAAAAGCCGAAAGTAAGTGCTGCCATTAAAGCCGGCGTCCCGCATGCTGCCGCTACGGCGACGAAAGCGGCATACATGGCAGAGATACGCGCTGTCACTGAGGCGAAGCAATAGTGGGAGTAGGTGTAAAAGAGGATCACAATGAGGAAGGAGGCGATCCATCCGAGACCGGCACTGCCGATGATTTCTGCGGTGTCTTTGGCAACCCAGGTGATGAAGCCGGACTTGCCCAGCGCCGTGGCGAGCGACATGAGGCCGCCCATCCAAAACATTGCGTCGTAGGCCCCTTTTTCAGAAAGAATGTCCTGCCACGAGAGAACTTTGGCAATCAGCATGATTGCGATGGCGAGCATGGCGATCGGAGTGGCGCCGAGATGCGTCCAGCTGCCCGTAGCCCAGAGCACGAGACACATGACGAAGACAAAGGCAAGCACCTTTTCATCCTTAGACATCGGTCCCATGGCTGCGAGCTCTTTTTCCGCGAGTTCGCGTGCATTGGGAATGGCTTTGATTTCAGGAGGCGAAAGCAGGCTTACTACCCAAGGAACAAGCGTGAGCGAGATGAGTCCCGGGACAATGGCGGCCAGCGCCCAGTTAGTCCACGTAATTTCCACGCCGACGGCGGAAGCGGCCAGCCCCACACAGAGCGGGTTGCCGGCCATTGAAGTGAGGAACATCATGCAGGTCGTGGCATCGGTGTGATAGCCGACCTGCATCAGATAAGCGCCGATTTTGCGCGAACTCGGACCTGGCTGCGATCCGAAAGCTTCGGAAAGCGAACGAACGATCGGATAGAAAACGCCGCCCCCTCGAGCCGTGGCTGACGGCATGGCCGGCGACACCACAAGTTCAGAGAGTGCAATGGAGTAGCCGAGCGTGAGCGAAGAACGCCCAATCAGCTTGATGATCACATAAGCGATGCGGCGGCCGAATCCGGTTTTGATGAAGGCGCGTGAGAGGAAGAACGCGCAGACGATCAGCCAAATGGTGCCGTTGCCAAAGCCCATCAGGACCTGACTCGTCTTCAAGAGCCCCGTAAAGCAGCAGAAGGTGAGTGAGATGAAGGCAATGGCGCCGATCGGCATCGGGTGAAGAATGAAGCCAAGCACGGTTGCGACGAAAACCGCGAAGATGTGCCAGGCGTCCGGTTTGAGTCCCGTCGGTATCGGCGAGAACCAGATGGCTGCGCCGACCACTAAGATGATCAGCCAGTTCCGAAGGGTTGGGTTCATGAGGATTTCTCCTTTCGTATGGAGACAAGTGTGCGTTGATTGTTTTTCTCCGTTGGATTGGGGGAAACGGAGACATGCGCTCTGCGGCGCTTAAAGTCATCCTACTCCGCGTTGTTCAACTAAGGAATGCCGATATAAACAGCGTTCACATTACCGTAAACGACATTTTGGCTTAAAAATCCACGGCCTCAGGACAACCCGCTGAATTCGCTGTTTTGAACTTAAGGAGTATTTGAAACATCCGTCAATTGGACTAGGTGTTTCTATTTAAAGTACGTTTTCATTTAAAGGGATGCATTCATGCATGCGTTTTTTGGGATGCGCATTGACTGTGCTGGCTGTGAACACTCTATTCGCAGCCCTCGTAAAGGCAAAAAACGCCGATGAAGCTCAGCTTCACCGGCGTCGAAAATGGTTGGCAGAGGGTTTAGGTTATTTGGAAAGCGCAGCCTTGGCGGCGGAGGTTCCTGCTGCACGTCCTGAAGCATAGGCAATCAGGAGACTTGTTCCGGGTTCGTAAACGCGGTTGTAGAAGGCCCGATTGGCCAGTTCGCCTGCGGCCCAAAGCCCTTGAATGGGCTTGAGTGCATTGTCAAGCACTTGGAAGTCAGGCGTGACAACGAATCCGCCGATCGTTCCGGAAATGACAGGACGGACCTTGACGGCAAAGTAAGGGGCTTGTGTGAGACTGGTGAAATTGATGGGATCGCGGCCAAAGGCAGTATCCTTTCCCGCGGCAGCATCGGCATTGAGTTTTTCAATCGTTTGCTTGACATTGTCGGCGCGTGCTCCCATGCGGCGGCCAAGTTCTTCAGGCGTGTTGCCGTGAACGACGGTGTCAAATCCCAAGTAATTGCGCAGCGTCTTGGCTTTCTCGGGATCCTTGCTGTCTGTGATGAGCCAAACGTCGAGCTGCTGACTCATTTCACTCGTGATATTGGGAAGGTCTTCCTTAACGAAGCGCAGCCCTTTTTCATTGACAAGCGTTGCGCCCGCAAAACCTCGCTCTCCGAGCATGGCGGCCGTCATTTCGGGGTAAGCAGGGGCAAATTGAGTGCCCATCAGCCAACTGTCGGAAACTTCCTTGGCACCGACCTGCAGGCCCATCGTCAGTCCGTCGCCCGTGCTTGTTTTAGCTGCGCCGGCGCGCTCCACATAAACTGCCCAGCGCGGCTGGCGAGAAGTTACCTTCATGAGGTCTGCAGCAAAGCCGCCGGACGCGAGCACGACGCTCTTCGCACGGAAAGTGAAGCGGTTCTTTCCGTCGGCAGCCGCAACGCCGGAGACGCGGCCGTCGTCAGTCGTCAGAATCTTCCAGGCAGGGGTGGCGGTGCGAATGATGCCGCCGAGTTTTTTCACATACTGCTCGAGCTTTTCCACTTCCTCTGCGCCAGCCGGACGAGAGGCGTCGGATGAAATCGGCAGCAGCTGATAGGCGCCGATCCCGTCAGCAGCGGCGGCATTGGCGGAGAACTGCATGCCGACCTTTTTTGTGAGCCAGTCAACCGTTTCAGCGCTTTGCTTCACGAGTGCCTCAACTTGTGCTGCATCGGGCAGATTGGCGGGGGCGCCTTTGACTGAACGCTTTTGATCTTCAAGCCAAAGTTTGGCAAGACCGGCTGAATCTGCCGGCAAGCCGGACGCTTTCTGAATGTCGGTGCTGGCAGCAGTCACAATGCCGGCGGAAAGCGCTGCGCTGCCGCCCGTATGAGGCGCTTTTTCGAGCACGATGACGCGCGCTCCGGATTCGAGTGCTGCCGCTGCCGCTGCAAGTCCTGAGGCACCGCCGCCAACGACGACGACGTCTGCTTGCGCCTCTTCACCTTCTGGAAGCGTTGCAGGATCAATGGGTACCGGTTCGTGCGTGAAGAACTTGAGGTCGCCCCCGGCGGCCTGCACGGCCTGACCGACGGCCCGCAGAAGGGCCTCACTGGAACGCGAAGCGCCCGTAACGACATCGACAGACAAGTTTTGTTCACTCACGACCTTTTGGATGATCGCTTTCATCGGTTCATCCGCAATGTACGGAACTTCATCGCTCTTGAGGATTTCGATGCTGTCAATTCGATTGTCTGACACCGTGGTTTTGACTTCAATCGGGCCGTTCCAGCCGATAGCCGATTCAACATACGCGCCCGGTTTCATTTTGAGGACGTTGGAAGCGTCTTGCGCATCGGCTGAAGCTTGGGCGGCGCTGGTCATAGCAGCGGCGGCAAGCATCACTGCAGCACAGAGCAGTCGGACGGCAGGAAGGGAGCGATTCGGCACTTTGGGGTCTCCTTAATGGATCCAACCCATGTCTGCAGACACAGGTTTCGATTGTTTTTTCATTTGTATTTGAAGCATCGCGCGCCGGCCTTAATCGCGCCTGAATGAAGCCCCCTTCGGGATGGTTCTCTAAAGAAAAGTGCGTAGATGCAGGTATGATCTTAGGCGGCATTCGCCGGAGCCGTTCAACGTATTCTGATTCATCCGGCGCAGTGCAGAGTATTGAGTTTTTGCGCCGCCGACTTCGATAGTCTGCGCGCCACCTTAAGGAGAAATTCCATGGCAGATCATGTCCCTCAGCTTGAACCCAAGATGCTCGAGCGTGTTGCAGCGCTTCGCGGTCTTCCAGCCGTGGAGGCCGCTTTTGAGGTCTGTGCTGAGGAAGTTGAACGCGCAATGGCCGAGCAGATCCGTATTTCTGAGACGGAATCCCCAACCTTTGCCGAAAAAGTTCGCGGTGAACTCATCATGGAGCTCTTGCGTGAATATGGCCTCACCGATGTTGTGATGGATGAGTCGGGCAATGTGGTCGGCCGACGCCCCGGCACGGGCGCTGGTCCGGTGCTCGCGATCGCCGCTCATCTTGATACGGTTTTCCCTGCCGGCACGGATCTCAAAGTGACAAAGGACGGCGCGCTCTACCGCGGGCCCGGTATTGGCGACAACGCTTCGGGGCTGCGCAGCATGCTGCAGGTGCTGCGTGCGCTCAACCGTGCACAGATCGCAACGACGGGTGACATTTTGTTTGTGGGCACGGTTGGAGAAGAAGGCAACGGTGACATTCGAGGCGCTAAGGCGCTCTTTGACGGCTCGCGTCAAATTGACGGCTTCATTGCGCTCGACATGGCCGACGTCAATACCGTCCAGAACGGCGCCACGGGAGCTCACCGTTGGCGCGTCGCCATTGAGGGAACGGGCGGTCACTCTTACCTCGACTACGGCATGGTGCCCTCGGCCATTCACGCCATGGGACGCGCACTCAATGTGATCGCTGATTTTGATCCGCCGACTGATCCGAAGACGACCTTCACGGTCGGCACCATCAAGGGCGGCACGACAGTCAATACGATTGCGGCGCGCTGTGAAGTCGATGTCGACATGCGTTCAGTCAATCTTGAGGAGCTTGACCTGCTGGAGAAAAAGACGCTTGACGCTTTCCGGCTCGGCGTTGAGCTCGAAAACAAGCGCTGGCCGAAAGCCGGACTGGAGCGTCAGCTTAAGCTCGTTCTCACGCAGATCGGCAATCGTCCTGCCGGTATGCAGCCCGATGACTCTCCGGCAGTTCAGGCGGCGCTCTGCGCAATGAAGCAGATGGATCTTGAAGTGAAGCAGTGTCGTCCATCCTCAACGGATGCCAATAAGCCCATCTCAATCGGCGTTCCTTCTGTCTGTATCGGTACGGGCGGCGTAACGCATAACGAGCACTCACTCAAGGAGTTCTTTGATTCGACCGGCATGGAAAAAGGTCCGCAGCTCGCACTTCTCACGACGCTTGCACTCGTGGGCATTGACGGCGTTTCGATGCCAATGCTTCCGAAGCTTGGGTGATCACGATCGGTAAACAGTCTTGTCGGCCGCTGCTGCAGGGCGGTCGACGACTGTGACCGTATGACAGAAACGGCTTAGGTATTTTGGTGCCCAAGCCGTTTTTTGTCCTTATTGAAAAGGGCGGATCGACGTGCCGCAGTATGGTGAGCCGCTAGAATCAATACATTGCAACTCCAACAGACATTCAAAGCTATGAGCAAAGAAGACGTGCAGAAGAAGGCATCGGCGGCTGAGGCTGTTTTGACGCTGGAAGCTGTGTCAACGGTAAAGGGACTTGTCGGTCCCGCCGTGAAGCCGAAAAAACGTGCTGCGGCCAAAGAGACGTCTTCTTCAGCGAAGCGTTCCGGAGAGAGTGAAAAAACGGCGCCGAAAGCCAAGCGCCGGACCAGTTCTGCAAGTACGCGTCCGCGCCGGCAAGGCATTCGAGCCGATGCGCTCATACGTGCTCGTGATCGTCAGGCGCAAGAATCTTCACTTCAGGAAGGCGCACAAGCGCTTGAAGCGTTTGACGATGCGTATCCGCTGCCGATATTTGAAGCGGATGCAGACCCGGAGGCTCCGCGCACGGGGCCCGCTAAATTGCCTGATCTGCCTTTAATTGAGCAGCTCGAAGCCGAAGCGCTTCTCAATCGTCCAAAGCAGACGAAGAAAAAGCGGCCGCCGACGGCGGGTACTGCGCTCGCACAGCGTTTGAGCGGACTGGTAAAAAGTGCGCTCACGGAGGCGTCGGATCATCTGCTTGGACGCTCGAGCCCGGAATTCATGCTGGTGCCGCTGAATCCCGTCCGCGTGATTGTTGCCCTTTCGGGCGGGCGCGACTCTATGGCTCTCCTGGATGTTGCAGCCCGCATTGCGGCGGATCGCCGGCAGCAGCTGATTGCTGAACTTCGAGCCGTGTACGTGCATCATGGCCTGGAGCGAGAAGCTGATGCCTGGGAGGAGCACTGCCGCAGGGAGTGCGAGAAACGAGGCGTCATTTTTGAAGCAGTGCGCGTACGCGTCCAGCGATCGGGAGACGGTATTGAAGCTGCTGCCCGAGATGTTCGCTACCGCGCGCTCGCGCAGTACGCACTCAAATCGGGCTGCAGCATCATCATGACGGCTCACCATGAAGACGACCGTATTGAAACATTTTTGCTGCAGTGGATGCGCGGTGCGGGGCTCGAAGGCCTGGCAGCGTTTCCGGAAGTGCGCGAATTGGCTGCGCCTTCCATGGAGGACGCCAAAGCAGTACAGGCTCGTAAGCAGGTATTCCTGCTGCGGCCGTGGTCAGGTGTGCTGCGCCGAGATATTGAGCGCTATGTGAAGAATCGACGCATCCCTTATGTTGATGATCCTTCGAATAACAGTCCGAAATACGATCGCAACCGCGTTCGCAGTGAAATCATTCCGCGGCTCGAAGCCATTCGTCCTGGATTCAGCGCGAGTGCGGCACGCTCGGTTGGTTTGATCGGAGAGGCGCTTGAGGTCCTCAAAAGTGTTGCGCGTTCGGATCTTGAGGCCTGCCGTTCGGAAACCATGCCGCACGGTCTTTCGGTTTACCGGCTGCTTGAGCTCATCCCGGCTCGTCAGGCTTGGTGTCTTCGCGCGTGGATTGCTGCGGAAGGACTTCGTCCGCTTTCAAAAGCGCGGCTGGATGATCTGCTGCGTCAGGTTCGAGAAACACATTCGGATGCAACCTTTTCCTTCCACGTGCAGCGCAAGGAAATCCGCCGCTGGGGTTCAGACATCATTGTGCGGGATGCCGTAACCCGGCGCCTGGGGGTCGAGCGCGACGCTGCGCTTAGTCCGAGCGAAGGCGCGCATGAGATCGCGCTTCCGCAGTGGGGCGGCGTCATTGAAATGGTGCCTTGCATGGGAGATGAGGACGGTATTGCTCGCTCACGGGTGACTGCACCGGAAGCAAAGCTCGAGGTTCGTGCTGCCGTGGGCGCTGTGAAGCTCAAACTCTGGGCGCTGCGTCCGGGAAAGGCTTTGAAGGATCTCTATGCCCAGGCGGGTATTCCGGCCTATGTGCGCGTCGATATGCCCAAACTCTGGCTCAACAATGAACTTCTTTTTGCGGCTGGACTCGGCATGGATGTTCGTTTTGCGGATGATCCGGCCAAGTACCCTGATCGGGTGAAGTTTCTCTGGCGCCCGGATCGATCGCTCTGGGATGCTCGTCCGATGCCCAATTATGCGGAGCTGCCTGAGGCGGAGCGCCGGCTGCGTGAAGCGCGTGTGCGTGAGGCGGCCAAATCCTCGCTCAAACTTCGAGAATCCATAGCACGCGAACGTTCAGCCGAAAAGAACCGCTAAGGGTGTATTGATGCTTTCTCGCGCAGAGCAGATTGACGTTCTTCGTTATTGGGAGGAGATTGAACTGCTTACACCGCCCGACTATCGGGTCGTGGAGAACGAGCGTCTTTTAGTCTGCGAGTGGAAGAGCGGCCGTCCTGCAGGCCGCGAAGCTGAAGCGATTGCGAAGTGGCAGAAGGAACGCTGGCAAGAACCCTTCGAGTATCCCGAACGCGCCCCTCGAGGCGTGGTGACGGACACGATGCCCGTTTTTATGGTTTATGTCGGCATTCTGCCCAAAGGGGATGTCTATCGGCGGCTCATTGATGAGATGAAAGCCTTTGCAGCATTTTCTGCCGGCCACAGCGGAACTGCTGCATCTGCTGCGAAAACGGCTCCGTCGGGTTGGAACGAAGAGTGGATCGCCAGTTCGGCTGAAGGCGGTTCATATCTGCGCGGATCGACGCTCTTAGCTGCTTTCATGCTCAATCCGTGGGGAAAGTACATCGATGAAAGCATTCATGTTGCGGGCTACGTAGGAGCGCTCGAATATCTGCGGTCAATGCGCACAGCAGTCTGCAGAGAAGACGCTCCGCCGATGGACTTCATCACCGGCGCTCAGATGAGCTGTGCGAAGCTTGCCAGGCAGGTCGAAAACAACATTGCCCAGACCCTTCGCCAGGCTGCTGGCGTACCGGGTGCGTTCCTTAATGCGGAACGCTTTAAAAGTGATGCTGCTCCTGGGGAGGTCGCTAATAAAGGTGAGCAAAGACGCGGGGAGAGCGATTGGATTCGTCTGACGGATCCGCATGAGGAAGCTGAGCCGGTGCCGGAAGGATTGATTGCCGAGATTGGCCGTTTCTTAATTCTGGCGGCAGGATTCCCCGAGAATTCGATCGTAACGGTTTCGGCGGCTGTGCGTTTTTGTCGTCCGAGTGAGCGCAGACTCCCTGACGGTTCGGTTTTTATGGAGAGTTTCTACCTCCATGATATCCGTCAGGCGCACTCGGAATTAGAGCAGGCTGGCGTAAAGCCTTTCGGGGCTCCGGACTTTGTTCGTTATGCTGCTCACTTGCAGGCGTCGTCAGAGAAGGTCGGTGAAGAAGGGCTGCCCTCAAAAAACACCAACGTTGAGACCGTCGACGAAGAGGCTGCTGCGCCGCCGGAATCTGAAGCTTTTGCCGCACCCATCGGGGCGCCGTTGGCGCGGCTTCTGGCATGCGCTGCGGACGAGAAGCTCCCGCGGATTGATCTGCTCAAAGAGCCGTTTGTCGTGGCGGATTTGGCCTCTCCTAGGTCGCTTGCGTCAGGACGGTGGCCCACCAATGCCGCTCATCATCTCTATCTCTGTCAGCAGGCGGCAATGGCGGGTATTCTGCGCATGGGGCCAAATTCTGCGCAAGGCTTCGGACCGCTGGTCTCTGTTAACGGACCGCCGGGAACCGGCAAGAGCTGGCTGGTGCGTGACCTTGTCGCGGAGATTGTTGTTCGCCGCGCACGTAAGATCGCCGGGAAAAACTATTCTCGAGAGGTCTTTGATGATCAGCAAAGCGTGACTTTTAATCTGCCGGGCGGCCGATCGGAAACCTTCACGCCTTTTGCGCGTGATGTGATCAAGGACAGCTTCATTCTGGTGGCTTCAAACAACAACGCCGCCATCCGCAACATCACCGACGCACTGCCGCGAAGCTATACCCGTCGCCCTAATGTGACTGACGACCGATCGGCTGCGGGACGTCCTGCCTATACCTACTGGCGGGATTGCGCACTTGGGGTGTTTGCTCATGCTGCGGGCATTGCGTCGGGAAAAAAGAACAGTCAGAAAGGCGCTGAAGCCGCCGTCAAACGCTTGTCGGCCGATGCCGAACGATCGCTCCAAGAGATGCGAAATGACATGCTTGGCCGCATCAATCGTCCGGAAATGGTTTGGGGACTTGTCTCAGCGACGCTTGGAAGCCGACGCAACTGTCAATTGATTGCCCGTTCAGTTTTAGGGGTTGGCGGCCGAAATATTTTTGGTTCGCAAATACAAAATCAAATTGACGATTGGGTGCGTGAATGCGAGTTCCGGCATGAGCTGCCCGAGGATGTCTGGATGCGCGCACGTGAAGCGTTTCTCGAGTTGGACTGTCGGGTCGAAGAACGTCGGCAGCGAATGACAGAGCGGCTCTCTCGTATGGCGCCGCCCCTAGCTTTTCAAAAGCCATTGAGTGAAGATCCTCAGCAGCATAAGAGTTCGCTCTGGGTGGACGAGGAATTTGAAAATCTTCGTTCAGAACTTTTTGAAGCGGCGCTGACGCTTCATGCTGCGACTTTGGGGGCACAGTCCGATTGGGCTAAAAAGGGTTTTCGAGCCGTTGGTGTTTACCTGACCGAAAATGCGCCGTCCTTCACCGCGGGAAGCGGCATCGATATATTTGAATTTCTCAGTTTTCTCATCCCAGTGCTGTCGACGACTCTGGCGAGCACCTCACGGCTGCTCGCCCATGTGAACCCCGGCGAGATCGCCTGGGTCATCATTGACGAAGCCAGTCAAGCCTCAGCGCAGTCTGCCGTAGGACTGCTCAATCGCGCCGAGCGGGCGGTTGTTTTGGGTGATCCGCGGCAGCTCATGCCCGTGGTGAGCATGCCGCAGCCATTAGACGCATTTCTGCGCAGCCGCTATCCATCGGTCGACCGTCTCTGGTCCCCGCATGTCAGTTCACTGCAGTCTCTGGCTGATCAAACCATGGAAGTCGGGGCGCTTATTCATGATCCGGTTGCCGAGAGCGACGTTTGGACGGGATTGCCGCTTCGTACCCATCGGCGCTGTCAAAGTCCCATGTTCGAGATCGCCAATACACTTTCCTACGGCGGCCAAATGGTGCAGATGACACCTCGTTCGGACGACGGAACATTGGTGACGAGCTGCTGGATCGATATCCTCGGTCATTCCTATGAGCCGCCTGCACGGCGCAATGCCCGCGGACGAGCAGTGACGTCAGTGCGCGGCGATCCGAAGGTGATCCGTGAGGAAATGGCCTGGCTGAGGCACTGCATTCTACGTCTGAAGGACAATGTGAAGTTTTTCGGACGGCGCGTGTACATCCTTTCTCCGTTTCGCAGCGTTGCCGATGCAGCGGCCCGCATTCTGCGCGAAATCGGCGTGACGGGGGCTAATGGGCTCACCGCAGTCGGTCAAAAAGTCGAAATACGTGCCGGTACCGTTCATGCGTTTCAGGGACAGGAAGCCGATATTGTGTTTCTTGTCCTTGGATCTGTTCCGGGTATTCGCGGCCATGCTCAGCGCAGATGGGCGGCTTTGCCGGCCAATCTTATCAATGTGGCGGTGACGCGTGCCAAAAGCGGTCTGGTCGTCGTAGGTGATTGGGGCGAATGGACCTTGGAGCGGACGTTTGCCATCATGGCCGAATCACTTGAACGCCGACCGGTCACAGTTGCGCCCAATGCAATCGTTTTCCGAGCTGACCAAAATGCAACTCAGTCAGCAGCACAAAAGTCGCTTTTTGATTCAGAAAAATCAGCAGAACCTCAAAAACGCGAAGAATAACTTTGGCCAAAAGGAAAAGCCGCTGACTCTCAAAAGCCGCGGCTTTGCACTTTCGCTGAATGCTGTTTCGCGGGTGTATCACCCGAAAATCTTCATCCAAAGCCAGCCGGGAACGCCCCAAATGATGAGGAAGATGATCGCCATGGCGAGGAGCTGCACGATATGGCTCTTTGAGAAAGAAAGAACGATCGGGCCGATATTGTCCCAAACCTTGAAAAGAAGAATGAAGGAGACCACCGCCCAGACGATGGCGAACACGATGGTGAAGAACGTGAACATGCTGTTGAGGCTCCTGAGAAGACCGGCTGAAAGCTGCACACTATGGCTGCAGCTGACGGAGAGAAGCCGGCCGACGATTAGAATTTATTGCTCAATTATCTTAAGCTGCAGCCATTATGTGCGGCTTATTTCTTCTCTGGAGAGCTCTTTATGCCGCAGTACGACCTGATTGTGCCTTCGGGCGAGGCCGTTCTTGTTGATCGCGCTACCGGTGTTCGTCTTCGTCTTTCGGCCGAATCCGGACCGCTCCGACTGGGCTCGGTGACGCTCGACTTTGCCGTTGAACCCAAAGGACTGAATGCGTCTTCAGGCCAGCCCGGCGAAGCGGCCGGCGCTCAAACTGCCCCATTATCCGTGCCGACAGTCAGTCAGGATTACGGCCAGACGGCATCGGATCCGACGCTTGCCGCGTTTGAGCGAATGCAGAGACTGCCTCCGGGGTTTGGTGCTAATCCCGCAGAGGCTTTTGGCGAGGGGCCGATACCAACTCCTGCGAGTCATTCCCCTGTTCGCGTATTGGATGCGCCTTTGGAAGGTCTGACACGCGATGAATTTGAAGAAACGCTTGCAGCGTTGGTCCGGCGTCGCGATGACGTGGAGCGGGAGACGGAATTTTTGCGGGAAATTGAGGCTGATCCGCTCGACATCGATGATTTAAAAACAGAGCTCAGCAAGATTGATCAGCAGTTCTCAGCCGTTTCCAAACGTTTTTCAGATTGGGAGCGACTGCAAAAAAGAATCGATGAAGAACATGCCGCGGATACTTTTTAATCTGCTGCTCTGGTGAGGATTTGGATTCGAAACGCTGTTGCACGAAACTGATGCGCATTTTCACCATGATGGTGCTGTAAATATGAACAAAAACTATTAATTGATTTGTTTGATAGTTATTATCAATTGTTTTCAATCAAAACTTCTAGCGCCTCCTTGCTAGGGTGTTACGGAAAAATGCTTGAAAACTAAGCATTTTTGTTTATTAAGTTAGGGATAACACTGAAAAGTTGCGTTTATTGTCGACTTGTACTCTTTAAAGACGCGTCGCCGACGAACCCCAGCAGTACTGATGCTTTTGATTTCGGTGCTGTTCGTCGAATTCGACGCTGAGTGCATTTGGCATCACGATATCGAGCAGGAGAAAGCACCGTGAGAAGCGCACCTTTGAAGGACGGCGTCAACGCCGCACCGCAGCGAGCTCTTTTAAAAGCTTTAGGTCTTTGCGACGACGAGATTGGGCGTCCATTGATCGGTGTTGTGAGTTCGAAGAACGATATTGTTCCGGGCCACGTGAATCTTGACAAGATTGTTGATGCGGTGAAGCAAGGCGTAGCGCTCGGAGGCGGCGTGCCAATCGTTTTTCCAGCAATTGCCGTCTGCGACGGATTGGCAATGGGACACGTCGGCATGAAATATTCCCTCGTTTCTCGGGAATTGATTGCTGATTCGACGGAGGCGATGTCAATCGCACATCCTTTCGACGGTCTTGTGCTGGTGGCTGCGTGCGATAAGAATGTCCCCGGACTTTTGATGGCTGCTGCACGACTCAACGTTCCTTCAATTGTTGTGAGCGGCGGTGCGATGCTTGCAGGTCATTTTGAAGGCCGCAAAGTGTCCTATTCCGACATTTCTGAAGGCGTGAGTCGTTTCCGCACAAATCGCATCACGCCCGAACAGTTTCTTGATCTTGAGAACAATGCCTGTCCGACCTGCGGGTCTTGTTCAGGTATGTTCACAGCGAATTCCATGAACTGCCTCACGGAGGTTCTGGGACTGGCGCCGCCCGGCAATGGCACCATTCCCGCCGTTCATTCGGCACGCCTGCGTCTGGCCAAAGAGACGGGCTTAAAGATTATGGAACTCGTGCGAAGGGACCTGAAGCCGCGAGATATCATGACGCGCAAAGCTTTTGAGAATGCTCTGGCCATCGATATGGCGCTCGGATGTTCGACGAATTCCATGCTGCATCTGCCTGCAATTGCGCATGAATGCGGAATCGACCTCGATCTGTCCGTCGCCAATGAGATCAGCAGCCGTACGCCGAATCTCTGCCATCTTGCGCCTGCGGGCCATCACTATATTGAAGAGCTTGATGAGGCGGGCGGCATCCGAGCGGTCATGGCAGAAATCGCCAAACTCGGTTTCCTGCATACAGATTGTCTGACGGTCACCGGTAAGACCGTTGGCGAAAATATTGCCGGAGCAAAGATTAAGAACGAAGAAATCATCCACACCATCGAGCGGCCGGTTTCCAAGGAAGGCGGCATTGCGGTGCTTAAAGGCAATTTGGCGCCGGAAGGTTCCGTTGTCAAGCGCTCTGCAGTAGCCGCTGAAATGATGCATCATAAGGGGCCTGCGCGGGTTTTCGACTGCGAAGAAGATGCGCTCAGTGCTATTTACGGCGGGAAGATCAAGGCCGGAGAGGTTGTTGTCATTCGTTATGAAGGTCCTCGCGGAGGACCCGGCATGCGCGAGATGCTTAATCCCACTTCGGCGATTATGGGCTCAGGCTTAGGCAGTTCGGTGGCGCTGATCACGGACGGAAGATTCTCGGGCGCAACGCGCGGTGCAGCCATCGGTCACGTCTCGCCTGAGGCAGCCGTTGGCGGTCCAATTGCGCTTCTTGAGGAGGGTGATTTGATTGAAATCGATATCCCTGCAAACCGCATTTTGGTTGACGTTTCCGATGAAGAGCTGGCCCGCCGTCGTGCAGCCTGGAAACCTCGGACGCCGCGTGTTACGACAGGTTATTTGGCACGTTACGCCAAACAGGTGAGTTCCGGCTGCACTGGCGCAGTATTGCGACCGCTTTAAAAAGCAGCAGAGTTAACCCAGAAGAAAAAACGGCCGACATCGGAGCTTCGCCATACCAATGTCGGCCGTTTCCTGCCTCGTCGGGCAGGACTCGAAAAGACTGATCAATCAATCGTGTGCTGGGTGCGTTAAATGTTTTCACCAGAAATCACTTGATGGAATAATCGATCACCTTTCGAAAGGTTTTGACAGCATTTATTGAGCTTCGATGTCTTCAAACCAATAGGGATTGGACCATGCGTGCCGCCCGTCGCGTGCTGTCACGATGACGCGGAACCAAGGGCTGTCAAAGTCAGAAAGATCAATTTCAGTGTGCGTTATGTTGACGCCTGTTTTAAAGGCATTGGTATAACCTTGACCGTTTACTAGAATGGTGGATGCGGCGCTTGTATGCATGACGAGCTTTCGTCCGTTCAGAGCCATATGCTTGATTTCCGGGCCTTCAGACGAATAGAAAGCGCCGCGCTTCAACGCGGAGAGGATGGCTGCCTGCGAGCGCTCTAAGCTTTTCACCATGACCCATGCGAGCGCAAAGTCAGGCAGATGTCCGTGCATATCGTCAACTGCCGTGCAAAGCAGGTGGCGGCCTCGATCGAGCAGGCCGTCCAAAAGATAAGCGCCGTCGCCGCGGCTGTGCATGATTTGACAGCCGGCATTCCATACCTCAACGGCGTGTGCACAGGTTATCGTTTCTGCATCTTCGAGTGTTAGCTGATACCAGCTTGGATGCACGATACTGACAAAGGCACCGGCATCCGCCGCGCGTTGAGCATACTGTGCCGGTGTTTCGTCTGTCATGGGCGGCTGAAAGTTCCCGGGCAGCCCATTAGCCGTCAAGTGCCAGAGCTTTCCATAAGAAGTAGCCATGATGTGGAGTTCCGCAGAGGGAATCGTCAGAAACACGTCATCGTTAAAGACCGACAAATCGGTGATGGGATAGTTGAATTCGGGACGAAAATGATCAGTTACGCAGATGAAGTCGTAGCCTTCGGCTTTATAGCGGGCTGCGACTTGTTCAGGCGGAACCTCACCGTCCGAATTCGTGCTGTGGCAGTGAAGAGAACCACGAAGCCATTGGCCGGCCTCATTAAAGGGAAGCAGTATTGTCATTTGTGCAGGATTGAAATTTGCCGCAAAGTCCAAGTTTCAGCAGAAGTTCATCGAAGCTGGAGATCAGGTCTTGAGCGCCAGCGGCCATCTGCGCGGTTTCCCATGGTTTTCCCAGTCGGTTGGTGCCGATAAATCCGAGTGAACGAATGCCGGCTGCTGAAGCGCCTTCAATGCCGGAAGGACTGTCGTCAATCACTAATGCCTCAGTTGGTTTAAAGCCCATTCGGGCTGCGGCATAGAGGTGAAGATCGGGCGCCGGTTTGCCGTGAGCGACATCTTCAGCGCTGAAGATGTTGTTGCCGAAAAAAGCTCTAAGATCTGTGACGGCAAAGGTGTGCTCAAGACGTTGATGGCCGCTGTTGGAGGCTACGCAGAGTGCAATGCCCGCTTCGCGGAGTTTGTGAAGTGCAGCAAGGAGACCAGGCGTTGTGTGCAGTTTTTCGCGGTACAGCTCCCAAAGAATGTCGTCCTTTTTTTGCATGCAACCATCGATATCCGTCACCCCAAATTCATGCGTTAAAACGTCGCGCATATACGCAGCGCTTTTGCCAGTGAAACGCTTCATGGCTTGCGCAGAGGAAAGCATTTTGGTGCCGAAAATTTGCACGGCTGCAGCATCCGCTTCACAAGCAAGCGGTTCACTGTCGACGAGGACGCCGTCACAGTCGAGAATTAAAAGTTTCGGCCAGGACATAGGCAAAGCGGGCATTGTTGTGGCTTTCAATTTTTAAAAGAGGGATTCCGTGGCAGAAACGATCTGTCTCACACCTTCTTCCGGCGTGATGCTGCCGCGCATCACGAGGCCAATGATGTCCCGCTGCTTCGTCCAAATGCGGAATCCGTTGTTGCCGGTATATCCTTGCCATCCCATCGCAAAAGGAATTTGTTTAATCGGCGTGTACCAGAGCGGATTTTTTTTGTAGAAATCCCCCAGATATTCCGGCTTTTCAGCCAGTTTGTTGGTCGGCATGTACCCGGACCCCAAAACGGCTATTTTCTGTCCTTCTGGCCCGCAGGCGAATTTGAGATATTCCCAAGCGGCACGCTGCTTGATCGGATCTTTAGTCAAGATCATGCCGCCATTGCCGCCCGTCGGGAGCCGGCCGTGATCTTTGTTCATACGCGGATAAATCTGGCATCCGAGCTTGAACTTGCTGCCGACAAGATCCGTAAAGGCACGGGCTGCGTTGGGTGAGGAGGCAATAATGCCAATTTTTCCGGCGACGAATTGCTGTCTGGATTGTTCATAGTCGCGCATCGTCATACCGCCTTCGGTCACAATGCGGCGGCACAGACGCATGGCGTTGAGACCAAAGTCATTGTTGAAGCCGCAGTGCTTGCCGTCCTTGTCCATGAGGCTTCCGCCTTGTTCAAGGATGAGCGTCTGCCAGAGCCAATCGTCAGGCCATACTTCAACATCGAAAGAAATACCGTCCGCATTACCCAACTTTTTAATGGCACTGCCCAAACGAATGATTTCTTCCCATTCAGTCGGGAAATTGTCCGGATCGCCGCCGGCAGCCTTCACGAGATCGGCGTTATAGAAGAACACCGGCGTGGATGCGGCAAATGGGAGTGCGTAGAGCCGACCGTCCACCGTACCGATGTCGATCATGCTTTGATAATAATTTTCTTGCGCCCACGCATCGCCTTCCGCTTTAAAGAGGTCGGTGACATCACAGATGGCGTTGCGTTTTTTTAACTGGCGGACGGCCTCTTCGAAGTAGATCCAGGCAGAGTGATAAATGTCGGGCAGCTTATTGGTGATGGCTGCACGAAGAATGCTTTGATGAGCTTCGGGATAGTTGGCCGGTGAAGCACGGAAGCGGATGCGGATTTTAGGATTCTTAGCAGTGAAGGCTTCCGCTACCTGACGAAAGTAGGCGTCCTGGCCAGGCATCGCATGAAGAAGTTCGAGCTCAACGGGAGACTCTGGTTCCCAGGCCATGGCCGGACAAGCCGTGGTAACCGCCAAAGAAGTCATGAGTTGAAGCATCTGACGACGATTGAATGGCATTTTGTATTCCTTGAAATGCGGACATCGAAAATGTCCAAAAACGGGTTGTGAATGAGTGTGCGGCCAGGCGTTTTACTTGATGCCCGACTGCGTAACGCTTTCCATAAAATGCCGCTGCATCACGGCGAAGAAGAGCACAACTGGGATCACCATGACAGTGGCAGCCGCCATTAACGCACCGAAATTGGTGCCTGTTTCAGGATCGGAAAACTGCGCCATGCCCAGCGGCGGAGTCACCATGTCGGGACTCGTCACTACGATGAGCGGCCAATAAAGGTCATTCCAGTGCGCAACAAAGGAGAAGACGGCAAAGGCGGCTATCTGCGGCTTGATGCTCGGGGTCGCGACCCGCCAGAGAATTTCCCACTCCTTCATGCCGTCCAGACGTGCAGCGAGCACGATGTCGTCTGGAAATGTCTTGAAGGCCTGACGAAAGAGAAAGATTGCAAAGACCGACAAAAAGAACGGAAACATCAAGGCGAAGAATGTGTCAAGCAGATCAAAGGTCGCCAGTGCGATAAAAAGCGGAATGGCCGGTGCTTGGATGGGGACGGCAAGTCCTAATAAAACGATTAAAAACAATAACTTTTTGCCGCGAAAGTCATAACGGGCTAATGCCCAGCCTGTTGGAATGGCTACCAAAAGTTGGCAGGTGAGAACGCCGAAGCAGACAATCAAGCCATTTCGCATGAAGGTGAAGATCGGTGCTTTTGATACGGCGGCAAGATAGTTTTCAGTGCCGTTCCAAACTTGCGGGAGCCAGTGAAACACGCTTGTAAAGACTTCATTGGGTGTTTTAAAGGAAGTGATGACCATCCAATAAAATGGAAACAGGGTGATAAAGGCTGCAATGAGGAGCAGCGCGTGGATAATGAGCTGCTGGGGAGATGCCGGACTTTGTCGGCTTAGAAGCATCTTCATCATTTGTAATACACCCGCTTTTCTGAAATTCGTGCTTGGATCCAGGATGCAGCAACGATGATCACGAGGAAGACCACAGTCATTGCCGCGGCGCCGGCAGTATTTAGGTTTTCAAAACCTTCGCGATAAGTTGCATAGAGAAGAACGTCTGTAGCGCCTTGAGGTCCGCCCTTGGTCAGCACGGCGACGGCATCAAAAAGCTTGAAAGCCGTAATTGAGCTCGTGGTGACGACAAAGAGCATGGTGGGTGAAAGGAGCGGCAGTGTTACGGTAAAGAGGCGTCGCCAGAAGGAATCTGCTCCGTCAAGTGTGGCGGCGTCTTGAATCTCCGAAGGAATCGCGGTCAGACCGGCTAAAAAAAGCACCATGTTGAAGCCGGCGAGTTGCCAAACACCGATGATGGCAAGCGAAAACATGCTCCATTCAGGACTTGAAAAGAAAGGGATGCCTGCAAAACCGAGCCAGCGCAGAAAGAGGTTGATGGGACCGATTGCGTCGTGAAGAAGATATTTCCAAACGATGGCCATGGCGACCAAGGTGGAAGCAACAGGCAGAAAGAAGAGCGCTCGATAGACACGACTGCCGATTTTGACCTGATTGACCAATAGAGCGAGCATGAGTCCGACAAAGACCGAGGCAGGGACTGTCAGTACGGCATACAGAACGGTGTTTTTTAATGCTCGCAGGAAGTCGTCTCCAAGAACCAACGTGGAGTAGTTCTCCAATCCCACCCAGCGGACTTCTGTGTTGCCTAACTGATAGTCTGTGAAACTCATCACAATCACAATCGTGATGGGCGCAATCAGTGTCAATACGATTAACGCCCACGCCGGCAGCGTGAAAGTCTTTGCCGCAGCATCAGGCCGCCAGAAACGAAGTCTGCGCGGAGCGTCTTGAATGTGCATTTTTTCGGCTGTAAGCACAGTGCTCATGCGGCCTCCTGCATACCGTTCAGACGGGAGACAATGCGCTCACCTTGCTCATCAAACACCAATACGCCCGAAGACGCAGCTTCCAGCAGGATGGGCTTGTTCCAAGAGCTGCTTTCTTTGCGCAGTTGATAAGTCTGTTTGGCAGATGCTCGGGCAACAAACGGATATGACCTTCCATCGACTGCGGTTTCACCGTAGAGCAGAACATCTTCGCCGAGCGTTTCTTCTCGATGCACTGTCAGTTGAATGAGCGGTCCGTCTGCATCAACATCTGCGGTGTGCACTCGCTGTGCACGGATACCGATTGTGACGGTACTATCCGGAGAAGCGATACGCAGAGCGGTTGCCTGACCATTGAAAATCAAACGACCGCTTCTCACTAAAGCCGGCAGAAGATTTATTTCAGGACTGCCGATGAATTTAGCTACACGGATATTGTCCGGGCGTTCATAAAGTTCGTCGGGTGTGCCCAGCTGGATGATCTCGCCTTCCATCATGAGAGCGATTCGGTCTGAAAGCGTCATGGCTTCCGACTGATCATGTGTGACGTAGATGAAGGTGGCTCCCAGCCGTTGGTGCAGCTCGGCAATCTTGCCTCGCATATGGGTGCGCAGTCTGGCATCAAGATTTGAAAGCGGTTCATCCATCAAGAAAACACCGGGTCTGCGTACCATGGCTCGGGCAATGGCTACGCGTTGGCGTTGACCGCCTGAGAGCTGACTCGGCTTCATTTGAAGGTATGGTTCAAGTTCAACAAGTCTGGCTGCAGCTCTGACGCGATCCTCAATGGAGCGTCGTTTTTCGGCGCCGAACAAGCGGCCAATCAAAGGCGCACGCTCAAGCGAGGACAGTTCTGCCATATTGAGCGGTGTAGCGATGTTTTCCGCAACGCTCATATGCGGATAGAGCGCATAAGATTGAAACACCATTGCAACACCGCGTTCGCGAGGTGCAAGCTCGGAAACCTCTTTGTCATCGATCAGGACAGAGCCGCTGGTGAATTCTGTGAGGCCTGAGATAACCCGCAGCAGCGTGGATTTGCCGCAGCCGGAAGGTCCGACCAATGTGAGAAATTCACCCGGACGCACAGCAAGATCAATGGATTTGAGAATGGATTTACCGCCGACAACTTTTTTGAGTCGTTTGATGGTGACTGCACTGGGCATGCCTGAAAAGCCCCCTGTTTAGAAACAAGTCAAATGTACCTGTCGAGCTTTTCATTGCGATAAAGAATTGATTTCAATTCGGTGAAATCTGAATATTGAAAATCAAATCTGATGTAATAGATAAACAAAATTTCCTATAATTATTTGTTTATCAAGTTAATAGGTATTGATTGTGTATTCTTTTTTTACTGCACAAAAAAATAAATAATAAGCTGGAAGGCTGAAGTATGAAATAGATAAATTAATCAGTTCCGCCCTGATTTCGGTAAGGCTTAATATAATGATTTACTTGTATTTTTAAAGCCTAGAGTACTCTGGGAATCAATGGACGACATCCAATGTATGAGGGTGCTATAGAAGTTCTCATCTAGGATGTTTAATGAATACATTCCTAATACAGTAATAATGTTTGTTTTCATTTATACGAAATGAAAACGCCTTGCCAAGGAGTGTGCTTTTCTCTTTTGAGAGAGTCAGCTTAATTAAGCACAGGCGCTGGCGAATGAGGCTTATGTTAACTTGAAGCGCTGGTATTTTTTTGCTTAATAAATCGCTGTGAGAATCATCATCCAAATGGGCAGCGTTATGGCAGCTAATAACGTCGTTGATGCTACGCAGGTTGTTGCGTATTCGACATCTGCGTGATGATATTTTGCAAGGACTGCAATTTGTGTGATGCAGGGCAGTGCGGCCTGAATGACATACACCTTGGCATAAAGTTCAGGCAGTCCAACCGGCAAGAGCATCGTGAAGCTCAGACACATCAAAGGACTGATAACGAAGCGCCCGCACAATGCCACCATCAGATCTTTGGAGAATTCGATGTTGCGTATGCCGATGCGATAAATCATGAGGCCAATGAAGACCAATGCGAGCGGTGTAGTGATGCCGCCCATGTATTTCGCTGCGCTCATGATGGGCGCGGGCATATGCCAGTCGAGCAGAAGCAGAACAATCGCCAGCAGGAAGCCGCACAGCGGGGGCGAGAAGACCCGTTTGATGGTCGTCAGTGAAAAAACCTTGGGAATCTGCCGCTGATCATGCACCGCACCGTCAATGGACTCCATGTAGTTGCCCATCGTCCAGAAAAATGTCGTATTGGCAAAGAAATAAAGCAGTGTGGGAATCACCGCTTCTTCACCAAAAAGGGCAATGGAAACCGGCAGGCCGATGAACATGTTGTTCGAAGCGGTGTAGGCCGAGGAAAAAACACCGGAATGAACTCTTTCTATCCGGAAGATGTGTGCAGCAGCGCGGCTCGTGAAGAAGACGAGCCATATTGAGGCAAAGGGAATAATCATTGCACTCGCGAGCGACAGAAGTTCATCGTGGGTAAGTCGTTCGGATACGCTGGCAAAGAGATAGCAGGGCAACGAAAGAAAGGTTACCAAGCGGGCAATGAGCTGCTGAGAATTCTGGTCGTACCAACCGCGAGAGGCGGTGTAGTAACCAGCCCCAGCAAGGAGCGACATCGTCAACACGCAGCCAAGTGAATTGAGGAAGGCTTCAAGCATGAGGTTTTTGTAATTGAATGCTGTCGAGAACGTGAAATCAGTAAAGTTTAAAACGCTGCTTATCTGGGATTTTGAACTATTTAAATGAAATGCGCTGTCGGCAGGTCTGCTGTAGGACAGAGTGCTTAGATTGACAGATATCGTTGATACAGTAAGGCGCCTGCGACTCTTCATCGGTCGAGCAGGCGCCAGGCTGTTTGACGGTTGGTATTTTGTGTTTAAAGCTTAAGCTCAACACCCCGAATAAGCTTCATACGGCGGTTGAGCCAGAACGAAATCAAAACGAGCAGTACGCCGCAGACAACGAAGATGATGCTTGCGGTTCTCGTTACTTCACCGATTGCGGTGAGCGGCGCGACAAGACCGCCGCCCACAAATCCCACTGAACCAATGACCGCAGCTGCAAAGCCGGCGCGCTGACGGTGCAGCGTAAGAGCAGCCGTCATTGCGGCAGGAAGCGTAAGCCCAAGGAATGCCATCAAAAGGAAGTAGAAGGGAAGAACGGCCCAAAGCGAAAGATTTGTGATGAAGCAAACGGCCACAAAGACTGCACAGACCAGCATGCCGACAGCGCCGACACCGAGCGCTTTCAAGGGGTCAATGCGCGAGCTGATGACTGCGCCGGCAGTAATGCCGAGTGCCAGGAGACCGAATGTAAGACCATAGAGTTCGGGCGAAAGATCAAAGTGACCCCGGAAAATAAAGGGCGACGAAGAAATATGTCCGAAGAGAATGCCTGAAGCAAGGAGCTGCTGAAACACGATGCCGCAAAACACAGGATCCGCAATGAGTTTGGCAGAACTTTCACGGATGCTTTCGCGCTGAGTACCGTTGCTTGAACGTTCGACACTGTTAATTCGCGAGCGCGGGAGCGTCTCAACGAAAACAAACAGTGTGATGAAGGCGAGCACTACACCCGTGCCAAAGAGAATCCAAAAAATGCCGCGCCAGCCGGCAGCATCCGCAATCAATGCGCCAAGCATCGGTGCAGTGATCGGTGCAATGCCTTGAATGGCCCCCATCACGCCCATAAAGCTTCCAAGCTCTCGCCCTGTGTAGCGGTCTGCGGCAATGGAGCGTGAAAGTACGATTGCGCCGGCTGCTCCGAGGCTTTCAAAGAAACGCATAACGAGAAAAACATGTATTTCAGTGGCAGCTGCAGCCACTGCCGTCGTGACGGCAAAAAGAACCAGACACCAAAAAAGCGGTTTTTTGCGGCCTCGGCGGTCGGAAATCGGTCCGACCAGCAGCTGACCAGCAGCGAGTCCCCACATGATGTTCGACAGCCCAAGCTGAACCATGGCCGGGGAGGTGTGGAAATCCGTTGTTTGCTCCGGAAGCGTCGGCAGATAGAAGTCTGTTACGAAGGGCCCGAAGGCGGCGAGCGTGGCAAGGAAGAGCAGCAAAAAAACGCGACTGTTCGATGAAGTAGTCATTTGTTAGCCGGCAAAATTTATGAGGAAGGATGCTATTCTAGGGTAAATTCGGATTGAATACATCGACAATTTGCTACTGTTTTTGAATTGTTGACGAGTTCGTACCGTGAAGAAGGTGGCGTCGATTGGCAGACCATCATCGGTTTGCGCTAAAGTTCCGTCCACTCATCCCTCTAAAATTTCATAAATAAGAAGATGCCCGTTCTTGAACCCGCTCAAGTCGCTCCCGTGAAGGAGGTTGGCGAAGACCCAGTCACTCTGCGCGTGCCTCGTTCCGGACGAGCTGTCGGCAGCCGCCGCAAAGACATTTTGCAGACGCTTGCAAAGCTGCTCGAGGATCCCCAATGTGATCGCATTACGACGGCGCTGATTGCCAAGAAGCTCAAGTTTTCGGAAGCCGCGCTTTACCGCAGCTTCCCGTCGAAAGGCGCCATGTTCGATGCGCTGATTGGCTTTATCGAGTCGAGTCTGCTCGATCTCTTTGCGCAGATCCGTGACGATGATGCGCTCACGCAGATTGGGCGCGTGCAGATGATGGTGTCTGTAATGCTCGACTTTTCCGATGCCAATCCTGGTCTGACGCGCGTAATGACGGGACAGGTTCTGATGAAAGAGGATCCGAAGCTCACCGAACGTATGACGCATCTTTACGACAAGCTTGAAATGGGGCTGCGCCAAACGCTTCGAGAGGCGGTGCTCGCTCAAGAGGTGCCCGCCAATTTTGACAGTTCTGCCCGCGCCGGACTGCTGATGAATTGGGTGCTCGGACGCTGGCTGCGCTTTGTGATGACGAGTTTTGCTGTTCGCCCGAATGGCGTGAGCGCGGCGGGACTGGATCCGTTTTTGAAACCTTGATTGTGACGAAGAGCGGAGAATCTGGCGATGGCGTTCTCTCTTTGGCTGGCTTTCTTTGGTGCCAGTTTGCTGCTGGCGATTGCGCCGGGTCCCGATAATCTCTTCGTGCTGATGCAGTCGGCCGTCTTCGGGGTTCGTGCCGGCATGATTGTTGTCCTTGGCCTAGCAACAGGGCTGCTCTTGCAGACGCTTGCGGCTGCGTTGGGGATTGCTGCAGTGGTGGCGGCGGTTCCGGCACTCTTCTGGGCCATCAAGTGTTTAGGGGCGGCTTATTTGCTCTGGCTTGCGTGGCAGGCTTGGACTCACGCCAAGGATGCGGCGCGCGGTCATGATGCGGTGAAGCTCTCCGGACTGGCGCTTTGGCGCCGCGGTGTAGTAATGAACATTACTAACCCGAAAGTTCAGATCTTTTTTCTTGCCTTTTTCCCGCAGTTTGTACCCGCTGGCGTGACAGGCTGGCCGCTTGTGCTGCAGATGGTGATTCAGGGGGTAACCTTTATTTTTGCCACCATTATTGTTTTTGGTGCTATTGCTTGGGGTGCAGGTGCGCTGGCAGATCGGCTCCGCAGCGCCAGGTTTCAAGAAATACTCAACCGAACCTCAGCCGTTATTTTCGTTGGGCTGGCAGGGTTTACGCTTCTCTCATAAAAGCGTGCCGCAGGCCGCAAATAAAAAATCCGCCGGAATGAATGCTCGGCGGATTTTTTATATTGCATGCGGTGTGGAGCAGTTGCGGCGAGCTCCAGTCTTAAGCTTTGCGCTTGTCCAGACCCAGTTCAGACATGATGGTCGCAGAGATTTCTTCAATCGATTTTGTCGTTGAGTTGAGCCAGCGAATGCCTTCACGATGCATGAGATCTTCGGCGTCGTGAATCTCCTGCTGGCAATTGGGCAGGCTCGCATAACGGCTGCCCGGGCGTCGTTCATTGCGGATTTCGGAAAGTCGTTCGGGCGCGATGGAAAGACCAAAAAGTTTGCTGCGCAGCGGCAGAAGCGCTTCAGGCAGTGTTCCGCGGTCGAAATCTTCCGGAATGAGCGGATAGTTTGCAACCTTGATGCCGAACTGCATGGCAAGAAAGAGCGATGTCGGTGTTTTGCCGGAACGGGAGACGCCGACAAGAATCACATCCGCTTCATCCAGGCCGCGGTTGGTTTGCCCGTCGTCGTGCTGCAGCGTGTAGTCGATTGCCGCAATGCGTCGCTGATACTTCTCATCATCGCGAATGCGGTGCGTCTGTCCGATGCTGTGTTCACTCTTCATGCCGAGTTCCGTTTCCAGCGGACCGACGAACTTGCGGAAGAGGTCGATGATATGGCCGGAGACCAATTCGTTGAACGTACGCATGATGTCGGGCTCAACGAAAGTGGTGAAGATGATCGGGCGCAGGCCTTCCTCGCGTTCAACGGCGTTGATGCGGCGGGCCGTGTCGACAGCTTTTTCGACAGAGTTAACGAACGGGATGCGCGTTTGGTGGTAGTGCAGGTCAGGGAACTGCGTGAGGATGGAGTGCGCGAGCGTTTCCGCCGTAATGGCGGTGCCGTCGCTCACGATGAAGATCTGTCGGGTCTTCTTGGCCTTTTCCGTGTCAGTCATGTCAAACCTGAATGAAATGGGCGATTTTCTAAAAGCGCCGAAATTTTAACCTTCAAACAGCGTAATCGTGCGGCTGAAGCTGTTGTTTAGAAAAAACGATATTTGTGTGACTACCAAGCCGGGCGCAAGCCCGAGTAGAATGCGCATGTTTTCTAAACAAGCGCCCGCCAAAGAGAGCAAGAAGGACTTGTTCAGCGGGTGATCAGAGGATAAAAATGGTACAGGGTCGTTACGTATTCCCTTTCAGTCAGCTTCGCATGACGGATGTTGACCGCGTCGGCGGCAAGAACGCCTCTTTGGGCGAGCTTCTCAGCCAGCTTACGAGCGCGGGCATTCGTGTTCCGGACGGTTTTGCCACCACGGCAGAAGCCTTCCGTCTCTTCCTGAAGGAAGGCGGTCTTGAAGACCGTATTCACGCGCGTCTTGCAAAGCTTGATGTTGACGACGTTAAGGCCCTGGCCGCTGCCGGTGCTGAGATCCGCGGTTGGATTGAAAGTGCGCCGTTCCCCGCCGAGCTGGAAAAGGAAATTCGCGAGTTCTACGAATGGCTGCGTGAAGGCCGTGATATTTCAGTAGCCGTACGATCCTCTGCCACAGCTGAAGACCTTCCGGACGCTTCCTTTGCCGGCCAGCAAGAAACGGTTCTTAATGTGGTCGGTATTGATGCCGTCCTGCATCACATGAAGGAAGTCTTCGCGTCGCTCTATAACGACCGCGCCATTTCCTACCGTGTTCATAAAGGCTTTACGCACGCTGAAGTGGCGCTTTCTGCCGGCGTGCAGCGCATGTGCCGTTCCGACAAGGGCGCTGCCGGCGTGATGTTCACGCTCGATACCGAATCGGGCTTCGACCAGGTGGTCTTCATCACCGCATCCTACGGCCTCGGCGAAACCGTCGTGCAGGGCGCTGTCAATCCCGATGAGTTCTATGTCTTTAAGCCCACGCTTGATGCCGGCAAGTTCCCGATCATCCGCAAGACGCTTGGTTCCAAACTGATCCGCATGGAGTTTGAAACGGATGCCTCCGTCGGCCGCACGGTTCGTACCGTGGATGTGGATCCGGAAGATCGCCGCCGTTTCGCCATTACCGACGAAGACGTGATCGAACTCGCCAAATTTGCCCGCATCATCGAGAAGCACTACGGCCGCCCGATGGATATCGAATGGGGCAAGGACGGCACCGACGGCAAGATCTACATTCTTCAGGCTCGTCCGGAAACTGTTAAGAGCCAGCAGAAGTCCGTGGAAGTTCAGACGAAATACTCGCTTGGCTCCAAAGGCCGCCTGCTCGTTCAGGGGCGTGCTATCGGACAAAAGATTGGTCAGGGCGTCGTGCGCATTGTGCAGAGCGCCTCAGAAATGGATCGTGTCCTTGAGGGCGACGTCCTTGTAACGGACATGACGGATCCCAACTGGGAACCGGTGATGAAGCGCGCCAGCGCTATCGTGACGAATCGCGGCGGACGTACCTGCCATGCCGCCATCATCGCTCGTGAACTCGGTATCCCGGCTGTCGTTGGATGCGGTGATGCCACTGAACGCCTGATGGAAGGCGACAAGGTTACGGTTTCCTGCGCTGAAGGCGATACGGGCAATATCTACGAAGGCCTTCTTGAGGTCAAGACGGAACAGGTTGTGCGCGGCGCTTTGCCTGAGATCCCCGTCAAGATCATGATGAACGTCGGCAACCCGCAGCTTGCCTTTGACTTCCAGTCCATTCCGAATCAGGGTGTGGGTCTTGCTCGTCTGGAATTCATCATCAACAACAACATCGGCATCCACCCGAAGGTGGTGCTTGAATACCCGAATGTCCCGGGTGAGCTTCGCGATGCCGTTGAACGCCTTTCTGCGGGCTATCCGTCGGCCAAGGCATTTTTCGAGCGCAAGATCGCTGAAGGCGTGGCTACGATCGCTGCAGCCTTCTATCCGAAGAAGGTCATTGTTCGTCTTTCAGACTTCAAGTCCAACGAATACCGTAAGCTCATCGGCGGCGCCAACTACGAACCGGTTGAAGAAAATCCGATGCTCGGCTTCCGCGGCGCTTCCCGCTACATTGCCAACTCCTTTGCGGAATGCTTCGCAATGGAATGCCGTGCAATGAAGTTTGTGCGCGATGAGATGGGGCTTACCAACGTCGAACTGATGATTCCGTTCGTGCGTACGGTTGAAGAAGCCCGCCGCGTCACGGAAATCATGGAGCAGCACGGTCTGAAGCGCGGCGTGAACGGACTGCGCCTCAACATGATGTGCGAAATCCCGAGCAATGCGCTTTTGGCCGAACAGTTCCTCGAATATTTCGACGGTTTCTCGATCGGTTCCAACGACATGACGCAGCTTGCATTGGGTCTTGACCGTGACTCCGGTCTCGTGGCTGCTACCTTTGACGAACGCAATCCGGCTGTGAAGGCGCTTCTCTCGATGGCTATTCGTGCCTGCCGTGCTCAGGGCAAGTACGTCGGCATCTGCGGTCAGGGACCTTCCGACCATGCGGATCTCGCCAAGTGGCTGATGGATGAAGGCATCGAGTCCATCTCGCTCAACCCCGATACAGTGGTGGATACTTGGCGTCGCCTGGCTCGCGGCTCATAATCGACGAGTGCCGCGCGCATTTTTGACTTGATCCGCCGGTTCCGGCCGGCGTACAGAGTCTATGAAATCCCTTGAATTTCATGAAGTTCAAGGGATTTTTCATATTTATACGATCCTGTGAAGAACGATCGGCAACGCGTGCTAGACTCGATTCCGTACATGCGGATAACGCTGAGCGATTTAACGCTGCAGCGTCGGTACGCTGTCTGGATGCCTCGTTTTAGGCATGTTTTTCGACAGACTTTTCTAAGACAAACATGTTTTCGGTTTCTCCTGCCATCGCCTGGCTCATCGCCGGCATCGCCGTTCTCGGAGCGGAGATTTTCCTCGGCACCGCTTATCTTTTGGTTGTTGCATTTGCTTTTGGAGCGACGGCGGCTGGAGCTGCCGTCGGTCTTGATTTCACCATGCAGCTTGTCGTCTGCGCAGCAGTGCTCGCTGGCGGGTGCCTTTCCGTCATCGCCGTGCGCCGGCGAAATGCAGGGAGAAAAGATCCGTCTGCCAAACTGCAGCACTTGGACAGCGGTCAATGGGTGACGGTGGATGTGGTGGGCAGCGACGGCCTTGCGGTTGTCCAATACCGCGGTGCACCGTGGGTTGCCCGGCCAGAGGGAAATGAGCCGCTTACGCCTGGCCGCTGGACTATCGCCCGAGTCGACGGCACGCAGCTCGTGCTCGGCCGCCGTTTCTAAGACAGATTTCGACATTTTTTCAGCACATCGTTTGGAGCAGTCTCATGCCCATTGAAATCACTGGATTTCTCATCCTTTCACTCATCATCGTGCTGGTCGCGGTCGTGTTTGCCAGTCAGGGCATCAAGGTTGTGCCGCAGCAGACCGCCTGGGTTGTAGAGCGCCTGGGCAAATTTCATGCCGTGCTGAGTCCAGGTCTTAACTTCATCATTCCTTTCATTGATCGTGTGGCTTATCGTCACTCGCTTAAAGAAATTCCGCTGGATACGCCGAGTCAGGTCTGTATTACGCGCGACAACACGCAGCTCACCGTGGACGGCGTGCTTTTCTTTCAGGTTACCGATCCGCAGCGGGCGAGCTACGGCACCTCGAACTACATTATTGCTGTCACTCAGCTTGCTCAGACAACGCTGCGCAGCGTGGTAGGCAAGATGGAGCTCGATAAAACTTTTGAGGAACGAGACTTAATCAATAAGTCGGTTGTTTCCGCGATTGACGAAGCGGCACTTAATTGGGGCGTCAAGGTACTGCGCTATGAGATCAAGGATTTGACTCCGCCGGCGGTGATTCTGCAGGCAATGCAGCAGCAAATTACGGCTGAACGTGAAAAGCGTGCCGTGGTAGCGGCATCTGAAGGCCGCAAGCTTGAGCAGATTAACCTCGCGACCGGTGCAAGAGAAGCAGCCATCGCACAGTCGGAGGGCGACAAGCAGGCTGAAATCAACAAAGCAGAAGGTCAGGCAGCTGCAACGCTCGCTATTGCTACGGCTACTGCCGAAGCACTTCGCCGCATTGCTGAAGCTACTCAGGCTCCGGGCGGCGCCACTGCGGTCAGCCTGCAGGTGGCCGAAAAGTATGTTGCAGCGTTCGGGGAGCTGGCCCGCACCAACAATACGCTGATCGTGCCGGGCAATATGGGTGATCTGTCGACCATGATCACTTCAGCAATGAAGATCGTCGATGGCGCCAAAAACGGTGCCGCTGCCTCGAGCGGATTGCCGTCGAAACCGTAATGACTTAAATTCCAATCCTTCAAATGACTAAAAGAGCCTCCGAGATGACTTGCATCCGGAACTCCCGGATAACAGATCCCGAACTCGTGTGATTAAGGTCAAGGATCGGATGTTTTGCTGAGCTAATCCCGTGAAAATGAACCAATAAGTTTTTACGGGATTTCTTTTTTCCGCTAAAATGCTACCTATGTTTTAAATAGGTATCTGTCAGCAGGATTGATGATGAAAAAGACTAGCGACAAGTGGTATTTCACCAAGGAAACCAATGCCAAGGGCTTGTGCTACATCTACGCCTATCAAACGCAGTGGGATCCGGTCGCCAAGAAATCAAAACGCTCAGCCCGCAAGTATGTCGGCCGCTTAGCAGCCGATTCAGTCGTCAATATCACCGCCAAATTTCGTTCTGAATTTCCTCAGTACGCCCAGGGAACCTTTTATTTCGGCCTGGATAAGACTCTGGTCGATGAGGCAGCCTACCGCCGAGATTTTCCGGATGCTCCCGGCCCCAAACCAGCGGCTGCCGAAATGGATACAGCTTTGTGGGATACCCGCAGCTTGGGGTTCACTTGGGCTTTGGAACAGCTGGCAGCGCAGTCACAGGTGCTCGAGCATCTGCGCGAGATCTTCAAAGAGGATGCCCGCAGCCTGCTCAATCTGGCGATCTACAAATTAGCTGGCGGCAACTCCATGGCTGCCATGGAGGATTGGCGGGCCAGTGTGTATTTGCCGCATGGTCCTGCTCTGAAGAGCCAGCGCATCAGCGAAGTATT